>NZ_JABXYX010000048.1:0-30719 GCF_017982655.1 Brasilonema sp. CT11 | reverse complement strand
TCTGCTGAACTTCCGAGAGAGGAAATGACGCTTTCATATTCAATGATTGATTCATGGATAGCTGCAAATAAAACGATTCTTTATTATATTTATATATTTCACAAACTTGTTAATAAAGCTGGTTTCGCGCCTGTTCCGCAATCATCCAGATATCCGCTTTTCTCGCCCTTACCATGCGTTAGTGGATGATAGCGTGTCTGAAATTTTAACTCAGGAACCAGGTTTGCAAGTGGGCTATTTGGAAGGGGTAGCTATTTCACACACAGGATACCAAAAAAGTGCCATAGCTCAACAAGATAAATTTACCAAAGCACAAGCAGCGATGGAAGGTTTTCTTGCTTCTCATCCTAATGATCCTTATGTTTGTAGTAAGTTAGGGGCGCTTTATGTAAAAATCGGGAAAATAGTAGAAGGTATCAAATTGTTGGCGCAGGGAGTTGCGAATTGTGAGGAGGAGTACGAGACTTTATACGAACTCTACTATCATCTTGGTATTGCCTACTCTCGGTTGCAAAATTCTAAAAATGCGATCGCCCACTATGATGCTGCAGTCAAATTGCCCATTTACCCAATTCTTAAATTAGGAGCATACAACAATCTTGGCAATTTACTCAAAGCAACTGGAGATTTAAATGGTGCTAAAACTGCTTACGAAGCAACAATCAAGATTGACTCCAGTTTCGTTCCAGGATATTACAATCTCGGGATGACGCTAAAGGAAATGAGTTTATTCAAAGATGCTATCTTAGCTTATCAAAAAGCAATTGAGTTAAATCCTAAATATGCTGATGCGTACCAAAACTTGGGGGTATTGCTGCTGAAACTTGGCTATGTAAAAGATAGTCTTGTGAGTTTTAAAAAAGCGATCGCCCTTCACGAAGAACAGCAAAATCCTGAAGAAGCGAAACGACTGCGCCAAGGTTTGAAAGAAATGGGCTTGTTGCGTTAGTCAACAGTTAACAGTTAATAGTTAACACTCAACACTTCACTAGTCAGAAGTGTTTTCCTAATGACTAATCAATATGGTTCGGATAAGATCCCCCCGCCTACGGCGACCCCCTTAAAAAGGGGGGAAAAGAGGGTTAGAAGCCCCCCTTTTTAAGGGGAGCCAGTGCGTTGCGGGGGTTCCCCCCGTTGTAGCACCTGGCGTGGGTTGGGGGATCTCCTTTGAGATTACCGAACATTACCGAACCGTACTGAATGACTAATGACTAATGACTCATGACTAATGACTAAATAAGTGATTTGACAAATTTTTCAAATCTATCCATTCCCTTTTCAATTGTTGCCATATCGGTGGCGTAGGAAAGGCGAATATTGTCATCACCAGCAAAGGCGATTCCAGGAATAACTGCTACTTGCTCTTTTTCTAGCAACCTATTAGAAAAATCCAGAGATTTTAGTCCTGTTTTGCTAATGTCGGGAAATAGATAAAAAGCGCCGTCTGGTTTTGGACAAGTCAGCCCAGGAATAGCGTTAAGTCTTTCATACATGACTTCTCGTCGTTTGGCGAAAGCTTGTAGCATTTCTTCGACGCAATCTTGCGAACCTTCCAAAGCTGCGATCGCCCCATATTGAGCAAAGGTACAAACATTCGACACGCTATGGCTTTGGATAGTAATTGTTGCTTTAATCAAATCAAGTGGTCCTGCCAAATATCCGATGCGCCATCCTGTCATGGAGTAAGCTTTGGCAAACCCATTGCTGATAATAGTTCGCTCAAAAATCTCTGGTCCTAGCGAACCAATACTGACCTGTTTGGCACCATCGTAGAGAATCTTCTCATAAATTTCGTCGGAAACGACAAGAATGTCAGTTTCAACGATAATTTGGGCGATCGCCTGAATTTCCTCTGGTGTGTAAACCATACCAGTAGGATTAGATGGCGAGTTGAGGATAAAAAGCTTTGTCTTGGGCGTAATCGACTTACGCAACTGTTCTGGTGTGATTTTGTAACCTGTCGAAACATCTGTGGGGACAATCACAGACACTCCACCAGCAAGCGTCACCATTTCCGGATAACTTAACCAGTAGGGGGCGGGGATGATGACTTCATCTCCTGGTTCAATCAGCGCCAGTATTAAGTTAAATAGAGAATGTTTCCCACCGTTGGTAACGATAACATTTTCTGCTTTGTAATCAAGACCATTGTCAGTTTTTAACTTGCGAGCAATGGCTTCTCTTAACTTTGGTTCCCCAGATGCAGGTCCATACTTGGTTTTACCTTCGTCCAAAGCCTTCTGTGCAGCAGCTTTGACGTGCGCTGGACTATCAAAGTCCGGTTCTCCAGCGCTAAAACTACAAACATCAATTCCTTCTGCCTTCATTGCCTTAGCCTTGGCTGCAATAGCTAAAGTTATAGAAGGTGCTACTTGACTTACTCGTTGCGCCAGCTTCATGTCACTTGTTTGGCAAACTTCTGACTTACTTTACAATATCTCAGAAAATAAGATTGATATTTGTCTCTTAACAATTCCTTTGTTGAAGGAATAAAATTGATGGGGCGATAGCGAGGCGCTGCTGCCTAAGCGCAAAGCGCTCAGCATGAGCGTTCGGCAGATCGGCTGTTTGTTATCTCTGGGATGAACTGTGGATAGTGGATACAGAGAGTAAATGTGTTTGTTTGTGATTTTTTATCTACGTAATTTTCTACTCATTTAGTCCTCTTGAGAGGACTTTGGCTATTAGCCTGCGATTTGAATCGCAGGCGGTTGGACACGGTTCGTCTGCGCGATCGCCCCCGTGTGAAGTGTTAGAAATCTAGTTCTGTGGGCGATATCACACTGACTACTCGCCCTCATTTGAAAACAGGGCGGAGTCGTTTAGGTGTTAAGCGTAGCTCTGCCCT
The DNA here is from genome assembly GCF_017982655.1 of Brasilonema sp. CT11. Classification (GTDB taxonomy): domain Bacteria; phylum Cyanobacteriota; class Cyanobacteriia; order Cyanobacteriales; family Nostocaceae; genus Brasilonema. The sequence goes on along the minus strand of NZ_JABXYX010000048.1, from coordinate 27,871 downwards.
AGGCGATCGCCACTGCTTCAGACAAATAAACATCCTGAATCGCGTTAAACAACTTCACTCCTTCGTCAAACGGACGTTGGAATGTTTTGCGCCCAGAAATGAGTCCTGTTCCACCAGCGCGTTTGTTAATTACCGCAGTCCGAACAGCTTCTGCAAAGTCATTTTTTCCAGACGCCCCACCAGAGTTAATCAGCCCTGCACGTCCACAGTAGCAGTTGAGTACCTGGTAACGAGTTAAATCGATTGGGTGGTCGGTTGTCAAATCTGTGTAAACCCGCTCATTGGTTTTACCGTAACTCTTACCAGTCGCCTTGGCTACTGCTCCATAACCGTTGTTATTTTCAGGCAACTTTTGTTTAATAATGTCAGCTTCAATTGTCACACCCAGATGATTCGCTTGTCCTGTCAGATCAGCCGCGAGGTGATAATCTTTGTCTTCTTTAAAAGCGTTGTTCCGCAGATAGCACCAAAGAATCGTCACCATCCCCAAATCATGGGCGCGTTTGAAGGCTTGGCTAATTTCCTGAATTTGGCGGGTGGAGTTTTCCGATCCAAAATAAATAGTCGCACCCACAGCAACTGCACCCAAATTCCAAGCTTGTTCGACTGAAGCAAACAAAACTTGGTCTGATTGATTGGGGAAAGTTAGCAGTTCGTTGTGGTTGAGTTTGACTATAAAGGGAATTTTGTGAGCATATTTGCGTGAAACTGAACCTAAAACTCCCAAAGTTGTCGCAACAGCGTTGCAGCCTGCTGCTATTGCCAGCTTAACAATATTTTCTGGGTCAAAGTACATGGGATTGGGTGCAAATGACGCACCGGCTGAGTGTTCAATCCCCTGGTCTACTGGCAGAATAGAGAGGTAGCCAGTATTTGCCAGCCGTCCGGTTGAGTATAGTGTTTGAAGATTACGCAAAACTTGGGGGTTGCGATCGCTGTTCAACCAAACTCGATCCACAAAATCTGGTCCTGGCAAATGTAGTAAATCCTTAGAAACTTTTGCCTTATAGGTGAGCAAGTCTTCTGCTTCTTTGCCTAGCAAGGACTCAATAGAATGAGGCGCAGATAGTGTTGTCGTCATTGCCTTTTCCTCAAAACGTCAGCACATAGCTTTGCCTTTAATATAGCATTCGTACTTTTTTTCACCCGCTTCTAAAAGTATGAAAACTCTTTTCCCAAAATTTGGACATGGGGCTTCTAGAACAAATGTGTCATGCTAGTCGGGAACATTAATCATTTCTCCTGATGCAACCATAATTACAAATTTATTTGCTTTTTAAGATTTGGTCAATATCATTTTATCAATCATATCTAATATATCCGCATCTATACTCATATCAAACTTCCTAGCAAATAACTTTTCTGATTTCCTAATTCTCTCAAAATCATTTTTTTCTAAATTTTTGGGGTGCCAAGCGTTAATGTTGGGCCACTCTAGATATGTCAAGCAAGCGTTAATAATTTTTCCCTGAAAAGGGGAATTTAAAAGGAGAGTTTGGTAAAACAATTCATCTGTACAATAAGTGTAATTAAACCTATTAATAAACTTAGGGTTTTGCTTGACAAAATCATTTATCCATTTTATTGATTCTCCTGTTAAACACCAAAATTGCGAACCTCCATAAAGATCAAAGCCTTCAGGCAATTTAGGTCTTTTCGGTAAAAGCAAAATCAACAATGAATTTAAGAAAGAGTTAATAGGAGATTTAAAGTCACGCTTTGTGGGAATCAAGAAATACTCCTCTTTCCACCAAGGAATGTACCAATTTTCAATTCTTGCTAAGCCGCCATCTTCGTCTTCCCATTTACTACAAGGTAGTGGAAAATACTCTATCCATTCTCTACCTTTATTCTCTTGGAAAAACTTCTTAATCTGTTCATTTGATTTTATCAAATAGTCTTGACCCGATAAGTGTATAACATAATCGAAGTAAGTACCTGTTTCAACTATTGACTTTATCCCTTCAAGACTAGCTCTGACAATATCAAAACTTCCCCATTCTGAATTGTATCTCTTTATAAAAGAGACATTTGGAAAATCCTTAAGCTGAGTCAGTGCCTGATGATAAATTTTTTTATCGGTTTTTTTATCTATATGTATAAAAAATGAGACATCATCTGTGTTTAGTTTAGAAATCAGACGTACTAATTGTTCCGGATATTTGTGTGCCAAAATTATATATGCTATTCTCATACAAACTGCCTTTTTGGGTAAATCAAGTTTTTATCCTCTACAACTGGCGTTGTACGGGTAAGCGCGTCTCAAACGCTATTGACAATTGGGTTTAGAGGTTAGGGTAAGCATTAGGTACCAGCCCTTTCAAGGTGAACGTTTGTACTATGAAAGAAATAACGGTTCTAGAACAAAAAATAAAAATCTATTTACTTTTTTATTTGCTTTTTTAAGATTCCGTCAATATCTTTTTATCAATCATATCTAATATATCCGCATCTATACTCATATCAAACTTCCTAGCAAATAACTTTTCTGATTCCCTAATTTTATCAAAATCATTTTTTTCTAAAATTTTGGGGTGAAGGGAATCATCCTTAGGCCACTCTAAATATGTTAAGCAAGTGTTAATAATTTTTTCCTTAAAAGGTGAATTTGCAATTAAAATCTGGTAAAATAATTCATCTGGACAATAAGTGTAATTAAAACTATTAACAAACTTGGGGTTTTGCTTAACAAAATTATTTATCCATTTTGTAGATTCTCCTGTTAAGCACCAAAATGCTGAACCTCCATAAAGAGCAAATCCTTCAGGCAATTTAGGTCTTTTCGGTAAAAGCAAAATCAACAATGAATATAACAAAGAGTTAATAGGAGATTTAAACTCACGCTTTTGCGGAATAAAAAACTCCTTATCTTTCCAACGAATATACCAAGATTCTAATCTTGTTAAGCCTCCTTTGTACCATATACTACAAGGTAATGGAAAATACTCTATAAATTCTTTACCATTATTCTCTTGGAAAAACTTTTTAATCTGTTCATTTGACTTGATCAAATAGTCTTGACCTGAGAAATATATAACATAATCGAAGTACTTACCCGTTTCAACTATTGATTTTATTCCTTCAAGACTAGCTCTGACAATATCAAAACTTCCCCATGCTAAATCGTATCTCTTTATGAAAGAGACATTTGGAAAAGCCTTGAGTTTAGTCACTATCTGATGATAAATTTTCTGATCTGTTTTTTTATCTATATGTATAAAAAATGAAACATCATCTGTGTTTAGTTTAGAAATAAGACGTACTAATTGTTCTGGATATTTATGCGCCAAAATTATATATGCTATTCTCATAAAAAACGGGAGTATCCCAAATGTGTAAATGTATTTTATCTTGTAGTGCGATTGCCCAAAGGGCAGACGCCTGCATGCGTATCGGACAGCCAGCTTCAGTAATAAAGTAGGAAGTAAGATGCTCTTACTACCATCTTTTGTGTCAAATTGAGATGCTTCCTAAAAAATTGCTTTACATAGAGTGTAATTAAACCGATTAACAAACTTAGGGCTTTGCTTGAAAAATCATTTATCCATTTTATCCATTTTATGCATTCTTCTGTTAAACACAAAAATTGCGAACCTCCATAAAGATGAAAGCCTTCAGGAAAGAGTGCAATGGCGCAGTCCATTCTGGCGACTGAATTCTTAGTTTTTTTTATTGTGCCCAGCCCCAATCAAAAACTACCTTCTGACTAAAATTCCGCCAGAGATGATTTCAAGCGTTCTGCTAAGACTTGTAAATGAGGTTCCAAAATACATGTATAGTGATTACCAGAAACATCAATGATTTTTATATCTTCTGCATCCATGATAGAGAATAATTCCACCCATACCAAAGTTGGGTCGGAAGCCATGATATGCTTTTCTTTAGCTCTCAAAACAGTGACTTTTCCTGGATATGGCTGTGGCAGATAAGAATAAGTTGCTTTTAGCGTTCCAACTAACACATCAAGAATGCGTCGGTTTTGTTGGCTTTGATTTGATGGCGGTAATATCTTGACTTCTATTGCCTTGTCAAGGATGTAGTTAATTTGTTCGTTAATACTCAAGTGCTTAATTTCATCAGGTGTTACCAGATTATCTTGCCCTGCTATTCCGCCAAAATATCTGGAAAGAACACCAACCAAATAAGGGGCGTCAATTTTCTTGTTTTTATCCAAGAGAATTGGAACATAAGAATCAAGTATTGCTAACAAAGAGACTTCCTGTCCCTGTTTGTGTAATTGTTGTGCCATTTCATACGCCACAACTCCCCCAAATGACCAACCACCAATAGAGTAAGGACCATTAGGCTGAAACTTCCTAATTGCTTGGATATACAAGCTTGCCATATCCTCGACTCGTGTGAGTGGTTCTTCTTCCCCATGAAACCCTTGCGCTTGCAAGCCATAAAACGGTTGGTCATCACTGAGAGAATGCGCCAATTTGAAGTAACACATAACATGACCTCCTGCAGGATGTACGCAGAAAAATGGTGGTTTGTTACCTTTTGGCTGGATAGGAACTAGGAGGGAGTTTTCAAAAGTATCAGAACTGGTATTAAGAAGATTTGCAAACTTTTCAATCGTGGGATTGGTGAGGACTGCTGATAAGGGTAATTCCTTACCAAAGTGCTGCCCAATTGAAGCTATTAAGTAGATTGCTGAAAGAGAATTTCCTCCGATTTCAAAGAAGTTATCTTTAACACCTATTGGCTGAATGTTTAAAATTTCTGACCAGATTTTTGCCAGTTTACCTTCGATATCATTGCGCGGTGCGACAAATTCATTGTGTTGACTGAAGCTAGAAAGTGTTGGCTTTGGCAAAGCGCGACGGTTGATTTTTCCACTAGGAGTTAAGGGTAATGCTTCTAAGATTACAAAAGCTATTGGCACCATGTAATCTGGTAGCTTCTGTTTGAGGAAATCGCGCAGGGTGTCAGGAGTTGGTTCTTCCTGTTTAGTAGTGATATAAGCTACTATTTGTTTTTCTGCTGATTGATCACTACGGGTAATCACAACCGCTTCTCGCACTTGTGGATGAGCAGATAAAGCGTTTTCTATATCCCCAAGTTCGATCCGAAAACCTCTAATTTTTACTTGATTGTCTATTCGACTAACGTATTCAATATTGCCATCATCCAGGTAACGAGCTAAATCTCCTGTTCTGTAAATACGAGAACCTTGTGAGAAGGGATTAGCAATAAACCGTTGGGCAGTGAGTTCAGGACGATTGAAGTAACCGCGTGCAACCCCAGCACCACCTATATACAATTCGCCCAAAACTCCGATGGGAACTGGTTGGAGATTGGAATCCAATATATAAGTTTGTGTGTTAGCAATAGGATGACCGATAGAGACTAAAGCATGAGATAGTTTGGCAGCGTCTACCTGACAAACAGTTGACCAAATAGTCGTTTCAGTCGGTCCGTACAAATTCCATACAGTATCACCTTTTTCTAATAAATGCTTTGCCAAGTCACTAGTTAAGCCTTCGCCACCGCAGAGAATTTTTAATTGAGGAGAAGTAGTCCATCCAGCCGCAAGCAACATCCGCCAACTAGCTGGGGTGGCTTGCATAATCGTAGCACCAGAAGTATGAATCAAGTTTTTTAAAAGCCTGCCATCGCTAGCGATTTCTCGACTTGCTAATACCAACTTCGCACCTGTGATGAGAGGCAAATACAGTTCTAGGGCGGCAATATCAAATGATATTGTAGTAACTGCCAAAAGGACATCTGACTCTGTGATTCCGGGTTCATGCTGCATAGATTTCAAGAAATTGACCACAGCACCGTGAGGAATTTCTACTCCCTTAGGCTTACCAGTTGAACCGGAGGTATAGATAACATAAGCCAGATTTTTAGCAGTTGCACATGGTGCAGGATTATCTTTACTATGACTCGCAATCTTTTCCTTATCTGTACGTAAACAGATGACTTTCCTATGTTCATTCTCAGCAAATAATTTTTGATTATCTGTCAGTAACACTGGCACCTGAGAATCAGATAAGATTAATTCCAACCGTTCTTGTGGAAAACCTGGATCTAAAGGTAAGTAAGCTGCGCCAGCTTTCAAGATACCCAAAAGTCCCACCAGCATCTCTAAAGAACGCTCAACGCAGATACCTACTAAAACCTCTGGTTTAACTCCCAGTGTTTGTAAGTAGTGCGCGAGTTGATTTGCTTTTCTGTTGAGTTCACCATAGGTAAGCTGTTCTTCTAGAAAAGAGACTGCGTTAGCGGAGCGTGCGCTTAGCGCAATCGCATCACTGTTTCGCTCTACCTGTGCTTCTATTAATTGGTGAAGACATACACTCAAGTCATAATCAGTCTCAGTCGCATTCCACTCAACCAGTATTTTCTCTTGTTCCTTCTGACTCAGCAATGGTAACTGAGCTACTGGCTGTTCTGGATTTGATACAATACTTTCTAATAAATTCTGGAAATGTTCGCTTAGATGAGCGATCGTCGCTTCATCTAACAGATTGCTGTTGTACTTAAAGTAGCCTAAACTAGATTCCGAAAGCTGAATCACTTCCAAGCTTAAATCAAATTCTACTTTTTGCTGGGGTAGTTCCCAGTATTCTAGTTCTAGATCGCCACAATTTGTCGGCTGTTTCTTAGCTACAGCCTCGAATAACTTTGATATATTTTCTAATTTTTTTACATTCTGGTAAGTAAACGAAGCTTGACAAATAGGTGAATGACTTGAATTAGACTTTGACTGTAATTGTCTTACCAACAAAGCAAACGGATAATCTTGATACTCTCTTATTTCTGAAACAGAATGACTCACTTTATGGAGAAACTTCTTAAATGAAAGACTTTCGCAAATCAAATCCCGTGAAATAACTACGTTAGCGAAGTTGCCAACAACTCTCTCAAATTCTGGTCTCTCTTGCTGATTTACTACCAAACCAACAAGAACATCTTTTTCACTTGTATAACGGTAAAGCAGAACTTTAAATGCAGCCAAGAGAAGGTTTTCTTGGCTGACATTTTCATCATTCGCCAGTTTTTTTAGTAATCCAGTTAGTCTATTGTTTATGACAAAACGATAGAATGAGCCATTGTTATTTTTGAGAGGCTCTTGAGGTAATCTAGTCGGTAACTCTAGTAAAGGTAATTCTCCCGATAACTGTTTTTCCCAATAATCTTTAAGTCTTTTTCCTTCGGAACTTTCTAGTAGATTAACTTCTTTTTTTACATATTCTTTATAGAAATATTGTGAAAACTCTAAAGTTTTAAGATTATTGTTTGAATCAAAAAAATTATTTTTTGATAAATAGAGTTGCAAAAAATCATCTACCAGTAGTAAGAAAGAACTCCAATCACTTGCCAAACTATGAACGATGAGCAAAAGAATATGCTCCGTAGCAGAACGACTAAACAAGCTTAGCCGAATCATCGGAGCTTTTTCTAAATTAAATGGATATTTAGCGGCCTGTAGTAAAGAGTTAGTTAACTCATTAAAATTCCAACTTGAAGCGTCTATCTCTTCTAAATGAGCTTCAACGTTATCATGTATTTCTTGAAAAATTTTCTTTTCCGACTCATGATAAGTCGTGCGCAAGATATCGTGACGGTCAATTATTGCTTGAAATGTTTTGTTGAGAGCAGAAATACTGACAGGTGAATTAATTTTGAAAGCAAAACAAACTTTATCGTTTAGCCCTTCTGGCATGAAATGATGGCTAAACCAAATTTTCTGCTGAACTTCCGAGAGAGGAAATGACGCTTTCATATTCAATGATTGATTCATGGATAGCTGCAAATAAAACGATTCTTTATTATATTTATATATTTCACAAACTTGTTAATAAAGCTGGTTTCATATCGAGAATGTTGCACATATTCCCAAAAGCAGTCAGTATTTTTCGCTTCAGTTTAGTATTGAGTCTACTATGAGCAACTTGTAGGTTATCGATTACGAGAAGATCGCCTTGCTTCCACTGAAATATGACTGCATTTTTCCATTCAGCTTGCCCCAACTCTTTCGCTTCTGCTTCCGTCATATTCGTGCTTTGACCATCTTTGTTCAAAAAATATGCGTTCAAAGTACTGGTTCGTTTTTGGGAACCATCAACAACAGTTGCTGCTGTTGTTGCTCTTTGTTGAATATTTTTGTACAATCTGGCTGGCAGCAAGTTGTAATAGAGCCTTTGTTTAAATGAATACCGTTGCCCAATATTTCGATACCATTCTCTACTAACTAAACAATCAACAATACTAAGGCCAAAGCAGAGTTTACTCGTTCTTGGGTGACTGAATAAGGGAATATAAGAACATTCAAAAGAAATAGAGCCATCCTCTTCCCAGTTAAAATCAAATCCTTGTTCCTGGAGAAGTTTGGTAATCTCCTCTGGCGAGAGATCCTCGAAGACCATTTCTAATAGATGGTTGGGAACATATCGCACAAACTGCTGAGGAAAGTTTCCAATTTTGTGCTGTAAGCTGGGAGATAAGTCATAAAATAGCTTTTCTGTATTGATGATGGGAGTCTCCCCATACAACTCGGGCTGAACTTGACAAAAAAAAGCAAGTACGCCTGGTCGCACCGGCACCATATTGAGTTCATTGTGAGGAGCTATAATCACATCTGGTGGAGCTTCAGAAGAGGTGAAGACTTTCTCAGTTATTTGTACACGATGAGCGCTGCCAAAATGATAAACTGACTCCAGTTGGATATTCAATAGCTCTAAGGCTTTTTGAAATTGCTCTGCACCCTCAACCTCAAATCCCCGAAACAAAATTGCTCCGTATGTATCTAGTTGTTTATTGAACCACTGCGCATTTTCCTTCAGCAATGCTTTGAGAACTGCAAAGGATTTTTCTTTGACTGGCTCAATAACTAAAGGTAGTTCTTTTTCAGTACTGGCAACAGTTTTCTCATCATCCTGCAAAAACCGTAATCTCATATCTGAAGAAATTGAAATTGGGAGATTATGGATAGTATTCATAAAGTGAAAAAATGATATACTTAACAATCGACCAATAACCTTTCTCTTCCCCATTCTCCAATCTCTCTACATAGCTGATTCTACCTCTTCCTTGATAGCAAATTCGCTAGATGAGGTTAGATATACCCCTGAAATAATCACAACAAAACTTATCAATGTAGACCAGTTGAGACTTTCCGAAAAGATAACCCAAGCTTCCAGGGAGCTAAAGACGGGAACAAACAGATCGCATAAGGAGACAAATCCTGAAGATAACTTGTTGAGGCTATACGCATAAAGTCCCAAGCCTAGTATTTGGCATATCAGGGCTAGGCAAATCGCGTAAAGCCACCCACCCAACGAATAGGGGAAAAGCCTATCTTCAGTGAGTAAAGCGATCGGCAAAAGTAACACCGAGCCGATCGCAGAACACCACGTCATGATTACTGTCGGACTCAATTGACTTCGTAGTTGTTCGACGATGAGTGGATAGAAACCAAGAAACACAGCTGATAGTAATGCTATTAGATCTCCTTGGAGTTGGTCACCCGTCAAGGACATGTCATCGTATACTATAATACCAGCACCAACAATAGCTACAAACATACCGATAAGGAATTTACCATCAAAGCGCTTCCCAAAAATCAGCCATCCTCCTAAGACGGTGAACAGTGGAGCCAAATAGTGCATGAGCGTAGCGTTAGCGACGTTGGTCTGAGTTAGTGACAAAGCCCACAGAGCAAGAGTAGCAAATATGACAATTCCGCCTGCGAGTAAGAGCAAAAATATCCGGATTTGGTAAAGCTGTAGTTTTTCAGGTTGGCTATTAGATAGTCGCCGCCGCGCGGCGGCGAATCCATTCCACAGCACAAAGGCGACAGTAGAGATCCAAAAGCGATTAAAGATTGTAGCATTTGGACCGAGTTCGCCTTCACTCAAGCGGATCAGAATTGGTGAGAAAGATAAGGCTACTAAGCTGACTACCAATGAAGCAACTGCTGCGGTAGTTGGTGTTGCTAATAACTGTTCGTATGGGAATTTCAGTTTAGCTTTGAGCATCAATATTTTCCAATAATGTGACTAGGTGTACTTATCTTTCTGGCTACTTTGTTGCCCTGTTTAGTCAACTCAAGTAATACATGTATACTAATTATCCTCACATCTAGCTGTTATGTCAAAAGACTACGTTCACAAAAAATATATAAATATAAATACTTAACTAGGTATACAGTGATTTGAGAAAATTGTTATCATAAAAAATTGCAAAAAATTCAAATCATGCCAGGATATGTCTTGTAGCAAGCCAAAAGACATATCCGTAATTTTGGCGGTGGATGTAAAACTTTGTTTGTATTTGTGCGAGGCTCAAAACACTGTGCTAAATTCCATCACCGTCAGACTAGTTCCCGTGTAAATGACTTTTTCGAGTTGAAAGCCACTAGTTTCAAACAACTCCTTATACTCTTGTTCCGTGCGCCAGTACCCCCCAGGATTTGTCACCATCATCTGAACTGCGGCAAGGGCTGGGATAGTGCCATCTGGATATTCTACTGGCGCACCACGAGGTGGAACAAGTGTCTGTAGAAGTATAACTTTACCTTGTTTTGGGAGAGCTTTTTTACACCCAGTTAGTACTTTGATTGTGTCTTGCGAACTGAATACGGAAAGAAAATACTTCATCACGATTGCATCTGCACCCTTTGGTATCTCCTCCAAGGCATTACCACCAATGACTTTCACTTCATTTTCATCAAGTCCCTGCTTTGATAGGTAATCTGGTGCTGTCTCAACCTCATGCGGTAAATCAAACAATATACCTTTACAGCCAAATTTTTTGACAATATAGCCAATCAGTGCCCCTTGATTGCCTCCAACGTCCATAACTGTATCAAATTGACCGAAATCATAGACCTCAAACAGCGAATCAATTGCTTGATTCGTTAAAAAGCTCATGGCATTGTTGAACAGATTTCTGCTATCAGGGTTTTCCGTCATGAAGAATTCGTAGAATTTCTTGCCATGTGCCCTTTCAAAAGCTACTTCCCCTGTTTTCAAGGAATCCCCTAGTTCCCTCCAAGCATCCCACATACTGGGTTCTGTAATATGCATCAGGAAATGTCCAACAGAAGGTCCTGCATTTGTAATCAGCAGTTGGGAGAGTTCTGTTGCTGCAAATACACGTCCGGGCTTTTCTACGAACACCCCTAAATGAGCTAAAGCACGGAGAAGAACATAAAGAGTTTCTACTTTCGTAGAGGTTGCTTTTGCTATTGCTTCTACAGTCATTGGTTCCGACTGTAAGAGGTTAGGTATACCTAAGTTTGTTGCTATATAAAGGCACTGGCTTTGCCAGTAACCATAGACCATTTGAGCAAGCTTCTTGGATGCTGAAGTAGTTCCTAACAAATTCTATTTCTCCGTGTAAAATAATAGACGCCAATTATTTTTTATCTAGTCCAGTCCAAAATTACCAAGCTAAAATTCTCTGACTCACCTGCTTTTATAAACATGTATAAACGTGTTGATTTATTGGATAACTCCAAACACACTGCAAACTGAAACTAGTTTGTGTGGTACGAGCCGCGCCATGAACTGCAGTAACATATTACGACTAGATATCATTAACATCCCAGTCGATAACAATGCCAACGCAACATAAACAAGTACATTTGTCAAGTGACGTATCTTGCCTCTGACTACAATAGTGACAAGTTTTTGATGTATTGCGTTGAGCAATTATATGAACAAAGTTTTTTGTTAAAACACGCTTGTATTTAAGTTACCTTCAGAAAAACCTCTAAAGAATATACATACCATAATTAGTGACAAGTCAAACAATCTAAAGCTATTTCATTTTCAAAAGTAGCACTTGATGAGCGAATTTTGGATTAGACGGTTTGTAAGGATTCTTCTTAAAGCTCTTAACAGAGAACAAAACCTCGTCAAATCTCACTTATGCAATCTTGTATAATTAACAGCTGTTACATTAACAACTTTCTTGCCTTAATTCAATCGCCACCTAATTCCACAAGTTTACCAATATTAAAATCAATCTTTGTCCAACCTTTGAGTTGCCGCAGATTTTTGAGCAAAAGCAAGGGAATTTGCCAGTGGTGTAGCATCAGAAACGGCAGTGGATCATCCAGTTTGTAAACGGCATCAGTACCTCTTAAAAAATTGCGTATCCAAGTTTGCAGTTGAGCAAAGGAACGAATACCAGTCAGTCGCCATAGTTCGTGATATGTCCAGTATGTCGGCTTGCTGTTTGGCAGTGGTTGGAGAGGTTGAGTGAAGGGTTCTTCACTCAAATAAGCATCTGCCACTTGTGGGTGGTTGTAAAACATTGTAATTGCCGAATGCGCTCGGGGATTACATTCAATCGCGTAAACTGTCCCGTCCTCAGCTTGGATAAAATCAAAAGAAACTTGTCCAGTAATTCCCAGTTTTCCAACAAAATGGCTTACCCATTCTAGAATTTTCGGGTTTTCTACATTTTCGTAATTGACTTGAAAAGCTGAAGATTCTGCACAGCAGTGCAACCGTAATTCTCCATTTTTGACTGTGCTGTGAGTGCAAAATTCCTTGCCAGGAATAAACTCTTGCATAATCCAGGGTTTTTCTGGACTGATTGGCAAACTCCTGACAAATGCTGCTGTTTCCTCAGGGGTATCGCAAGGTAGCTTAGTTAAATCTAAGCGCCATACTGAGTCGTAAGGAATGCTTTTGAGAATATATTTGCGAGTTTCCCCAGAAAAATCAAAATTCAGAACTTGTTCAGGGTTGGTGATTTTGAAGGACTTGGGAACCGATAAGCCAAACGCTCTTGCTTTTTCACTGAAAGCAAACTTATCATCCTGCATTTGGGTGACATCAGCGTCAAAGTGGAAAACTTCGCAGTAGGGTGAGAGCGCAGGCTTTGCTAAAGACTCATAGTAACTTGCAACTGGACTCGTAACAGGAACATAGACATCAATGTTTTCTTTCTTAACAATGTCTAGTAAAGCTTGGATATAAGCTTTTGGGTCATACTGTGGGACAGGAGTTGTATAAAAGCGAGAAACTGCATCAGAAAACCGATGTCCCGATAACCAGTATTTATGGGTTTCTATTAAAACAACTCTATGTCCCGCAGCGTGAAAAGAACGGGCAAGCTGTAGCGCCTTCGTCATCTTGGCACCGCTAATCAAGATATTTTTGCGGTTTGCAGCGACAACTGTCTGAGGACGAACAAGACGGCTTAAGCGATTCCAAAATAGAGATCCCAGAACTATAGCAGCGTTAATGGGCAACACTAAAAAAAGTATTGTCAAGGTCGCAAGGTTCTGGAATAAAGCTTTTACTTGTGCCACAAAAGAACTTGGTGATGTTGCTTCTGTATTAGATTATAGGGGAAGAGATCGTGCCATAATAAATCGTGATTGATGATTCGTAGTTTCGCAATTGAGAAAAATTGCAAGAGTACAAATTCAACTGTATGGAATTGTCTGGTAAGTAGCCATAACTCTACATTTATAAAACATTCATACATTCGTGATTATCACAAATATGCCCTACGGGCACGACGCTGCGCGAACAAAATAATAATATATAAATTTTAAATTACCTCCTTCACCTATCATGGCTATAAGAGAAGGAGGTAATAAACCAGAGTCATTGAAGAAATCAGAACTCAGAACTCACTACAGCTAAGAACTAACAAAAAGGGAACAGTATAAGTGCGGTTTTCGTGATTTGCAATTCTGAGTTCTGTGTACACAACAAGAGTGCAGGCTCAATGGATGACAATTACGGTAAGCGTCGAATAATCGTCAAGCCATCTCGCAGTGGCAACAATACCTGTTCCACACGCGAATCGGCGGCGACAACCTCGTTAAACTGAGCAATAGCCTGACCGTTGGGAGTGCGATTTTCTTCTGGAAGATAGACTTGTCCTTGAAGTAGAGTGTTGTCTACACAGATAAACCCTCCAGGAACGAGCAAATCTGTCTCCAACAAGGTTTGGAAGTACTTGACATACTCGCGTTTATCTGCGTCAATAAACACAAAATCAAATGACTGCCCTGCATCTGCCAGTTTCTGCAAAGTTGAGAGTGCTGGACCCACTTCCACACGAATTTTTGCACCGTGGGGAGACTGCCGCAAAGCAGCTTGCGCGAACTCTGCGGTGTAAGGGTCAACTTCACAAGCGACCAGTTCTCCATCAGGCGGTAAAGCTTCTGCGATCGCGAGTGCAGAATAGCCAGTGAACATACCAACTTCCAACACTTTCTTAGCTTTGATCATGTGGGTAAACATCTTGAGCGTTTGCCCTTCCACATGTCCAGAAAGCATTTCCTGTTCTAGTTCTCGTACTGTCGCTCCCTCGTGGAACCTTTGATTCCAAGCTTCCTGAGCCGTTTTTTGAGCTAGCGCTGCTAAGGCTGGTGATTCACGGGTGGTACATTGTTCTAAATAGGGATCTAAACCTGCTGCCAAAAGCCATGCTTGATTGAGGTTAGCTTGTAGCTCATCAGCAGACATCTTATCAAGTGTCTGCAAAATGGTTTCTAGCTGCTTAGCTAAAATCCCCAATGGTGTAACAGGTCTAACGGTTGGCTTTTCGACAACTTGCGACATTAGGCTTCACTCCCAACAAGTTCTGGGTTGTAAGCATCTGGGTAGAGTTCTACGCCATCGCCACCACGAGGGTAGCTTTCGCACAGATGCTTATGTTCTGATAACGCTGCAGCCAGTTCCTCACGAGTTAAATCATTGACAAAGAAGCAATCGCCAATAGGTCTAGGCATAGCGGCTCGTAGCAAACCGCCTCGTGTGCAGGTGATGGATTCGCTTCCACGCCATGCAAGTTCTTCGTCTAAGAGGGGATGGTCGAGAGCAAGACCGATACGGCTCATCAGACTGAGAATGCGATCGCGTTCTTCTTTCGTAATATAGCCTCGTCGTGCTGCAAGGGTGACAGAAAAAGCCATGTCGATGTTGACTGCATGACCGTGGAAAATAGGCACACGAGGTGCAAGTTCTAGAGTTGGACTCCAAGTATGACCAAAAGCAATAACACGGTCTAGGTCTAACTCGTGTAGGTTGGGAACTTCCAACTCCAGCATACTTTTAATAGACTCGTAAGTGACCCGATGCGCTACTTCTTTGATTTCTGGTGTTGCGTTAATGTTGCCAAAGTGTGTGGAAAGCAGTTCTTCGCCATACTTATCCAACAAATCAAAAACCTCTTTGTTGTTAACCACTGCAATTTTCACAAGTTCTGACATTCCATTGCGAACTTGCGCTGTTGGCAAAGTACCCAAAAACGAGAAATCCAGGAAAACCTTTTGCGAAGCGTGATAAGCACCAAGGCGATTTTTCAGCTTCTTGTGGTTCACTGCTACTTTGATAGCAACACTCGCATCAATCAAACCAATGAGAGTGGTAGGAATGCGAATGTAGTTGCTACTGCGCTGGTAAGCAGAACAGGCAAAACCTGCAACATCTGTAATCAGTCCACCACCAACCACTAACACTGGTTCCTTGCGAACCAGCTTGAATTCAGCCAAGGCATCAATGACCTTCTCAAAAGACTCAATAGTCTTGTTTGGCTCAGTAATCGTGATCGGAAAAACCGTCAGGTCAATGTCGTAATATTTGAAATACTGCTCGATTTGACTGCCGCAATGCTTATTAACATTAGCATCTACAACAACCAAGCAGCGTCCAAATTTTTTATAGGTTTCTGCCAGTTGTGGATTTTCGATTGCAAAAACCCCATCAACATAGATGAGGCTGTACTCAATTTTTTCGTAAGCCTCTACATGAAAAGCACTTTCAGTAGCTTCAAACTTTGCTTGGATGGTACTCATTATTTTTGACCTACAATGTTGACAATATCCCCCAAAAAAATGGGGGACTATTCGCAAGACAGTATTTACCTCAGTACACCCAAGAACTACACCACTATCCATAAGCGAAGTGCCCAATGGACAAGAAGACTGGAGGCTAAAAAACTAGAAAAAATAAAGAACCCTCCGTCTTAAAAGGTTTTGAGCATACTTTAGTAAGGAACTTTAATTCAATTAGCTCACTTTTCAGCAAAATTGGCTGACATATGTTAGACTTCTACTTTTTGCAGAAAGATCCTAATGTCTCGCAGGGTTGATAGCTATCGAATGATCACCGTATTTTGACTTATATTCTCAAATTATCACATTTTATAAAAAAAACTTAAGTTTTATAATTTTCTTAGATTTTGTTCTTCCTTTGAGAATTTGAGTCTTGAATACCCACAACACATTGCCTAAATCAAATCGAAGTCTTTGATATAAAGAATACAAGCTGTTAGTACTAGCAACTGATTTACGCTTTCAAGTTTGGTAGTTTTTCCTTGGCAGTACAAAGCAATAAGCTCTTCACTAGACGAAGTACAATAACTTTTTATAATGCCTCGGTTTCATAAAGCTTCTATCTAAAGAATGAAATCAAATAGTTCACCTGAGTAAAGCCAGAAAAATAAGTGCAATAAGAGCTTTTCTGGTACTTGTGTTAACCAAATTCGCGTATTATTAACAGTAGACAAACTGTTAATAATATGCGGCTACATAACTAACCCAACTCTACTGGAAGCCCAACCCCCACTCACGATAGTCGGTTATCCCCCACTCTCTTATCCGTTATCTCGCTTAGGATTTAGCCACAATTTAAATAAGATCGTTTCTATAAAAGCAAACTATGTTTCCGTTTCCTTTTCCTTTTTGGGACAACAACTGCTATGGTAGCGAACCCGTGTCTCGTAAAACTCGCTTAGAGCGTAAGCTGAAATTCCTCAAAACTATGCGAGATGATCTAGACACTAGACTCGCTGGTCTAAACGCTGCTATCAGTAGTGTCGAGCAGCAATTAAATCAGGAAAATGTCACTCAACTTTAATAGAGTTGTAGTGCTCAAGCTAGATATCGTTGCTCACACCTAAGCTACTTGTCTGGTTCCCGAGCTTTGCTCGGGAACATCTACGTGAAGTACAAAATATTGCCTTCTGAAGATAGGGCTTCCCCCAAATTAAACTAGTACAAGGACGGTCTTATTCGTCTACAGGATTTCCCGCTTCAAAGGATTAAATTTACGTATAAGCGGGCGTCGCTTGAATAAGCTTAGGTTATATGCAGCTAGCAAAGAAAAAACAATGACTCAATTGGTTGAAGATTGGATTGACAGATTACCAAGTCCAGAGATTGATAATTCCTCGGACACCCCTAAAGGGTGTACCTCGTAATTATCCGGCGTGATGCACCCCGGCGCGTGGCGGACTATTGAATTCCGCGCCCACTGCGTTCAAAGGGGTAGATAGCTACTGTGCTATGTATGAAAATTCTTTCAGAAGTCAGAACTTATTTGTAGCCTAGAATTTGTATCCTAGAAATAGAGGCTTGATATTTTCTAGGTAAATTTATGATGACTGCGGTAACATTCAAGCAATTAATAGAAAAAAATCCAAAATGTCTTGAGTCACTGCCAAAAGCGTTGCAGGGTCTTTGGTACGATAAAAAAGGTGAGTGGGATACTGCACACGAAATAGTACAAGAAGACGCTAACGATGCTGATAGTGCTTGGGTTCACGCCTACCTGCACCGCAAAGAGGGTGATTTGATCAATGCTCGTTATTGGTATAAACGTAGCGGTCAACCAGAGTCAAAAGTAGAATTAGACCAGGAATGGGAGCAGATAGCTTCCAGTTTGCTGAGTACGGTGAACCAAGCATGGATGCAAATGAACTGAAGCAGCGTTATGTAGCAGGAGAGAGAGATTTTCCAGCAGTGAAGCTTGTTAGAGCCAAGTTAATTCAAGCAATGCTCGCTGGAGTCAATTTATTTGCAGCGGATTTAAGCGGAGCAAACCTAGCTAAAGCTAAACTGTGGGGAGCAAACCTTGGGGCTGCTAACTTAGCTGGTGTCAACTTGACACGAGCTAACTTAAGCGGTGCCAACTTGCATGAAGCTAATCTTAGGGGAGCGAAGCTAAACTTTGCTAAGCTCTATGGAGCAAATTTGAGTGGAGCTTGGTACGACGATAGTACGCGTTTTTCTAGAGGTTTTGATCCCGTCAGTAGAAATATGCGAAAACTTTGACGAACATATATTTCTTGCCCGTACTTTAAGCATAAATCTTGATTTAAGTTGCAAAATACCCCCTATGGCTGATGTAAATGGCACTTGGCTTGGAACTTACTGGCAACAAGGAACTCCTACCCGTTTTGAAGTGACATTGATTCAAAGTGGTAACACATTGACTGGTAGGATTTTGGATGACAGCAATTTGGGAGAAGCCCAGCTTGCCGGTGAGGTAGTTGGGCGTCGTATCAGCTTTATCAAGCGCTACTTCACAACTTCACCTGATCCAATTACCTACGTTGGTACAATCTCAGAAAATGAAGATTATATGCAAGGACAGTGGAGTTTTAAATTTTGGGACTCTGGTCCTTGGGAAGCCCGACGCAGTGGAGAAACACTTTTGGCAGATTTACAAACTCGTATACAAAAAAAGGTTTCCTTAAGCGGTGTATAACCTGACAGGGATTTTCACAGAATCTAAACTAGGTTTGAGACAGGGAGTGACGAATCGCATTTTCAAATTAATTCTCCACGCAGAACGGTAACTGCTTGTCCACTTATATAGACACGAGAACCACCCTCACAACGCACCCTCAACACACCGCCCCGACTAGACGCTTGATATGCTAAAAACTCATCTTTGCCAAGGCGATCGCGCCAAAACGGAGCCAGACAACAGTGAGCAGACCCAGTCACAGGGTCTTCATTAATTCCCACTCCCGGTGCAAAAAAGCGAGAGACAAAATCGTATTCTGAGTCTTGGTGTGTTAAACTAGTAACAATAACCTTGGCAAGGGGTAATCCTTTGAGTAGCTGAAAATTTGGCTGCATTTGTCGTACTAAATCTTCAGACTCCACCTCTACCAGATAACCCAAGGAATTTTTCATCACCGTTCTCATTGGAACACCCAAAGCTTCACCGAGTTCAGGAGGAGCGGTTATTTGTTCAGAATAATTTACAGGAAAATCGAGTTCAATCCAATTTCCCTGCTTTTTAGCAATCAGCACTCCGCTCTTGGTGTGGAAACGAGCGACTTCATCTGGCAAAAGATGCCCCTGTGACCAAAGAACATGAGCGCTAGCTAGGGTAGCATGACCACATAATGGCACTTCTGTTATAGGCGTAAACCAGCGCAGCGCAAAACCATCTTCCTGCCTCACCAAAAACGCAGTCTCAGATAAATTCATCTCTTGCGCTACCTTTTGCATCCAGTCCTCAGACTGGGGAGTAGGTAAAATGCAGACGGCAGCTGGGTTACCTGCAAAAGGTGTGTTGCTAAATGCGTCTACTTGAGCAATAGTTTGTCCCATGTCTCGAATTTTTTTTAAATATAGTCTTGAAACTTAAGCCTTGTGGTGATAAATGGTCTAGTTGAGACCACACTCTAAACCAGGAAGTAATTGAGTTTCAACGGTGATAATATTCACTTTAGCTGGAATAATGTTAGAAAATTTACTACAACGTATTGATTGTAACTTACTAGATTAGGAACCCTTGGGGTTAGAATTTATCGAGATTTGAACACTAACCAAACACTCATGACTAACCCCAACCTCACCTCAGAATATAAATCCTTCGGTGGTAAACTCGGCTTCTATAGTCATCCCTCCTCTACCTGTAACGGGGAAATGCGCTTTGCTGTGTACCAACCACCGCAAGCCACCCAAAAATCAGTACCAGTTCTTTATTTCCTCTCTGGTTTGGCTTCCACAGAAGAAAACTTTATGATTAAAGCAGGGGCACAGCAATATGCGGCAAAATACGGTTTAATGCTAGTTGCACCAGATACTAGTCCCCGCAACACTGGTATTCCTGGTGAGGATGACGACTCGGACTTTGGCACAGGTGCTGGCTTTTATGTGGATGCAACTGTTGAACCTTGGGCATCTCACTACCGAATGTATAGTTATGTTGTGCAAGAATTGCCTGCTTTGATTGCCGAACATTTTCCTGCACAATCAGAGAAACAAGGCATTTTCGGTCATTCAATGGGGGGACATGGTGCGCTTGTTTGCGCTTTGAGAAATCCTCAGCAATACAAATCAGTATCAGCTTTTGCACCCGTCGCCGCACCAATGCGCTGTCCTTGGGGTGAAAAGGCGTTTAGCCGATACCTTGGCGAGGATAAGGAAAGTTGGCGTGCTTACGATGCCAGTGAATTGGTCAGGCAAACACAATACCACAGTCCCATTCTCATCGATCAAGGTACGGCTGATAAATTTCTTAGTCAGCAGTTGCTACCTGACGTGTTTGAGCAAGCTTGTGCAGCAGTTAACCAGCCGCTCAACTTGCGTTATCAAGACGGCTATGATCACAGTTATTATTTCATAGCCAGTTTTATTGAGGATCACATCCGCCATCATGCGCTTTCATTAACGGTTTGACACTCCTGGCTTGAGGAAATATAAATTTAAAGCGGTGGTGCTGGAAGCGGTCTGGCTGGCGCTGACATCGGATTAATCCCACCTTGCCCCACTTGAAACTGACTCATCATGTCGTGGTCTTCATGAACCATGTTGTGGCAATGGTACATAAATTTACCCGCAAAAGGTCTAAACCTCCCAATCACCCGTACTGTCTCGTTTTCACCAATGTAGAAGACATCCTTCAGGCCAACCTCATAAGGAAAAGGCTGTTGACCATTACGGTCAAGTATTTGAGCATCAATGAGGTGGAGGTGCATTGGATGAAACGAGAGATTTGCGGTGTTCCTAAATGTCCATATTTCCACATCTTCCAGTTGAGGATTTGCATCCACTCGATTTCGATCCCACCCATTGCCGTTGATCACCCACATTCCATTACTATTCTGCTGCACCGTGAAGTCGCGAGTTCGTACAGCTGAGGATTCTGGAATGGATTGAATATTGCGTAGTGTGCTAGGAACAACGCTGTCATCTGTTTGCGATCGCACTACATCAAAGCGCATAATTTTGTCTGTGTTGGCAAAAACAAGGTTATTTGGTAGTGCAAGATTTCGCAGTTCTACCTGAGTCCCCAAAGGATATTTGGAGAAATCGATAATTAAGTCATAGCGTTCTGCCGGAGCAAGACGTATGTTTTGAGTATTCACTGGTGCAGACATTAACCCACCATCAGTACCAATCACAGTCAACGCATCACCTGTACTCAGAGCAAGTCCATAAGAGCGGGAACTTGATGCGTTTAACACCCGGAAACGGTACTTGCGGTTGGCTACCTCCATACGGGGCCAAGGTACGCCGTTGACTACAATTGTGTCACCCATCACACTGGTCTGATTTCGATTATCAAAAATGAGTGAATTATCAGACGCAAATTGCCTATCCTGAATGATCAGAGGAATATCATAATTTCCTTTAGGAAGTGGCAACCCAAGTTCTTGATCATCTTGGACGATATACATTCCAGCTAATCCCATATACACATTTCTGGCAGTCTGAGCAAGCCCGTGGTCGTGGTACCAGAAATTAGCAGCTCGGGAGTTGGAATAAACGTAATCTTTGTAATACCCTGGAGAAATGAAATCCAAAGTGTAGCCATCGTACTGGGGCGAAGATGTCATTCCATGCAGGTGAACGGATGTATTCACATCAAGATTATTGATAAACCGTACAGTTGATATCCGGTTTGCACGCTGTTTTATTATGGGTCCGGGAAATATACCGTTATAACCCCAAACCTCGGTAGTGCGTCCAGGTAAAATGTCTACTTGACCCTTCTGCATCCTAATTTGATAGTAATCAGTTGTTGAATCGCTACGTACTGGGTTCAACACTGGTGGTGTGCGAAAGGAAAGTGTAAATGGCGCGACTGTTCCACTAACTGTTTGAGTGTATCCTCGATACTGAAGCCCTACAGGAAGTAAAACGGTACCTCCCGCAAGCGCTACGATCTTCATTGCTTCACGTCTGCTGATTCTCTTCATAGTCAAACTTGTTTGCAGTAAAGTATAATTTTATTTATATGATACGTAGAATTACGCCTGACTCAAATTGATTCGGACAGTTACATCGTTGTAATCCTTGTCACCGCCATTAACCAGATCCTCAAAACCAAAAACGTTATCTCCCAACAGAGAAACATGATCCGTTTTGTCAGAATTAGCACCCAAGAATGAAAAATAAACTTGTGGATCGTTATTGGAATTACTATCTAAAAGTGCATCAGGTTTCCCATTGACGATCATGAACGGGGCATACAGCGAACCACCATTGAAAATTCCAGTGAAATTTGCTGTTGCGTGGTTGTTCACCGTCAAGTCAATGCCAGGAACACGTCCTTTAACAGCAGCTTGTGCATAACCAGCATCTCCTGGACGGAGGTCAACAATACCGTCACCATTGGTATCAATACCACCCTTGTCATCTGCTATTTTGTAGAAACCAATAAAGTCACTAAAAGCAGCTTCTCTGTTGAGAACAAAATCAGCTTTGACTTGAGTGTTAACTTGTCGCAAATCGATGAGTTGATCTTGCGGTTTTCCTTGCAGACTACTACCTAAAGAAAATTCTTCATTTGTTGCTTTCACGTTGATTCCCAAAGCATTGAAGTCACCATTTTGAGTTAATGGATCTTTCCAACCCAAAGAGAACTCTCCGTTGTTCAAGCTTTCGACTTTGAAATTTGCCGCAGATGGAAATACCACTTTTGTTGAAGAGGTGTTACCAAACAACACTGAATCTGTGGTGCTGTCAGGTACTAAATAAAATCTCAAGTTGGCATTTGAGTCGAACGCCAATTTACGTGTCAGGTCGGTATTAAATCCATCTAGGGTATTAGCAAGAGCAGAGAAAATAACCTGAGATCGATTCAAGGCAACTTCGCTGTAACCAGCGCTATCAGGGAGAATACCGTTGATTCGACCTTGTGCATCGTCAACGGTAAATACTCCTACTTCATTGACAAGTGAAGAACTATGATCTGTGAGCTTAACTGAAAGTTTGGTTTGACTATTATTACCTTTAATGTTGAAAACATCAGAAGCAATTTGAGTTAACTGAGGAGTTGTTGTCGGCTGGATAGGTGGAGGAGGATTACTTTTCTCGCCGCCATTATTGCCGCCTTTATCAACGCCCTTATCGCCGTTATCAACACCCTTATTGACGTTAATAGTGAACTGTTTGTCAAAGTAGAGTCCACCGTTGTCAGTAGTACGGGCGCGGATGTTGTAACTAGATTTGCTTGCAAAGTTGGGGGAATTATTAATGAGTAGTTTGTCGCCATTAATAGTAAAGACGGCATTATCAGTATCGCCCGTCCCCGTCACTAAGGTGTAAGTGTGCTGGTCGTTTTTATCTGGATCTATGCTAGTGAAAAGACCAATTTGTGTTGCCGCAGGCACCTTGTCATCTACGCTAGTAGCACTCAACGCCAAGTTTGTTGGGGCGTTGTTGGTAATAGTGTCGTAGAGGAAGATGTCACGGCTGTTATTAGTGTCTCCTGTTACTAAATTGCTGGCATATGACTCATAGGCGACATAACGTCCTGAACCGGAGATGACGGAGTTGTAGGATAAGTCATTTCCCTGATTGTTTTGTGAATCTATAGAAACACGTTTAGTGGTACGTGTTTGAGTGTCGTAGAGAAAGATGTCGGCAGTGTTATTAGTGTCTCCTGCTACTAAGTTGTTAGCATATGAAGCATATGCCACATAACGTCCATCTGCCGAGATGCTGGGGGAGAAGGATTCGTTATTTCCCTGATTACCCTGTGAATCTACGGAAACGCGGCTGGTGGTGCGTGTTTGGGTGTCATAGAGAAAGATATCACCAGTGTCGTTAGTGTCTCCTGGCACCAAGTTGTTAGCATATGACTCAAATGCCAGATAACGTCCATCTGCCGAAATGGCAGGAGAGAAAGATGCATTATTCCCTTGATTTCCCTGTGAATCTACGGAAACACGGCTAGTAGTGCGTGTTTGAGTGTTATAGAGGAAGACGTCACGAGTGTTGTTTGTATCGTCAGGAACTAAGTTGCTAGTAAATGAATCAAACGCCACATAACGTCCATCTGCCGAAATGGCAGGAGAGAAAGATGCATTATTTCCTTGATTTCCCTGTGAATCTACGGAAACACGGCTGGTGGTGCGTGTTTGAGTGTCATAGAGGAAGACGTCATTAAAGTCATTCGTGTCATCTGCTACTAGATTGCTGGCAAATGACTCAAACGCCACATAACGTCCATCTCCCGAGATGGTGGGGGATAAGGATACGTTATTTACCTCACTTCCCTGTGAATCTACGGAAACACGGCTGGTGGTGCGTGTTTGAGTGTCATAGAGGAAGACGTCACTAAAGTCATTCGTGTCATTTGCTACTAAATTGCTGGCATATGACTCAAATGCCACATAACGTCCATCTCCCGAGATAGCAGGACGCCCATTAGCAGCGTTATTTTCCTCGACGCCGCCTGAACCTACAGAAACGCGATTGGTGATGCCTGTCTCAGTATCGTAAACAAAAATATCACTATAGTTATTTGTGTCATCTGCTACTAAATTGCTGGCGTCAGACCGAAATGCTACATAACGCCCGGAAGTGGAGATGGCTGGGTTCAACGAGTTGTTATTTGTCTGGTCACCGCTTGCACCTACGGAGACGCGGCTAGGGTTTAACACCCCAGTATATGCGACTTGAGTTGCAACAGGAAATGCCAACGATATCGTCATTTTCTGTGTACTCACTTCCAGTTTCCAGTTACCGCCTAAAGCTGGATTCCCTGTGGGGGTAGTGGAAGCAGCTATTTGTGCTCCTGTTTTTTGGCGCAATTTGGATATGAATTCGATGCCGATGTCTGTGGCTGCAATATTGCACCCATAGAGCAACAACGAGGGAGTAGAACCCTTTGGAAACCATCCCTCTAAGAGACTGGCGTAAAATTCTAGGGTTTTTAAGTTCAAGCAGCTATTGCCCAGATACAAGCATCCTGGTGAACCGTGTGAGACTATATGGACTGTGGTTATATCGTCTGCTCGCTGAGACAATGCAGCGGTGATTTGCTCGACACCATCCCATTCTGGGTGCAAAAGTATCACCTGTGTGCCTTTCTCTACTCCAGACACTAGGGTTCGATAATCCGCTACGGCTGTGTCTATGAATACTAAGCTTCTAGAAACAACACTGCTGGGCTGATTCTGCTGTGTTTCAATACTAAAACGATTATGTTTCTCAAGGATTTGTGTTTGAGTTGGCTGCATGAGTTTTTGTTACAAACTATCACACTGTGTTTCAATTGTCACGAGATGCATTAAATTCAAAAGTTGATATAGCATGTTTGCAGTGCATAGTTTGAAGCGGTGGCTTCTGCTGATCCAATAACTCGCTCGGGAGCAACGCAATGCCTCGGCTATACAAGTCAAGCCTACAGAGCAGGCTTGACTTGTACAGCCCGTACATGATGCAAAATGTACGGGTGACAGCTACTGCTGACTTAAATGTATTGAATTATACTTTTTATCCAAGCAGTCCTTCAATTTCTCTGCCAGTACCCGTACATGAGGTTCCTCAAGCAGGGTAAGGTGAGATCCGGGAACGTGATGAATATCTATTTCTCCAGCGATGACATCGCGCCAGCCAAAGTGAAAATCGTATTGTATGCCTATACCGTCCTCCCGATTCTTATCTTCAGTCCGTAAAAGGCTCATTCGACCTGGGTAAACTTGGAAGATATATTCGTTCTTAGCCTGCACGTTGGCGTCTATGATGCTTAAGTGTTTGTCAGTTTCTGGTAACTGATGTACTACATTCAAGTGACGCTTGTATCTCGCTTTGAGCGAATACGTGCCCCACTCCCTCCAGCCCGCAAGCTTTTGCCAAAGGTAGGTAGGTCCTAGTTGTAAAAGATTATTGAGATGCAAGAAAATTCGCTTATGGAATGGCAATCGTTTCTCATAACCGGGACGACAGGTATCCAATATAACTAGACAACCCACTTTCTGACCTTGAGAGTGGAGTTGCTGAGCCATCTCAAAGGCAATTGTACCCCCAAACGAGTAGCCTGCCAGATAGTAAGGACCATTGGGCTGAATCGTCTGGATTTCTTTAATGTAGTGCGCTGCCATGTCTTCAACTCGGGTATAAGGAGGTTGTTTCCCATCTAGCCCATGTGGTTGTAATCCATAAAATGGTTGATCCGATCCTAGATGCATTGCCAAAGGGCGGTAACACAGAATTTCTCCACCAAGCGGATGAATGCAGAACAAAGGTGGTTTGGAACCCTTCGGTTGAATTTCTACCAGGGATGACCAAGAAGTTTTTGATTTTTCCTGATTACTGGATAGTAACTTAGCAAGAGCTTCCACTGTACCTGAAGTAAAAAGTGTCGCTAGGGGAATGAATGTGCCGAATTTCTTCTCTATTTGAGCGAATAAGCGTACAGCGAGTAAGGAATGCCCCCCCAGATCAAAGAAGTTATCCTTAACGTTAATGGGTTGAATCCCCAAAACTTCTTCCCAAATCTGTGTGAGCTGGCGTTCTATCTCATCGCGGGGAGCAACAAATGTTTCTTCCACCTCTTGCCTAACTTGCTCTGGCATTGGCAAAGCTCGACGATCTACTTTACCGTTAGGAGTCAGGGGTAGAGCGTCTAGCATCACAAAAGCTGAAGGAATCATATATTTGGGCAGCTTCTCCTTCACAAAGCGCCGCAGTTCATCAGTTGTCTTGACTTGCTCCTGCTGTGGAACAACGTAAGCTACTAAACGCTGATCACCGGGTTGGTCTTCGCGGGCAATAACCACTACTTCCCGTACACTGGGGTGTTGACCTAACAGCGTCTCAATTTCTCTAAGTTCAATGCGTACTCCTCGGATCTTTACTTGACGATCCAAGCGACCAAGAATTTCTAGAGTACCATCTGGACGATAGCGTCCGCGATCGCCTGTATAGTAAAGCAAATCTTGTTCGTCGTTGCCCAAGGGGTTCTTGACAAACCGAGAATGATTTTCTTCAGAGGCATTGATGTAACCTAAACTACGGAATGGTGTCCGTATAACAATCTGACCTGGTTCACCAATACCACACAGTTGATTATTTTGTGCTAAAACCAGTGCCTGGGTTTCTGGCTGTGGTGAACCAACAGGTTGTACTCCAGGCAGGACATCAGCAGTGACTCGGTAAAAGCACTTTGCCAAAGTTGTTTCTGTCGGTCCATAGAGATTGACAATTTCGCCTCCCTTTGGGAAAGTTTCCCTCCACTGATGTATGAGTGTATCCTTGAGAGGTTCTCCAGCAAAGAAGATACGTTTTAAGGCACGTAGAGAAACTCCTGGCGGTACATTCACTAACCACGATTGGGCAAGCGTTGGAACTGTGTGCAGCACAGATATCTGCTCGCGTTCCAACCAACGTAGAATTCGCGTCGGTTCTAGTTCATCACCTTCTGCCGGCAGACAAAGGGTTGCTCCAGTGGTCAAAGGTAGGAAGACATCCCTAAGGACGACATCAAAGGAAAGCCCTGTTAATTGGGCACTGCGGTCTTGCTGACCAACTGCAAAAGTCTGCCGCTGCCAGTTGAGAAAATGCGCCATCCCTTTGTGACACCCCAACACACCTTTAGGAATACCTGTGGTGCCGGAAGTAAAGAAAATATAAGCTGCATCGTCACCAGACAGTTGAGGTAGGTGTATTGCACTACTGCCATCTGTTTCAGAATTTCTTGCAACTCCAGCGTCTGGATCTACGCAGATGGTAACCAGGGACTTCCATAACTCCTTCTGTTCTGGCTGCTCGTCACCGATGCACAATAGATACTTTGCCTTCGATTCTTGGAGCATGACCTGCTGCCGCTGGCTGGGAAGCTTCGGATCAATAGTCAGTAACACACCGCCACTCAAGAGCACGCCCATCATACTGCCAATCAGCCCC
>NZ_JABXYX010000244.1 GCF_017982655.1 Brasilonema sp. CT11 | reverse complement strand
GCGTAATTTTTCTGGTTATACAGTTGTTTGACTCAGCATACGAGCAAGGCTGAGGTAGAAAAGTTTATATTCTTTTATTATTCGCGTACCTTATTCGCGAACACATTTTTTTGTCCAAAGTCCAATTCATTAAAAATAGCAAATAACCGAGACTATAGGGCTAAAGTTGCTTTACATGACAAATTATTTGTCGTCTTGCTGGCTTTCAATGTAAAATATAATACACTTCCTCATCACTCCTGGTATATGATGGGAAAATCAAGTATAAGTTGGCTAATAATCTCTCTAACTTGGAGATTTGCGCCATCGTTGACCACAACCCACTCGAAATTGGGCTCGGTTTCGTTAAATATACTTGCTAAGGCGACGATACGTAGATGTTCGGGACGGTTGTATGTTACTGTAATAATTGAAAGCTTTATTTCATTGCTCAATAGTTTGGTGACCTATAGTTATTCACAACTCCCAATCAAGCGTAAAAGTTTCGTCACCATCTTCTGATTCAACTTGGGGGTCATGTAGGGTATGAGTTGACTCATCAACAGAAGGTTGATTTTGTTGTGTGGGGGTTGTATGGGTGTTAATTACCGCAGACTGTACTGGTAAGACACCTTGCTTAAACGCAAAGTAGCAATCAACAATAAAGTAAAGCGTCTCAAGGTAACTTTTACCTAATCGTTGCGATTCTGCAAAGATACGCTCACGGTAGCTGTCTTTGATTCGGACTTTTTCTGGCGTTTTGTCTTGCTGAGAAACCATATCAAATTGAAAAAAGGGTGTGGGGGATTAACAAGTAAAAAGTAAAAAGTAAAAAGTAAAAATAAAGAATTTTTTATAAGTGCCTTTCAACTTTTAACTTTATTTGGTATGGGTGTACGAAAGTTCGCCTCTTGGCTACTAACCATCAGTAGATCCGTTAGCAGAGGAAGAGCTGACAATGGTTTTAGCCATTTGCAACAGTCCACAAGAATTAGCCTCTACTGGGTTGTCTAGAATTTCAAACCCGTTCTGCACGAGCAGTTTTTTAAAACCAGGAAGCAAGCAACCGCCGCCAATAGCCCAAATTTCATCCCCTTGGTGTTTGGCATCAAGGGCGAGATTGACTGGTTTTTTCAAATAGCTTTCATACCACTCTTTAAGACAAGTGGTGTATACATCTTTGATATCAATATCACGGCTGTACTTGGTATGCCCCATTTCCAGACAAAAGCGAATTTTTGATAAATCCCCAAGCTTACCACCGTTGAGATGTTTCATCTTCTTGGCAATCTCACCTATAAGGACTTCCACACCAGCAGCATAGGGGGTGTGAACTTCTCTTTTTCCTTGGAAGTAACGAGAATAAAGTGTTGTCCCATTTCCAAAATCTACGACAGTTAACCTTTTGGGGAGCTTTCGTCCAAACAGAGCGCCCACACCTTCAGGCACGACTTTGAGAACTTCTACCTTAACATTACAGAGCTTACCAGCAAGCATTGGTTGATACTCTCCATTGAGTATTTGACACAACTGAGAGGTTAAAGCAACATCATGTAAACTGACAACTGGCTTTAAGTGCCAAACTTTACGATGTGGCAAATGAGCTAATGCACCTAATAAAGTGATCAGGGCGTTGTTAACTTTGTTAATATTGTTATCTGTATTCCGTTCAAAGTAATACCCAGTGCGGAAAGCCGACTCACCAACAGTGTAGGCATTACCGTTAAAAACCACCCGACCGGGTACATCTTCCATGTCTTCTCGTGAGATGTAACTTGGAATTCTAACGACATCAAAACCATCAACTAACAGTTTGACGCTGCCATAGCCGTTATCAAAACCTGCGCAAAAAATTTTTTGATTCGCGTGAATGTTCTTCATGTCGATACTCCAATTCGTCATTCGTCAAAAGTGATTCGTAATTACAATCCCATACCTGTTCAAAGCAGTGTACTCTAGGTAAAGGATGGCATAAATAAATTAATAAGCTTGCACTCTACATTTATTAATTACGAACTAAGAATTATTTCTTCATGGGGCCTAAATGGGGTATACAAACTCAATAAGTTAAATATACCCTAAAAAGACCCTATATGTACCCTATATAGGGGTTAATTTATAGAAAAACCTCGTGGGGTACGCTTAACACCCAAGTATACCCCATCAAGTCAGATAACGAATACCATTCCATCTGTTGGAGACGCACTAATCTATAAAAAACGAGCAAACCTTGCCAGTTATTTGTTCTAAACGGAAGTTGCGGCATTGAAGCTCTCAAAAAGAGAGGATTTTCTCATTACTCCACTCGATTGCTAGCAATAACCCCACTCTTTTTAAGAAGGTTTGTGACCTACAGTCCGCTCCGCTAACCTTTTTTACAAGTTTTTTCCACGGGATGAGTTCACAGTAGTCTCTCTATCTGAGTCAACTTCTCCACTAAAAGTCCTCGTAACACCATGAGTTGTTCTTGACTGACATCGGCAAGTGATTCGGAAGACAGCTCGCGGACTTTCTGAATAACTACTTTTACCTTCTTCGATTCCGATTTCTCGGATTTTACATACTTGGCTTTAATTTGTTTAGTCAACTCGCGGGTTTCTGGTACTGTCAAATTGTTCTTTAGTACCTGATCTGTTGCCTTCACTCGCTCAAGTCGTGCTTCTTTCTCCGACACATCCAGTACTTTAGCTGACAGCGTTGATAATGCTAGAGCGTGAGCGCCCTTTAATCCCTTGTGGCGGATAGCATCTTTTAAATCTTGGGGGAGAGAGAGCATGGGCATGAGGTTTGCTTTAACACTGGCAGGATTCAATCCCAATTCCAGTAACAGTAACAGCAAACTGTATTCGGTTCCCGTCACTCCCAACTCTGTCAAACTCTGTTGTTGATCTTCACTGCTGACAGCAACAAGTTGGGTGAGTTCTTTACTTTTTCCATCTCTCTCTAGACGCTTGAGTACTGTTGAGAGCATCGTCACAATTTCATCCACTGACAAACCTACAGACTTGGTTGCTTCATTGGCGATCGCTTCTGCCTTATCCAGTGGATTGAGGTCTTCAAAGCCCAAGAACGTGAGGAGTGCTCTTGAACTTAAGTCCTCTGGCATCGGGACAACTAAAGCGCGGATCTTTTGCCAACCCAAGACTTTTGCTGCTTCCGTGCGGAGTTGCCCATCTAGGAGCATATAGCGCCCGTTGTTTTGAGGTACTAAGATGATAGGTGTGATTTGACCATGTTTTTTGAGCAACCGTGCCTTGGTTTGGATGAGTTCTGGTGTGATTGTTTGCCGAGGTTGATGGGGATTAGGGTCAATTAAGTCCACCGAAATCTCAAGTTCCCCTGATTGATTTTGCAGTTGTTCTCTCAGTTTTTGTAGTTCTGCTTCCAACTCTGGAGATTGAGAAGCCCTAAGCTGTTCCACTTCCGCTTGCAGTTCGGCAATTTTCTGCTCTTGAGAACTTTTTTGTACGGCTCCATCAAATTTACTCTTAATTTTAGGTAATGCCACGGTTACTTCTCCTTCTTAATTTTCTTCTCTTTGAGCAAAGCTGCTAAATCATCAACGATTGGTTTGAAGTCCTTTGCTGCTGGGTGTTTGGGACGGTACTTCTGTAGGGGTTGACCGTAGGCACTGGCGTTTTTAAATTCGTTTGAGCTTCTGACTTTAGGATAAAGTTTCACCTGAAGATTTTCCGCAATTTCCGGTAGCTGCTCTAAATACTGGCGGTGCATGGCGACCTTCTCATCATACATACTAGGAACAAATCCCAGAATTGTTGGTTTGGGGTCGAGCTGTAATTCATCAGCCGTGGTAATGCACCATTCTATCAACTCAGCTGAACCTGAGATAGCTTTCATCTCCAACTGCACGGGTACGAGAACGTGGGTGGCGGCTGCTAGAGCATTCGTATTGAGCATACCTAAGGTGGCGGGACAATCCAAGACAATAAAATGATGGGGTAGGGGATAGCTTTTGAGCCTATCAACCAAAGCATATTCACCACGTTTTCTAATAACTAACTCATTTGCTATCTCAGCTAATTGTGGATGCCCCTGAACCACTTCTATTTTTGATTCTTCCCAAACTGGAACACTAGTCCAATCGCCTTGAAAATCCTTAGATAGTACATTAACTAAGGTACTATTCACTTCGGCTGACTGCAATCCACAAAATACATCTAATGACCGCTGCGGGTCTAAATCTAACAGTGCTACTTTAAAACCACGCTTGCCCATAGAATAGGCAACGTGTACGGCTAAGGTGGTTTTGCCCACACCACCTGCATTTGACAAAATTGCTAGAACTATTTGTTTCATATCAAAGTCACCAGAAAAACTATGAAAGATAGCGTTTCATCAAACCCGGAATAATTCCAAAACTTTATTATTAAGAACGCCCATTTAATTTGGTGGCTCCTGTTAATGAGGGGTGTTATTCCAATGTGTACGAAACATAAATGCCCTCTGCCCTCGTTTGCCTGCTTTCTAGATGACCGAAGAAAGGATGAAAAAATAAAAGTCTATTAACTTCATCCTCGGTACAAGCCCCCGGATTTCTGCGTCTATAAAAATAAACACGAAGTATCGTACTTGTTTCAACCCCCCCCGGATTTTACTTTACCCTTTATCCTTATCCTTTACACTTCACCCTTTAGTTGACCTGTCGGATTTTAAAATTCGACAAACATTAAGCACTTGCCAAGAAAGAGAATCCCAACCGAGGGACGACGCATTAGACATCTCCAAAAAAAGCAAAGCCAGTCGTATACTAACTTTCAGTAGGCGAGCGCAGAGCGCAGACGCCAAGAGCGTATCGCAGAATTGTAAAAGAACGTCACTTGTACATTAGAATAATATTTTGAAATGTTTTTTGTTTTGGACTTTGGACAAAAAAGTGAGTTCGCGGATATTATTCGCGAACTTAATGAATGAATGATTAGTCTTATTTATATTTTTCAGCTTCGTCTATCAAATCGGCTGACCCTTGCAGTAAAGTATCT
>NZ_JABXYX010000243.1 GCF_017982655.1 Brasilonema sp. CT11 | reverse complement strand
ATTTCGTGACAGTAGTAGTTAAGTCCATTGATGATAATTACATCTTTCTGCCGTCCAGTAATAGTTAAACGCCCTTGATAGAGAAATCCTAAATCTCCAGTATTAAACCAATCATCAGGGCTGAAAGCTTCTTGGTTTGCCTGTGGATTTTGATAGTAACCAGAAGTTACAGATGCACCTTTTACTTGTAAACGCCCAATCGCACCTTCTGTAACTATTTGTTCGTTTTCATCAACAATACGCAGTGAAGCACCAGCAATTGGAGATCCTAGTTCTACAAATAAAGTGTCATCCGATGAAGTTTCTAGAGAAAAGCTATCAGAGTAAGTAATACCAGAAGAAGTTTCGCACATCCCAAAGGCTGGATGAATCGCGTTGGTTGGTAAACCATGACGGCGAAGCAGCTTTAAAAAACTCCTGGCTATCTTAGTAACAATGGGTTCTCCAGCGTTGATGATAAAACGCATCGACGATAAATCCCACTGTTTTTGGTTAATATCTATCGTACGCTCGCATATCAGCGAAAATGCAAAGTTAGGTGCCCAACTAATCGTCGCTTGATGATTATCAATCAAATCTAGCCACAAGAGCGGATTTTGCACAATTAAGCTAGTAGGCACATGGATTTGTTGACAACCCAGACTAACAGCCATGATACTCAGAGAAACTAGCGCACCGACATGATCCAAAGGCATCCAGTTTAAAACACTTTCCTGGCTGGAGAAATGACCCATTAAAATTAAGCCAGTTGTCATACTCAATAGATTGTGGTGATTCAACATCACACACTTGGGTATACCAGTACTGCCAGAAGTCAAAAACAAAATCGCTAAATCCTCTGGCTGACTTTGATGCAGGTTGAAATCTGGTTCACACTCACGCAATTTCTCAATAGTTGCAACTTGAAAGTTTTCTAAATTCAACAACTTTGATAAATCATCAATGTTGTCAGCTAAAGAAGCGCTCGTCAGTACAAGAGGTTTCCCCAGTATCTGCCAAGTATTTTGTAGTTTGCTTGCGGTACTGTTGGTTGGCTCATAAGTTGAGGCGATGGAGATTGGTACTGGGACAAATCCTCCGAGCACGCAACCCCAAAAAGCACAGATGAAATCTTGATTATCTTCTATTTGAAAAATGACTTTGTCCTGGGGCTTGAGTCCTAGCTTTTTGAATCCAGCTAAAATTCGTTGAGCATCTTGCCATAATTCCCGATAAGATTGAACTTTTTCGGTACTATCAGGCTGAATGTAGGTAATACCTTTCGTTGAACTTTGGGTGGCTCTTTGTAGTACTTGTGCTAAAGTTTTAGGAGCGTCTTCGGAGTATTGCAGTGGTTCTCCATGACTAATAGCTAGCTTTTTTGATTCGGACGAGTTCAAGTGTTCTATCTTGTGACTCTTGTTAGTTGCTTGTACCTTTTGCTGACTATTTTCAGCAGCAATCTGAGTTGTGCCTAGCAAATCTTCTAAATGTACAGGAGGAATTCTTTTAACTTGGGGTTCAACAACCACTGCAACACGTTCAATTTCTGACAATGACTCTAATTGCTCCTCTATGCGACGCATTAAGTCAGAGTCAATAACATCTAAAGAAGCTAGAGTAACTTCATCTACCTGCCCTGCTTCTGTGAAGGGTATGGTGGAGACTGGTACGAATGCTGTAGGTATCAATTCGGTAGGCAGAATTGTTTGCAGGTGAGACAACAATTGTTCTGGTACAAATAAGCCAGATGGAACTATATAGGCAACTAATTCTTGTTTGAGCTTTTCTGTTTGCTTCTTTATAACTACACAATCATCTACAGCCAAACTCGACCGGATAGCAACTTCTATTTCTCTATATGTAAAACTTTTAGAACTTGATTTTCCAAAAACTTGACTATCATTCTCTAACTGCATTAGCTTATATATCCTTCTTAAAGTCCGTTGTTTGAAAATTAAGATTACCTAACTGCCATACAGTATGAATGACGTAGGAAATGACATTTAAACCTCGCCCATATCCACAGTTTTTCAGCGACTTCTCATTTTGAAGTAATTAGCAACTTTATCACTTGCCGTTCTCTGTAACTCAGTTCCGTCTTACTTATACGCTTTTCTTACCAGCTACATCGGTGTGGCTGGTAAGAAAAGCATGATAAGCGATCTGCAAAGGAGCGCAGAGCGCGTTAGCTCCGGTCCCCTTAGGGGCTAGCTATCGCATTTTCTTCAGGTTTGTAAACTTTATTACAACAACCCCCCACGGTAAAAGCACCTTTTGAATTTTAGCGTATAAATCATCTCAGCTTCACAAAAAAAATGCAACTGTACTTAAGACAGTTAAGCAGATATGTAAATGGACAGTTAAGACAGTTAAGACAGTTAAGCAGATATGTAAATGGACAGTTAAGACAGTTAAGCAGATATTTCAAATAATTAAAAAATCATTAAAATAATGAATTAAGAATAGTTACAAACTCTTACTTTTTTGCAGCTAGGGCGTATCTACAAAGTCACAACTATAGTAAAATATGCTGTCAGTTCGTAAAGTAGTTTTTAGCGCGCTTTATCCTATGGTGTAGCTACACAACGGAATTATTTGAGTTGGTTGAGTAGACTTTCTACAAGATGAGGAAGCAATGTATGCTTAGTTGTGGTTCAAGGATTTACCTATCAATGATTGGAATTTGTACCAACAACTAAAGCAAAAGTAATTTAGAGGAAAACCCCCCTTTAACAGAAACTGCAGTACTACAGGAAGATTCCCCAACTCAAGCCACGACTGCTTTAGCGCCAGTGGTAGCGACGGACGAACGTCCAAGGGAAAAATCCGCTAACACCCAAACCCCTCTAACCCCCCAGCCAAACGAGGGGGAAATCAAAATAGACCAAACTAGTCAAAGCGAAGTTCTAATCAATATTCAACCGCAGGAACAATCAGAAACATTAAATCCGGAGGAATTCCAAGAAACTATGAATACGACAGCGAATTCCAAATATAAAATACTTGCCATTGATGGAGGCGGTATTCGAGGCATTATTCCAGCACTCGTACTCGCAGAAATTGAAAAGCGGACACAAAAGCCAATTTTTAGTTTGTTTGATTTAATTGCTGGCACTTCAAGCGGAGGAATTCTTGCACTCGGACTAACTAAACCTGGATTAACTCCACCAGATTTATCTGAAAACTTGTCAGTCGCCCAATACAGTGCCGAGGAGCTTGTGCAAATATTTCTTGAATATGGATGTGAAATATTTTACGAGCCATTGTTTGAAAGAATACTCGGTCCACTAGAGGATATATTTGTCCAGCCAAAATATTCTTCTGACGGCAGAGAGGAAATTTTCAGGCAATATTTTGGAGACACTCCTTTAGAAAAAAATTTGAAAGAAGTTTTCGTCACTAGCTACGATATTGAGCAGCGAATTCCTATATTCTTTACAAATAAACTGGAAAAACAACAGACAGTATCTCGAAACTTTCGCAAGTTATGCGCAGGTTTTACCCTAAAAGACGCAGCACTGGCAACTAGCGCTACTCCCACTTATTTTGCTCCCCATCGTATTCCTAGTTACCATAATTCCAATAGTTTCTATACTTTAGTTGATGGAGGATTGGTCGCTAATAATCCAGCCAATTTGGCGATTTTGGAAGCACAAATTAGTAGACAAGAAAAAACACAAGTTCTCAATACAACAGAGGATGTTTTAGTTGTTTCCTTAGGTACAGGTTCTCTGACAAGTGTTTATCCTTATAACGAGGTCAAAAATTGGGGACTTTTGCAATGGGCAAAACCGCTTTTAAATATTGTTTTGGACGGTGGGAGTGAAGTCGTAGCCGGAGAATTAGAACGGTTGTTTGAGTCTAATAACAAGCAAACTAAAAGTTATTATCGGTTCCAAACATTTTTAACTCCTGAATTGGAAGAAATAGATAATGCCAAACTGTCGAATATACGCAAGTTACAAGTCATAGCCCATCGACTGATTGCCGAGAATAGCCAAGAAATCGATGAGTTGTGTAGTGTTTTATCAAACTAAATTTGATACCAGAATTCAGAATTCAGAGGCAAAACAGTTTTTCGGTTTGGCTTTGAGTCTGAGATTCTGTATTTTACAAGAGTTGCCAACTGCAGTATGAGTCGTAAATCAGAGGAAGAAACAGGAGTTTATCCAACCAATCACAATTTTAAAGGGCGCAGTGGCGATCCAAAAGGCAAAAACTATTTCGCCTCCCCAAGAACGGTGGTGAGATCAGGCTTTTTCGGGAAAATCAGTCACAATCTTGATTAAAGACTAAGCTATCAGGTTAGGATAAATAGAGAAAATTTTCTAAAATTTTAACTTTATCTGAGTGTGAGTCACTCTATTCTCGTTTAGTCTAGATTGAAAAATAGGTTTCTTTGTTTACAAAGACTCCAGTTTTATGCCCTGAGTAATGTTTGAACCAAAGTCTAAAATTTGAGGTAATTCCAATGGACGAAATCGTTAAAAAACTTGCTGGTCTGGGTCTTCCTGGCATAATTCTCGTGATTCTAACAGCCTCAGCTGGAGGTAGTTCTGCTGCTGTGGCTGCTGCTCTCACAGCGGTGGGAGGACCGTTTGGCATCCTAGGAGGTATAGGATTACTTGGTCTAATAACGGTTTTGGGGGATACTATAGCAGGATTTGGAATTGAAGCTATTCTCAAGGCAGTCTATGCAGAACGTACTAAAACCGAATCTACGAGATTTCTTCTCAAAGAAATTGAAGATTTACCCATTTCAGACGAGCTAAAACTCAAACTGAAAAATCAACTTACCCCAGAAACCAATACTTATACTGTGCCATCTGATGAACCAAGGACAGTTGAAATTGTTGAAGAATAATTTCACTGTTAAATTCGGTGAAATTCCAGATTGAATGTCACTATGTACAGACGTTGGCTCAATTTGTAACTTTTTTAATGCAAAGGAATGCGCAGTAAGCCCACGTAGAGTTTCGCCAAATTTAATCTGCTACAATTTTTGAG
>NZ_JABXYX010000047.1 GCF_017982655.1 Brasilonema sp. CT11 | reverse complement strand
GACGGGCAACATGCCCATCCCACAAGATAATGACAATAACCAGCGCTTAGTAGAAATGGAACTAGAAATTGCGCTGCGGCAAGACAAAAAAGCGTTATCTAAAGTAATAGAAAAAATTGTACAGCGTAGCAATCGCTTACTACTAATAGCTGACCAGTTTGAAGAACTTTACACCCTTAGCCCAGAGTCAGAACGTCAGTTTTTGTTGGATGCATTGCTAACTGCAAGCGATCGCGCTCCCAAGTTTACTCTAGTTTTAACCTTGCGAGCCGACTTTTTCGGACATGCCCTATCTTATCGCCCATTGAGCGATGCCTTGCAGGGAGCAGTCCAGAACTTAGGACCAATGAGCCGTCAGGAATTGCGTAAAGCAATTGAAGAACCAGCAGCACAAATGCAAGTGGATCTGGAAAAAGAGTTGACAAATAAACTAATTTCTGATGTTAAAGAACAATCAGGAAGCTTACCGTTGTTAGAGTTTGCCTTAACTGAGCTATGGTCAAAACAGAAATATGGGTTGCTGACTCATGAGGCTTACGAAGAAATTGGCGGCGTAGAGGAGGCTTTGGCTAATCATGCAGAGGAAGTTTATGCTGAGGTAGATCAAGCTGACCAAATGAGGACACAGCGGTTGTTCATGCAGTTAGTACGTTTAGGAGAAGGGGCAGAGGCTACTCGCAGAATAGCAACTCGTGATCAGGTAAAGTTAGAAAACTGGGATTTAGTGACACGCTTAGCGTCAACGCGATTGGTGGTAACAAACCGCAACTCCTCCAATGAAGAAACCGTGGAAATCGTGCATGAGGCGCTGATTAGAAGTTGGGGACGCTTAGAGCATTGGATACTAGTAGACGGTGAATTTCGCCGTTGGCAAGAACAACTGCGGGCGACAATGCGGCAATGGGAAACCAGCGGCTTTGATGAAGGGGGGCTGTTGCGGGGTGTGCCGTTAAGTGTAGCAGAAGATTGGTTACACCACAAGCGTACAGAGGAAATGACGCAGTCGGAGCGAGACTTTATTCAGGCTAGCGCAAGTCAACGGGATCGGGAGAAGCTTGAACGCGATCGCACCAGGCAAAGGACAATTATCGGACTCAGTAGCTTCTCTGCGGTAGCTCTAATTTTAGCAGGCGTTGCTGGCATGAGCTGGTGGAATGCCGCAATCAGTCAAATTACTTCTCTTACTATTACTTCAGATGAGCTGCTAAACTCAAATGGGGCAAAAGCTTTAAAAGCAAGTTTAAAAGCTGTTGTGAAAATGCAACATACACCCTTGGTAGATGCTGATACCCGCACGCAAGTAGAACTGACATTACTGAATACAGTTGACAATGTCGCAGCACCGAACACTTTGGGAGGACACGCAAACGCGGTTTATAGTACGAGCTTCAGCCCGGATGGCAAAATCCTGGCAACTGCTAGTCGTGATAAGACGGTAAAACTGTGGGATACCGCCACGCTCAAAGAAATTAAAACCCTCAGTGGGCATACAGACGCGGTTGTTGGCACGAGCTTCAGCCCGGATGGCAAAATCCTGGCAACTGCTAGTGCTGACAAAACGGTGAAACTGTGGGATACCGCCACGCTCAAAGAAATTAAAACCCTGAGTGGGCATACAAACGCGGTTTATAGTACGAGCTTCAGCCCGGATGGCAAAATCCTGGCAACTGCTAGTCGTGATAAGACGGTGAAACTGTGGGATACCGCCACGCTCAAAGAAATTAAAACCCTGAGTGGGCATACAAACGCGGTTTATGGCACGAGCTTCAGCCCGGATGGCAAAATCCTGGCAACTGCTAGTGGTGATAACACGGTGAAACTGTGGGATACCGCCACGCTCAAAGAAATTAAAACCCTCACCGGGCATACAGCAGCGGTTTGGAGCACGAGCTTCAGCCCGGATAGCAAAATGTTGGCAACTGCTAGTTATGACAACACGGTGAAACTGTGGGATACCGCCACGCTCAAAGAAATTAAAACCCTGAGTGGGCATACAGACGCGGTTGTTGGCACGAGCTTCAGCCCGGATGGCAAAATCCTGGCAACTGCTAGTTATGACAAGA
Source organism: Brasilonema sp. CT11 (assembly GCF_017982655.1). Classification (GTDB taxonomy): domain Bacteria; phylum Cyanobacteriota; class Cyanobacteriia; order Cyanobacteriales; family Nostocaceae; genus Brasilonema. Next base: position 51,974 of record NZ_JABXYX010000047.1, on the reverse strand, counting down.
CGGTGAAACTGTGGGATACCGCCACGCTCAAAGAAATTAAAACCCTGAGTGGGCATACAGACGCGGTTGTTGGCACGAGCTTCAGCCCGGATGGCAAAATCCTGGCAACGGCAAGTTTTGACAAGACGGTGAGACTGTGGAGATTGGATTATGATAATTTACTTAGGGAAGGGTGCGTGTTCATGGGTGAGTATTTCAAAACTAATCCCCCAGAGAATGAAAGCGATAAGCATCTGTGCGACGGTGTAGGTATTCGTGCAAGCGTCAACTAGTTCCCAGGCAAAGCCCGCGAACGATAAAAATTAGCAAGCAGAAATTACGAATGCCACTCAAGCCGTTGAGCAATCCATACCTTAATGATGGACTGTCGAGTGACACTCCCGCCGCGCCGCCTCACGATCAAGTGCTTCAATCATCCATATCGGGAAATCGACGTTGATCCGCCGCTGCTCATAACCTGGGCGGCGAACGGTGGAAAGATCAAGGTATGGAGTTACATCCTCGCCGTTGTCGAACTTTTCGTCAAACTCTTGGGCTTTCATATAGCTCTACCTCCTGATTTCGTGCCCGCTGTATGGCGTTAAGCGTAGCTCTGCCGGAGGCAATCGCTTCTCCTACTATAATTTCAACAGAATAATTATATTTTCCCTTCTCTCAATTATGGAAATCACAAAAATATCCAATGAAGGACAAGTAATAATTCCCGAACCATTGCGAAAGTCTCATGGCTGGGAAGTGGGACAGGAACTGATAGCAATTGATATGGGTGACGGAATTCTTCTGAAACTAAAAAAACCTTTTTTAGAAACCACATTGGCTGATGTTGCTGGATGCTTAAAATACCAAGGCATACCAAAAACTCTTGAAGAAATGGATGATGCTATCCGTCAGCGTATAGAGGAATCATGGCATGGTGGCAGTTGATACTAATATGATTAACTACTTGTGAAGTACAGCAACATTCAGTTTTTAATTTGACCTTTACAACAACTAAATATCTGTATTTGAGTGTAGTTGAAAAAAAGGCGATCGCTATGGCATGATATCATCTAGTTTCAGATCTAAATTTGGGAATAAATAAGAATAAATAGTATCTCCCAAGCGATATTGTTGCTGCTGATATACACCATTAACTAATTGACATACAGTAAAAGTAGGTTGTTTGGGATTACCGATAAATTGCAAACCACCCAAACCACGAAAATCTACAATCCAATATTCCGATATTTCCAGAAAAGCATATTCTTCAACTTTTCTTGCATAATCATCTTGCCAATTAGTACTCACCACTTCAGCAACCAGCTTAATCGTATTAGCATTACAAATAATAGGTTTTTTTTGCCAAAGTGGTTCTTTACCGAGTTTTTCTTTATCTAAAACAATGACATCTGGACGTAATGCTGTTGCTTCTGATGCGGGTGGTTTAATCAAACAAGTTTTGGGAATCAACCAGTTTAAACGAGTACGAAGAATTTCAGTATAAATTCTACCAGCAATATTTCCTGCAACTTCTTCATGAGGACCAGTTGGTTCCATGTCACGTAATTCTCCGTCAATAAGTTCGTAACGCGGATTATCCCCATACTCAACGATAAATTGCTCGAAATTGAGAAGCTTGGGTGGGGTGTAGGTCATAGTTCATATTGTGACAGCAGGTGGTTTTATTTTAGCGAAGCTATATTAATTCTTTCCCGTAGTTTTATTTCTCAAGTTCCAAACCCACTAAACTGACGCACATACAGCGTTTTTCTGTAAGGTGGGCATTGATCACCACTATCTCAAATGTCTATCACATAGACTTTTCTGAGCAATACCCAACGCCAGATGCTTCAAGCCGGGAAACCCGGACGCCAGATACCTACGGAGGGAGACCCTCCTGCAGTACTGGCTCTCCAACGCACTGGCTCCCCTACGATTTGTAGTCTATTCATATGAAAACCGCTATAAGGTTCGTGAAATGTCAAAATAATATCATGAGAGATTGAAAATGAAATTAAAAGAACTTATCCAAGAAAAACGAGCGGAAATTCTCAGTATTGCTGCTAAACATGGTGCTTATAATCTCCGACTTTTTGGTAGTGTAGCTAGAGGAGAAGAAACACCAAGCAGTGATATTGATTTTTTGATTGATTATGACTTGAATAAAATTACACCTTGGTTTCCTGGTGGCTTAGTTCAAGAGTTAGAAACCTTGTTGAATCGGAAGGTTGATGTGGTAACTACTAATTCTTTACATTATTTTATTCAAGATAATGTCTTAAAAGAGGCTATTCCTTTAGGAAGCATCCCAAATGTGTAAGTTACATCAAACCCAGGTTATGAATTGTCATTGCGTTAGCGTAGCGTGTCCGTTAGGCGCAGCCGTGGCGTTAGCCATAGGACATACGGAGCGAAGCGCAGTGAAGCAATCCCAGAAGTTTGCGATTGCTTCGCTTCACTCTGTTACGTATGCCCTCCGGGCACGCTGCGCTAACGCAATGACAGATGCTACGTTTGATTGCAACTTGGTATGAGCTATGACTCAGGAGGTAGAACCTCCTACTGCTAGTTCCCAGGCTGAGCCTGGGAACCAGAGAAAGCCCCCTTTTTAAGGGGGTTGGGGGATCTCTTCTGCGTAAGTCCTATAAATCACACTTTACATGGCATTAAACTATCCACTCTCCCCAACACTGCCATATCTTCCTCATCCAACTCGACTGGTGTACCACTACGAATTAATTCCGCAAAATCTTCATTCGGAACCATAATAGTTAGCGTATATAAACGACCATAACCGATATTTTCAATCACATGAGTGCCTGTGGGAGGAACTAACAAACTATCTCCTGCTTTTATTCGGACTACTTTGCCATCACAACTGGCGATTCCTTCTCCTTTGAGGACAAAAAACAGTTCCACCGCCAATTGATGACGATTGGGTGGTGTTTTCCCGCCAACATCAAAAATTTCTACGCAACAAGTCAAAGAAGTATTAGCACTTGCGGTGTCGAATATAATCGCCAAGCGGTTTGAGTCATTGGGACTAATGCGATATGCTTGGTAATCCTTGGGAGATTTGATCACCGGAATCATACAACTAGTCGCGTACATAATTTATCTCCTTTAAAGTTATCGGTGTAAAGAGTTATGAGTTTGGAAGTGCTAACCATATCTCTATGGTTATATGGTCAAACAGAGGCAAAGCAAATTACTATTCAATATTGAGCACTTTGTTGAAGTTGCGACATGCTTGGTAATCTTTAGAAGATTTGACAACGGGAATGACACAACCAGTCGCGTACATAATTTGTTTCCTTTAAAGTTATCTGTGTAAAGAGTTATGAGTTTGGAAGTGCTAACCATATCTCTATGGTTATATGGTCAAACAGAGGCAAAGCAAATTACTATTCAATATTGAGCACTTTGTTGAAGTGCGCTTAAGATTGCTTGCGAATCACTCACAAAGCCAAAGCACTGGTTGACGTTGTATATTGTCGCTAGCCAACAATACTCAGGCGAAGTTGTGGCGGTACAATCTTTAACTAGTAGGCAGTCGTATCCTAAGAAGTTGGCATCTTGTAAGGTAGCCATCACACATTGATCAGCATTCACTCCTGCAAAAAGTAGTGTTGTTCTGCCCAAGTTCCGCAGGATACTATCCAAAGGGGTATCCCAAAAACCACTCATACGGTATTTATCTACACGAATATCCTGGGGTAATTGTTGGAGTTCATCGACTACCGCCGCAGCCCAACTACCCGCCATCAGAACCTTAGCGCCGTTACTCGGTAAGGGATCACCTAATCCCACGCCCTCACCAGTGGAGTTATAGACGTGAAGCAGATTGGCACTAATATTAAGTAAGTCGGGACGATTTCCCCAATTCACCCAGATCACGGGTACATTTTTGTTTCGGAGTTCAGGTAATAAGATTTGTAAAGGTTGAACAGGTTTCTGGGCTGGGGTGACATCCACACCAATATGCGCCAACCAACCATCAGGATGACAGAAGTCGTTCTGCATATCAATGACGAGAATGGCAGTTTTTGCCAAGTCAAGGCGCAGGGTTTTGGTTTCTGTTGATAAAATAACGGGTTGTGGGATCTGGGGAGAACGAGTGATATCTGCAAACGTATGGTTTACTGCCCATGCGTTTGGTGCAATTCCTAAATTCCGAACAGGTATATTCATAGATTGCTACACCCAACACCATCCTTTATTTTGTAACTTGAAAATTTCTAAAACGTTCTATTACTTATACTTAATCAAGGTTTAAGCCATGAACTTTACAATTCAAAATGTTTTAATTGCCACTGTTGATGATTATGCAACTGTGGATGTGCAAGTCGTAGATGGGGCGATAGTGGCGATCGCACCCAGTCTAGAGGTTATCGGTACGGCGATTAATGGTGAAAATAAACTCCTATTGCCAGGATTTTTCAACGCCCACAGCCACTCCTCAGAAATGTGGCAACGAGGTATCATTCCACCTCTACCTCTAGAATTATGGTTAGCACAACTTTACGACTTTGCGCCTCTTGATCTAGAAAAAGTTTACCTAAGTGCTTTGGGAACGGCAGTAGAAACCCTGCTTTCCGGTGGAACGAGTGTGGTAGATCATCTCATCCTCATTCCAGGCAAAGAGTTGGAAACAATTGCAACAGCTGTTCGCGCTTACAAGGAAGTTGGCATTCGTGCTTTTGTCTCCCCTCTGATTCAAGATGAATCCTTGACTGCTGGGATACCATCCGGAGAAACCAAGCAAAATCACAAGCCTTATTTTCGCTCAACTCAGGCGACACTGGAACTCATAGAAGAAGCTGTCAGACAGTTTCATCGCCCTGATGAGGGTATGAGTATTTTAGTTGCCCCCACAGGAATACAATTATGTTCTGATGCTTTGTTCCAAGGATGTATTGAGTTAAGCGATAAGTACAATCTTTGCCGTCACTCGCATCTACTGGAAACTAAAGCGCAAGAGAAACTCGCACAAGAAAAATATGGCTGTAGTGCGGTTGAACATCTGGGGCGGATTGGGTATTTAGGCGATCGCACATCCCTTGCCCATTGCATTCACTTAACTGACACCGATATCACAATACTCGCTGAAACTAAATCTACAGTTGTCCACAATCCCTTAAGTAACTTGCGTATAGGTAGTGGTATCGCGCCGATTCTGAAATATCGTCAAGCTGGAGTCAACGTCACTTTTGGTTGTGATGGTGCATCTAGCAACGATTCCCAAGACTTACTAGAAGCGATCAAAATAGGTTCAATATTGCACAACATCACAGATTTCGATTACCAACACTGGATTACACCTCGTCAATCAGTGGAGATGGCATCTAGTGGTGGTGCAAAAGGACTGAATATGGCTGATCAACTCGGTTCCCTAACCGTCGGCAAAAAAGCCGATTTGGTGATGTATGACCTCACCAGTTTATCACTACTACCGCGTACAGACCCGATTGGCTTATTAATTCTTGGTCGTCCCACCAATGCGGTAGAAAGTGTGTGGGTAAATGGTAAGCAGGTAGTCGCCGATGGCGAAGTGACTACCATTAACGTGAATAATTTGCGTCAACAATTATTTGATCACAGTCAGTGGGATACAAAACGCAAGTCGCAGACTGTTGCTCAACTTGAAGCTCATTATCGTACAGTCATGGATTTATTGTAGTCATAGGTGCGGCGTTCCGCTCCACAGGTTTTCGCTCTTTGGAGGGAATAGGGAAATTTTAATTCCTGTTAAGCGCGATGCACTGAGCGCGGTCGTTGTGTTCCCTATTCCCTGTTCCCTTTCAATTTGAAATTATCCCAGCGTATTTTTATTAGTGCGTTGACGAAACAAACCTGTCATACTTACACCAGTAATCAATAAACCGATTAATCCTAAACCATTCAGAAAGGGATAAATTCCTTGTAAATTCAACACTTCTAGGCTATGGATTTTGATGAGAAATACAGCAAACTCATGCTGGTGGAACCATTCATTGATAATAGTGTACGCCATACCAGTGAGCACAGTCAGAAATAATGGTAGGCACAAAATAATGGCAATCTGGCGATGGTATCGTCGGAAACTACGTAGCATAACTTTTTGTAAAATGATCCTTTGTACAACTGATCATTAATAGGGATCAATAATCAAAATTATGCCAAAGTAGCCATCATGAACTGCCTCACCAGAACACATGAAAATACCTCTTAACCTGTTCCCTATTTTCAAATCAGTCAATCACGGGAAAATCTCACAACCAAAGATGAAAATGTATTTCCCCTACACCCCTACACCCTTACACCCTTACACCCTTTTTCAAGCTAGTTTACCCGGGTTGTTGTATTTTTCCATAACCAACTTTCCAATTATCAGGCTGCTTTAACTGATCTTTCTTACCTTGAGAAATCAACCATACAGCAGCCCGAGTATGGAACAATGCCTTCATCAGGTAATATCCTGGTTTAGCATAAATGCCTTCAGCAACAGCGGTGCCAGCAAAAATAAGTTCTCCGCAGAAAGTGCCAGTACCATTTATAGTGACTGTGAACAGCTTATCAGTCAGATTTCCACCAGGAATCATAAAAATTGCGTAAACGTGATGTTCACCTCGCCAAGGCTCAACTATGATTTTCTGGGGATGTGTGTAGAATCTTTCACCTGTTCCTCGAATAACATTTGATTCCTGGCAAGTGAGAAGGTTCGGTAGCCTTGAAATAGTAGTCCAGCTAAGAACAATGATTAAGCTCAGGGTAAATAAAACGTAAGTAATTTTATTTTTCAGCATTAGTGCTTTCAGAACTACGTGTTATAAGGTAACAGATTTTGCATTGTGTGGCGATACGCGTAGCGTCAAGCCTCCGGCTTATCGCGCGTGCGCGTAGCGTGTCCCCTTAGGACTCAGCGTCAAGCCTCCGGCTTATCGCGCGTGCGCTTTATATATAGTTCACTACAATTGACGGATATCCAGGATAAACCGAGACGCTTTACCTTGGTTTAGTGTTTTCAAAAAGCCGATAGCGTCATTCCCGATGTCGTTTGGGCGAGTCATGAGCAACATGTCACCTTTCATTTGACTCAAACCACATATAAAGTTATCACTTTAAGAGTGAAATATTAGCATCAAATAGAATCAAGTGTAGAGTCCCCTGGCTAAATTTAATCAAGTTAAAACTAACCTTTGTTGTCCTCTTCTGTACTTTTACGAAGCTCGATATACTGCTTACCTAAATCAGTGACTTTTACGTAATCGGAAAGGTTATTATCTTTATAAGGAATGTCACGAATTCTACCAACATCTACATATCCTATATCTTTCAGGTGAAAAATTTCTTTTTCTAGATTATCATTCATTTCATAAGAACCAAAGTTACCCCCAGCCAGTTTCTTGAGAGTCTCAAACATAGATTTGGACATAGATATCAAAACTAGCTTGTCAGTTCTTGCCTTTGTGGTAGAGAGTTTTTTTCCAATTGAATTTATTTTGCTATCTAGCTTTCCTCTATCAAAAGTCAATGCAATAACATCATCAAGCTGAGGAATAAGAAACAGTAGCAATGCAATAGCAATGATTGCTACAAAAAGAAGTGGAGTCGGTTGTCTAGAAATTAACAAAATAAGCAAAACTCCTTCGATAACTGTAATACAGATAAACGCCGCCCACCATTTTCCTGAATAATCTTGAGCCACAATTTCTCTCCTGATAACTCTCAATCTCAATGATTCCTGTTGAATGAGTTTAATTATAATTGCTCTTTATGAAAGGTTTATCTGTTGCTCACAGGAGGTTTTCATTCTAAACCATGATTTGCAACTAGCATAGAATATACTGATTAACAAACAACAATTTGATCTGTAGATGACAAAAATATCTTGAATTCCCAGTTATTGTGTATAATATTAATAATTTACAGATTTTTTTAAATAAAGTAGTTCATCCGGAACCAATTAAATGATTAATAGTCAGTATAAATCTGTATAAAAGCTTGTATAGTATCAATAGATAACAGAATTATTCCCAGATTGAAGAATTATTTTATTTCATTAACTTTCTTATCAAAATGCTAAATTTAGTGGTTGGCTATAGCGTCAACTGGATTGCCCAATTCAAACTAGAAGTAAGTACTGTATTGCATAAGTTCGCAACGACTGACAGCTTCTTTCCTTGAGTTTCACATGGCGTTAGTAGGGGTTTATAAACAACGCTCTTATCGCTTATTTCAAAAGAACTAGCCAAATGATCTCATAGAATTGCGTTATGAATTTATGAAATGCTGTACTAAGCGCAAATACCTGGAACCCTAGACTTTGCTAAAGATTAATGAAATATCACAGCATTGATGAACTCCTGAACAATAATCAAGCTTGGGTTGCAGAAAAACTGGCTTTGAACCCCAACTACTTTGAACAATTAGCCACCGGACAAAAACCCCCCTATCTTTACATTGGGTGTTCTGATAGTCGTTTACCGCTAACCAACTTTACGCGCACAGAACCTGGAGAGTTATTTGTCCATCGCAACATTGCTAATCAAGTGTCTCTAACGGATATTAACTTTTTAGCCGTTTTGGAATACGCAATTTCTCATCTTCAAGTTCAACACATTATAGTTTGCGGTCACTACGGTTGCGGTGGAATTAAGGCGGCGCTAGAAGGCAAAACCATTGGAATCATTGATAATTGGGTGAATCCGATCCGAGAAATCTACTTACAAAACCAAGACGAAATCGATGCTTTGCTAACAAAAGAAGAACGTCTAAATCGTCTAGCAGAAATCAATATTCTGGTACAGGTTAAAAATCTGTACCAAACTTCTATTATGCGTAAAGCACTTTATGATCAAAAAGCACCAGTGATTCATGGTTGGGTACTGGATATCCGAACAGGATTAATCAAAGATTTGCAAGTCTCAACGAAACAATGGGAATTACGCCCACCAACCTTGGTTCTTGAGTCCATACCTTCTTTGCCTGATTTTAAATTTCTGGATGGGGATTTGGACTGTTTGTCTCAAGAGGCATGTTAAGGTATGGTGACGTGTAGTTAGAACTTAGGCATGAGTTACGAAAAAACAAGACTGTGAGATTGCTTTGTTACGTCGCTATGACACAACTACGTTATTTTTGCGTAAGTCCTGTAACTCATGATTTGCAATACTTGTTTTTCTAAAAGGGTGTACAATGCGCGAACCACAGATTAAGATTGATCCGGGAACTCTGTTGTTAATAGTGTCTGTCCTTTTACTCTTACCTCTTTTGCTGGCTGGTTTCGTCTTTCAATAACCTATTTGGAACGACTATGACTGCAACAAAATCATCTGCTAATCTACCAATTTTGGAAGAATTCCGGACAGGATTACCCAATATTTGCGGCTGTGAGGCAGAAATTAATTCTGTGGTTCAGCAAGATAAGCCTGTATTTCTCAACACCACCAATCTCCGCCTAGAAAATATCACGGCTGGCTTTGCTTGTGCTCTCCATATGCATCAACCCAGCATTCCTGCGGGTGCTCACGGGGAAATTATCAGCCATCTCCAGTATATGTTTGAACATCCCCATCAAGGAGATAACCATAACGCACAACCATTTGCCTGGTGTTATAGTCGCATGGGTGATTTTATTCCCCAACTTATATCCGAAGGTTGCAATCCTCGAATTATGCTCGATTACTCGGGTAATTTGTTGTGGGGGTTACAACAAATGGGGCGAGAGGATATTATCAATAATCTCAAACGTTTGACTTGTGACTCTCAATATCAGCCTTACGTCGAATGGTTGGGAACAATGTGGAGTCATGCGGTTATTCCTTCCACACCAATTCCTGACATTAAACTCCAAATTCAAGCTTGGCAACATTACTTTGCAGCCATTTTCGGCTATGATGCCCTACAGCGCGTGAAGGGCTTTTCTCCCCCAGAAATGCACTTACCAAACCATCCAGATACTTTGTTTGAATATATCAAAGCTCTCAAAGAATGCGGATATCGTTGGTTGATGGTGCAAGAACATTCTGTAGAACGTCTGGATGGTTTGGGTTTACGTCATGAGGATAAATATATTCCAAATCGATTGCTTGCCCGCAATTCTAAAGGTGAAACCATCAGCATTACAGCATTAATCAAAACTCAAGGTTCCGACACAAAGTTAGTAGCTCAGATGCAGCCTTATTTTGAGGCTAAAGGAAGAAGTCAACAGCAAATTGGTAATGTAAAAGTTCCCTCGCTTGTCACTCAAATTGCTGATGGGGAAAATGGCGGCGTTATGATGAACGAATATCCCCGCGATTTGTTTAGAATCTATCATGAAATTCGCGATTCCGGAAACAATCATTCAGGAATTGTCGCACTCAACGGTACTGAATATTTGGAATTAATTGAAGCTGCTGGTGTGAATCCAGATGAATATCCAACCTGTCAAGCCGTACAGCAACACAAAATTTGGCAGCGAGTAGAACCAGGAAATTCTACATCAGAAGCTGTGGAAAAAGCAATAACAGAATTAAAGGAAACAGACCATCAATTTCACATGGATGGTGCTTCTTGGACGAATAATTTAAGTTGGGTTCAAGGCTACGAAAATGTTTTAGATCCAATGAAGAAACTCAGTGCTTTATTTCATGAAAAATATGATTCATTAGTTCAGCAAGATCCTTCAGTCACACAGAGTTCCAATTATCAAAGAGCATTACTGTACAACTTATTATTGCAAACAAGTTGTTTCCGATATTGGGGACAAGGAGTTTGGACTGAATATGCTCGCGAACTCTATCAACGAGGTGAAGCGCTTTTGGGAGTGGATTGACCGAATCAGTGAACAGTGAGTCCAGTGCTGCAGGAGGGTTTCCCGACAGAGGCTTCTGGTGAGTCCAGCGCTGCGGGAGGGTTTCCCTCCGCAGGCGACTGGCGAACCCGAAGGGCGAACCCGGAGGGTGAACAGTGAGCAGTAAACAGTGAACAGTAAACAATTAATCACTGATAACTGATAACTGATAACTGTTAAAGCGCTTTTCATTTGCAGAAACCAGATGGTGTGGGAGCACAGCATTGCATGCTCCCATACCATTTCACAAAAAGTCTACAAACAAAGCTGGGGAAATCTGATTAGGCTTTCCCCTAGCTTTATTCATAATCCTGATATCTGCAAACTTATGAACCTTGCAGTGCCATGTCGCCTTGTGTTGGATTTGCTATTATCCAGGCGGAGTAGACATCCTCAATAAATTTTTTCTGATTGTCAACTCCCTGAAGGTTGTTTGCTTGTACTTTTAAGGTGGTTAAATAGACTCCATGCAGTATTTGATGTCCATAACCAATAACTTGACCTATCTGCCCTGTGATTTGATGCTGTGCGTAATCTCCAATGTTCAGCATATTAATAACTCCCTGACGTGAAAGGTTTAGTGACTTGTTTTTTTACTGTTTCTGCACGTTAGGTGCGATTTGGTACAGGATGATCCAAAATCGCTCTCTTTATTAGTGCTGCGTTTTTAGTGCTAAGTCCGGACTATTTTCGATCTTGCATTTGGTAAAACCACAAAGCACCCTTACGAAAAACTCCGCAACACTATCAAAGCCTAGAAATTAAGCTGCAATTTGAGGTTTGCTCTCTATTGAGGGCATGGTTTGAGCCAGTAGATGTGTGTAGATTTGAGTCAGGCGGGATGCGACACTATACCAACTAAAGGCAATCTCTACTCGTTGTCTACCAGCTTCACCTAATTGATCTCGCCAATTTGGGTTGAGCAAAATCCGGTCAATAGCAGTAGCAAAAGCAACTTCATCTTTAGGGGGAACGAGTAACCCAGTCACTTCAGGTACGACTGTAAATTGCAGCCCTCCAACATCACTAGCCACGACTGGAGTCTGACTAGCCATTGCTTCTATTGCAACTAAACCAAAAGGTTCGTAGTGACTAGGTACAACACAAACATCTGCTGCTGCATAGTAGGAGGGGAGAACAGCCTCATCTAGGCGACCTGGAAAGGTTGTACAGTCTTGCAATCCAAGTTCAGCGACAATGCTTGCAATGCGATCGCGCTCGCTCCCATCAGTATGACCTGGACGATAACCACCTCCAATAACAAGTTGTAGGTTACCATGATCCCGCAAACTAGACTTTGCAACGGCTCGTACTAATGTCTCGATCCCCTTACGTTGATCAAAGCGACCAACGTAGAGGATCATCTTAACATCAGGTGCAATTCCCAACTCCTGCCGTGCGGCAGACCTTTGAATCAACCCAAACTTATCGATATCAGTCCCACAGGGGATGACTTCAATTTTCCCTTTTGTGGAAACGAGTCTTCGCATATGTTGCTGTTCTTGAGGACTTGTTGCAACAACTCGCTCCACACTTTCTAGACAGGCTTTTTCAACGGCTATTCGCTTGCTAGCAATTGCTGGAATATCAGAAATAGCATTGTACTTGACTGTTCCTAAAGAGTGGTAAGTATGCAACTGAATTAATGGTTGTTGTTTTTTAAGTTCCATACCCACCCACGAGGATAACCAATAGTTAGTATGAATCAAAGGGTACTGAAATCCTTGCTCCTGCTGGAATGCCTGAAACTCTGCAAGAAATTCTGGTAGATGCTCGAATAAGTGATCTCGCCCTATAAACTCACTAGGTCCAGTCTTCAATCGGATCGTACGACATAATTGCCCATGCTGCACAATCATAGCCTGCTCAGGACTACTTTGGCGGGTGAACATATCCACCTGCCAACCTTGTTCCGCAAGGGCATAACCAACTTGACGCACATAGACATTTTGTCCTCCAGCCTCTTCTTGTCCAATTTCTGCAGCAGGATCTCCATCAACAGAAATTAGAGCTATGCGATGTTTTCTCGTCGGTAACATAGTTGAACTTCACCATATAGCAATTTTTCCTGCCTCAACAGACCGGAAGAAAAGGTAATATGGTCTTTTCCTCATAGTCAAGGGCAGGTACAACGAAGCGCACAGATACCAGCCAAGGACACTGACGAGAACAATGCATTACTCATAAGAATGCGGCTCGTTCAGTCTCCTCTCAATGCCGACGAAGTTAGCTGACGGGCTAGGACTGAGAGATGTCCCTCTCACAGAACAGAAGAAAGAAAAAAAAAGACAGGAAAAAAAACCGGAGTAATTTTGTCTAAATTCATTCTTCATTTTTCATTCTTCGCTCTCCTATGAGATTAGCCCCAAACTTGGTTCCTCCGCTCCAGACTTACCCCGATGTAACAAAATGTTTTGGGCAATCCGTGGATTAGGCAGACTCATGTAAATTTGTTAAGAATTGTAGCTGTAAACGTGACTTAAGTCAACCTCTTTGTGAAATTAACTTCTGCTAACTACAAGCAATCATGTGCTCTCATGATGTTCCATTGCAAGTGTATGCAAACATTTAACAGCATTATCTGGCGGTATCGCCAAGTGAAATGATTAGGTACATATTGCGTTTTAGGGTAATATTGCGTTCTTAGTATAAACGTTATCTCCGATTATATATTCGTTGTAGAAAAAAAGTGATTATGAAACATAAGTTAATAAAACAATATATTTTTTTATCAAGAAAAACTTCATGTATCATTTGTGGGTAAATATCTCTGAGTATTGGTTAAGTAACTCGACACGATAAAATCAATGTATGTTGAGTTTTGTAACAACTGTGGAATGACATATTTTTAGGCTATAATACCTCTGGATTTTGGGCTAAAAACAACTCGGCTAAAAGAAACTGGGTAAAACTGGAAATAACTTTTCATTACAAAGATATGCTAGTACTTCACCACAATAATTTTGAAAGGTTGCGTTCTTCAGAATCCCGGTTTCTTTAAGAAACTGGGATTCTTGATACGATAACGGGTCTTCTATTTAATTAGACCTATCTGCTTATGTTGCTTTGAACGTAAATAGTCCACCGTTTTGAACAGGTAAGGAATAGGCAATCTGATCGCGCCCCGCAGATCCATCGCCTGTAAGATTGCTGAAAAATGTTCCACGATGTTCTGGGGTTACTTGAATCGTTACATCATTTACGCCAGACGGAAAGATAGGGAGAAAGACTTCTACAAACCCTCTAACTTCAAAGTTAGCGTCACTAAGCAATTGAGGTTTCGAGACGAAATCAGGTTGCAAATCGACTCTACCCTACTGACTGTTTCAAATAGGTAAGCTTCTATTTTTTACTTTCTTTTTGGGAAAAATCTAGTTTTCTGATAGTAATAATCGGAGATTTGATGATTGAATTCGACTTTTTAACCACTTATCAAACAATTCTCCTTCTAGCATCTGTTTAAGAGCGTTATTTAACTGAGTGGGAATAATTTCTTCCACTTTCAATAAACAATACCGATCATCGATCAATAAAGGGCCGATAATTTGCCCGGTCGTGCAATTTTCCAGCGATTGAGCGATCTCCTGCGGCAGATCACCGCGAGCGATTACCCCTAACACTCCCCCGACCACCGCATCATCTACGATAGAGTGTTCCTTAGCGAGTGTGGCGAAATCCACATGGCTCCCTTCAAGTTTATTCTTTAAATCACCCGCTATCCCGGCGTGAGCGACAACGATACGGGAAAGAACCAGTTTTTCTAAATCTTTCTGCCTCTCCAAGAAATAATTTTCCAGTTGAGGTTCTGCGATGTTTCTCTTACAAGCTTCTATCCGGATCAAAAACTTCATTTTCTCTCGAAAATCGTGATAATTTAAACCTTGCTCGGTCAACCAAGTTTGAAATTTATCAATGGTTGTTAATCCCTGTTGTATTCGCAGTTCGAGGATAAACTGTTCTAAAACCTCTAGGCTAGGCTCCTCAATTGAGCGGTTTTTGATTTCTTTTTCCAGTAAATACTGTCGGCTAATTTCTAACAGAAACTTGGGTAGTTCTCCTGAATTTTTTAGATAAGTTAGTCCTCTCTCAATTGAGATCGTTTCGCCATCAATTTCCAATAGAGCGTTATTTACACTCGAGGCAGTTTGATCGAACTCCGAGAGGGGGAAAACCGATTTATTGTTTTCATCTAAAGGAGCCAAAAAAATATTATCCATTAGTTCATCCAAGTAAAAGAGTAAAGAAGCAACTTCCTGTAGAGTGATACTAAATCCGGTTTATAAACTCCTTTTTTAAGGAACCGCGTTCGCAAAGCGTGTCCAAAGGGCATAGACGCTAAGAGCGCGAAGAGAAGACAAATAAAGTAAAGGGAATAGCTAATCCGGATTTAGTATAAGTTAGGCTTTTTGGGTTCCGGCGAAGGCTTTTAGGGCTTGTTGTTTCTGAAGGTTCGGATTATTACTACCGACGGCGTTAAGGATAGCGATTAGCGCGTTTTGCTTCGGTTCGTCAAAGTCTAGATTCCATTTGACTTTATCAATCGCTTCACCAACCTGAACGAATGTTGCCGCTATAGAGGAACCACCGACCGCGCCGACAAGTTTAGCGATCGCACTGGTGTAGTCTTTCGAGCCAAGGTCTTTGAAAGCGCCAACTAGAGCCGTGCCTTGTTGACCGAATCCTGCAAGATCGAAACCTTTTCGTAAGGCATTGTCGTATTTTTCCTGCCAGACATCCTTAACCAGACCCATAAGGGCATTAACTTGAGCATCTTTGAGATCGAAAGAACTTTTCAGCTTAATTTTTGCCTCACCCTCCAAGTATTTCTCGATAACACTCACGCTATTTTTCGGATCGCTGATTGCTTTCCAGACGTTGGTAGCCCAATTATTCAAATTCTGCTGTTTATTTTTATCGATGTCTACAGCAGCGATGATGATGTCAGCGGTTGCGCCAGCGAACTTACTCTGATCGCCCTTGGCTGCGTTGAAGAGGGCGTAAGCGCCATTGCTCCAGTTTTTCCCGTTGCGCACATCGATCGCTTCTAACACCGAGCCAATCGCTTCCACGTATAAATTATCTTTTTCGACTTGCGGGGCTCGTAACACATCTTTGAGGTAAAATGCCGCGTCCACCCAATCGGAAGCATTCTGCACTTTGACGAGGGAGAGTACCCCAGAAATCAAGCGTTTCGTCCCTGCCTCAGGGTTAGACACAAAATCTTTACCTGCTCTGGCAAGATCGTAAGCTAGGTTAGCGGCTTTGGCGACGTAACTGACCAAAGGGATATTATATTGGCCGATAACGTTTAGAACCGCTTGAATCTGGTCATCATCATTATATTTATCGATTCCACCTATACCATCAAGGGCGGCTTCCGCCGTTTTCACACTGACCCCGGTCGCGTTGAGAACTTGAACTGCGGCGCTGGTGACGGCATTAGACGAGAGAAAGCGTTTGGATTGATTTTCGAGAAAATCTGTCGGCAGACCAAATGCACTGAGAACCGTTTTTCCTGCATCTTCCCATTTACCCCTTAGTGCGAATTTCCCTGCCTCAACAATCTGACCGATCGAGCTACTACTAAAGGCTTTTTTAAGATCGCCCCATGCTTGTTCGTACTGTCCTTCTAGCACATTGATGACTGCACTCGCGAATTTAGTATAGGAATTATAGGAATTATCGACGCTACCGAGGATCTTGTCGATCATCGGACTCCATTTCTCTTTCCAGAGCTCCTCTAAATTAAGGGCTGAGGTACTGAGGGGTTTTAATCCCAGCGAGATGAGATCTGGCCCCTGGTCCAAGATATCTAGGGTTTTATCTAGTACGGGGTTAAGTAACTTATCGTTGACGAAAGCCTTGGCGGATTCGTATTTTTTCTTGAGATCCTCATAACGACGACGAGCGATATCATCGAGACTTCCAGGATTTTTTAAAATCGCGTCGATGTCTTTTAGGGATTGCTCGATTCCCAATACTTCTTTATCGAGTTGTGTGGCGACGTTTTGAGTATCCTCCCAGATTGATTTAACTTTTTCCGTTACCGTTGAGTTAAACTTCGAGAAGCCATCGGAGATTTTCTGGTCTAAAGTGGAGGAAAACTGTTCTACCGTGTTTTTCAACCCGTTGATAATGGGAGTCGGGGAGAAGCGTTGTCCTAAATCCCCAATGATGCTTGACACGCGGCTATTAGCGGCTGTTTCTAGAGAATTAAGTCTGGAACTGGCGTTGGCAAAGTCGGTCAGCGTTGGCAAGGAGTTTCTAGCGGTATTAAACGCGCTATTGACGTACCCGGATAAAGAGCGATCAAGCGAAGTTAATTGACCGGCTATCGAATTCCAGCTACTTCTCGCGAAATTAGTAAATTCATTCGATAGTAAATTTTTTGCCGCCTTAATAGCCGGAGCGATCGGATCGTCGATCGCGCTTAGAAGTCTATCCCGGATCGATTTGGGAACCCAATTGGGTAAAATGCTATTGGCTATGGAAGTTATGGCGTTAGTGGCATTTCTTCCCGCACTATCTATCGATCTCGTCACCGAATCAATCAAACCGTTCGCTCGGTTGTTGATGCCAGAGATCGCGCCGTTTACCTCGTTAAAAATCCCTCTGGCCCGACTATTCGCCGTATTCCACAAACCGTTTAAATCGAATTGACTTAAAATCCGGTTTGTCGAACTCGCCAAGCTATCAACGGTAGCCCGAAGCGGTTGCAGCGTTTGAGTGGGTAAGCTGACGGAAGATTGAAGGATACTTGATAATTCACCGGTCAAGCCATCGCCTAAAGAGAGAATCTGTTTATCTAGATCGGCTATTTTTTTGTAGGCATCAGCGACCGATGTAGTTTTTCCAGAGAAAACATCGGCGGCTTGAAAATCGAAATTTTTAACTAAACTCTCTACGGATTTGCTGATATCTGCGAACTGCTTGTTAACGTTATCGATACTTGAACGTAGGTTCACGCTCAAGTTATTGACATCAGGAAGTAAGCTATCAACGGATGGCAAAGAGGGAATCTGCCTCGCTAAGGCGGAGATATTCGATTGTAAAGTAGCAATTGGGGAACGAAAGACATCGTTAAATAAATTGTCCAACTGACTGCGAGCGCTGTTGAGCCGCCCCACGTAGCCACTAATTTCATTCTTTAATCCGCTAATACCAGAATTACGAACTAGGGCGGTTAGATTCCCTAATTTTTTCGATACCTCGTTTTTACCCCGATCAATCCATCCAGAAATTTGTTTCTCCGCTTGTTTTAACGGGTTAAACGAATCGAAAAGTCCCACCGTGCGCTCGCTGGCGAGCGCTTCCCCGTTATCGTACCATCTTTCCGTTTCTAGAACCAGCGAGCGACTTCCCGTATCGCTAACGAAGTCGTGGAGCGTCGGTGCGGTAGATCCAACTAACTCCAGCGCTTTGCGGATATCGAGTAGTCCGAAACCGGTTTGCGCATCCCACCCACTCTGTCCGAGATCGCGAGCGCTTTCTTTAATAACGTCTAAAACTTGGCGGTAGTTCAAATCGGGATTTGCGCCCCAAACCCGCGAGATTGCGCCCGTGACTTCGGCGGTGGCGATCGATGTGCCGACAACTGGGGCGATTCCGTCCTTAGCGATTGCGCTCAGGGAGAAAACGGGATTGTTGAGAGTTCCCCCATTCGCGAGAATATCGAGAGATTCCCCGTAGTTAGAATAATCCGCCCGTCCGTCGCCATCAGCAGCGCCCACGGTCAGAATATTATCAAATAATCGCGAGGCTCGCCCTAACGCTGACATTTGATCGACTCCGCTATTCCCCGCCGCAGCCACGATAATCACTTGATTCTGTTGGGCGTAATTTAAAGCCGCTAATTCTGCCGAGGTGAGTTGGGTACGAGGGGTAACGCTTCCATCGGAACTAATTTCCGTGAGATCGAAACTGAGGTTGAGAACCGCGTTTTTCTGACCGAGAGACTTCGCTTTGTCCACAAATTCGATCACCGAATCTGCCCATTTTCCACTACCAATCGCACTACTTAACCAAATAGTGGCTTTATCGTTAAGCCCATCAATCCCTAAATTGTTGTTGCGAGTTGCACCAATTATTCCTAAAACATTCGTTCCATGTTCGGAAGAACTGCCAATCGAGGAGAGCGGATTATTATCATTTTCAATGCTGTCTCTACCAAGAATGAGATTGTTGTAGTTGATATCGGCATTAGATGCACTAAAGTTAGAATCAATAATTCCAATCAGGGGATAAGCCTCCTGATTTACCTGATTAAACCAATCTCTAGAAACTTGTTCAAACAGATGAGGGCTTTGAGTGGTGAACGGATCTGAGTTAACAAAACCGTATTCTCCTACACTTCCAACTAACAAATCTTGCCCATTACCACCAACAAGGGGGTCATTTCCCTTGACCTCAGCTATGTAGTTTATCTCTGAGGTTAAACCTGCTGATGTCTCTTGAGCGAATGTAGGCAAATCCACTACCTGCCCATAGGACGAGCGCACATTGTTACCGAATTGGGATAAGACAGGAAAAGAAGAATCCGCTAAAAGAGGGTTAGATAAGGGATTAGTCAGGCTGTCAGAAAAGTTAACTAAATTATTCTCATTCATTTTCGATAAATTTATTTCCATTAAATTTACTCAATTCCTGTGCTAGACAATGCTTGATGCAAATATATAAAACAGTCTAGTGAACGCCTTCACCCCAAATCACCTAATGAGCGTTAGCAACATTATTAGCAATTTCCGCAACACAAAAGCCCCAGCTACATCAGTACAGCAAGTAACACCACACAAAAAAACTTATTCCTAAGCGATCGCCTAATGCTTGATGAAGCTACCAGTCCTTAATTTCACTGAATTATAAAGATTACATATAGCTCATTGCCTGTATAAACCTTGGCATTCTAATATCTATTAGTAAAACTTTTTCTGACCATAACTGTAATGGCATTACATCCTCATCGACGAAGCGATGATTTAGCGGAAAAGTTTGCCGAAGCAAACGAAGATTGGAACTTAGAGAAGTTATACCGAGATATCGCGGATGCCAAGCAGCAAGAAAGACGCAGGCAGTGCAAACAACTGACTCCGACTGAAAAAGCTTGTCTGCGAGGATTACTTTGTGGTTACAGTCCAACTGAGATTGCTACGCAACTTAACCGTGAACCGGGTGGATTGAGGGTTGAACTTTGCAGAGGTTTGTATCGATACATCGAAAGTGTGACGGATACGTATATCAAAACTTGGAATCATGTATCAAAACTGCTGGAAAATCTAGGATACAAACTTCACCCCCTCCTTACAGACACCTCTCTCCTTAATGAGAGGGCAAGGGGTGAGGTTCTGAACGCAACTCGTCAATATCGAGATTGGGGAGAAGCGATTGATGTCTCTATTTTCTACGGTCGCACAGATGAGTTAACTAAGCTACAACAATGGGTTGAACAAGATAAATGTCGTCTAGTTGCACTGTTAGGAATAGGTGGAATTGGTAAAACAGCTTTATCGGTGAAGTTAGCGCAACTAGCGCAGGAAGGTTTCGAGTTTGTAATTTGGCAAAGTTTACGCGATGCTCCTCCTTTAAGTGAATTATTAGATACATTAATTAAATTCATTTCTTGCCAGCAGGATACAAATTTGCCGGAAAAAGTGAGCGGTAAAATCTCCCTACTGATTGAATATTTACGTAAATACCGCTGCTTGTTGGTTCTTGATAACTTTGATGCTTTACTTAGTAGCGGTGAAAGAGCAGGAACTTATCGTGCTGGTTATGAAGATTATGGGGGACTGCTGCAACGGTTGGGGGAAGTAGCGCATCAAAGTTGTTTATTACTAACTTCGCGGGAAAAGCCAGCAGAAGTAGCAGCGTTAGCGGGGGAATTTCTCCCAGTTCGTTCTTTAGAGCTATCAGGATTAAACAAAGATGAAGCACAGAGGATTTTAGCTGCAAAAGGAATTTCTGGATCAATGGATGATGAAGAAAAACTTATTGAATCTTATCGCGGAAATCCACTGTCATTAAAGATAGCAGCAACTACAATTTTAGATTTATTTGATGGTAATATTTCTGAGTTTTTACAAGAAGAGACAACTGTTTTTAATGGCGTTCGCAATCTTTTAGACCGTCAATTTGAACGTTTGTCACCTTTAGAATCAGATGTGATGCAGTGGACGTGTATTAATCGTGAACCTGTACAAGTTGGGGATTTACAAGATGACATTGTCCCAACAGTATCGAAAGCAAATTTACTGGAAACTTTAGAGTCTTTAACTTGGCGTTCTTTAATTGAAAAAGGTAAAAACGCAAACGCAAAGGCAACATTCACCCAGCAACCTGTGGTTATGGAATACATGACTGACCGTTTAGTTGAAGGTGTTTGCAAAGAGATAATAACGGGTAAGATTAATTTATTAAATAAATACGCCTTAATTAAGGCAACTGCTAAAGATTATATTCGAGAAAGTCAGATTCGGGTTATTTTAGAGCCTATATTAGCTAACTTAAAATTTAACTTAAAATTCAAAATAGAAGTTGATCTAAAAATAAAAAATAATATTGATAATCTCCGAGAAAACTTTTCAGAGACACCTGGATACTGTGGTGGAAATTTAATTAACTTGCTACGTTACTTACAAGTTGATTTGACTGGCTATGATTTTTCTAATTTAAAAATTTGGCAGGCTTATCTACAAGGCATCAATTTACATGATTGTAACTTTGCTAATGCCGATGTTAGCAAGTCGGTTTTTAGTGAAGCTATAGCCAACACTCTCTGGGTAGAATTTAGCCCAGATGGAAAACTTCTTGCTAGTGGTGATACAAATGGCAAAATTGACCTGTGGAATGTGGAAAATGTAGAAACGCGACATATGATGTCTCTACAAGATCATATTGGCTGGGTTTGGACTGTTAAATTTAGTCCTGATGGCAAAAAGATCGCAAGTTGTGGTGAAGATGGCACCATCAGATTTTGGAATATTAACACTGGTAAATGCTTAAATATTATAGAAGCACATTCAATCCGATGTAGCTCAATCAGCTTCAGTCTAGATGGAAGCATACTAGCAAGCGGTGGTGGTGATAAAACCGTTAAACTTTGGGATGTCAACAGTAAGAAATGTCTGAAAACATTCAAAGGACACACAAAGATTTTGCGTATGGTTGCCTTTAGTCCAGATGGAGAAATTCTGGCTAGTGGAAGTGACGATCGCGCTATCAAACTTTGGGATGTGAAAAGCGGCAAATGCTTATATACTTTACAAGGACATTCTGGTGAAGTTTTTTCGCTTGCTTTTAGTCCGGATGGGCAAATACTCGCTACTGGAAGTGCAGATAAAACGGTAAAATTTTGGGATGTCAGCACAGGTGAATGCTGGAAAACTTTACAAGGCAATCAATTTGAATCTGTAATTTCAGTTACTTTTAGTCCCGATGGAGAAACTTTAGCTGCTGGTGGTGAAGCATCTGCGATTAGCTTGTGGGATGTGAAAACCGGGCAGTGTCTCCAAACTTTTGGGGGATATACTAGACGTGTTTGGTCAGTTGCTTTTAATCCTCATGGTAATATTCTCGCAAGTGCAAGTAGAGACCAAAGCATAAGGCTATGGCAAGTTAGGACAGGAAGATGCTTGAAAACTTTACAAGGTTATACAGGTCGAGTTTGGGCTGTAGCTTTTAGTTCGGATGGTGAGTTTTTAGCTAGTGGATGTGACCAAACAGTCCGAATTTGGAATGTTGGCGAGACTCCTAGCCCTTTGAGGGCGGCTACGCCAACGGAGTCGCTTTGCGAACGCAAGTGCCTGAAAACTTTAAATGGTCATACCTGTGAAGTCTCCACGCTTGCTTTTATTGAGAATGGGCAAATCGCTAGTGGTAGTTATGATCGCACAATTCGGATTTGGGATGTCATTACAGGGCAATGTTTAAGGATATTACGGGGACATACAGGTTTTATATTTTCACTAACTTGTAGTCCAGACGGTAAAACTCTTGCCAGTGGTAGTGCAGACAATACGATTAAGCTGTGGGATATTCAGACTGGGCAATGCCTTAAAACTTTAGATAAACATACAGATTGGGTATTTTCAGTTGCTTGGAGTTCCAATGGAAAAATTTTAGCTAGTAGTGACAACGACGGTACGATTAAGTTATGGGATACTAAAACTTGGAAATGTCTGAAAACGCTACAAGGACATCAAAGTAGGGTTTATGCGATCGCTTTTAGTCCAGATAGTCAAATATTGATCAGTGGTGGATCTGACGAGATGATCAAACTTTGGGATGTCAAAACAGGTAATTGTAAGCTTTCATTACCAGGAAATACAAAAATGGTGACTGGTGTCAAGTTTAGTTCTAATGGCGATACAATTGCTAGTTGCAGTCATGATCGCACTATCAAGCTTTGGGATAGACAAACGGGAAGATGCTTGAAAACACTTTTAGGACACAAGCATTGGATTTTGGGAATTGCCTTACACCCGAAAGGACAAATCTTAGCGAGTTGCAGTCAAGACCAAACAATTCGACTTTGGGATGTAGAGACAGGAGAATGCAACAAAGTAGTGCGATCACCTCGTCCTTATGAGAATATGAATATCATAGGCATCACATGCTTAAACTCTCCACAGAAAGCAACTCTAAAAACTCTTGGAGCTTTAGAATTAGTTAGTCATTATCAGTCAACATCTAAAGTTTTAGAATTTCTCAGAGTTGCACCTATGTGATAACCTGCTTTCTGGGTACGACGAATCGCCTTTAGTCCCGATGGTCACAGCATAGCAAGTACCAGCACAGATGGAACGATTAGAATTTGGAATGTAGAAGATGGCAGATGCCTGCAAATTATTCGAGAATATTCTTGCATCTCGTACAATGTGTCCAATACTTTAATTGAAGTAAAATTAAAAGACCGGAAACTCAATTCATCGATGAAACCGAGTTCCCTACTACCTTTACTGACCAGCAGCAATTTTTCTTTTTAATACAGAAATACGTTCTTGTGCTCCTGGATGACTACTCAAAAAGCTTGGTGCAGAACGCTGGTTCACCAATTTACTCAAAAACGCAGGCATAGCATTAGGGTTATAACCTGCCCTTTCTATATACCGCAGTCCTTTATCATCTGCATTATATTCAGCTTGACGGCTGTTGGGTAGATCTACAGCAAGCTTATAAGCTGCAGCAGCGACGGTACTGCGATCTAATCCAGCCAATGAGGCTGCGCCTTGAGCGAGTTGCGCTTGTCTGAGCTTAGCGACTAAGTCGTCGTTGCAAATGTGACCTATTTCGTGACCGATAACCGCCGCTAACTGATCTTCATTATCAGCCGCATTAATCAGTCCAGTGTGGACGTAAACATAACCACCCGTGGTTGCAAAAGCATTAATGCTTCGGTCTTGAACGACAGAAAATTTAAAAGGAGTTTGAGAACAATCACTAGCTCTAGCTAACCGTTGACCTATTCGGCTAACATTAGCGTTGCTACTGACTCTATAGTTAGTACGTACCTGTTGATCAATCTCGCGACCTAACCCGACTTTTTGCTCTGTTGACAGGTTGGAAAGCTGGAGAAGTTGAGCGCCATTAAAAAGTAACTGACCCCAGGAAATAGCATTTGCTGGTGTCAGAGGAGATAATCCCACTCCTAAAGCAATCCCCAAACCAGCAAAAAAGAGGGCAAGGCTTTTACGCAATTTAGAAAAGCGAGAAAATATCATAGTTAAAAGTAATGAGTTATACAGTGAAAAAGTTTGTATAGTGTTTTAGTTAAATGTTTCTCTAGCTAAAATATAGACTACAAAGCAGTTTAGGAAGACATCACTAGGGAAGAATTTTATTTGTCAACTCACACGTTTTTGAATGTTTAATGCAATATTGATATAATTTCTTGTATCCACAGACGTATTCACTCATCTAAATGTTCCATAGTTGCAAGTTGAATTTATAGCTATAAAACTATCATTTCAGTATACTTTCCTGATTAAACGTTGTGTTAAATTATTGATTGATTAGTCAATCAATCCATGATTATGCCTCCACGCGACGAGCAAGACTTTGAAAATAGGCGACAGCAGATTATTGATGGTGCCTTGCAGGTCTTTTCTACAAAGGGTTTTGAGAAGGCGACTAACAAGGATATTGCCGCAGCAGCAGGAATTGGCTCACCTGGGTTGATATATCACTACTTTAAAGATAAAAACGACTTGTTTGGGCAGGTTATTGAGCAACACCTACCAGTGTTGCAACTGCTGAACCGCCATGAGGATGAGATTATGACCAAACCACCAAAGGATGCACTCATCATCTTTGGTAAAGCGTTTTTGGCAGCTTTGGAATACTCAAAATCTATCGCACTTATGAAGCTGCTTTTGAGTGAAGCGTTCCGGCGACCTGAAGTAGCAGATATGATCAATACTGTTGGACCGAGTCGTTCAACAGCTTTCTTAACTCAGTACCTGAGAAAGCAAATGTCACTCGGAGTCATAAAACCTATGAACCCAGGCGCAGCGGCTCGCTGTTTCATCGGTTCCCTTGTTGTGTATATTCTCACGCGTGAAGTATTCCGACAACCTGATGCCCTGGAAATTAGCTCTGATACGATGGTAACAACTGCTGTTCAGGTGTTCTTGCAGGGTATAGAAATTTCTCCAATAGATAAATAACCAAGCTTGAAAGTAATTTTTCTTGTATATAGTTGATTAACCAGTCAATCAAGTTTTAAATTTCCAAAATTTTTCACCACCCACGGAGTCGTTATGACACAAACGCCGACCGAACCTTCCCAAGACTCTAAACAAACTAGCAGCACTCTTGTCAAAGAAAAAGAGCAATCATCCCAACCTCAGCCATCACCGCAGAAGCCACGACGACGTATCCCCAAACCAGTGGTGATTTTGGGGGCGATCGCACTCCTCGCAGGGCTAGGATACGGAATTTATCGCGTATTTTTTTATCAGCCTGAGCCTAGTGGTCTATTTTTAAGTGGGCGTATTGAAGGTTACGAAACCGATGTCTCTGCTAAAACAGGTGGTCGAATTGCCAAAGTTGCTGTTAGGGAAGGAGATATCGTTAAACCTGGTCAGTTATTAGTGCAAATTGACGACTCCGAATTGCGTGCTCAGTTGCAGGGAGCACAAGCCAAAGTGCGTTCCGCCCAGGAAAGTTTGAGGCGTAGCCGCCAACAGTTACCCATCTTAGAAGCCGAACTCGAACAAGCCAATTTAACCACGCAGCAAGTTAAGCAAGAAAGTCAGGGGAAAGTCTGGGAAGCTGAAAAGTCTGTAGCCGCAACTCGCGCCCAGCTTGTTCAAGCTCAGGCAAATCTTAAGCTAGCACAAGTCAAACAACAACGGTATAAAAACTTGTTTACCCAAGGCGCTGTGTCAGCCCAAACCCAGGATGAGTATGATACTACTGCACAAACGGCTCAAGCGAACGTTGATGCAGCCAGACAGCAAGTTCAGTCGGCTCAAGGAATCCTCACCCAAGCTCAAGCCACTCTGAACAATCCACCAATCAAAGCAGCTGCAGCACTACAAATCCAGAAGCAAATTGCTCAAGCCGGTACTGATATCGCAGTAGCACAAGAAGAAGTCAGCAACGCCCAAGCAACACAAGCCCAGACTCAAGCCAACTTGAACTACTTAGTCGTAAATAGCCCATTATCCGGTAACGTCATCACCCGTTCCGTTGAACCAGGCGAAGTCGTAGCAGCCGGCGCACCACTGCTAACAATCGTGAATCTCGACAATCTTTACCTGCGTGGCTTCATTTCCGAAGGAGAAATCGGCAAAGTCAGAGTAGGTCAGTCAGGACTAGTTTACTTAGATGCACTTCCCAAACAACCCCTACAAGCAACAGTCACTCGCATAGATCCCAAAGCCAGCTTCACCCCAGAAAACACTTATTTCAAAAAAGACAGAATCACTCAAGTCTTTGGCGTAGAACTCACCCTGAAAAATCCCCAAGGCTTAGCAAAACCAGGAATGCCCGCTGACGGACGAATTCTTGTACCAGAACAAGACAAAACAATTCAAAAGTCGTCTTGAAAAGTTTGCTCTGTCGGGAAACCAACGCCAGATACCTACGGAGGGAAACCCTCCTGCAGTACTGGCTCCTCCTGGCAACTTTCCGCAAAATTAAAAATTCAAAATTAGAAGTCTCTCCCTCATCTTCACTCTCTCTTTTTTCTCTCCTCTGCGTCACGCCAGGTGCTACAAGTCGGGAAACCCGCCCAACGCACTGGCTCCTCTGCGTCTCTGCGGTTCATTATCATGACAGCAACTCTCCAAACAAACCCTCCACAAAAACGTACCAACTCCCCCGTCATCTCCATCCGAGACTTACGACACAGCTACAACAAACAAACTGAAGCCGTCGCCGGTATAAACATAGACATCTATCAATGCGAGATTTTTGGACTGATTGGACCTGATGGAGCAGGCAAAACCACCACATTTCAAATTCTCTCAGGAGTGATGCCACAAACAAGCGGTATCGTCGAAGTATTTGATTCCAAACCTTGGGACGTGCGCCTGCAAATGGGCTACCTGACCCAGCGCTTCAGTTTATACCAAGACATGAGCATTGAGGAAAATCTGCGTTATGCAGCAGGTTTACGCGAAGTAAGTGACACGGCTTTTAAAAAGCGTAGCAAACACTATTTAAAGTTACTGGACTTAGCACAGTTTAAACAACGTTTAGCCGGACGCCTCTCTGGTGGAATGAAGCAGAAACTTGCTTTGTGCTGTGCGCTTATTCACCAGCCGAAAATTTTATTATTAGATGAGCCAACAACAGGTGTCGATCCAGTATCGCGCCGCGAGTTTTGGGATATTTTAGCGGAACTTGCTGTCACCGAAGGGATGACAACAGTTGTTGCTACGCCTTACTTGGATGAAGCAGAACGCTGTTCCCGAATTGCTTTAATGTATGATGGTAAAATTCAGCAGTGCGATACACCAGCCAAGGTGAAAGCCAGCTTGGGCGTGGAACGGTTAGAAGTTTATCTACCCGTGGCGCAGCTAGATAAAGCAGCCGACATCCTGAACACCAACGTTGATTTACGAGATTTGGTGTCGGACGTGCAACGCTTTGGCGATCGCCTAGATGTCCTCACAAACGCTCCCAAAGAAACAAGTCACAGAATTCGCCACATTCTAGAGGAGCAAAACATTCCACTTGAACATTTTACCACAGATACCCCAACACTAGAAAACACTTTTGTCGCTCGGTTGCGGGAACTCAAAGGAGAGACTTCTGCAAGCAACTATCCCCGCATTTTCCGTCAAGAAAAATCTGAAGGAACAGCGATTGGGGCGGAAAATCTCAATAGAGTTTTTGGTAATTTCCACGCAGTTAAGAATATTAATTTAAATATTAAATATGGTGAAGTCTTTGGTCTTTTGGGGGCAAATGGTGCTGGCAAGACAACAACTATTAAAATGCTCTGTGGTTTACTACCAGCTAGTTCTGGTAAAGTGATGCTAGTAGGAGAAACGGGTGAATTACGTAGTGCAGAAGTGCGGCAAAAACTCGGTTACATGTCGCAAAAGTTTACCCTCTATGATGACCTGACGATAGGACAAAATTTAGAGTTTTATTGTGGTGTTTATGGTGTTCCTCGCCGCCATCGACAACAGAAGAAAAACTGGGTACTCCAAATGAGTGATTTAGCCGGGCAAGAGGATAGGCTAACGGCCGACTTACCAGGCGGTTGGAAGCAGCGGGTGGCTTTTGGCGCAGCAGTGATGCATGAACCAAAAGTTGTGTTTCTTGACGAGCCGACTTCTGGTGTTGATCCCTTAGCCAGAAGAGAATTTTGGCGCTGGATTAACCAATTTGCAAATGAAGGTATGGCGATACTCGTGACGACTCATTATCTGGAAGAAGCCGAACAGTGTCACCGCTTGGGATTCATGGTTGCGGGAGAACTCGTTGCTCAAGGAACACCACGTCAAGTGAAACAAGAACAGCCAGGACAATTGGTGGAATGGGAATGTGAACCATTGCAAGCCGCTTCGGATTTGCTCAAGCAGCGGTTAGAGCGTTGGCGGGTATCTATTTTTGGATCGCGCCTGCATACAGTTTTGGATGAGCCACAAACACAGATTCTCCAAGTTGAGAACTGGTTAAAAGAGTCTGGAATAAAAATGCAAAACCATAGAGAAATTGGGTTTTCTTTGGAAGACGTGTTTATCAGTGTGGTGGAACAGGCGCGACAGCGTGGTTTAGATGTACCGGTGGATTAGGAGTAGGGAGCAGGGAGCAGGGGAGCAAGGGAGCAGGGGAGCAGGGGAGATGGGGGGGGGATAATTTTTGACTAATGACTAATGACCAATGACTAATGACTAATAATTATGAAACGTGTATTTGCTCAGACTGTAAAAGAATTAACGCAACTGGGCCGCGATCGCCTCACTCTCACACTAGCACTCTTGTTGCCATTGATACTGCTCTTGTTATTTGGCTTTGCGGTATCCCTAGAGGTAAACAAAATTAACTTTGCTATTCAAGATTTAGATTTGACACCCAATAGCCGCGAGTATATTGCCACCTTTGAGCGTACTAATAAGTTCAATATCATTGCTTCTGGACCACAGATCAATGTACCCCGATTGCTGGATAAAGGTTCAGTCGCAGCAGGTTTAATTATTCCTCCAAAGTTCTCGCGGGATTTAAAACGGAGTGGACGTACAGCCGAAGTCCAAATTTTGGTTGATGGTACTGATGCCAACACTGCTAATATTGTCAGGGGTTATGCCAAGGCGACTACCAATGCTTTTGTAGAAAATCTGCGTGGTAGCAAAAATCCCCTTGTGAGTCTCCAATCTCGGTTGTGGTATAACCCCGGCTTAGAAACATTGAGATATATTGGTCCTGGCGCTATTGCGATTACTGTTACTTTGTTTCCTCCACTTTTGGCTGGTTTAGCAACAGCAAAAGAGTATGAACAAGGGACAATACTCCAAGTTTATGCTTCTAGTTTAACAGGTATCGAATACTTGCTAGGTAAAGCAGCAGCATTTTGGCTGGTGGGTATGGCAGAAGTATTATTTGTCAATATTGAAGCTTGGCTATTCTTTGGTTTGCGGTTTGTTGGCGATCCCACACCGATGATTTTTAGTTCAATGCTTTACATTGCTTGCGGTGTCTTTTGGGGAATCTTTATAGGCTGCAATACTAAAGTACAAAGTGCTGCGATCCAAGCGGTAGCATTCACAGCTTTTTTGTTATCACTTCAGTTATCGGGTTTTATTTACCCAGTAAATAATATCCCAGTTGGTATTCGTTGGGTTTCTAGTATTATCCCTGCTCGGTATTATATTGAAGTAACTCGCGATGCTTATGCTCGCGGCGTGGGTTGGTTGGGAGTTTGGTCTCCGGTACTTGCTTTGACACTGCTTGCAAGCCTATTTTTCTTCTTGGCTTGGGGCAAATTACAAAAAATGCAATTGGGTTCTTGAACAATTCAAAATTATCTATAGTAATTCTAGATGAGTTGTGAGAATTTATCGAACCGCCAAGTCGCCTTAGACGCGCAGCGGCGTGCCGTAGGCTAGAACGCCAAGAAAGAGAGAAAAGAGAGTTTCACGGGAGCATCCCAGTTTCACAAAATATTTAGGAATGCTATAGTATGTTTTCAATTTTAATAGATACAATTTTGGGCAGTCGTTTTTGGGCGCTCTTTCAGAAAGAGTTCGCTCAGATATTTCGTAATCGTCAACTTGTGATTCAGTTGCTCGTACCGCCGACTGTATTTTTAATGGTGTTTGGTTTTGCTCTCAATCCAGAGATTCAAGACCTTAAGGTTGGCATTACTGACTATAGTCACAGCAGTGCTTCTCGTGAGTTTGTAGAAATTCTTAAGCAAACTGATGCGTTTGTCATTAGTCGATATTATCCTGACCAAAAAGATATGATTGCTGATTTAGCAACTGGGAAGCTAACTGTAGGTTTCACAATTCCTCCAGAATTTGCTGATGATATTGCGAGGAGACGTACAGTTCAATTACAAGCATTGTACGATGCTGTTGATGCAAATACAGCAAGGATTGCTTCTAGTTATATTAGTCAATTAGTCAGTGATTATAATTCGCGTCATACAAATAAAAATGGCGAGACTGTAGCTTCTCGGCGCAATAAAGTGGAAGTTAAAACTTCAGTATTCTATAATCCGGGGCTAGAAACTTCTTGGTTTATTGTGTCGGGGCTGTTTGGAATTGTCCTAACAGTTATCGGTTCTCAAGCTGCTGCATCATTAGTCGTGCGAGAAAAAGAAGCGGGGACTATTGAGCAGTTGGTTATGACTCCAGCTTCTAACACAGAAGTTATCTTGGCTAAGGTGAGTCCATTACTTATTCTGCTGAGTTTAGATGTTTTAATTGCTGTTGGTATAGCAAGGCTGGTGTTTGGTGTCCCATTGCGAGGTAATTTGCTCGTGTTTCTCATGATTGCTGTGCTTTACTTCACGGTAGGTATCAGCATTGGTATTTTGATTGCTTCCTATTCAAAAAGCGAACAGCAAACACAACTAACAGCCTTTTTTATTAACCCGCCATTAGTTCTTTTATGTGGAGCGACGACACCAATTTCTAGTATGCCTACTTTTGTGCAATGGCTGACTTATCTAGATCCCTTGCGCTACTTTATCGAAGTTTGTCGGGGAATTTTGCTCAAAGGAGTTGGTATCGAGACGCTTTGGCGTCAGGTGTTAATTTTACTGGTTTTTGCTACGGTGTTGATAACTTTGAGTATCCGTCAATTCCGACGACAGTTGGGATGAGTTATCTAGTGCTGTGTCATTTGCGAAATTTCGAGCATCAGGACTAAAGCTCTTTTGCCTTAGTCCTTTTGTTTTCTTTTTCTCTTCAATCTTTCCACAAAGCGATACCACCCAATAAACCAGTGATATTGGGGATAATCTTCACATTTGGTGGTAATTTGATATCCACCTTTTTCGCTTCACCACCGCCGATATACAGATAATCATAATTGAACAGATGTTCTAGAGATGCGATCGCCTTTTCTAATCGCCTGTTCCATTTCTTTTCACCTACCTTTTCCAGGGTTGCACGTCCTAGCTGTTCTTCGTAAGTCTCTCCTTTACGAAACTCATGATGTCCCATTTCCAAATTCGGCACGAGTTTACCATCTACAAATAAAGCGGAACCAAAGCCCGTACCCAGTGTAATTACCAATTCCACACCTTTTCCAGAAATTGCCCCCAAACCTTGCATATCGGCATCATTTATCGCCCGTACAGGTTTGTCCAAACGCTTTGATAATGCTGTAGCCAAATCAAACCCGATCCAATCTGGATCTAAGTTCACAGCTGTTTCCGTCACTCCATTGCGCACGACACCAGGAAAACCCACCGAAACGCGATGAAACTCACCTTGAGTCGCTGCTAGCTTTACAATTGCATCAATTACAGGTTCTGATTTTGCAGGTTGCGGTGTTTCTGTTCGCGCTCTTTCTGTTAAGCCTTTTCCCGTAATATCCAAAACTATAACTTTGACACCACTACCACCAATGTCAACCGATAGGGTGCGGATAGCTCCATTATTTTCAACCATTGGGTTTTCTCTCGTGAGTGTTTACTAACTGGTTGATATTGTCTACAGTATCTAAGCAATAACCAATTGAGGTTAGGCTTTTCTGCCGATTATACAATCTATACAAAGCTCGATTTTGTCTTTGAAATAGCTTACAAAAGTGGCAATTTATCATACTTTTTTCTGCTTCTGACTTCAACATCTGAAAAATCTAGCTTTGTTCCTCATAACTTTTGTAAAATCAGCAAATAGTGCTCCAAACTTTGTTGAATATATGCACAGCTTTATTCCCCCAAAACGCTTTTTTCCCTACCTCAGTTGGACTGACATCCAAGCAATGCCAAACAAGGAAGATGTAGTCATTATCCAACCAGTAGGGGCAATTGAACAACATGGTCCTCATCTGCCGTTAATTGTCGATGCTGCCATTGGTATGGCGGTTCTGGGAAAAGCGTTGGAAAAGCTAGATACAAGCATCCCAGCATATGCTCTGCCAATCTTATATTACGGCAAATCGAATGAACACTGGCACTTTCCCGGTACAATGACTCTGGGCGCTGAAACTCTCATAGCAACTCTGATGGAAGTTGGAGAAAGTGTTTACCGTGCTGGGTTTCGGAAATTGGTGTTGATGAACTCCCACGGGGGACAACCCCAAGTTATGGAAATTGTCGCGCGGGATTTGCATATTAAGTATGATGAGTTTTTAGTATTTCCGCTGTTTACCTGGCGAGTCCCGCATATCACTTCGGAATTAGTGACGCTAAAGGAAAAACAAGTAGGTATTCATGCAGGGGATGCAGAAACTAGCCTGATGCTGGCTATTTTACCAGAACAAGTGAAAATGGACGCTGCTGTTGCAGAGTATCCGCCAGAACAGCCAGAAGGAAGTTTGTTGAGTATTGAGGGTAAGTTACCCTTTGCATGGGCGACACGAGATATAAGCAAAAGTGGAGTGGTGGGAGATCCGACAGTTGCAACAAAAGAAAAGGGCGATCGCATTCTCGAATCTGTTTCTGATGGTTGGGTGCGAGTTATAAAAGATGTGTATGCTTTTCAAAAGCCACAACCTGAATGAGCTAGTAAACATTTTCTGTAGGATGCGTTAGGCGCAAGGGATAACGCATCGTATAACCATTACAAGAGGAACTCAGCAGATGAAAATTAGAGGAATTAAACGCGGTCAAACCATCGAGCTATTAGAGCCAGTGGACACCATACCAGATGGAGCAGAAATTTTAGTTGATTTAGAACCTTCTTGCACTAAATATGCTCAAGTAAAAAAGCCTCTCAAAAATGCCCCGTTATAGGTTTTAATTCATGAAACGGTTGTTTGCTTTTATAACGATCGCTTTGCTCTACTTTTATTTTGCTCATTTGGTCAACGCATCTGAGTTAGTCTCAACACATTCAGATAATAGTTGTACTTTAAGGGTGTTGAAAAAGGGAGAGGGCTGTTTCCTTTACAAGGTTGAAGCTGGCAATTTCTCTATCCCTGTTTACTACTACCTACCTAATCAATTGGAGGCAAATACTAAAGTGCTATTCGCCATGCATGGCGAAAAACGGAATGCTGAAGATTATAGAAATGACTGGAGAAATATCTACAACGGCAACGACAGCGGCAATCCAAATTTTATCCTGCTTGCTCCCCAGTTTCAACAAAAGCGGTTTCCTTTAGCCCCAGGGTATAACCTTGGCAATATGTTTACACAAGACCTTAATACGCTAAATCCCCAAAACCAGTGGGCGTTTACTGAAATTGAAAATATTTTTTCGTTCGTCAAAACAAGCACCAAAATCAACACAACCAATTACTATCTCTATGGTCACTCTGCAGGCGCACAGTTCGTGCATCGGATGGTCATCTTTATGCCCCATGCACATATCAAAAAGGCTGTCGCCGCAGAGGCTGGTTCGTACACAATACCCGATGAGCATACAGACTATCCCTGCGGTTTCAAGAAAGAAACTGGAGATAAACTGCCATCTGTGGACTTGAAAACGACCTTTAGCACACCAATGACAATTATTTTAGGCACAAAAGATAACAAACCTTTATCACCTGAGCATGATAC
The DNA here is from genome assembly GCF_017982655.1 of Brasilonema sp. CT11. Taxonomy (GTDB): domain Bacteria; phylum Cyanobacteriota; class Cyanobacteriia; order Cyanobacteriales; family Nostocaceae; genus Brasilonema. The sequence goes on along the minus strand of NZ_JABXYX010000047.1, from coordinate 17,547 downwards.
CTATAAGTGTGATGCACAACAAGGTTCTAATCGTTTGGCTCGCGGCGAATATTTCTACACTAAAGTAAAAAGCATTGCTGATAATAGGAAAGAAGATTTTCAATGGACTCTCAAAAAAGTTAGTGCGGCTCACATTGTTCCAAAAACAAATCCCCCTATTGAAGATCCTATGTTAGTGTCTTGTGCCGCAAAAGAGTTTTTTCCTGAATTAACAAAGGTTAACTGCTTCAAGAATATCTAAGGGAATTCCGAAGACAATTTGCAGTCTATCATAATCATAAAGGATAACTATTATTCAGTAGTAACACGTACAATTGAAATTGGCAAAGAAAATATGTAAGATCTCTTTGAAATGCCAAAGAAAATTCGAGAACTAAGGCAAATGCTTCGCCAAACAGGTTTTACAGAACTTCCAGGAAAAGGAAGTCACACTAACTGGATACATCCTCTGTACGCAGGAAAACTTACAATTTCTGGTAAAGATGGAGCAGATGCTAAACTATACCAAGAAAAGGACGTACAACAAGCTATTGAGGAAGTACAGGGTAAGACAAAAAATGATGAAGCTTAAGTATCAAATGATTATTCAGTGGTCTGAGGAAGATGACTGTTTTTTAGTAGGTTTCCCTGACTTTCCTGGACAACGTTGGCGAACTCACGGTGATACTTACGAGGATGCGGTATCAAATGGAATTGAAGCATTGGAGTCGCTAGTAATGGCTTATCAAGCTACAGGTGAACCGCTTCCAAAACCAACTGTTGATAAAGCAGCGTAGTTACGAATCTACCTTAATAAGGAGAGGTGCTGTATGCGGTAAAGTGCGTATATTACAAGCATTAGTCGTACACACTTTCTTAAATTCGATTAAAAATGTTTAGCACTGATTTGAGCAAGCTTATCCCGTCCTTCCTCAACTTCTCTAAAAAGCTGCTTTTTGCTCGTTGGCGTTCTCTTGTGGTGCTCTTGATTGGGGTTTATTTACCTTTGCAAATCTTTGGGCTGCTGGCGTTAGAGGTATGGAAGAATCAAGGTGGTTTCCCGTGGGATGTACCGATTCTCGTAGCTGTTCATTCTACAGCACAGGCCCAACTAGATGTTTTTGCCGTAACGCTGACTCAATTTGGGAGAATTCGGATTATCCTTCCCACTGTCTGTGTGATTGCATTGGTGTTGTTGATTCAAAAACGGTGGCGATCGCTCACCTATCTACTCACCACTGAGATCGGAAGCGCCATCATTAATGGTACAGCAAAACAATTCATGCATCGAGTGCGTCCCCACCTTTGGGAATGGGAATCACTTGTTTCTGAGCCAAGTTTCTCATTTCCCAGTGCTCATTCTATGGCAAGTATGACACTGGTAGCAGTTCTCGTCATTTTAACCTGGGGTAGTGTTTGGTGCTGGGTCGTTTCGATTGCTGGGAGTTTATTTGTATTAGGTATTGGCTGGACACGACTTTATTTAGGAGTTCATTTTCCCAGTGATATTCTAGCAGGATGGATGGTTTCTATAGGCTGGGCAATTGGCGTGAGTTTGATTATTAGACCTCATTTGACTCAAAAAACCATTGTTAGTAAAACTCCTCCTGCGGAGGAAACAACATTACTTCCAGAGGAAACGCAGTTGATAGGTGAGGAATAAGAATTTATCTCACGTGATGACGCACTCGTTGTAGAGACGCAGAATTTCCCGTCTCTATAAGGGAGCTTTCCGGCTCCCACTACCCTCCGGGTTCGCCCTATGGCTAACGCCACGCCTTACGGCTATCGGGGAGAACCTCCGGTTCCGCTGCGCTAACGCAGTCGCCTAGGTCGGGAGATCCTCCTGCGCCGTGCTGTCTCACCAGTCGCATGCGGAGGAGCCAGTACTGTTCGCGCAGCGTGGCACGAAGTGCCATAGGAGGGTTTCCCGACCTAGGTATCTGGCGTTGGAGACCCTCCCGCAGCGCGCTTACTCACCATCTTTTTGCTAAAATTGAGATGCTCCCCTTTCGCTACAGCTTCTCAGTTACATTAAAGCTTTTACGTCGAAAATAAAGCCTAGGTTTTGTTGAAGCTGCTGTGCCAAATAATTTCTGATTAAATCAACGACTTCGACTGGAAATAATACTAAGACAACAGCGCCAGTTAAGCTAAACAAACCAATTATTAAAGCTAAAAATCTTCCAAAAAAACCAGGATTAATTTCAGCAAAACCCAATTTGGCTTGTCCGACTACAGCGATCGCAAGGAAAACAGTTCCTGCTATTAACAAGAAATTAGTTAAAGGTGAATTAGTCATATTTTTGAGAGAAAGCATTATTTTAATTATAACCATCACAATTCTGAGTCAATTGTGACATCTCTGTGTTTGTGCTTCTTCTCTTGTTATCTGCTTTCCGTGCAGTTCTTTGACGGGATTTTGTCACCAATTAGAGAAAACTATTACACAGCTAGTTTTCTTATCTGGTTGTATATAGGATTCCTATTTTATTTTTGCTCCGCTAGGTACAGTTTATGTTCAGCGTTAAGAGTTAAGCCTTCCCTATTCCCTGTTCGGGTGTTCCCTATCTCAACGAGTTCGTATGGCTCCGCCACGCAAGCTAACATAAACCAAACCGAATTCCTATATAAAGTAGGAATTAATACGTTCTCATTCTCCAGGCGAAGGGTGGGAACGAGAAAAAATAGATCAATCTATGCTAAATGTTTGATCCCCCCTAGACTTTTTCTTAGTTTTTCATTTAAAATACGGTAAGCACATAAAATTTATGATCTTTATGATAAATCTTCCAGTTGTGACTCAGGAGTCAAGCGCAGCAGGACAAACAACCCCAAAGCAGTTACAGTGGGCTGTTCGTGGGGACTGGAAACAAAATACGTTTAAAAAACTTAGAGGCGGTTTTTTTCTAGTTCTTGGATATTTGCTGTCACCACTGTGTTGGTGGAATGATCTGTTATTCAATTTACCAATTGCTTATGGTTTCGGATATATCTGTAGTTTATTTAATCCAAAGTTACTATTGCCTTGCTCAATTGTAGGATACTGGCTTTCTAACATTGTCGGTATCCTTTTGATGCAGTTCGGCGCTATGGATGTTTTGCCAAATCAATCCAAAGAGCGTAATTTGAAAAAAGAATTACTTACAGGTCTAGTTTCTTCAACGCTCTATACTCTTGTGATTCTGGCATTAGTTCAGTTGAAAATTCTCGATACTCCTATTGCGTTATTTGGTAGTTAATTTATTTTGGTGCGTTATGCCCATACTAACGCACCTATAGGACTACTGTTTGATTTTGCGAAACTAGGTACACTTCAAGAGACTTTTTTCCTGTTCCCTGTTAAGCGTTCCCTCCCTACGCAAACAATTTCATAAATCAAACCGATTCCTATATATCATTAAAAATATTTTTTATCCATCTATAGATTTTTCAATGATTTTCAGGTAAGGAAGTAATTCTTCTAAAGTATCAGCAAACGCAAAAGGCACAGTTACTCCATCTTGAACAATCAGTTGCATACAGTACTTGGAGTAAATAGGAACATTATTATTTGTTTCAACACATGGGTCGGGTAGCATTGTAATCAGCACTTCATCAGAATATTTAAGTACCACAAAAAGCCTCTTCAAGCAGAATCAACGGTCATAAATGTATTATTTCTGATTAGTATGAATAAGTTGTGGCAATTATATGTTTTAGCTGTGAATATTTTGTTGCAGGTATGCAACTAGCTGCTCTCCTGCTGTGTCAATGTGTTTTTTGAGTAGCTTAATAGCAGCTTTGGTATCGTGCTGTTGACAAGCTTGTAATAATTGGTAGTGTTCCTTTTGAGAACGCTCTAAGTAATCCATTTGACTCATCTGAAGCCGCACATAACGGTCTACATTCAGGTGTAGAGTTTTAATCATCGTTAGTAGCCGAGGACGTTCAGCACTCTTATAAAGTGTTTCATGGAATTCCCAGTTTAGTTTCGCGAGCATTCCTGCGTCAGTTGTCTGGTCTATCTGTTTTAAAATGACAGTGGCTTTTTCTAAATCTGCTGCAGTTAGCTTGGGAATTGCCAGTTGAATTGCTTTCACCTCCAATGCACTCCTAATCTCGAAGATTTCTTGCGCTTCTGTTGGAGAAAGTGCTGATACCGTTGCTCCCCGATTGAGATGCAGCTTCACCAATCCTTCGGCTTCAAGCTGACGTAAAGCTTCCCGCACAGGAATGCGGCTGACTCCAAACTGAGTCGCAATTTCATCTTGTCTGAGGGATTGTCCTTCCTGAAAAATTCCCCGCACGATCGCCTCTCGCAAAGCGTCTGCAATCAAATCTGGGGTACTGCGTTGTTGTTGCAGCACATTGGCTGCTAAATCATTTAAGTTCATAATTTATTAAGTTCATAATTTATATTGTATACAATTTTTTGTATACAATATTCAAAAGATGTCTAACAATCCCTCTATTGATACCACGGGAGACAGTATGAGCATTCAATCTCAACCAGACCGAGTCATTATCTTTGACACAACATTACGAGATGGTGAACAGTCACCAGGCGCAACGCTGCTGGTGGAAGAGAAACTGGCGATCGCTCATCAACTGGCTTTACTGGGGGTTGATGTGATTGAAGCTGGATTTGCCGTAGCGAGTCCCGGAGATTTTGAAGCTGTTAGAACAATAGCTCAACAAGTTGGTGTGTTGGGTGGACCGATTATTTGCTCTTTGGCAAGAGCGATTCGGCAAGATATTCAAGCTGCGGCTGAAGCATTGCAAGAAGCTGCTCATCCGAGAATTCATACTTTCATTTCAACTTCAGATATTCACTTGAAGTACCAGTTGAAAAAGTCTCGGAGTGAAGTTATGGCGATCGCCCAAGAAATGGTAGCCTATGCCAAGTCTTTTGTAGAGGATGTGGAATTCTCGCCGATGGATGCAAGCCGCACTGATCCAGAATTCCTCTACCAAATCTTGGAACGAGTGATTGCTGCAGGTGCAACCACGATCAACATTCCTGACACTGTCGGCTACTGCACACCCAAAGACATGGCGGCACTGATTCAGGGTGTGCAAGAAAATGTGCCTAATATTGATCAAGTTATTCTTTCGGTTCACACTCAAAACGATTTGGGTTTGGCGAGTGCGAACGCTCTGACAGCAATTGAAAATGGCGTGCGTCAAGTCGAGTGTACGGTGAATGGAATTGGTGAACGAGCCGGAAATGCAGCGCTGGAAGAGATTGTCATGGCATTGCAAGTTCGTAAACCTCATTTTAATGCCTACTTTGGTCGTGCGGTTGACTCAGATACACCTTTGACAAAAATTAAGACGCAAGAGATTTACAAAACATCTTGCTTGGTTTCCCAACTCACAGGAATTGTGGTTCAACCGAATAAAGCCATTGTCGGAGCAAATGCTTTTGCTCATGAATCTGGAATTCACCAAGATGGAATTCTTAAACATCGCCAGACTTATGAGATTATGGAAGCTGCTGACATCGGTCTTGCTGAAAACAGCATTATTTTGGGTAAGCACTCTGGAAGGAATGCTTTGCGAACCAGACTCCAGGAATTGGGGTTTGAGTTGAACGAGGCAGATTTCAACAAAGCCTTTATGCGGTTCAAAGAAATTGCAGATAAGAAAAAGGAAATGTCCGATTGGGATTTAGAGGCGATAGTTCGGGATGAAACGCAAATTCAAGTAGATAAAGGCTTTCAACTCGAACACGTCCAAGTCACCTGTGGTGATTGCACCTGTCCGACTGCAACTATTACAGTTGTAACTCCCAACGGAGAAATTTCAACAGATGCAGCAGTGGGAGCTGGTCCAGTAGATGCTGTCTATAAAGCCATTAATCGACTTGTGCAGATTCCCAACCAACTGATAGAATTTTCCGTTCAGTCTGTGACTGGTGGAATAGATGCTCTGGGAACAGTTACAATTCGCTTACGATATCAGGAGCGCATTTTCTCTGGACAAGCTTCTGACACTGATATTGTAGTCGCAGCAGCTTACGCTCACATGAATGCACTGAATCGCCTTTATCGATTTTTGCAAAGGGAGACACAGAAGTCACAGTCTCAAGACTCCGCGCCAGTTCATAAGTAAGATTTACTTGGAATTCTTAACAAGGTAGTCAGAACATTGATTTCTAGTGCTCTGAACTGCCTTCAGGAACAGTAGGTTTTGACCAAGCGTAGGGCTGAAACGCTTTGTCGAGAAGAGCAGTAGTTTGAAAGTTGATTTTTGGCGTTAAAGTTTAAGTAGTCTTGGTACTTCTGCAAGGCAAATTTTGAGATTCTTAGAAAAGAAGACTAAGTAAAGCAGCTTTGTTATGGTATTTTCAGTGCAACAAGAGAACTCGTATGGGTGAAAGTTATCAAACTGAATTCGGAAGACAACTTGATATTTTTGAGCAATCCAAGGAAATGGAAATCTATCAGAGTTTGCAAGCAATGCAGTCCAGTTTTCAAGTTTTTGAAGGAAATTTTGCTGAGCTTGTAAAATTGTTGGAGCCGCTCGAAGATCCAAGAGAATCTCTATTCAATTATGCAGCTCCTGATAAAAGCGAGAATTTAGACCATCTAATTACTGAAACAAAAAGGTTATTACACAACTTTCTTGCTTCAGCAAAATCGTTAGTTGATCATACAAGAGTGATTGTTAACAGGCTATACCCAGAAAACCATGAGTTCAGAAGTGAGTATCAAAGAAAACTGAATCAAGATTTGGCAAGTAATGTTTTACAGAAGTTTGTGCAAAAGTTGCGAAACTACACTCAACATTACACTTTACCTGTCTTAGCTTTACAGATAACTTTTCTGGGTGAGTCAAATGATTTGAACTCAACTTTACGCATTGATGTTGAGATTCTCAAGCTGTGGGATAACTGGGAAAGCTCAAAAGCTTATTTAGATTCTCTCAAGGAGGGTTTACCAATCATTGCTTTAGCAAGCACATATTACATCCTAATTCAGGATTTTTACATTTGGCTATCAGAACGACAATCAGAAATCCATCAGGTCGATTTTGATAACCTTGAGAAGATGCAGCAGGAGTTGATAATTTAATCGACACTGGAACCACAGACAATTGACAGCTGTATGCTCAACCGCATAACAATCCGCTTGCACCCGACCGTTTAAACGATAGTTTTAGAACATAAAAATACAGTTCTATAATCCCATGCGCTCGCTATTGTATAGTTGTGTAGTTCGTAAGACACAACTTTTTTTGCTGAGGCGATGTCGGACATGACTTTCTCGCGTACTTCCTCAGGAGCTTTTGATCCGGCGATGAATACGGCGATCGCCACACGCTTTCCATCTGGTGAACTAGCAATCCCAACGTCATTTGTTGCAGTAATGGAAACGTACTCTGTTGTCTGATAGTCCCATGTAATCTCACTTCCAGAAGAAATATCAACCAATGCAACGAAATCGTATACTCATGACGGTTTGGCGTATGCCTCCTGATAACTAGACTGGTCAACTATAAGCTCTCTATTGCACCGCCTTTACCACTGCTGAGGCGATGTCGGACATGACTTTCTCGCGCACTTCCTCAGACGCTTTTGATCCGGCGATGAATACGGCGATCGCCCAAGAAATGGTAGCCTATGCCAAGTCTTTTGTAGAGGATGTGGAATTCTCGCCGATGGATGCAAGTCGGACTGATCCAGAAGTCCTCTACCAAATTTTAGAACGAGTGATTGCTGCTGTAATGCTGTGAAGATGACATTTCTCAGATGTAGAGCAGTGCTGTTTGGGAAGAAATTGAGAACTAACAAGACATAAAAGGTGCTCGGAATAGATTTAAGAGATAATTCATTTCCCTGTCTTAGCATAATTTTGATTTCCGACTCCTATTAATGACAAGTTGTACTAAGCAAATAAACTAAAATTTTAAGGAGTAAATTATGTTTAAATTCAACAAACAGCTGAGTGCCTTAGCGCTTTTAACGATGACTTCTGTTGGTGAAACTATGCTAACCGTTGCAAAGGCATCTGCTCAAACTCAATCATATAGAACAGCAGGAAGCACAACTCCACAGCAAGTTGCTGTGGGGCCTAAAGAGCGGGATATCGCCGCGCTCTTTGACAAATGGAATGCTGCTTTGCAAACAGAAAATCCTGATGAAGTAGTGAAGCTCTACGCAAAAGATGGTGTGCTTCTGCCAACGGTATCTAATAAGGTGCGGAACACTCACTCACAAATGAGAGACTACTTCGAGCATTTCCTCAAATACAAGCCTAAAGGTACAATCCTTGAACAAAACGTCCGCATCATTGACAAGCTGTTCGCCATCAACTCGGGTGTCTACAGCTTCAATATAATCAAGAATGGTAAACCTGAAAAGGTTGTGGCACGTTACTCGTTCGTCTATCGCCATGATGGCAACGACTGGCTAATCGTTGACCACCATTCCTCTGCTATGCCTGAGTAGTGTCTGCCTTGTCCTATCGAATATATTGAATCATCAAGTCCTTACGATCATGTAAATATGACCTTATATATGACGAATGCTTGCCCTGCTATTTTCAACTGAAGTTTATTGCATCGCCTTTACCACTGCTGAGGCGATGTCGGACATGACTTTCTCGCGTACTTCCAGAGGAGCTTTTGAACCTGCTATGAATACGGCGATCGCAACACGCTTTCCATCCGGTGAACTAGCAATCCCAACGTCATTTGTTGCAGTAATGGAAACGTACTCTGTTGTCTGATAGTCCGATGTAATCTCACTTCCAGAAGGAATATCAACCAATGCAACGAAATCGTATACTCATGACGGTTTGGCATATGCCCCTGATAATTAGACTGGTCAACTATAAGCACTCTATTGCATCGCCTTTACTACTGCTGAGGCGATGTCGGACATGACTTTCTCGCGCACTTCCAGAGGAGCTTTTGATCCGGCGATGAATACGGCGATCGCCACACGCTTTCCATCTGGTGAACTAGCAATCCCAACGTCATTTGTTGCAGTATTTATCCCGAGAACATCTGCACCCGTACCAGTCTTGTGTGCGATCGACCAATTATTGGGTAGCCCTGCTTTTAGCCGTTTCTGTCCCGTTGGAGAATCGGTCATTATCTTTAGCAACAAAGCGGTAGAGTTCTCGGACAATAACTGATTCGAGCGTAGCCTTGCCAAAAGGTCAACCATAGCTTCAGGAGTAGCGGTATCCCGTGAGTCGCGAAGGTACTTTTCCAAAGCAGCTTTCTTATCGCGATCTGGAATCTTTTCCACAGCTTCCTTGTATTTTTGTTCGTCAGCTAATTCCGGTTGAAAGTTTTTGAGTCCCACACTCTGGGGCTGTAGCTGCTGTTCTAATCGATCAACGCGGATGTTGCGAATTTGCAGTTCGCGTAAGATAGCAGTGACTTTTTCAGGTCCACCAACCAATCGCACCAAAGCGTCAGCTGCAGTATTGTCACTTATTCCCACAGAGCGTTCTAGAACGTTTTGGAGTGGGATCTGTACTCTATCACCTCTGAATTCTTTGATGATAGGACTCGATCCAGGAGCAAGATCCCGACGCATAATCGTGACTAATTGCCTGAGTGAAATCTTGCCCTCATCTACTCGTTTTAAGACAGCTATGGCAGAAGGAAGCTTAAATACGCTTTGCATGGGAAAGCGCTGCTTACCATTGAGAAACCAGCTTTGACCGTTATTAAGGTCTAAAACCCCAATACCAACCCTACCTTGAGCGGCTGAAATATCGAGATTTTGTAACTGCTGTTGAAATAATGAAGTATTGGGCTGCCCCGTAGTGACAACAGCGCTTACTTTCATCATGCTATCTGCAAGCGGTGAGGTTTGATGAATTTGTTGCTCAAGTTGCTGTGAGGAGACTTGTGTGAAGCTTGGAGATAAAGAAGTTAGAGATGGTTGTTGTGCTTTGACTGGAAGCAACATGAACGAAACCAGAATAACCACTCCAAACGAAAGCCAAAAACGACGTACAAACACTGGAAACATCTGACGTTACATTTCTAGGTGTGAATATTTGTTCTACCGTATCATCGACTTTGTTAATGTCTGTTCTGTTTCTGGTAAAAACTTTAGTATCTAAAATATTTGCGTCAACAACTAGGGGTGTAGGGGAGGACAGTGCCGTGGGCGGGTCTCCCGACTTGAGGCACCTGTCCGTTGAGCCAGTACTGTTCGCGCAGCGTGGCACTATGTGCCATAGGAGGGTTTCCCGACAGAGGTATCTGGTGAGACAGCGCTGCTGGAGGGGAGCCAGTGCGTTGCGGGGGTTCCCCCCGTTGTAGCACCTGGCGTTCTCCCGACCTAGGCGACTGCGTTAGCGCAGCGGAACCGGAGGTTCTCCCCGAAGGGCGTGTGTAAGGGTATAGGGGTGTAAGGGATACAATCAGTACTGCCTCCCGAATTGATTCGTGAAAGCAAAAATGTTTCCTTGTAAAATCCCCACGAATGAAATCGGTGGGGATTTTCTGTGTTCTGCGTTCTTCTTAACCAAGTAATGTTACGAACAGCTCAAAGGAGCGGGACATTAGTTTATTTTTGAATTGTTAACTTCTTCGTTCTCGCATTTCCTGTCTTCGCATAGGCATGGCATCAATTTCGTTAAAAATAGCTTTTGCTTGGATAGGAGTTGTATCACGACGCTTGACACCACCGTCTTTACCCACCAAGACAACACAGAAATCTTGGTTACTGACTTTTAGGCGATCGCGCAACCTAGCCGCCGCCCCCGGATCTATTTGCTCTGTGTTAGCAAAACTCTTGCCATTTGCAACAACTTGAACAAGAACTAAATCCCGCTCACGAAAACTTGATTTATACTTGTCAAACAGTTGCATCTGCTTTTGATAAGCAGGATTGCTACTAGAGGGAGCAAACACTAGTAGTACGCGATTTTTCCATTTTTGAGAACTCAGGTTAAAAGAGGACGTATTTGCAGAATTATTGGTTGAAGCATGAGCACGACCCAATGTACTTACCGGCAGTAGCACAAGAAATGCTAGTAAGGGGATTATGAGTGCTGATTTATTCAAAGTGAAAGATCTCCTTGCGCACTATGAATATTTGGTTTGTAGTCGTAATATTTTTCTAGACTATCATTTACTTTCTTAATGTCTCCTCTATTTGGTGGTAGAGACTTTAGTATGATTTACTTAAGTTGAGAATATTGCATTTAACGAAGTTCAATTTTCTCGAATCCACAGTGCTAGCCCACCTTCATAACCGCGAGCTGCAATCAAGTCTTCTGTGACTAAGAAAAACGCAAAGAAGGGTAGTTTCGCTACAGGTTGAGTATAAAAATTCTCCGCCCCAGTTTTACCGCCTCGAATCTGACCGCTGTAAATCACACGATCAAACAGACTGATTTGCATCTGGAGAAAGTCAAACGCCAAGAAGTTTTTCTTCTCTGAATATTGTGCTGGACCTTTAAGCTTCAACGAAACAAAACCAAATTGAACTGAATTGCCAATTCCCTCTCTGCTTGGAGTTTCATCTACAGCTGGCGTGGTGTCAAAAGAAATATAAGTTGGAGCCAACTTCGGGATATAAAAACCTTTGCCCAAGACAATTCCGGCTTGATTTCTGACTTTTTTGGTTCCAGTGACAAAGCATAGTCGCCATTCACCAACCAAGGACTCAAAAGGATACGTCAGGTGTTGCTGTTTAGCTGCTTTTTCCGCTTGCAGCAAAGCATTGACCACGACTTCAGCACCGGGGCGCTCATTTTTCTGTCCTTGATACGCAGTTGCAGCCAGTGAGAGTACAGTGACAAAATCACCTGAGGCAAGGGAAGTTAAATCGGCTGTCATAAAGGCACTCCAGATTTTGCAACTTAATACTCTGGATAAATCATAACGCTAATATCTTTTAATTTTTTTGCCTAACTTTAGGAATTCTTCCGGGTGTTGCTTAAGGGACTATGGAAGTTAGTATTATCTTATAGCTGTGAAAATAACATGGAAGCTTTTAGCATCAATATTGACCATTAAATCTCATTTATGGTACAATAGTACTAAAGTCAATTAAAACAATATTCAGTCATTTTTTATACTTAAAGCTTCTACTTTGTTAATTTGATTGACAAAGTATCTAATAAAAATATAGGACTCATATTTGATTTTTGACGAAGCTAGGTACATCATTGCTTCTTCCCTGTTCCCTGTTCCCTGCGCTGACTTTGTTAGTTCACCAAATCAAACCGGATTCCTATATTCAAGGTAAGTGTTAATGCGATATCGCTCAAGGGGCTGCTTCAAAGGAGCATCGCACCTTTGGGGTGAGCACTTTGTCCGCCTAGATAATTGCAGATGATACAAAGGATTATTGCAATACAGTTATGCTCCTTGCTATCGCTAATTGCTAAATATAAGCAGCAATTAGCGATTTTTTTTATTTTCTATGTCCACAGTCTACGCTGCTTCGTACCCAAGCGATAAGTAGTTGGACAGAATTAATTACACAATGTCATTGCGAATGAAGCGTTCGCGCAGCGTGTCCGAAGAACTCAGCGCAATGAAGCAATCGCAAGGGTTGGGATTGCTTCGCTCCGCTCGCAATGACTATAAATATTTTTGTCCAGTTACTTAAAACTATGAGTAAAAGCTGGGTTTTGGTAACTCATTATTCAATGCCCAGTTCCCCAAATCTCGCACTTTGTAATCCACTGGATCATGCAGGGTGAAAGTGCGGAGATTGCGCCAGTAGCGATCAAAGCCATATTGAGCACTGGTAGCGCGTGCGCCCATAACTTCAAAGATACGGTTGGTAATGTCTAAACCGACTCTGGTGGCGGCGACTTTGGCAGTCGCGATCGCCAACGCTGCTTCTCCCCGTTGTTCTGCTGTCAGTGCCCATTCCTGTTCCCAAGCTGCTTGTAGTAATTCTCCTGCTTGGTCAGTCAGACTCTTAGCTGCTTGGAGGTCAACCCACATATTACCATAGTGTTGGAGAATGTAGGGATCTTGTGTCGCACTTTCTACGTTTGATGTCAACCAGGGTCTTGTCGTCGTGCGAGTATATAATAAAGCCGCCTCAAATGCACCCTGTGCAATTCCCAAATAGATATTGGCAAGGTTCAATTGAGTCAAGCAAGAGCGGATAGTGCCGAAAGGTTGATTTGGTTTATCTCTACTACCTAGAATTTCATCACGATAGACTAATACATTGTCAAACGTAATACTACCGCTGTCTGTTTGGCGTTGCCCCATATTATCCCAGTCATTATGGATAGTAACGCCTTCCCGTTGGCTGGGAATTGCCAGAATGCTTAATTCACCAGTTTCAACATGAGTAGCTGTAATAGGTAATATATCGGAGTCTTGGGAACCAGAGCAGAAGGTTTTGATGCCGTTGAGGCGGAAATGATTGTCCTGTGATATCAGTGTTGTTCTGCGATCTAGGGGGTTGACGGCATTGCACCAAAACCAATTGTTGCGGATAGTTTCTGAGTAATACCGCTGTTTTTGCTCTGTTGAACCAAAGATATGAGGAATAACCACACCTAGATGGTGGTAGGAGAAGATATGAGCAATAGAGCTATCAACTTTGGCAAACTCGCGGGTTATTTTGAGAGCGACGAGCCAAGTTTGCCCTAGACCGCCGTACTCTTTGGGTACGATCAGTTTGAGTAAATTGCTTTGACGCAAGCGATCGCGCTCCTGTTTTGGTGTTCCCCCTTTAGCATCCCGTGCGACTGCTGTCTGAGCAAATTCCTCTGCCAAAGACTTAGCTAAAACAATGTAATCTTCAGACTCTTTAGTTTCGATTAATTGCATTTGTTGCAGCTTCTCAAAATTCAAAAAAAGTTCTCAGGTTTAGTGCATGATGTGTAGGCGAGAATTCCCATAACCAATTAGGATGTACTAAAGTGAGGGTTCCCAAAACAAGCAGACTAGTACCTACTACTGGAACTAGCACACGGCTCCAGCGTGATGTTTTCTCTACTACCATTACGCCAGTTAGTAATAACATTAAGGTAAGATGCCCCACTCCCAGGGTAAACATTACCACCATTAACGCCCAGCAACAGCCCAGGCAGTAAAGACCGTGGCGAATTCCCAAATTCCAGGCAGCTTTTAGCCCTCTTTGATAGTGATGAGTGAGAAAACTCAGAGGATGCCGACACGACTTTAAACAATGTTCTTTGAGTCCACTAAACTGGAACGCACCTGCCATTAGCACAGTTGTGCCAGAAATTAGCCAAGTACGTTGATGAAGCCAGGGTAATGAATTAACCAGATGGTGTAATCCCCAGTCACCCAAAAAATTGAGGAGAGCAAAGCCAGTCCAGACTGTAGCATAGGCACAGATGAATACGACCAAAAGCAGATAACCTTTTTCCTGACTTTGTTGCCGACTAACTTTCGAGAACAGCCGAATCAATGGTAGGCTGGAGGGCAACATCATCGCGACTGTCATAACCTGCCAAGTCACTAGAAAAATAAATAGTTTTAGGAGAAGAGGTTGAGATTTTTCCCCAATTAAAGCATGATGATACGACCAGTGGTCAAGACCCGTAACCACCATCAGCAGCATTAACACCCAAGCTAAAAATACCAGCCCCCAAACCGGCATCATCTCATTAGTTAGAAAGTCATACAGCCTGCTTAAAAGCGGATGTGCAGATGTCGTTTGGCGCGGTGAATCATTCATCGCTGTCTAAGCCTCAAAGCGAAACTCACCCTGAATAGCATTGCGTCCATTGTATTCCCAGGTGAGATTGAACTCTGGTACATTCACCTTGTGATAGGAAGCTTTGCCAACGTAAGCAGGAGAACCTGGAATAGTGCTGAAGATGCTATCAACTAGCTTGGTAGGTTTGCCGTCAGCACTGCGGTAAGGTGCCATTTCTGCACCTAGCACATCTCCAATACGAATCGTCCCTTGAGCTTCTTTGATTTGATAATCAATTGGTGCCACTCGCACATCCAGATTTTCACTCACCAGTTTTGCCAAATCAGCGATCGCCCCTCCAAGTTCACCTGTAAAAACTTTGACTAGTGCCTGCTGTTGTTCAACCGTTCCCTTACCATCAACATAAGTAACTGCTCGCCAGTTTCCCGCTAGGACATTTCCAGGAATATAAACAATTTTTACAAGGGTTAATCCAGATACATCTAAACCTTGGATCTCTCCCCGCTCAATGTAATAGGCGACAAAACTATCGCAACTTCCTCCATCAGGATCTTCTCCAATCCAGCAGGGGCAAGGCGTATTGCAGGAACATGCTTCTAGGATTTGTCCTTCTAGCTCATAGGTTTTGGTAGCGGTTGTCATTGTTACTTCTCCTGCTAACCTTTGCGGGACAACTCTAAATTTTGGTTATCAATTTTAAAGTACAGTTATTTTATATATTTACCGTCTCAATAATTATTACACAATCTACCTGATAAGACAAGGGGCTTGTTTTCAAAGGTTATATATGCAAAAATCATTAATTATAAATTAAATACGGTAACTTTATTTTCTTAATGTATTTTGTAATTTTTTTTGCTAAAAACTCAAATCAAGCTGTGAAATATTAGGTTGTTTTGTGCAGGCACGTATTGAAAAAATAATTTTCCTTTTAGTGCTGTTTGCAAGAGAAGTCACTCTATTCCTATGTGAAACAATTAGCTTTTTTGAAAAAAATGTTAAATATTTCATTTCATAATTCACTAGTCGGAGCGGCAATTTTGGGAACTACTTTGCTAGCTAGCACATCAGCTTATGCTGAAAATAGCTATTTAGCTGCAGTGATTGCGCCTCAAGCAATGACAACAACAGCGATCCCAGCATCACTACCTACTATTGTGACTAAAGTTCCAGTGATTGCACAAGCAGTTGTGGTATCAGATAAAGAGTCTGCTATTCCTGCAATCAAGAGTGATGCAACTTTCCCACAGACAAGCAGCAGCGACAGAAATAGTACCTTGTCTCAGGTAAATTCTGTGTCTAGGCTCTCGGATGTACAGCCAAGCGATTGGGCTTTTCAAGCACTCCAGTTTTTAGTTGAGCGTTATGGATGCATTGCAGGTTATCCAAATAGCACTTATCGGGGAAACCGCGCCATCACTCGCTATGAATTTGCAGCAGGCTTAAATGCTTGTTTATCTCGTATTAACGAGCTAATTGCAACAGCTACATCTGACTTAGTGACCAGAGAAGACTTAACTACCCTACAAAGACTACAAGCAGAATTTACCCCTGAACTAACAACTTTACGGGGTCGTGTTGATAATTTAGAAGCTCAGACTGCGGAACTTGAAGCCAATCAGTTTTCTACAACAACAAAGCTAGTAGGAGAAGCCATCTTTGCCATTACAGATGCCTTGAGTGGCTCGGTTAATGATAGCAACACTGTTTTTCAAGATAGAGTTCGCCTCGTTTTCAAAAGTAGTTTTACAGGTCAAGATACTCTATACGTCCGTTTAACTGCTGGAAACGCCACTCCCTTGACGCTGCCAAATGGTACAGCAGAAGGACTTCAAACCTTCAATCTCTCTCCAGCCAACAACGATGATATTCTCGATTGGCTCTCTTATTACTTCCCGATTGGAGACAAAATACAGGCTTACATAGGAGCAGTAAACGGAGTATTTTTTGATTTCATTCCTACTCTAAGTCCTTATTTGGATAGTGCCACAGGTGGTGGTCGCGCTCTCACAGAATTTGCTTCCTCCAGTCCTATTTACCGTATTGGTGGTGGTGCAGGTGGGGGAATCAATTATAAATTCAGTGACAAATTCGTATTGAGTTTGGCTTATTTAGCAGGAGATCATGCCAGACCTCAATCAGGTAGCGGCTTATTTAATGGTCAATATAGCGCATTTGCACAACTAGCATGGAACCCCAACAAAAACTCTGGCATTGGTTTGACCTATGTAAATGCCTACCAAAATCGGGGAGCAATATTTGATCTGGGTAGTGGTTTTACACTTGTCGGGACAGCTCAAGCCAATACTCCATTTGAGCGGATGATTACGAACTCTTACGGAGTACAAGCTTTTTATAAATTTAGTCCTCGATTTGCAGTCAATGGGTTCTTTGGCTACACAAACGCCAAAAATTTGGCAGGTAGTGGTAGTGCAGATATTTGGTACTATGCCGTGGGATTGGCATTCCCAGATTTGGGTAAACAAGGTAACCTTGGTGGTATTCTTGTGGGTGCAGAACCTTATCGGGGTGGTAACCCTGCACCTGCAAACGATTTATCCTTACATATTGAAGGCTTTTACAAGTATCAGTTTACAGATAACATTGCCATCACCCCAGGTGTTATTTGGATTACGGCTCCTGGTCAAAACGATGACAATAAAGATGCAGTGATTGGCACTATAAGAACAACCTTCACTTTTTAGATAAGTAGGTAGGCGAGAAAATTTATAGGTATGTAACAAAAAGTTAACCAGAGCAATTGGAGTTAAATTTTACACGTTGAGTATTATAGTTTCCTCTTTCTCCCCTTGCCTTAACGCCATTAATAACCGCATAGGCAAGATCTAACTCATCATCAAATATTTGCCCAGATAGCTCATCCTTCTTTAAGTGCTGCCACTCCAATTCAATTGGATTCATTTCGGAGCAGTATTTTGGCAGAAAAA
>NZ_JABXYX010000003.1 GCF_017982655.1 Brasilonema sp. CT11 | reverse complement strand
ACAGTAGAGGTTCAAGAATTTCCCACTCTTCGTCTGTTAGGCTGCTGGAGTATGGCATGGTTGCTGGATAAGGCTTTTGCCGTAACTTTACTTCAACACTGTAAAAGATGTCAAATGGGTTCTATATTGCCAGCAGTACCATTGCCAAAACTGCTACCAAAGATCTGAGCACCATCTTTGAGGGAAACAGAAGCTGCGTTGATGTTGATATTGCCACCATTACCCACTGCTTCTGATCCCACAGCGCTGAAGATGTAAGTGTTACTGCCTGCAAGCTCAACAGAATTGTCGGCTCTCACCGTAATATTACCTGCATTCCCTTGTCCAAAAGTGTTAGCATCCAGGTTGCCACCATCGGTTAAAGAGAAGGAACCAGAGGAAATAGTAATATCCCCCCCATTGCCCCTCGCTCCCGGTTCCACTCGGCTGAAAATCCCACTAGGAAATTGGTTGTTAAACCCAGCGATTGTTACTTTACCTGTGACATCAACAGTGACATTGCCTGCATCTCTCCTTCCAGCCAGCTGGTTAGAAGATGCTTGACGAACTGCGGTTCCCAGTTGAGCGCCATCCTTAAGGGACAGTGTTGCAGCATTAATGTTAATGTTCCCTGCTTTACCCACACCTCCTGGTTCCACATTGCTGAAGATGTTCGCATTGACAAGCTCAACCGAATCAGACGCTCTCACCGCAATATCACCTGCATCCCCTTGTCCAAATGTGCTGGCAGACACTTTAGCACCATCGGTTAAAGAGAAGGAACCAGAGGAAAGAGTAATGTTTCCCCCATTGCCCGTCGCTCCTGGGTTGATTTGGCTGAAAATTCCACTGGACAATCCGTCCTTGATCCCAATAATTGTTGCTTTACCTGTGACATCAACAGTGATTTTGCCTGCATCTCCTCTTCCGGCGGGCTGAGTGTCAGATTTTTCACGAACCAAGGTTTGCAGTTGAGCACTATCTTTAAGCGAGAATGAAGCAGCGTTGATGTTGATATTACCACCATTGCCCACACCTCCTGCTTCCACATTGCTGAAAATATCCCCATTGACAAACTCAACAGAATTGTCGGCTCGCAGTGCAATATTACCTGCATTCCCTTGTCCATAACTGCTGGTAGTCAGTCGAGCACCATCAGTTAAAGAAAAGGAACCAGAGGAAATAGTAATGTCCCCCCCATTGCCCGTTGCTCCTGTTTGTACCTCGCTATGAATCCCACTGCGAAATTCATCTTTAATCCCAGCAATCGTTACAAGTCCTGTGACATCAACAGTGATTTTGCCTGCATCTCCTCTTCCGGCTGGCTGAGTGTCAGATTTTTCACGAACTAAGGTTTCCAGTTGAGCGCCATCTTTGAGTGAGAGAGAGGCAGCGTTAATGTTGATATTGCCACCATTACCTATACCTCCTGATTCCACATTGCTGAGGATGTTCGCATTGACAAGCTCAACAGAATTGTCGGCTCGCACCGCAATATCACCTGCATTCCCTTGTCCATATGTGCTGGTAAATAGTGCAGCGCCATTGTTGAGTGACACAGAGACAGCGTTGATGTTGATTTTGCCTGCATCCCCTGTTCCGGCTGGCTGATTGTTAGATGCTCCACGAACCAAGGTTTGCAGTTGAGCGCCATCTTTGAGTGAGAGAGAGGCAGCGTTAATGTTGATATTGCCACCATTACCTACACCTCCTGATTCCACATTGCTGAAGATGTTCGCATTGACAAGCTCAACAGAATTGTCGGCTCGCACCGCAATATCACCTGCATTCCCTTGTCCATATGTGCTGGTAGACAGTGCAGCTCCATTCTTGAGTGACACAGAGGCAGCGTTGATGTTGATTTTGCCTGCATCCCCTGTTCCGGCAGGCTGAGTGGAAGATGCTTGACGAACTGAGGTTAGCAGTTGAGCGCCATCTTTGAGTGAGAAAGTTGCACCCTTGATGTCGATATTGCCACTATTGCCCACACCGCCTGGTTCCACAGTGCTTAAGATAGCAGTGTTACTACCTGCAAGCTCAACCGAATTAGACGCTCGCACCGACACACTACCTGCATTCCCTTGTCCAAAGGTGCTGTTAATTAGTTGAGCACCACCAGTTAAAGAGAAGGAGCTAGAGGAAATAGTAATATCTCCCGCCTGACTACCAACTGACCCCAAGGCTTGCCCTATTCCAGCCCGAAGAGTACTTCCTCCTGAAATATCTAGATTACGGGCGTTGACTGCAATACTACCGCCTCCACCTGCATCCACACGTACATTTGCTTTATTTGTCAGAGATACATTTGCACGGGTTAGGTTATCAGGAAAACCCAAGCTAAAATTATTGCCATCTGCTTGAAGTTCTACAGTTCCTGTACCCGCCAGTCCTCCCAACTCGACTCGACCACCAAAAGCATTTAATTGTCCACTATCTAGGCTTACATTACCGCCCACTAGTACTAAGGAGTTCCCTTGTGGAACCTCAAGATTAGTAGATTGACTGGTGATGTTTCCTGGATTATCCCGAAATCTCAACCCAATCGGAATATTTATAGTTAACAATGGCGGTGCTTGTGGATTCGTCGCGCTAAACTCAAACCCATTCTTAAATATCAGACTATTTGCCGTACTTCCCAAAAATGAACCACCACGCAGATCCAACCGAGCATTTGGTCCAAAGATAATTCCATTCGGGTTGATAAAAAACAAGTTAGCTTTGCCCAACACACCCAAAACACCCTGAATGTTCGAGATATTACCCCCAGTCACTCTGGTGAGTATGTTTGCAATTCCTGCCGGATTGGAAAAATAAGCTCCTCTACCTGCACTTACATTAAATTCCTGAAAACTGTGAAACAGGTTCGCCCCACGAGTTGCGCCTCCATCAATTTTGTCGCTAGGGGTGCCGTTAATTTGGACGTTGGGAGTAACAACAGAACGTTCCGCACCAAGACTGTTATCAGGAGTAATTTGTGCTCTTGCGACGGTGAAGTAGCTAAGGCTTGCCAGGGTTGCAAGGGGTAAGGTAAGGAAAAAGAATGGGTGAGACACCTGTAGTTTGCTCAGCATTTTAGGAGTGTAGATATTCGGTAGATAAAAATACTTAAAAATAAGTAAAATTATTGATCAACAGTATAGTATTAGGTTTTTAGGATCATAGTAATTATTTGTAAAATTTTGTGACTAAGTATTGTCAACAACTAAGGGTATAAGGGCAACGCCAAGGTGAGCGCTTACCCCCTTACACCCTCCCATAACGAAGGATCTCGTTGCGTAATATCATGTCCGGTTCAATAGTTGTCATTGCGAACAAAGCGAAGCGCGTAGTGAAGCAATCGCAAGTGCATGAGATTGCTTCGTTTCACTTTGTTCCACTCGCAATGACATATCGTAAGTAGTTAGACGGACATGATATAAGTCCTGTTAAAAATCAATCTTCATTCCACAACAACTTCATCGAATACTCAGCGATTCGTTTGGCTGCACCTGGTTTACCCATTCGTCGTAAGCCATTTTCTGCGATTGCTTGCAATTTGTCTGGGTTGGCAAACAGTGATTGAACCACCTTAGCAACTTCTGCTGGTTCTTCTACTAAAATCACAGATGACCCCAAGTGACGGCTTTGTGCTTCAGCAAAAGCATAGGTAAATTGGGGACCATGTCCAGGGATAGTAATCGCAGGTTTGCCTAAACCTACAAATTGCTCTGTTGCTGTCCCTGCCATTGCGATCGCCAAATCTCCCTGATCCAAACAGTCGTTATAAGCATTCTGCGATAAAATAAACAATGCATTTTTCTGCTTAAATGTCAAGCAATGTTTGTCGGGGATTTGGATTGGAGGTTGAGCCTGGGGTTTACCGTGAGCGGACTTGCGCTGAGCGGAGTCGAAGCGGTCGAAGGGCTGCCAGCCTTGAGATTCGAGAATTAGGCGTATACTGTCAAAGTGTAAACTGGGGGCGATCGCACCCAAGAAGACAACAGTTTCAGAAGTATATCCCACAAACTTTTCCTCTTCCCAAAGCGCCATCAATGCAGAGACAGCAATCATCATTTGCTGCCAGTTAGCGTATGCTTCTGGTGGACGAGAACCGGGAAGCAGAGTGACAACTAAAGGTCGAGCTAATTCTTGCTTTTCTATATGAGTACCATAAAATCTTGGACGTGAAATTGTTGGTTCCAAAGCATCCATCATCGGGTTACCCAAATCAAAAGCCGGAATCGCCCACTTTTTCAATATCTCTGCTGTTAACGAGTCTCTGGGAAACACAGCTTTGCAACGCTGCTGACTCATCAACCAACGTTCCCAAGGATGGTAAATTGAGCCAGAAAAACTTTCCCACCATGCTCCTTTCTTTTTACGTTTTAAGAAATTCACGTCATCTCGCACATAGTACTCAGATTTCGCTGTGCCTACGAAGCCGTAGTTAGCACCACTCAACCACGCAAATATTAGTGGTACAATATCGCCCACTGCTAATATAGCTATCTTGTGGCCTGATTTTTTCTGAGTATTTACCCAATGACGTATGGAGTTCATTTGATTAACGGTGAGTTGTAACAAACCACCTTGTACATCGCGTACAAATTGGCGTCCATCCATGTAAATAAAACCGCCCGAAGGCATTGTGCGTACCGAACCGATGAGGCGAATATCCAACCCGTGGTAAGCGTATCCTTGTCCCACCAAGGGCAAAGCAAAGATTTCGGGTGGGTTGGGTTGTTGCTGAAGTTCTTGCAAAATACGGACTGCAATAATATCTTCACCATGTCCGTTGCTTAAAACAAGTAACCGTAAGCCGGAAGTATTTTTTTCGATATCAGAGGTTAGCGATGATGGTGATAAATCACTCATGAGAAACAAAAACTTTAAAATAACTGTCGTTTGCGGCAAGAGGAATTGAATGGGGGTATAAATAAATCGGCGATGCAGCTGGAAGTTAGTACTGTCCCCATTACTAAACCTCAGTACGAAAGTACGAACTAACTCCCAGTTTATAAGGCTACTATCATTATGCGAGTTTCTTCTGCGGCAATTTTTACTCTAGTGACTTTGGCAGCTGGCAATGCTAATCAGCAAGCATTTGCTGCACCCTCTAATACTTCTGAGCAAGCTGAAAAACCTGATAACGTAGTGGTGCCAGTGACTGAAGAAGCGCCAGCTAAGATAGAAACGATCGCACCCCCAGAGACAGTAGTCATTGGACAATTCTCTCAGAAATCTGGCAGCGTGCAAAGTAGTACTGGTGGTAAACCGGTGGTGATAACTACTGAAAAGGAGGACCAGACAAGGGAAATAACTTTTTCATCTGGCTCATCTGGCTCATCTGGCTCATCTGGCTCATCTCCAGCTAGTGGTAATGGTTCAGGAGTCACTGCTACACAAGTGAACATAGTCGGAGCGAATGAGGAATTGCAGCAGGCGATTCGCAGTGTCATCAACACTCAAGTTGGTGCACAAACCAGTCCAAGTCAGTTACAAAAAGATGTTAAAGCAATTTTGGAGACTGGTTTATTTACGGATGCTCGTCTTAATAGCCGCTCTACGCCAACTGGCTTAAATGTAGAGTACCAAGTACAACCAGTTGTTGTGCGTTCTCTACAACTTTCCGGGGCAAACGTGTTGAGTTATGAAGTCGCCAGGGAACGCTTTCAACCTCAAATAGGAAAAGTTATCAGTCCGAGTGGTCTTAAACAAGTAGTCCAAGATATTAATAAATGGTACGCTGACAAAGGTTATAAAGTTGCAAGAGTTATATCGATTCGGCCCAGCGCTGAAGGAATCCTGACTTTGAATGTTGCTGAAGGTGTTGTCAACAATATCAAGTTTCGTTTTGTGAACGAAGAAGGCAAAACAGTTGATAACAAGGGTAAACCAGTCGAAGGACGTACAAAAACAGATTTCTTGCAGCAACAGCTTAAATTTAAGCCAGGACAAGTTTATCAAGAAAACTTAGTCAAACAAGATTTACAGCAACTGTATAAGACAGGGTTATTTCAGAATGTCAACGTTGCTTTTGAAGGAGATGCGACAAAACTGGATGTCGTTTACGAACTTAAGGAAATAGGGGCGCGTTCTATTAATCTGGGTGGTAATTATAACGCAGATCAAGGGATCGTTGGTACATTAACTTACCGAGATCAAAATGTTGGTGGCGTTAACGATATTTTCGGTTTTAATCTTGAACTTGGTGCGCGTGACTTTCAATTTGATACTAAATTTGCAAGTCCCTACCGGGAAACGAATCCAGACGCGTTTGGTTATAGTGTGAGTGCGTTCCGCAAGCGGGGACTTTCTGAAACTTTTGATGGTGACATCAAATTTGCAAATGGCGATAGAATCCGGGAAGGTCGAGTTGGGGGTGGTGTTAGCTTGCAGCGCCCGATTGATGGTTGGAATACTTCTTTAGGCTTAAACTATACTCGTGTCAGTATTCGCGATCGCGATGGTAAAGTTACCCCAACTGATGAAAAGGGAAATCCTCTATCTTTTAGCGGGACTGGTATTGATGACTTGACGACTGTATCCTTAACCGCCACCAAAGACCAGCGAGATAATCCCTTCAATCCAACCAATGGTTCTATTCTCAAACTCA
Source organism: Brasilonema sp. CT11 (assembly GCF_017982655.1). GTDB lineage: Bacteria > Cyanobacteriota > Cyanobacteriia > Cyanobacteriales > Nostocaceae > Brasilonema. Next base: position 137,467 of record NZ_JABXYX010000003.1, on the reverse strand, counting down.
GTGCCGAACAATCCATCCCTCTTGGGGAAGGACAAATTTCTATGAACCGCGTAAAGGCAGACTATAGCCAGTTTATGCCTGTAAAGTTATTTGAATCCAAAAAACCACAAGTCTTCGCCTTGAATGTCCAAGCTGGTACAGTCCTTGGTGATTTACCACCTTATGAAAGTTTCAACTTGGGTGGTGTCAATTCAGTACGCGGTTATGGTGAGGGTGATGTTGCTAGTGGTCGCACTTATGTGTTGGCGTCGGCAGAATATCGCTTTCCGATTATCCAAGCATTGGGAGGTGTCTTCTTTGCGGATTTTGCCTCAGACTTAGGTTCTGGTGAGTCTGTGTTGGGTAACCCTGCAGGAGTTCGTGATAAACCTGGTACTGGTTTCGGTTACGGTGCGGGAGTCCGCTTTGACTCACCTCTAGGCTTAATTAGGGCTGACTTTGGGCTGAATGACCAAGGAGAAAGCCGCGTTCATTTTGGTATTGGTCAGCGCTTTTGAAAGTGGATAATTTTAAGTGATAAGGATACTATAAGGAATAACCAAAGAAAAATAAAACTGTTGTGTGGGTTAAGTATTGAACATGGTTTGATATTCCTCAAAATTCGGGTTAGACTCAGGAGTCAAAACCGGAGCTTTTACAGTTCTTGGTTCTCTTTAAAAAAAGCAGTACTAACATATTTACTAATCGGGACTCTCTATGCTAAGTACTAGAACATTGCAGAGTGGTAAGTACACCATTAACCAGGAAATCGGTCGAGGTGGCTTTGGCATTACGTTCAAAGCAACTCACAATTTCCTCCATCAGGTCGTGGTGATAAAAACTCTCAATGAAAAGCTGCGACAGCATCCTGATTATGTTAAGTTTGAGCGTCAATTTCAAGACGAAGCAAGACGATTAGCTACTTGTATCCATCCGAATATTGTCCGGGTAAGCGACTTTTTTGTCGAAGACAGACTACCCTACATGGTGATGGAATATATTCCTGGTGAAACTTTGGCTGAGGCATATGTCATGCCAGGGATACCTTTGCCAGAGGATAAAGCAATTCATTACATTAAGCAAATAGCAGGTGCATTGCAGGTTGTACACCAAAATGGCTTACTTCATAGGGATGTGAAACCAGATAATATCATTCTTCGTGAAGGAACGCAAGAGGTCATACTAATTGATTTTGGGATTGCACGGGAATTTCACAATGGTGTCAAGCAAACTCATACGGGAATTGTTTCTGAGGGTTATTCGCCAATTGAGCAGTACCTGTCGCAAGCAACCCGTAGTCCTGCAACTGATGTTTATGGTTTAGCAGCAACACTGTATGCATTGTTGACAGCACAAGTGCCTATACCAGCACTTCTGCGCGATCGCGAGCAAATGCCTTCCCCCCGAGACTTACAACCCCATTTGAGTGCTGCTGTCAATCAAGCAATCATTCGTGGTATGGCTACTGACGCTCGCTTTCGTCCGCAAACAGTAGCAGAGTGGTTACTGCTATTACCTGACATTCAAAGTGGTGCACAGCAATTACTTGTGACATCAGTAGTGCCAACCATTAATTTATATACTGATCCATACCCAGACGTGCCAGATGTGCCAAATGTGCCAAATGTGCCACCACAAGTAGCATCTGTGAACACGCCAACCGCACCACCTTCAGGTAATGCTATATTCAAGAAAATTATCTCATCACCTAAAGCACTGATAGCAACGGGTATAGCTCTTTTGGGTGTTACAGGTGGTTTTGGTATCACAAGTTTGTTGACTAAAACTCGACCAACCTCATCAGTTCCACAACCACAATCTGTTGTCGAAAAGAATGATCCTAACGAGGCAAAACCTACAGTAATCCTAACACCATCCCCTGTTATTAAAGAAACTAATAAGGCTATTGATACTAATACTCAACAGAAAGAAGATAATACTTCCTCCCAAGTCAAATCTGCATCTACTTCTACTTCAACACGCCGTCGGCGTATCCGTCGTGTTTCAACTGATGATGCTCCTGATAACAGCAATGTGACAAGAGAATCCTATAGGAGATCCTATAGAAGGAATGTCACAAATGACTCGGACGATAACAGCGATGTGAGCAAAGAATCGTCCCAAACCGACTCCAGAAAATCCCAACGTCGCCGATACGGACAAGACTCACAACAGGAAGCTTCTGGATCTACTAAAACTGAGCCTAAGACTAGTTCATCACCTTCACTGACAGAGCGACTACGAGCAATCCGCGAGTCTCGCAATACCTCTTCACAATCTTCAGGAAATAACCGACCATCTTATCATGGCGCGTCTGAATCATTGCAACCAGTTAACCAGTCAAAGAATTCTCCTGTTGTTGTACCAGAACAGCCATCTATTGCGGAACCAAAGCAATTTGATTCTCCTGATATTGTCGTTCCTACACAAGACAAGGCATTGGATAATTCAGAAACTGGTAATAATTAGCTCATAGGCTGCGGTGCATTCAAAATGCACTGCCAACTTGTGAAAGTAGTCCTTTATCATTTGTCATCTGTCATTTGTAGTGCTTTGGACAAAGGATACTGGATTAAAATCTATCTTACAAAAAATATAGAACTCATATTTGATTTTTGACGAAGCTAGGTACACTTTCTGTTCCCTGTTTCGTGTTAAGCGTTCCCTACCTCTACGAGTAAGTTCATAAATAAAACCGGATTCCTATATGTTAATGTTGCTTTTCTATGTAAACAATGAGCGTTATGCCTTGGAAACTAAGCGAGTCGTAGAAGTAGTGCCTAAGGTAGCACTGAAAACTCTACATCATGGGCCTGATTTGATCGCTGGTTTATTTAACTACCGAAATCGTCTTGTACCAGTAATTGATTTATGCCGTTTAATTCAGGGTACTCCTTGTCGTCCTCTATTTAGCAGTCGGATTATCTTGGTGAATTACCAAATTCACAATCATGATTCGCCTACGGGAAGTAGCTTTGGTTCTCAACCAAAATCGCATATCTTAGGATTGATGGCAGAACGTGTTACCGACACATTCCGCAAGCAAGAGACTCAGCACTTTGTTCCAGGAATGAAAGTCGATACTGCTCCTTATTTGGGAGAAATGATTACTGATGGACAAGGAATGATTCAATGCCTTCAGTTAGATTACATTTTGCCAGAACGAGAGCGAATATTCTTGTTACCTGAACAGCAAAGTTATTGACAGGATTTTAATTAATGCTGACATCAAGGGTATTTCCAATATTTTCTCCCAGTTCTGTCTGTTTAATGCCATCCCAGTCAAGATAGGTGTTTTTGAAGTGGCGGAAGATTTCTTGATAAATTTGGCTCCTGACGCGATCGCCTCGTTTTCCATCTTCCAATTTGATCTCATCCACAAAAAATGTCAGTTCCAATTCAATATAATAGTCAGAGCCATCATGTTTCATTCCTATCATCTTGATTTGCGGTTCTTGCCACTTCTTGCGCGGCGATTTTAACTTATGTTTGACCCACTTAAGCAAGTCCATGACATCATCATCTAAACGAGTTTCGTCAACTTGAGGATTAGAGATTTTTTGAGACAAGCGTTGCGATCTTCGCTTTAACAAATGAATCTTTCGCTCCCATTGATCCGAAATGAAGGATTCATCTTCATCCAGTAAATTAGGATCTTTAATCCCAAGTCGATACCACTCCCTAATTAACTCAATCAGTCCCTCTGGATTGGTTTCTTCAAAATTAACTACAGTACGATTATTATTACTATCTTCAATTACTTGGAAACCTATAAGTTCTAAAACTCCTTGATATTCCTGTTGAACATTTTCTATTTCTTCTGGGTTCATCCCTCCTTTTTCTACAAACTGCATTGTCGCAACTAAAGCTTCAAGACCTTGTTCAACTTCCTCTAATTTTAAAATGACTTCTTGTTCAGCTAGTAATCGTAATTTACCAAATTTTTGTTGTTTGATGAGATTAGAGTCACCTTCTTCAGAATTATAGTACTCATCTATCACTTCCAATTTAATATCCATATCCCCGAGAGTATCGGGATGAGCTAACACAATTTCTTCTATGAGTTTCTTAGATTCATCAATATTACATTCCGACGGTATTTCTAGCGAAATCGAGTGATAGTATAAAGAGGTGGGACGACTCAAATTAGTGATTTTCTGACCTTGTAATACACTGTTAGGAATATAAACATCACAATGAGTACTAAATATATATAGCTCAGTTACTCTAATCCCTATTCGGCGTAGCATTCCGATTGAACCATCTTCAAGCAGCAGGATGTCACCAAATCGAAAAGGAGTATCAATGAGTAAAACAATCCCACTAAAGAAATTAGCCAAAATATCCTGAAGTGCAAAACCAAGAACAAAAGTAGCACCACCTAGCGTTACCCAAATTCCAGTTAAATCAACCCCAAAGGAACTGATAACAACAACCCCGCCAAGTGTGAAAAGAAGCACAGGAACAACACTTGAGAGGATGGGAAGAAGTACGTCATCCCACATCGCTTCGCTTTGTTGAGTGTACTCTTTAAGGTAGTAGATGAAAACTTGGGTAAATATTTGGACAGACCAATAAGTAATAACTATAACTATACTTGCTATCAAGATATGCTCTATCACTGGAAGAATGTGAATCTTGGCTAACTTCCAAAAAGTGATTTTTAAGCTGAGGATAGCGAAGATAATTAAGACGGGATAAGTGGAAACTTTTAAGGTAACGATTGCGATGTCTCGTTCAAATTTGCGAAATATGGGGCGCAAGATATAAGATAAAAATAAATATAATAACCCAGTTCCTAAAGCCGTTATTAGCAAACTGGTAAGGATCAAGCCCCCTGTGTTCATTTTAGAAAATTGATGCAATAGGTTTTCTAACATATTACTTTCTCCATAAAATAAATCACATTTTTAGCTTATTGCACTACTAGTTTTAAACCTGGAAGCAATCGCTCTAAGTTTTTCAATGATTTTCCTTGCCAAGGTATTTTTTTAGAACCTAACACTACCAATTGAACTCCTTTCTTTTTCCGCATTCCAAGAACAAACTTAGATAACATACTAATACCCGAACTGTTGAGAAATGCTAATTCTTTCACATTGATTGTGATGGTTTTAGGTTCTAAACCAGCCACTTCATTGAGCAAATTAACAATAGGAGCATAATCTTTGGGACCTCCTAGCGCGATTTGCCCTTTAAAATAAACTGTTGTGGATGCTGGCTCGTATTGAACCTGATAGTCATCGCTTTTAACTTCTTGACTTGTCATAGGTTATTCTTACTTTTTTATTCAGTTATCCAAATCATTAATTATTCTAGATAAATTATACAACTACTTGAGCCATTGTAGTCACAGTGATCATTTTTGGATGAATGGGATCAGACTCAAATTTCCAGCCTAATTTGGCTGAATAATCATTGATTATGGTCAGTAAACCTAAGCCAGAGACTTCACTCTGTTCGTCTTCAGATGTTTTTTCAACCTGCTGAACATATAACTCATAAGTATCAGCGGAGAGTAGTTCCTTAATCAAGGCTTGAAATATCTCAACTTTTTGAGTAGTCATACTGTTCTTAGTAAAAATCACCGCAGTGACTTTCTCAAAATCTTTCAGAAAATGAACCCCAAACTTAACTGGAGAATTCTTGATTTTTTCGTCAAATTTAATGGCATTTTCTAAAAGTTCGTTGCTGATATAACTGAGGTTGTTTTTAATTGCTTTAATGCGCTCGCTATCCGGTTCATCAGGTAGAAAAGTAGAAAAATAGTCAGCAACAAAATAAGCTGATAAACGAAGATTACGCCAGTGTTGTTTAATTGAGCGAGCACTGGACGTGAAGCTCAGTTCTAAAGAATCATGTTCTTGCGTAAAGTCCTCAATAAATTCTCCAAAAACTTGGCTCATCTTTGTTACAGTTTAATTGATAGAGTTGGCTTATCAGTTCCGAAAAAACCTCAATTTCTTCCTTTGCTCGTTCCCAGGCTCCTGCCTGGTAATGCAGTCCTATTGGCTCTGCCAATGGTTAGTTTGGAGGCAGAGCCTCAAATTAGGCGTTCCTACGCTCTGCGTGGGAACCAGAGCAAACAATCAACGGTATTGGCAGATCATTTGCGACGAAAAAAACCCAATTTCTTCCTTTTCTTCACATTCTGCTTAATTTCCTCAAATGGTTCTTCCTCTTCAAATGGTTCTTCTTCTTCAAACGGTTCTTCCTCCTCAAATGATTCCTGGTTTTCAAACATTTCCTTATTTTCAATTTCTTTTTGTTTGATAACTACTAAAGTAATGTCATCAAAAACCTTTTGTGTACCAATAAATTGCTTCACATCATCAATTATTGCTTGCTTAACTTGTTCGGCAGAATCATGCCAGTTTTGACTAATAACTTCGCATAATCGCTCAATCCCATATTGTTTTTTCTCAATATTGTACGCTTCCGGAATTCCATCGGTATAAAGCACAACTCCATCACCAGAATTTAATTCGATCATGGTATGATCAATAAAATCAGTAATTTCCTCATCTAACCCAATCGGAAACCCCAGATTGATTGTGTTAACGCGCTCAATATCACCCCCATTGCGCACTACAATAGTTTCTTCATGCTGACCACTGATACTGATTTTGCCTTCTGAATAAGTAAGAACCACTAACGTCAAATTCTTCTCAGAATTCATCCGTCGGACATTTTTATAAATAGTGCGATTGAGTGCATCTAAAAATTTAACTGGATCGAGTTCTCGAATTTCTTTAAGAGTACGGACTGCTGTTTGCGTCATTACCATGACGATGCCACTTTCAAGACCGTGACCAGTGACATCACCGATGGCAATTGTGACGATACCATCTGTGTACAGAACGTCATAGTAGTCGCCGCCTACTTCGTCGGCTGGTTCCATATAGCCGGCAATTTCTAAACCTTCTATGGCATTTAGTTCTTCGGATGTAGGCAAAATCATCCGTTGCATTTGGCGCAACATCTCCAGTTCTTTACGCATGCGGAGGTTATCAGCTTGGAGGACGGCTTCCGCTTCTTGTCGCTTGAGAAGGTTGGCGTATGCTTTAGAATGGTAGCGGATGCGAGCGATTAGTTCTGCCTTGTCTGGGAGTTTGACTATATAATCGTTGGCTCCTAATGCAAAAGCTTTTGCTTTGATAACCGGTTCTTCTTTACTAGAGAGAACGATCAGCGGAACGTCTTTGGTGGGGGCGTTGTGGGCGCGTAAAAAGCGCACTAAAACCAGTCCATCCATCTCTGGCATCACCAAGTCTTGTAAGATGATCGTTGGCTGACATGACTTAGCGACTTTAAAAGCCAAGGTTGGGTCACTACAGTAATGAAAGGTGATATCTTCTTCTGTGAGTAACATTCGACGAACGGCTTCGCCAATCATTGGTTGATCGTCGATCAGCAGAACTGTAATTGGGTCTTCTGCCACTGGTATAGCCTCCTTGCGAGACGTTTTTTTAAAATCAGGAGTGGGGGTGTATCTTAATTTAATAAAAAAAGTGAGAAAATTTTGGTGTTAAATAATATTTTGTAGACATGCGTATTCTCTTACGCTTGCGTAAACGGTGAGGGGGTCGCAGTCTTGGCGGTGAGCGTCGATTGCGAACCCCCTCACCTGGAGGGTAGGCGTAAGAGTTGCTTAGCACAAGCTTTTGCGATCGCCTCAATTGGTAAAATCTCCACAGCTGCTCCCAACTGGGCTGCTGCTTTTGGCATACCATAAACGACACAAGTCGCTTGATCCTGAGCGATAGTATGCCAACCCAGTGAACGCAGGCACTTTAGTCCTTGTGCCCCATCCCTGCCCATACCAGTCAATAGCACCGCTACTCCTTTTGTTGGCCAGTTTTTCGCTAAACTTTCAAAAAACACGTCCACAGATGGACGGTAAGGATAATCACGCGGTTCCTGAGTGTACTTGAGGCTCAGATTAGATTGCAAAACTAGGTGGTCATTGGTAGCAGCAATCAAGACTTGCCCAACTTCTATATGGGAGCCTGCGATCGCTAGTTTAACTGGCAATGGTGTTTGAGTATTCAACCATTGTGCTAAACCTGGGGTAAATTGTTCATCTACATGCTGCACAATAACGATAGCTGCTGATAAATTTGCTGGTAACTGAGAAAGGATCACTGCCAAAGCTTGGGGACCACCCGTGGAAGAACCAATTGCAATTAGGGGGGGACTTAGCTTTGATTGGTAACCTCTACGCTCTCCAATTCTTTGAGATGACTTGCTGGTTTTGCCAATTAATTTGCCTATCGTAGCGATTTTTTCTAATATCTCTACACTGCCTTGGATTTGCCCGCTCCTACCCAAAACAGGTGTATCTATAGCATCCAGTGCGCCATACCCCATTGCCGTAAAGACTTTGGATGCATTACCGCTGACAGTCGCTGTTACCAAAAGAATTGCGCAGGGGGAATTGGTCATAATTTGACGCGTTGCTTCCACCCCATCAATAATTGGTATGAGTAAATCCATCAAAATTAAGTCTGGAGTATCTGCTGCACATTTTGCCACTGCTTGGGTACCATCATGAGCAATCCAAAGTATTTCATAATTTGGGACTTGCGCCAAGACACACCGTAGCGCTTCTATTGCGGTTGGCATATCATTTACAATGGCTATTCTCATAACAATTTCATAAAAGTATTTGCAACTTTATCAGGGATCGCCAATCAAATCAAGAACGGCATTTAACAAACTATTATCATGGAAACTGCTCTTAGTTAAGTAATAATTAGCGCCAACTTCTAAACCACGTATTCTGTCTTCTTGACTGTCTTTGTAAGAAACAATAATCACAGGTAAAGAATTCAAATTCGGATGATTTTTAATATTGCCGACTAGTTCTATCCCATTCATTCTCGGCATATCAATGTCGCTAATGACTAAATCATAAACACCCGTGCGCACAGCATTCCAACCATCCATTCCATCCATACTGACTTCAACTTCGTAACCATTATTTTCTAGCAACTGCCGCTCCATTTCGCGCACAGTAATGGAATCATCTACGACAAGAATCCGCTTGTGTTGTCTAGATCCGCTGCCGTCAATTCCTTTGTTAATTTTGCTAATCAAACCGACATTGAGTAATTTGTCAATCGAACGCAGCAAATCTTCAACATCAACAATCAGAACGGGAGAACCATCATCCATCAGTGCGACGGCGCTAATATCTGGTACTTTTCCCAAACTTTTAACTAAAGGTTTGACAACCAAATCCCGCTCACCCAGAAATTTATCGACTACTAAGCCATAACGACTCAGGCGATCGCTGATAATAACGCATGGTAATTCTTCTGAGTTGTCAGCAGAGTTGTTCAGTTCCAACACTTCATGAGCCGCCACCAATCCTATGTTTTGCCCATCCAAAACAAAATACTGGCGATTTTCCACAACGGAAATAGAAGAGGGATTAATCATGATAATCCGGTCAATGCGCGTGAGCGGAAAAGCATAAGGTTCTCCTGATATTTCCACCAACAGCGTGCGAATCACAGACAAGGTGAGTGGCAATTGTAAGTGAAAACTTGTTCCCTTCCCTAACTGAGATGCAGCTCGCACAATGCCCCCTACTTCCTGCACCATGCTTTGTACGACATCCAAACCAACACCGCGACCTGAAACCTCGGTAACTGCCTTTGCTGTGGAAAAACCTGGCAGAAATAGAAACTCCATCAATTCGGGTTCGCTTAACTGGTCCGCCATGTCAGCATTAATCATGCCCTTAGTGACAATTTTTTGGCGCAGGCGCTCTAAGTCTATTCCACCACCATCATCGGAAACTGTAATCGATAACATTCCGGCTCGATGAGCAGCTTCCAATCGCACTGTACCTTCAGGAGGTTTCCCCACAGCCTGCCGAGCTTCGGGCGGCTCAAGACCATGATCAACGGAGTTACGTAAGATATGAGTTAGGGGAGCTTCTAGCTTTTCTAAAATATCGCGATCCACTTGGGTGGATTTGCCGATAATTTCAAATTTGACTTGCTTTCCCAAACGTCTTGCTAAATCCCGCATCATTCGGGGAAATCCCTGAGCGCCATCTACGAAAGGACGCATATTACTGGCAATGACTTCCCGATAAAGACGATCTGAAAGATTCCCAGAACGACGGGCAAATAATTCCAGTTCATTCAGGCGGTCAGATAAAATTTGGCGACATTCGTTTGCTTTTGCTCTTGAAGTAGAGAGCGAGTCAGCAGCACGCTCGTTCAGGTTTTCCCCTACCAGGGATTCCTGCAGCTTTTCTAGAAGGTTAGACAGTTCAACTTGGCTTTTCTTGAGCCTTAGCAAAGAAGTAGCAAACGGTTGTAGCCAGTTTGCTTCTACGAGAGTTTCTCCAGCGAGTCCCATAATGCGATTGAGGTTATCCGCACTCACCCGCACCACGCGGTCTACACTCTTTGCATTTTGGATCTCTGTTATTTCCTTGGGAGATTTGGATGTGGTCGTTGGGGGTGGAGTTTTTGGTGATGGTGTAATGGGGGTTTTGGGTGATGAGGTAATGGAAGATGTGGCAGTTGCAGCTAAGGGTTGGGGAGATGAGGCTGTCATTTCTCCCCCCTTCGGGTATGCCTTGGGCACGTCTTCGACTAACGCAGAGCCAGCACGAGGCAGAACCTCCTGGTAACTGCTCGCTGTCTGAGTTGCTCCCCTGCTCCCCTGCTCCCCTGCTTCCCCTGCTCCCCTGCTTTCCTGCTCCCCTGCTTTCCTGCTCCCCTGCTCTGTTTTCTCCTTGTCTGCTTTTTTCTTTGTCTTCTTGCTGATGTTTGATTTCGGGCTTTCTAGCTTTTTGGTTTCCTGTGTTGGAATAGCAGAGATAGCAGAAACTAGAGTTTCAATTTCTGACAGATGTTGTGTTGACCAGTTTTCTAAATCAGTTTCCGGGACTTGCGCGATGCGTAGGAGCACATCAATGCCTTGGAGGCAATTATCGATTGGCGAGCCGACTAAGGAAACTTTTCCTTCCTTAGCAGCGATTAAGCAATGCTTGATCGCGTCGGAGATTCGGAACGCAGCATCGATATCGACAATCCGCGCCGCCCCACCAACGCTATGGGCTGCCTGGATCAGGGATTCGATTTGTGCTTTGGTATAGGCTGAATTTGAATTATTTTTGCGCTCTTGTAAACTCGACTTAAATATTGCTGATAAATTTACCACTTCCTGCCGAAATAAATCCAGCATCGTTAAATTTTCGTCATCTTGGGAGATGGAGGGAAAGGCAAAGACGTCCACAGGGGGAGAAGCGGGAGTGGGGGGAGCAAGGGAGGCAGGGGGAGCAGGGGGAGTCGGGGGAGCAGAGGGAGACAAGGAAGTGAGAATTTCCTCCTCCTCATCATCCTCATCATCCTCATCATCCTCATCATCCTCGTCCTCCTCATCATCCCCCGTTTCCTCCTCATTCCCCACGTCTGCGCTTAAGCGCTGAACCGTATCTTGTGCTTCCTGGTTTGGTGTCAAAATAGCAGAGATGGCTGCTATTAAGCTTTCAATTTCTCCTTGATGAGCGGCTAACCAATTGAGCGCTTCGCTCTCTTTAAGTTGAGAGAGGCGCTCAATCATATCAACTCCTTGCAGTAGCACATCGACTTGGTCACCCGAGTCAATTGTGATTGCTCCTTTTTGTGCAGCGACAAAGCAATCTTCCATAACGTGAGCTATTCTGACTGCGGCATCAAGTTGCACAGTACGAGCAGCACCCTTGATGGAATGAGATGCACGCATCAAACTTTCAAGTTCTTTGCTGGCGTTGGGGTTGCCTTCCAACGCTAAGAGATTGTCGTTTATTATTGTTGCCTGGGCTTCCACCTCCATGCGGAATAAATCCAGCATGGAGAAATTGCTCATGTCATGATTTGTCATTTGATGATTGGATCTAGGGAACTAGGAAGATCAAGATTTTCACGGAATGGGGATTAGGGGCAGCCAATGGGATCGAGAATATTTATCTACTTGCTGCTGACAAACTATTGATCTGCTATATTTTGTATTCTTACTTGACAAATGTGCAGTTTTGCTAATTCGTCATAAATGTTGTCATATAACTTTCTTATTGAGTGCGTAAAATAATAATTCATCATCTAAGTAACTAACCTTTTGATTCTTCCAGTTAAATATTCCTTGTGTATAATTTTCTGGCATTTTGGATAAAGTTGCAGGCACATTTGTTAGTTGCATCGGGTGGATGCGGTGTATACCAGAAATTTCATCAACAGGAAATACCCAACGGTTGCCAAATTTCTCCACAACTATCATTCGGTTATAGATGAGAGGGCTGATATTCTGCTGATTGTCATCTGCTGTTTCTATTCCCAGGAACTGTTTAAGTGAGACGCAAATCTGGACTTCACCCCGAAGATTCACCAGTCCCAAGAAAATATTGTTGCTGCGATGTGGTAGAATGTGAATTGCAGATGTCGGCATCACTTCTTGAATTAATTGCGCCGATAATGCCAGCCATTCTTGTCCTAGTCGAAAGATGCCCACCGTTATCGTCTCAATTGAAGCGACTCGGTCGGTTCCCTCTACAGATTTTTCTAATTTTTCCTTAGAGAGCAAATCAGTCCACTCATCCACATATGCTTGAGGGACTTCGCGTTCTAATAAACTCCGTCCCATTGAAGAATAAACTGGACAGTTTTGGCAGTGAATATGCTTTTTTAGTTCGGGACAAGAGTGATCGCCCCAAATGCCGATTTGATTCCAGCAATTGTGCACTTTTGAATTGGGAACTTCTTCTACACGCATCCCGGTGCTCCTAGAACTAGACTTTAAAGCGAGAAACTTCTTGGCGTAAGCCAACTGACGCCTCATTCAATTGCCCAATGGCAATGTTAATTCCACGCAGTGAATCAGCGGTTTGAGAGGAAGCTTCACTGAGCTGCACCATCGCCTCATTGATTTGTTGAGCACTTTCTGACTGAGCTTCCATACCCTCACTCACCATTTGAAAACGTGGAGTTAGCGCTTGCACTTGCTCAATAATTTCGCCGATTTGTATGCTGATATTCTGAACGTCTTCAACACCGTGTCCTACTTGCTGTGTGAACTTATCCATTTCCATCACCCCAGTAGAAACTGCTGATTGCATTTCTTTAACCATGCTTTCGATATCCAAGGTAGCAACTGCTGTTTGATCGGCTAAGCGGCGGATTTCCCTGGCGACGACAGCAAAACCCATGCCATACTCTCCAGCTTTCTCGGCTTCAATTGCTGCATTGAGAGATAGCAAATTTGTCTGGTCGGCCACTTTCGTTATAGTTGTGACGATACTATTAATATTGTTAGCTTTGTCACTAATCACTCCCAGTTTAGCGGATATAGTACCGGTAGCCCCCGCCAACTGACGCATAGTTGCTTCCATGCGCGAAAGGTCTTTTTGAGAGTTATCTCCTGCAGAGGCTGTGGAAGCTGAAGTTTCGGCAACTTCGTCCATTGTCTTGACTAGTTTGCCAGAAGTGTTGGCAATCTGCTTTGCCGTCGCCAACACTTCGTTGGTAGAAGCAACTTGTTCTGCGACAGTCGCTTCCAATTGTTTGCCAGAAGCTGCTATTTGCGTGGCGGAGGTGGTAATTTGAATTCCAGATTGCTGCACCTGGCGGATTAACGAATTCAGATTTTGACTCATCGAACCGAAGGCAACCAGTAATTTTCCGATCTCATCCTGCTCCTCGGTGACTTGGACTTGGGTGGTAAGATCTCCACTCGATATTTGTTGTGCAACTCCCACAACTCCGGCAATTTTCGCACCCAATGGCTTAGCAATTGTATTACTAAAGTACTTACCAAAAATCACCGCTGTGACTGGACCAATTAGCAAACCGAGCAAGATCCAAAATGTAGATTGACTCACATCAGCAGCCGCTGATTGCCTTGCATCTGCTGCCAAATTCTCGTTATATTTTATGAGTGCTAGTAGTGCATTTGTGGCTTCCTTAAAAGCAGGGACTTTCTTGGCTACTGTTTGCTCATTCATCTTAGTAAGCGCTTCAACTGCTGCTTTTGCGGTTGCGAATTCCGGTGCATTAGCTTTCCCCTGGTTCAACAAATCAATCTGTACTTGCCGAGGATTGAGGAGATTAAATCTTTCAAATGCTTGATTTAACTGTTGATATTCCTGTTCGCCTTGCTTCCATTTATCCCATAGTGGCAGAAATGTTTGATATAATTTATCTTCATCTGGATTACGAGGAAGTTTTTCGTATTTGCTAAAGCCATCATTAATCTGCTTCCAAGCATTTTCAATTCTAATTGAATCATTTTGCCTTGTTTGAGCACTTGCTGCAGGATTAAGCTGTGACCTTTCTGATGACTGAATCTGAGTCTGACCTTCCTTAATTTTCCATAAATTCACTACGCTGGGAAAAGCATAATCTCCCAGTATGTAGATATGGTTGCTTAGCCGGGTAGTCGAGATCCAGCCAATTATCGACACAATTAATACGATTAAACCCATGAATAAAAATGCTAAGAACAAACGACCTTCTAAACTATTGTTTTTTTTATTATTAAAAGGTATGAGTTGATTCATTGTAATTGGACTTTCTTAAGACTTGACCTTAAACTGAGAAACTTCTTGGCGTAAGCTATGTGCTGCATCGTTCAATTGGGCGATCGCAATGTTAATTCCACGTAGTGAATCAGCGGTTTGAGAAGAAGCTTCACTGAGCTGCACCATCGCCTCATTGATTTGCACAGCACTCTCCGACTGAGCTTCCATACCCCCACTCACCATTTGAAAACGTGGAGTTAGCGCTTGCACTTGCTCAATAATTTCGCCGATTTGTATGCTGATATTCTGAACGTCTTCAACACCGTGTCCTACTTGCTGTGTGAACTTATCCATTTCCATCACCCCAGTAGAAACTGCTGATTGCATTTCTTTAACCATGCTTTCGATATCCAAGGTAGCAACTGCTGTTTGATCGGCTAAGCGGCGGATTTCTCTGGCGACGACAGCAAAACCCATGCCATACTCTCCAGCTTTCTCAGCTTCAATTGCTGCATTGAGAGATAGCAAATTTGTCTGGTCGGCCACTTTCGTTATAGTTGTGACGATACTATTAATATTGTTAGCTTTGTCACTAATCACTCCCAGTTTAGCGGATATAGTACCGGTAGCCCCCGCCAACTGACGCATAGTTGCTTCCATGCGCGAAAGGTCTTTTTGAGAGTTATCTCCTGCAGAGGCTGTGGAAGCTGAAGTTTCGGCAACTTCGTCCATTGTCTTGACTAGTTTGCCAGAAGTGCTGGCAATCTGCTTTGCCGTGGCTAATACTTCGTTGGTAGAAGCAACTTGTTCTGCGACAGTCGCTTCTAATTGTTTGCCAGAAGCTGCTATTTGCGTGGCGGAGGTGGTGACTTGAATCCCAGATTTTTGTACTTGGTGAATTAATGAATTCAGGTTTTTAGTCATTGAACCGAAGGCAATCACTAATGGTTCCATCTCATCTTGCTCCTGGGTGACTTGGGCTTGGGTGGTAAAATCCCCACTCGATATTCGTTCTGCAACTCCCACAACTCCCGCAATTCTCTTTTTTAGTTGTTGTATAATGAACAAAGTCCCCCCAAAAGCCGCAGCGATCACTAACAATGGAATTATGATCCCTGCTGCCATAAGAAAAGTTAAATTGTTTCTTGTTGTTTGAGAAAGATTCGAGATTTCCTGTATTTTGGCTTGCTTGAATTGTTGGTTCAATTGGTCAAAATCTCCAACAAGTATCTTAGAGTCTCTAAGGTAACTATCTACTGCCTCCTTGTGCTGATTCGCATCTTCTAAGCGGAACGTTCTCTGGGCTAGGGCATCAAACTGATCTTCTAACTGAATCATTCTTCTCAATTGTTCTGCTTGTGGTCCATCTTGAATTATTTTTTGTGCGCGTTCAGCACTATCCTGAAAATTCTTCTTCAGCTTCGCATAAGTTTCTAAAGCCCCGTCCGCATTTCTGACAAGTAGATAACCGCGAACTTGCCGAGCCATCAGTGAAATTCTCAAAATCATATCATCAGTTTCTAAAATAGCGCTCTGCGAAGTCCTGAGATCATCAAATACTTGATTTGTGCGAGTGGCATTGACAATAACAGTCACACTAAATATAAGGGATAAAATTGCAACAGTAGAAGACTTTACAAATATGCGATCTCTGTATTTCCAATTTTCAAACATTTTCTATTTCTCCCTGATTTCAAAAAAATATTACAGTTTATAGACAATAACGTGACAACAAGCCTCTCTTCAAGTTTGAAAACAAATTATTGATAGACTTTTGAGTTGCTAATTGCTCGGATGTCTATTGATTTTGAAACTTTTGCAGTCGTTGGATTCGCTGTCGGATAACTGCTGCACTGGCAAGATCGCCACTACGTTCTTTAAGTAGGGCGAGATTGAGAAGTGCTTCATAATGATTTGGCTCTAGGTAAATCGCTTTTTGGTAGGATGCAAGAGCCTGTTCCTGATTACTTTGTATCTGATACAGTTGTCCCAACAAAAGGTAAGCTTCTGCACTGGTAGGGTTTTGACTTAGGTAAGTTTCGCATAAGCGAAAAGCTTCATCCAACTGTCCTTGTTCTGCCAAGTTTTGTGCAGTTTTGAGCGTCGGGGTTGGGGTAGTGGTAGAATCACCCTTGGCTTTGCTCAAAGGTATGGTTTTAACTTCTTTAGACTTATCTAAAAAAGAATGAGAAGTTATTTTTACGTCTGATTTGGAGTGGAATTTTTGTAAAGGTTTTTTTCTTTCTATAGCCTGACTACTATTGTTTGATTTTTGCTCATACCTTAACTCCTGGTTTTTATTCTCCTGCTTTTGGTAAGCAAAAGCTAGGGGGTGTCGCACACTCACAAACTGAGGACTTAATAACTGTGTTTCAGAGTGTCCCACAAATAGCACCCCTTTATCTATTAATAAACGTGACAAAACCTGGACTGTTTTCTTTGTGGCTGAGCTATCAAAGTAAATTAATACATTGCGACAAAAAATCACATCATAAGGAACTTTGTTCATTAAAAAAGAAGGATCTAGCAGATTGCCGTGGATGAAATGAACGGTACTCTTAAGAGAGTCGCACAACTGGTATTCTTCCCCAACTTGGGTAAAATAACGTTTCCCTATAGAGTCGTTGTTACCACGAAAGGAATTTCTGCTGTAGACAGCCCTTTGTGCTTTGAAAAGTGACTTTTTGCTGATATCAACTGCGTCAATAGAAAAATTTTTGGTGGGTAACCCAGCTTCAGTGAGTGCGATCGCAATCGAGTATGGTTCTTCACCTGTTGAACAAGGTATGCTTAATATGCGCAGCATCCTACCACGATGTTTGGGAAACCATTCAGACATCACATAGCGGCTTAAAAATACAAAAGGTTCTTTGTCCCGAAAAAACCAAGTCTCTGGTACAACAACCATTTCAATTAATTGTTCTAATTCCTGAGTTGATGTTTGCAATCGTGCCAGGTAATCTGTTATTTTATTCAAACCGCAATTTGCCATACATTGAGAAATTGCTCTGTTGATGGTGGCAGAACCTAGGGTACTCGCGTCTAAGCCTATCTTCTGTTTCAGTAAATTTTCAATTGATAACTGGCTCATTGTTCAGCTTGCCTAGAATAGATATAGTAGCGCCGCCTTTAGTCATTTTTTGATTACACTCAAACTAAAGTTTTAATTTACGCTATCTTGATAAATTACTTGCATAGAGTGACAAATATTAACTGTATACTTCTCGCTCTAATCACACCCTTGTTTACTTGCTGATATTTATTATCTACCTTAAGACAGAAATTTTACCATAAATCTTGATGAAACAAAAGCTTATCTTGAGTTCCATCAAAAATAAGTGACTACATAGAGGCGCTCTTAAGAAACACATTTTAAAATCCTTATCTAGCAAGGATTTTAAAATGTGTTTCTTCGATATGTAACAGGAGCAATCGCCGCGTCCGTTAGAGACTCAGATCTTGCAGCAGGGTCATAAACTGGGTTTATTGAGAATAACGACGATTGCAAACTTTGATTTGCCGTTCATAAACGCGGGTTTTTAGGTCTTGTTGAGAATGACCAAGATATCAGGTAAGGTCGAGTTGGGACAAATCTATTTCATGCATACATACTATTCATATCGTGCATTTGACAAAGAATCATGAATTGTTTACTATCAATATGTTTTTTAAAAGCAAGTCATAGGGGGATAGTTTGCCACACAAGAATTTGGATCTAAATCAGTAAAAATCCCTGATTTTCAATCAGGGGTTGGGATAATGTAGCTTACCGTTGCATCTTTTTAGCTTGTACGGTTTTTTACGGTTAGGTGCAAGTTAGGAGACAACGGCATCTAACGGAATATCTCGTGATTAACGAAACTTAACCCACCCGATAATAGGAAGCTTAACTTTAGCTGGTAGCAGAGGATTTTTTACCGGTTGACAAAACACGAATGACAGTCGCTGTCCCGCTTTTTGGAATCTCTGTTTGTCTTCACGATTTAAGGAATCTTTTGGAGGTTTATTTTTTGGAATCCGACTTTTGGTATGAGGATAAGTTGAGAATTTGTATAACTTTTTGATCTGATATTTTTGCTATTTTTCTTAGTAAAAATTTACTACAATTTTATATATTTACTAATAGTTTCATTTTAAAATCAATCTGATTTCTAAAATATGATTTATGGAAAAAACTAATAATTCTACGAGCCTGTCTTCAAATGGTTCTGACAAAGTAGCTCAAAAGGATAATTATCCAGGACGTGCCTACTTTATTCGGCATGGTGAAAGCACCAGCAACGAACGCAACATTTTTGCAGGAGTACTGGATGTTGATCTCACCGCATTTGGGAGGTTGCAGGCACGCCGTGCAGGTGTTGACATTAAGAAAAAAGGTGTCAAGTTTGATGCAGTATATGTCTCTCACATGAGACGGGCGCGGCAAACTTGTGAAATCGCCCTTGCTGAAAGTCAGGCGCTGAAGTCACCCGATATCCCTGTTGAGATCGACCATCGGATTAGCGAGAAATCCTTTGGCATCTTTGCCGGACGTAACTTGAATCTGCTGCGTCTTGCTTTAGGCTACGAAGGCTTCGAGGAAATGTTGCATTCCCATAACGAAGCCCCTCCGGCTGGCGAGAAGATTGCACAAGTTTACGGACGCGCTGCTTCTTTCTATGAGGAGCGGGTTGTACCGCACTTGAAACGGGGCGAAACTGTTTTAGTAGTGTGTCACCAATATGTATTGGAGCCTTTAGCACTTTATTTAAGCGATTTACCACCGACTGATTATAAACATCTGAAACTTCCCAATGGTAAAGCTCTCAGTGGTGAGGAGCTAGTCAAGTTTCGCGGCAAGGAATCTGGCGGTGCAGCTTCGGTGCGTAAACAGATCAACGATCTGTCAATTATGTGGGCAATTTTGCTTTATGCGGCTGCTTTCTTATTGGGATGCTTGGTTAGGGCAGTAAGCGCCTCCGCCGGAGGAATTCCCTCAGAATTGTTTCGAGGGATAATCGTTCTCTGTCTGGCGGCTTCAACGTTTTATACTTACCTGGACATTGACTTTGCAGCGAGTAAACGTAAAGTAACTTCAACTGTCAAGTATATAGTCTACGCCTGGATGTTGGTGAGATGGGTAGTTGGGCTACTTTTAATATTTTCTGGAATCTTGTATCAAAGCCCCGCCGATTTGTACAAAGTTATGTGGGTGCTTTTTTGGATGGTTCCACCAGCTCTTACTTCCCCAGTTTTATCGGTACTCTGGGGCGGTAATCTTTATCCCTCGGCTATCTTATCAAGGACGTTATCAATCATCGCTCCAGTGGCACTGATTGTTACATTTGGTTTGGCAAAACAATTACCAATTAACAGCTCAAGCCTGATATTTTTCGGTGTGATTCTAATTGTTGGTTTGGCAATACCGGGAGCGATCGCTCAATTTTGGCGTGACAAATCTCCTGTTGAATCAAACCACCACAGTAAGAACTGGAAATTTATTGGAGTGCTGGCTGTCGCATTCATGGCTTTAGCAACTGGCTTTCAATTTACTCCACCAACATTTATCTTAGACTTATTTAACTCCACAGATGCGAACCGCTCCCTAGCTTGTCTGCAACAATTGGCAGTGGCAACATTAGTCTTTATCTTCATCCGCGTCTTTGCTGTATTAACTTCGGTATTCTCAAAAGGTAAGCTGATTAAGGCAGAAGCTCAGGATGCTTATATCCTGCTTGTTAATCCCAACTTTTTCCTTTGGGCTGCTCTTTTCCTCGGAGTTAGTGCAACTGCAAATCCTTACGCCGTAAGTTATGCAATTTTTTGGGCTGCACTGGGATTCTTTTGCATACCACTCGTCGAGCAGATATTGTTTATGAATTCATTTGGTAATGAATTATTGCGAGAAACACTGCGTTCTTCGAGAATGGCTACAGAAGATGTGAGAAAACTTTTCCATCAATTAGATACAGATGGAAGCAATGCACTCGATAAAGACGAGATTATGGAGCTTTTAGGGCGAATAGAAGATATGACAACAGGCGATCGCTCTTCTGAAGATGTCAGGAGGTACGTAACTGATTATCTTTTCGCTACTCTTGACTCCGATAAAAGTGGCACAGTCGATTTGCAAGAGTTAGAAGATTATGTATCAACCTACGGGTTGGTTGCTAACCTTAACGTTGTCTCTGCTGCTGCATCTCCAGTAACAACATAATTTGCAAGGCAGGGCGTTAAGCTAGCTGCGCCTCCGGCAATCGCATCTGAATTAGTCTTGACAAAATCCTTGGTTAATGTATTCACTGAATCATAACTTATCGTTTTGCCCTGCCCTGATCCTCCAACTTTTTCTCCCATCACAAAACGCGAACTGCAAACAGAATAAACTATAACGCTATGTAAGCATCAAATAAGATAACCATGAAAACTTTTGCAATATCATTTACAGAAGCTCTTGCTGGTTCTGATGTTTGGAAACTCATTTCTAGTGCAGACATCTCTATCCTCAACATACACATACCGCTGTTCAAAATAGTTCTGAGCGTTATTGTCCTCATACTTACCCTGGCGTTAAAACAAGTTTTCTCCGAAATTATCATTCGTAGAATCGAGCGTCTGACGAGCGGAACACAGACCACTTTTGACGATGAGTTGGTCAAGGTTATCAAGCAACCTTTAAACTGGCTGATTGTTATCGGTGGACTCTGGATAGTGCAGCTAATTCTTTTAGAAAATTTCAGCCCAGAATTGAACAAACAAGTAGAAGGGATTCTCAGGTTTGGTGCTTACGCTACCTTCGCATTTATTGTTTACCGTGCCGCTCCTGTGTTGGGAGAGGTGCTTAAACAATGGACGCTCAAAAGTGAAACCGAGTTAGACGATTTGCTCGTGCCTTATCTGCCGAAGTTGTTTCAGGTGCTCGCGATCGTGATCATCTTACTTAAAGCAAGTGAGGTGTTTTTGGGTGCATCGGCAGGGGCACTGATCGGTCTGCTTGGTGGAGCGGGTGTTGCCATAGGTTTGTTACTTAAAGACCTGTTCTATGACTTATGTTGTACTGTCATTATCTACGTAGATAACTTGTTTCGACCCGGTGACCAAGTGACGATGCATGGAGTAGAGGGTCTCATTAAAGTGGAAAATGTTGGACTGCGAAGTACAACCCTTCGTATACTGACCAGAAACACTATCCAAAAAGTGCCCAATTCCAAAATGATTAATGGAGTCGTTGAAAATTGGTTCCAACCGATAGGAAATGATAATTCAATAGGGATCAACTTAACCCTAAAAATTGATGGAATTTCGGCAGAACAAACCGAAAAGATTTGTGTCGGTCTTCGGGAAATTCCTCAGTCAATTGATATATTGACTGAAAAGTTTTTTATCTACTTTAGCGAACTCAATCAAAATTCTCGGGTCATTCAAATTCGGGTTTTTGCTAATACTAATGGCAATCCTAAATTATACTTTGATACCATTGAAAAACTCAACCTAGCGATACTGACTCTACTGGAAAAAGAGCAGATTAATCTATTCACCTATTATCCGGTGCAACTCCAAACTAACCTTGGAGAAGCTCAAAATAATTTAGAACCGATGGTAACCAGGGCAGGAAGCTAACTGCAACAAAACTCACACATACAATGAGTGCAAGCCTTATTTGGCGCTTGTTGAGAATACTTCCTCTTCGCAAACACATCATCACTAGTAGCGTAGCAATTTGAGCAATAAAAGCAAGAATACAAAAGTTAGGCGTCTGCCCAAAGGGCAGACGCCCTTGGCGTATTGCTCCCCTTGTGATGTGTCTGAACTTGATAACACGCAACTTGAGTTATTTACCTGAAAATTGCTGTAAGGTCGAGTTGCGATAAATCTATTTCATGCATACATATTATTCATATCGTACATTTGACAAAGAATACTCAATAATTTACTATCAGTATATTTCTTAAGAAGTAACCGATATAGGATATCTCATAAGTCTAAAATGTCATGCTGAAGCGGGTAGCTCCTTGTCTACTTGGAGTATCCGGCGCATCAGGCTCTTATGTTACCGTACTGCGGTCTACGGTACTTGAACCTTGGGTTGCACAGACAACAAAAGGGTCGTTTGTTGATCTGATTGAGCATCAGTTCCCTCAGGCGGTTTATGATTCTCTGTTCCGTTTTAGCTATCCATAAATATATGTACCAAAAGCCATATGATCGGGTCATAGATTGTCTACACCTAAGCGTACATAAAAATAGCTTGCAAAGGCGTAGTGATACCTGGAACCAAATCAAATTGGCTACAGAGCGCTTGCAATCCCTTCACACTCAAGGTAAGGATGTCTCTGCCTTGGAGAAAAAAATTGCTGCCCAGTTCAAAATGCTCGAAACCTGGGAACTCTACTGGGAATTACCGGGTAAAAAGGTATTCAAACAATTGCAGCAACGCTTTGATCGACAGGAATACTCCCAACTTTCCCGCCAGGTAGCTAAAGTAGTACATTTGATATCTAGCAATGCCGAGCGGTATCCCCAAGACCACATTGATGAGATTTTCGCGACTCTCGGCAAAGATGAGCAGCAAAGTCTATCTTCCGATACGTTCAACAATCATAGTCAACTCTATTTCGCTGTCTTATTCGTCGAAGATGATTTGACACCGGAAAAAGAGAAACAATTACGCCGTCAACTAGCCCAGATGGCATCTCCTGCGGATAGGTTTATTTACAAGCTCATCGTTGTTTCTAATTTTGAGGATGCTCTTGCTGCGCTGATGTTGAATCACAACATTCAATGCTGCATCTTGGGCTATGACTTTCCGTTACGTGCTGAAAATCGGTTGCCAATACTGCAAGATTACATGACTAAGTTAGAAACAGCAGAGTCAGCTTTGGAATCTAACCAACCTCGTGGTCTTGCTTTAGGCGAAATCCTTCACAAGTTACGCCCAGAATTGGATTTATACTTGTTCACAGATGTGTCTCTGGTTGATGTAGATTCTGATGTACATCATAACTTCCGCCGTGTTTTCTATAACCAGGAAGACTATCTTGATGTGCATTTGAGCATAATCCAAGGCATCGGAAACCGCTACAAAACCCCCTTCTTCGATGCCCTAAAGAGTTACAGTCAGCAACCCACTGGCGTGTTTCATGCCATGCCCATTGCCCGTGGAAATTCCATCTTCAAGTCGGATTGGATTCAGGACATGGGAGAGTTCTACGGTAAAAATATTTTTCTGGCGGAGACTTCAGCCACCTCTGGGGGATTAGACTCGTTGTTGCACCCCACTGGTAGCCTCAAGCAAGCTCAGAGTTTAGCAGCCAAGACCTTTGGCGCTCGGCAAACCTTTTTTGTCACTAACGGCACTTCAACAGCTAACAAAATAGTTTTGCAGGCAATTGTGACTCCAGGCGATACCATCCTGATTGACCAGAATTGCCACAAGTCTCACCATTACGGCATCGTCTTGACTGGTGCTTACCCAGTTTACCTCAATGCCTATCCTCTAGAAGAATACAGCATCTACGGTGCTGTACCCTTGACGGAAATTAAGCAACAGTTGCTCCTCCTCAAACGCTCTGGGCAGTTGGAGCAGGTAAAGATGCTGTTGCTGACCAACTGTACCTTTGATGGTATTGTTTATAATGTTAAGCGTGTGATGGAAGAAGTGCTGGCAATCAAGCCAGATATGGTCTTCTTATGGGATGAAGCCTGGTTTGCCTTTGCTTGCTGCACCCCAACGTATCGAGAACGCACGGGGATGCAAGCTGCCGCTGACCTCTATGCTCGCTACAACAGTTCTGAATACCGACAAGAGTACAAATCTTTTAAAGAACAATTCGATCAACTAGATCCAGACGACGATGACACTTGGCTGAAAAACCACCTCTTACCTGATCCAGATCAAGTAAAGATTCGAGTGTACTCCACCCAATCGACGCATAAATCCTTATCTTCGATGCGTCAATCTGCCATGATTCACATCTGGGATGAGGATTTCACTCGTAAGTCGGAAATTGATTTTCTAGAGTCCTACATGACTCATACATCTACGTCCCCGAATTACCAAATTCTTGCTTCTTTGGATGTTGCACGGCGACAAGTTGACTTGGAAGGTTTCAAATTGGTTCAATCCCAGATTGAAATAGCAATGGAGGTGCGGGAGAAGGTCAACACTCATCCACTATTGGGAAAATACTTCAAGCTGCTTACTCCGCTTGACTTGATTCCCAAACCTTATCGTCCATCAGGGCTGAAAAGTTACCAACATCACGAAGATCCTGAAATGGATTTCCATCGCATTGAGGAAGCATGGGAGAATGATGAATTCGTTCTCGACCCCACGCGGCTTACCTTGTACATTGGTAAGACCGGAATAGGTGGTAATACTTTCCGGGATTCTGTATTGATGGATCGGTTTAATATTCAGCTTAACAAAACTTCCCTCAATACTGCTTTGTTGATGACCAATATTGGCACAACCTGGAGTTCTGCGGCGTATTTGATCGACTGCTTGCTGAAAATTGCTTCAGAGTTGGATCGAGAATTGCACCACTACAATCCTGTGGAAATGAAATTGTTTGAAAGCAAGCAGAAAAAGCTGACAAGGGAATTGCCGTCCTTGCCTTGTTTCAGTGAGTTTCACTCTAGCTTCCGTCCTCACCCAGTAACTAAGCAAGGCGATCTGCGTAGCGCCTACTTCCTTGGCTTAGACGAAACAAAAATAGAATACCTCAAGCTACAGAGTGAGGTGGATGAGATAATGGCATCTGGGCGATCGCTCGTTTCATCCACATTCATTATTCCGACTCCGCCTGGTTACCCAATCTTGGTTCCAGGTCAAGTTGTCAGTCAGGCGATCGTTAATCTGATCAAGCAGCTTGATCCTAGAGACATTCACGGTTATCGGGCTGAATTAGGATTGCCCGTGTTTACTCAACAAGCCTTAGATAGTTTAAAAAATAGTTCTAAAGGATCTGCAATGACTAAAAAATCAGCTTTTACTCATTTAGCTATAGCTGTTACTAATCTGGATGCAAGTATCGCATTTTACGCCAAGTACGGTCAGATGTCGGTGGAGCGTTTCCGGGTTGATCCTGGTACAGTTTGGATGTCTGACAAAATCAGACCCTTTGCACTAGCTTTACTTGAAGAAAAAGAGGTGAAAGCGATACAGCCTCCCACTCATATCGGCATTGCCTGTGTCAGTCGCGAACAGGTGGATCATCTGTGCGAATTAGCCCGCAAAGACCGTTGCTTGTTAGAGGAACCTGCCGACCACGGCGCACCAACTGGTTATGCAGCTTACCTTAAAGATCCTGATGGACATTTTGTAGAAATTTCCTATGGTCAAGAAGCTGCTTACGAGTCTAGATACACTCCCTATACCGAGCTTGCTTAACTTTCTGTGAATAACGAGAGCCAGCGCGTTGCGGTTCGGTGAGCCACTGCGTTGGGGAGGCAGTGCGGTCTTGGGGTTTCCCCAAGTGGAGCATCTGGTGTCGCCTGTGGCGACTTGTAGCATGTGGCGTCCCGTTGTAGCGACTGGCGTGGGGTAAGGAGGATCAATTCTTAACAGCAAGCGTATTGATTTTTATCCGAGTTTATTACAAAGTCTTATCAGGAATTGAAACTCCACAACGATACAACTGATAAGGAACACCAATGCGATAGTGCTGCAAAGAATCTATAGTGCAAGTCATTTGCTGGGAAAGTGTTATCTGCTGCGGATAATCTTTGCGTTTTCTACCTGGACCAACAAGCCATAAACTAAGATCAGTTGCAGTTGGTGGAGGAAGTTGGGAAAGTTTTTGCAACACAGGAGCAAAGTCTGGTGATTGCTTGAAGAAAGCAACATTAGAGGAAGAATATTCTTGTGCTTCCCTAAGTGGTTCCAATGCTAAAGCGAAACTTAACCCTAATGCCACATCTTGGTAATCTCTGTATCCCACTACCATCAGAAGAGGAATCGAAGGATTTTGATTCATATTTCGCGCCACTTGTTCCGGTTCAAATGGTTTTTGAAATACTAAGTTGAAAACAAGAAGAACACAACTGAAAAATCCGACGAATAAAATGATGAAACATGAAGACTTCTGATTGAAAATGAAATGTCTTCTTTTTTCTTTGTTGTTGATTTGAGCGAAACTTGCGGCAATTAGGGCACAAAAGCTGGGATAATAAACAAAGTGATAGCGGGGAACAGCAGTGATATCTTTTCCCAAGAAATAGGCGATCGCAAAGAATTCCAATAACACGCACACAGAGAAACTAAGCAGCGTGAGTGTCGCTAAATGCGTTGATTGTTTACACCATAGCTGCTTTAAACCTTTGTAAACTTGCCAACCCACCCAAATACCAAACAAAAGCATTAACAACCCAGATAAAACTGCAATTGCAAGTGGCTGCTTTTCCACAGGAAGAGAAATCACCATCAGCAGCCAGGTAATCAGAGTTTGATAAACTGGGGAAATATTTTGCGGAGGATCAAGCCAACTGGTTTCAGAACGGTTATAGTTATTCAAAATAACTGGTAACCAGGGCAGGAAGCTAACTGCAACAAAACTCACACATACAATGAGTGCTAGCCAAATTTGGTGCTTGTTGAGAATACTTCCTCTTCGCCAACACATCAGCACTAGTAGCGTAGCAACTTGAGCAATAAAAGCAAGAATACAAAAGTAATGAACATAAAAACCAATACTGTTAATGATTGCCCATCCCAGCAAAACCCACAATCTCACTTTTTGCCGCTTTTCAATATCTTTGACAATTTGCACCAGCCCCAGTATCGCTAAAGTGATCACGAACATGGGCAATGTGTAATGTCTTGCTTCTTGGGAAAGGTAAACAGCCAGAGGAGAAACAGCCATAAAAGCTGCTGCGATTATCCCCGCAGACGGGAAGAAAGCAATACGATTGAGATAGTAAATTGCGACAATTTCAGCGACACCAAAAAACGCTGCAGGCGATCGCAACTTCGCAACCCACCCACTTCCCAAAGGACTCAACCACTGCAACCAACTGTACATCCCACAAAAAAACAGCGGCGGATGAGTAGACTGGCTAGCAATATTCTTAGCAATTTCAGAACAACTCACCCCCGGTTGAAGAGTAAAAATCTCGCTTACGCGTTCTAGAGGTAACACCACATCCATTGGCAAATCGTTGTAGCTTTTGCCCAAGCTGAAAATCGCAGTAATCACCTCATCCATCCACAGAGGTTTAAGATCCAAATTCCAAAAGCGTAAAATTGCACCGAGGGCGATCGCCCCAACCAAAGCCAGATAATGTAGATAAAATTTACGATTAGCCATTACTTCTAAAATTACAATCGCAGATGCACACGGATGTACGCAGAGAAAAATCTAAACATTATCTGCGTCCGTTTACGTCCATCTGCAGTTCAAAAATCTAAAATTTTATTAGGTTAAGACGCTTATATTAAAAATCAGTGCCTAAAGAATCGAAATCTATAGAATCTACATTATCTGTCTCTTCCCTGCGAGAGACAGCCATAACAAATATTCGTAATACCCTGCGTCAAGGACAGCAGCGTATGGCTGACTGGAACTCCGCTTCACTAGCTGTGTCAGCAGTTCCCGGCGCTGGCAAATCTACAGGAATGGCTGCAGCAGCTGCAATTGCGATCGCCCGTCAGTATGAACAATCTGCCCAATCACGTCGAAACATCCGTCGTCAACTGATTGTTGTTACTTTTACTCGCTCAGCTGCTGCTAATATTAAAATCAAAATCCGTGAATACTTAAAAGAATTATCTATACCCCAAACTGGCTTTAGTGTCAATACATTACATGGTCTGGCGTTGAACATAGCCAGCCGTTATCCTAATTTATCAGGTTTAGAATTAGATAACGTCACTTTAATTACACCAAATCAAAGTCATAGATTTATTAGGACTGCTGTAGAGCAATGGATTGCCACCGCGCCGGGGCGCTATTCTCGGTTATTAGAAGGTATTCAATTTGACGGCGAAGAAACAGAAAGACTGCGGCGACAATCGGTATTGCGGACAGAAGTCTTACCAGAACTAGCAACTATAGTTATTCATGAAGCAAAGAGTTCTGGTTTATTACCAGAAGATTTGCGTGAATTTGGCAAACAAACCACTGGCAAACAAGCCACAGACGAATATAACATCTTAAGTATTGCTGCTGGGTTGTACGAGCAATATCAGAATTTAATGCGTTCGCGTGACTTCATCGACTACGACGACATGATTTTAGCCGCCCTGCGTGTTTTGGAAAACGAAAACGCCCGGAGAATCGAGCAAAATCAAGTTTTCGCTGTTTTTGAAGACGAAGCCCAAGATTCGAGTCCCTTGCAAACAAAGCTATTAACAATTCTCGCCACTAACCCCGACAATCTTGACGAACCACCAAATATGATTCGCGTTGGTGATCCAAACCAAGCGATTAACTCAACCTTCACCCCAGCCGATCCGATTTATTTTCGGCAATTTTGCAAAGATTGCGATGCCCAGCAACGATTGGTGACAATGGATCAAGCAGGGCGTAGCACGAAAATTATCATCGACGCCGCCAACTTTGTCTTAGAGTGGGTAAATAGTCTTTATGTGAAAACCACACAACAAGAGGAGAATAGGACGGACACACAGAGCAACAAAGAATTTTCCCCCACTCCTTTTCGTTTCCAAAGAATTCGCCCCGTTGAACCTAATCACCGTGAAGCAGATGTCAATCCCCAAGCTGTAGGACTAGGATTGGAACTGTACACACCGCGTGACATTCATCACACAGTCGAGTTGCTGTCCCAGAGGATTGTAGAGTTATTTTCTCAAGAACCCAACAATATTAGTGCAGCGATTTTAGTACGGGAACATCGTCAGGGACGGTGGTTGGCACAAGCGCTGAGTTCTGTGTGTAAAGAGCATAACATTCCTGTGTATGATGTGGGGGAACGCGATCGCCATTCTCATGTACCAGAAGAAGTTTTAGCACTTTTACAATTTTGCGATCGCCCCCACTCTCCCGACTACCTCAAAAGAACATTAGAAGTTCTTGTACAACGGCGTTTGATTGAACCCCAGGATCTCAACGCCCTTGCAACTTTACCAGAAGAATTTTTGTATCCTAGTCCTTTAGCTTCACCTCAGCCACAACCAGTCCAAAAAGCTGCTCATCTATGTCGAAGTTTACTTCGTGCTCGTTTAGAGCTACCTTTGTACCAGTTAATTTCATTCATAGCTTTAACACTCAATTACGAGCAAGCAGAACTCGCAACAGCCGACAAACTCGCAGAAAGAGTCATCCAGCAAATAGCTGGTAATACTTCTATGGGTTCAATGCTGAATGTATTAAGTGAAATCGTCAGTTCCGAACGCTTTGAACCAGTGGAAACAGAAGACTTAGAAAAACGATACACCCGTAACGGTCAACTGACAATCATCACCATGCATAAAGCAAAAGGGCTAGATTGGGACTACGTTTTCATGCCTTTTCTCCATGAAAACCTAATACCTGGTAGATTTTGGGTTCCTCCTCAAAGCCAGTTTTTGGGTAACTTTACTTTATCAGAAGTTGCCCGCGCCCAAATTCGCGCAGCTCTCCACGGTCAATCTACCTTACCCAGCATCACCACAGCTTGGGAACAAGCAAAACACCTCAAAACAGCTGAAGAATACCGCTTACTTTATGTTGCCATGACACGGGCAAAGCGTTTGTTATGGATGTCTGCTGCGAAGAAAGCCCCATTTACCTGGAGTAAACCAGAAAATTTACAAGAACAAACCCCTTGTCCCGTCTTTCCAGCACTCAAACGCCAGTTTCCCAAAAGTGTACGAAACTGAGGGTGTAGGAGTGTAGGGGTGTAGTTCTGTCACAATTATAATTACTAGAAACACACGTAGCGTGGGCACTGCCAGTCAGATCCTGCCTACAATAATATGAGGGTTTTAGTAGCAGTGCCCACTCTACACTACTACTGTTAAGAGTTCCCTGTTAAGCGTGTTTCTTAAAAGAATTTCAATGCAAAACATCGAGGTGCGTCCCGTCAAAGATAAACAAGAACTAGATGATATGTTCCACCAAAGGTGGCTTGTTTTGAGAGCACCTTTAGGAATGGACAAGGGAACAGAAAAAGATAAGCATGAAGATAGCGCTTTTCATCTAGTTGCTGTTTGTGATCACAAAGTTATTGGTTCAGCGAGACTGCGCTTACTATCAAAAGAATTGGGAAGTATTGCTTATCTCGCTGTGTTACCTGAGTTTCGCCGTCAAGGCATTGGTACAAAACTCATGGAAAAATTGATAGAAATAGCTCATGACAAAAATATCAATACTTTGAGATTAATGTCACGAATTGGTGCCGTCAACTTTTACAAGCAGCTAGGCTTCTACGAAGCAGGGGAGCCATTTGATTATCTGGACATGAGCCATCTTTTTATGCAATACAAGCTGCAACAGTCTCAGAGAAAACCGAGAGATTAGCTACAGAATATTTAACGAAAAATGACTCTTTCTTGGCATTGCAAGAACCCCGCAGCACAACACTTTCACTCTCATTTTTCACAAGCTTAGCTTGGTAAGTGTCAAGAGAACAATCAGGTTTTTCCACAGTTAGTTCAGCTAGAATTGTAGTGTTATCTGAACTTTGCTCAATGATTCTGCCAGCAACTTTGTAATCAAACCAATCCCATCCATGCTGGAGGATGAGTTCTCTTTCCAAAACCTGAATAGAAGTTGGCAGAATTCCCCAACCTCGATAAACTTTATTCAAACAGTTGATATCACCAGTTCGCGTCAAAATCGAGCGAAATGAATCTTGATCGAGGGCACCATAGTATCTTGCTTCTGGCAAGTCTATTATTGTTGGTGCAAATCGATGTCCACCAAAGTGACTTGATTTCCAAATCCGAACATTGTCCAAGCACAAGTTATCACACATCGCTACAGCTTGGCAATAAAAGGGATTACCATACCTAGCACAGCAAAGATCATGGCTACCGTGGGTACACACTAAAATATCCCTAGTTGCACTGCTTTTCACTTCATAATTACTAGAGTGACCAGATAACCATTTTCTGATAACTCCTGCTACTTGCTCAATATGTGCCAGATGAAACTCTTGTT
Source organism: Brasilonema sp. CT11 (assembly GCF_017982655.1). Lineage (GTDB taxonomy): Bacteria > Cyanobacteriota > Cyanobacteriia > Cyanobacteriales > Nostocaceae > Brasilonema. Next base: position 105,889 of record NZ_JABXYX010000003.1, on the reverse strand, counting down.
TTCGGTATCCGTTACTAAGTCCTTCTTTTTTCTGATAAATTAATACAGTTGTACTGTCTACTTTATGTGATAAGTTATTAGCAATCAAAAGGAATCTTACCGGAATTTTAGCCGACTTACACTTTTCAATTAAAAGCTTTAAATTCTCTGGAACCCATTTAGAATTCAAGGCTTCTGCTGTCCAGGGAGTAGGGCACTCAACCAATATGTAAGTCTGGTTATTGGTGGCGCTGCCAATAATGTCTTCTCCTATTTGGCGTGAATTATCAGAACAAAACAAAGTATTCATTTATGTCGTAGTAAGTGTTTTTTTGAGATGAATGAGGATATTACGTAGAGGTATGAACAAAAATGATGCCTTCAGTGACCAGGCTAGATAAAAGAGGAACAATATCAATTTCCCAATCATAATCTGGTAACCAATTGAGCACATCATTCCCTGTAAATATTTCTCCCGTGAATAAATTATCCACAAGAGAGAGAGGTACCCCTTTTAGAGATACTTCTTTTCCAGCTACAACAATTTTGTAGCCACTGCCATCTGGCAGTTCGGTAATTCTAAATCGCTGAAACTTGGCGCTTTTGAACTTGGTTTGTGTCCCTTGTTCAAAGATATTAAATCCAGCTTGATAAGGTAAAGAGTAGCGAGCGATCGCTTTGTCGAAGCTTTCGATATAACTGATATAATCATCAGAAAGATTGTTATGAGCAATATGTTTACTTAATTTTTCAATTAAGCTATCTACATAGCTCTGTGCAGGCGCTGTCTCTACACGTAATGGCAGACTTTTGCGCCACTCTTCCTGCTGACGCAGTTCGTTCACTAACCATTCCAGAAAATCAACACCTGTTTTGCAATGCACCCCTAAAGTCAAATGCAGTGATGGTTGATCAACAGCAACTGCATAGTGCCAATGACCGCGAGGAATATAAAGAACATCTCCCGGTTTAAGAGTGCAAATTAAATAAGCTTCTTCTTCTGGAGGCGAGAAAGAAGATGATTTCTGTTCCGCTAAAGGATACTTTATAGTGTCACGAAATACATACCATTGCTTTGTACCATCTATTTGTAATATAAAGACTTCATGGGTGTCATAGTGTGAAGAAAAACCCTGTCTGTTGGGCCAGGAACAATAGGCGTTTACTTGTACGCCACACCCCAAATCATATTTGATTTGCGAGGCGAAAGTACCCAGTTCTGGAATTAGCTTATGTACTCCGTTGAGGATTAGAGTTGCACCTTCTTGGCATCGCTGGATGATATTAGCATTTGCACTTTCATCCAAGACTTTTTCATCTAATGCTAAACGGAGGTCAGGGTATTTGAACTGATGAAAGTTCAAAAGATATGTGAGTTTTTCCCAAGAAAACAAGTTAGCAAATTTCGTTTGGTCTCCACTAGAGATAAACACTGCTTCGCTTGTCCAATTCTTTTTGAAAAACTCTTCAACAGTATATGGCTTTAGTATATCTCTAAACATGATTAATTTATAATCTTTCTCAATAAATTTACAAAAAAATAATGAAAACCAATTATAAATTGGAGTAGGGGTATGATTGCACCTACTCCTTAGCGTTTAAATGTAATGGGATAATTAGCAACTATTAGCTGCTCAAATCACTTCCATCAGCATCAGTATTTAAGTCACTGCCATCAGCATCAGTATTTAACTGAGCGGTAGTATTTTTACTGAGTGGCTGAGCCAATTCTTTGATTTCAACTTGAATTTTGCTGGAACGGAAATGCTTTTGAGCATTTTTTTCAAATTGATTTAACATGTTTCCTCTCCGAATGTCTTACTCAGGTATTCACCAAGTTTAAGTTCTTGATGAAAAGATCAAGAACTTAAACTTGGTATTGATCTTGAATGTAACTGAACTTAAGAACAAATGCAAGTTATTACCAACTAATATAGATAATACTAATACTTTTAAGCCCATACACCAGTAATTTTAAGCTTAACTGGTAGCTTAACTGGTATTTTACTAGGAAAATGTCGCCATAGCGACGATTTTCTTATATCTAGTTGTACCACTATAAGAATAGATAATTTTTATCATTTGTCTTCCATAATACAAAACTTTATTTGCATGTATTTTGTTATAAATTATACAGTATAAAAAAGAATGCGGCAGAGACTTCGGTTCGGTACAGCACAATTGCTTCCTAGACAAACCGACTTTTGTGGCTACTGTCTTAATACGGTTCGGATAAAAATTTAGCCCAAGTTCATAGGGAATTTGATGACAACCAGTTGCTAATCCGGCACATAAGCCGAAACTTTGAAACTTGAGTTTGTAGTCTGTGATTATAGAGCGAAAGCAAAACAGACAAAAACCGCGCTTGGGGCATTAGCCTCAGTCGCGATTTGATTGATTCAATCTTCAAGGTGTTCTATGAAATATATAAACAAACTATATCCTGCACTTAGCAAAACTCTCAAGTCCCCCAAAGGAATTTTGTTGACTTTAACCTTAACGAGTCTGTTCTCAAGTGGACTCGGAGTGGTTGGAAACTATCCTGCTGCTGCTTCTGGGGAAGACGAGCAGATACAGAGCAGTTATAGCAGCGTTCAAATATCCCAAACTACAAACCAGAACTCAAGCTACAGTACCATTCAAATATCCCAAACCACAAACCAGAACTCAAACGATCTGCCAAAACGGATAGAAAATCGAATTCTGCAGGATGCATCCAAACGTTCCGGCGTACCAATTCGTGAATTACAAATTACCGAAGCTACAGCAAAAACCTTCAGCAATCCTTGCATCTTCAAATTTGGAGAAGTGTGTACCAGGGAATTCAACCCTATAAAAGGTTGGGAAGTGGTTGTTCGCGTGGGAGATAATTCTTGGACTTACCACGTTAACGAATCCGACTCACAACTGGTATTAGATCCAAAAGTGATTACATCACAATCAAGTGCACTCCCAAAAGAAATCGAAGATAGAATTTTACGGGATGCCTCCAAGCGTTCGAGAATACCAACTTCTAACCTAAAAGTTAGCAAAGCCACACCCAAAACCTTTGGTAATCCCTGCGAATTCAAATTTGGCGAAATTTGCACCAAAGAATATAACCCCATTAAAGGCTGGGAAGTTGTTATCCGAGTTGGCAGACAATCTTGGACATACCATCTCAACGAATCCGGTTCACAACTGGTATTAGATCCCAAAATCAACGGAAGGCTTAAAAATTAAATAAAAGTGTAGGGTGGGCATTATGCCCACCCTACTGAATGTTTCAAGCCCCCAAATCGATGTTGGAGTTTAGACTAATTTTGGCTCTAAAACCGCTAAACTCATATCCAGACTGCCTTTCCCAATTTATAACCGTTTTATGATTCCGATATCTAAAATGCTTGCTATACAAGGGTTGTAGCCTAAGAAATAGAATTTAGTCTAAACTCCAATCGATGCGGATTCTTAATTTTGAAGTTTGAATTTTGAATTTTGAATTGTTTTGACCTCAGCCTTTGGCGATGAGTTCAATAGTACGGTAGCTGGAAGTTCAGGAGTCTTCCATACAGAACTAAATAAGATATCAAGTACATCAGCTTGACGAGCAAGTTCAATCGCACGATGAGTGATGACATCACCAGGACTGAGAATGATGTTATCCTTGTGGTCAAGGATAATTCGATTCACTGGACGTCCCAAGGCTTGCTTGATCCGTTGTTCTTCTAGGACTTGAAGTGCATGTTTACGTAAATATTCAAACCTTTCTTTGAGCACTACTAACAGAGTACTTGCATTGTCCCGTATTTGAATGACACCATCCACGACGAGATCACTCGCCTCTGCAAATGTTTTGTTGGCATTGGCATAAGCGGCTTCAGTTGAGGTTAAACCAACAGCATTGAGTAAAGCCTGCTCAAGTTGATAAGTCTGCGCCCGTTTTATCACTTCCGGCGTGACAATTTGTCCCGGCGCAGCCACGACTAATGCTTCATTAGTCTGAACGATATGATGTACACGCCGACCTAACGCTTGTTCAACCACATGACCTGCAAGGAAGTTATTTGTTAAGTTGCTCAACTCGGTTGATAAGCTACCTCCTGCTGCGCGAAACAGTTGATCCAGCACACCTTGACGTTCAGCTTCATCAGCAATCTCTAACGTGACTAACTGACCTTGAGCAATCAGCAACGTTCCATCTGGTGCAATAACATCGCACTCAACTACTCTGTCAATGATAAGTGCCTTCTGCTCTTCTGGATCAACCACTGCATTTGTTAACTTAGCAGCGGCGGTACGAGTCATTTCTCGTAGTTTTTCATTCGCAACGCCAGTACCCTGTTGTAACTTTTGACTGGTAGTGTCTACAATTTCTTGGAATTGTGCGCTGGTTGTGTTGGCTGTCTGTTGTATCTTGCGGTTTAACTCCCCGACAACAGGGCCTCCTGTTGCCCGGTAGAGTTGATCAAGCATACCAAGGCGCTCAGCCTCATGTGCAATCAAGAAGGTAACTCCCTGTCCCTGCATAACTAATAGTGTTCCATCCGCAGCAACCACATTTTGTTCTGCAACTTTACCAAGCACGAAGGCTTTCTGTGCAGCCGGATCAACAATCGCATTGGTAATAGAGCTAACAGTTGCCTGATTAACATCTTGTAGTCGCTTACCAACAGCCTCTGTTGTTTCTTGCAATTTTTCTGTTGCAGTCTGAGTCGCTTCCTGAAGCTTCTGACCAGCTATAGCAGTCGTGACTTGCAAGCTATCACCAGCAGCCTGAACAGCCCCCTTAATACCGCCAACTTGCTCCTGCATCGATTCGGCTGTTTCTACTGGTACGAATGCCACATCTTCACCGATTTTCAGGGTTTGAGGAGCAGGAACAAACGAGCGACCAGAGTAGGCATCGGCAAACAAACCGCCAGATACTTCGTAGCCTTCAACAGAGCCTGTCTGCTCGTCAAAGTAAAGATCAACCATAGTACCTAGGTCGCGCCCATTGACTGTGAAAATCCGGGTAGTCTTAAGCACGTTATTGCGCTTCATTATCGCCCTGATTTCAGGCACAGCCCTGAGTTTCACAATCGCCTTTTTGGATGGTACAACGACTGCATTCGGACCAATTGCCTGTATACTGGAAAATGGAATGACGCGGGTAGCACGAAAGAATCCTCCCTCATCCACAACTAGTCCCAGAAGCGAATGGCTGTCTTGATCGAAAATTAGATCTTGAACCCGCTCAATTTGTTCTCCGGTGTCGTATGTAATGACGGCTTTACCGATTAAATCGATTCCTTTACGCATCTTCAAACCTCTTGGCACTTATTTGTTTATCATGTAAATTAGCAATACCAAACGTATTCGGCAGGCTACTCTTGTGAAACCTGACTTTCGTCTGCTCAACCAAGTTCTGAATATTAATGACACCAGAGTACTGAAGTACTCCTACTATTGCGATCGCAACAATAAAAACAGATAGGACGTATAAACTAGCGTTAGAACGCCGACCCACTAGTCTTGGCATGACATGGCTCCTTTGCTCCAAAATTCAGATCACAAAATAACTATCCACGTAAGAAAAACTCAGTGAGTTATGACAACTCCAATTCAACCGATTCAAAGCATCGAATGGCCTGTATAAAAAATCAACCACAATATCTCTCACCAACACATGCATGTGTTGGTGAGAGTGTATTTTATAACAGCAATAGATTATGGCTGGAACACTCTTAGACTCTACTGTTTTAGCCTGAGTATTTTAATTATTCAAACCCTTTGCTGAGTGTATTTTTCATTTGTTCAAGTTTATCTTTCACGTTTTCAACCACGTGACGAACGTGCGCCTCAGCTTGCTTAGCTTTCCCCTCCACTTGGTTTTGTGTATTGCCAGTTATGTCACCTACAACTTCTTGAATATTGCCCTCAATGTTCTTAGCTGTTGCTTTGATTCGGTTTTCTAAACCCATAACATTATTCCTTGCTCAAATACCAGACTTAAAACAGTTTATTGTTTCGTCTGTTACTTAATCAAATCCTTAGGTGTTAGAATTTTACTGAGATTTCATTCGTAACAGTAACGACACTATATGATAGTAATAGTAACTATGACTCCCTCCCAGGAAGGAGCTTTTGTTACATGCAGCCTATCTAGAGTCAAAGCCTGATTAAACTGAATAAGTTGTGGTTTTTTAATGAAGTATTATATTTTTTTCTTAAGATAAAAGTTGTTCTGAGAATTTTCCAGAATTTTCTTTTTAAAATTATTTTTCTTTTTGTAAAATTGAAAACAATAGGGTGCAGCTAAAAATGCTATATTACACCGGACAATTCAACGGCAAGCTCTGGCAAGCTTAGATAATAGATTTTCTAAGCACATATATTGGGATGAGCAACGAGTGATTCAACCAGAGTCTACTCTCGACCAACCTAAAATTACCAGATTTAGGTAAGCAATGCAAGCACACAGAAGCTGAGTCCGGAGAACACCCTGCTTTGAACCAAAGCTGATAATTAAGATTTTTTCTGCAAGCAACACGCCAAAGTTCGTAATTGTGAACCACTAGTTCAGACAAAAGACTGATTTTTGTGGCGGAGGAAAGGAAATGTCATCAGAATTTTCGCACTAGCAGCTGTGTCAACAAATAGCCCCAGCTTTGGGGTAAGATATTTTATAATAAAAACTAAAATTCGGGTGTCTTGCACAGGCATAAATCCTGGAACCAGTATTCACAAAGTGTTTTTGTTAAACAACAGACACTATTGCAGCATATCAATATATATAGTTCTTCGTGGCAAACTCAGACTGTGTAGATAGCGCCAAGAACTTAACCACAACCATACATACAGGCTTCTGCAAACCAGAAGCCAACTTGTTTCCACAACATTGATTTGACGAACTTAAAGCCGAAAACTATGGCAAATACACCTCGTCATCATCCACCTCCACTTACCAAACTGGAGTCGGATAAGCATAAAAGCTACATTCCTTCGGAAGAAGTATCCGAATCTATTGAGTCAACAGATCAAACAGAACCAATAGATCAAGCACAAGAAAATTGGTATTTCGGAACAGAAGAACTGTTAGATGCTTTACCTAGAGCCTGGACACGTTCTTCGCTGTACTTGTTATTAGTCTTTGCAATTACTGTTTTACCTTGGGCGATCTTCTCAAAGGTGGATGAGACAGAAAGTGCTAGAGGACGTCTTGAACCCAAAGGTGCAACCCAAAAATTAGATAGTCCAGTGGGTGGAAGTGTGACTGCTGTCAACGTCAAAGAAGGCGACACCGTAAAATCAGGTCAGGTTTTACTGGAACTGGACTCACAGGTTCTCAAAACTGAATTCAAGCAGGTTGAAACAAAGTTGGACGGACTAAAAAATCGCCGAGAAAGCTTACAGGTAGTCAAAAATCAATTGACGCTTTCTGTGCAAACTCAGCAACAACAAAACCAAGCTCAACTCTTAGCAAAGCAGTCCCAAGTGGACCAGGCGCGACAAAATTTAGATGCTCTCAAAGCCGTCTATAACTTACAGAATGAGGAAAAACTGGCGAAAGTAGACCAGGTGCAGCAAGCTGTTGATTCTACTAAGGCAGCTTATAAATTAGCAGAAGTTCGTTTTCAAGCCTCTCAAGAAAAAGTCCCACGCTATAAAAAAGCCTATCAAGATGGTGTTATGCCACAAGAGCGTTTTGAGGAAATCCAACAGTCCGCAAAGGAAAACTACGAACACCTTGTACAAGCTCAGTCTGATATTGCTCAAGCTCAGTCCAGCTTAAAAGAGCAACAAAGCAGTTATCAAAGGACGATTCAGCAAGCGAGATCACAAATCGAGCAAGCCGAACTCCGTTTCAAAGAAGAACAACGCAATTATCAAAGCCTGGTTCATACAGGTGAACTTGCACAACTCAAAACTGAAGAAGAACTTAAACAACTGCAATCACAAATCAACTCCCTACACTCTGAAATTGCCCAAACAGGAAGCCAGATGATATCTTACAAGATTCAACTGCAGCAACGAGTGGTGCGATCGCCCGTTGATGGTGTGATCTTTGAATTCCCGACTACCAAGCCTGGAGCGGTACTACAACCAGGTCAGAGAGTTGCTGAAATTGCACAATTAAATCGTGGTTTAGTACTCAAGGCTGTGATGCCTAATCAGCATAGTGGCTTCTTAAAAGCGGGTATGCCTGTGAAAGCCAAGTTTGATGCTTATCCTTTTCAGGAGTATGGCATCGTGTCAGGAAAAGTCAATTGGATTTCTCCAGACTCCAAAGTTAACCAAACACCTCAAGGGAGTGTAGAAAATTTTGAGTTAAAAATCACTTTGGATAAGCAGTATATCCAGAATGGCAACAAACGTATTCAACTCACTCCTGGACAGACTGCAACGGCTGAAGTGGTTATCCGCCGCCGACGTGTCATCGACTTTATCTTAGATCCATTTCAGAAATTGCACAAAGGTGGTTTAGAGGTTTAGTCAAAAGTCAACCTTAACAGTAAACAGTGAACAGGGTTATGCGGAACAAATACTGGTAAGTGCTAACTGATAACTGATAACTGTTTTAACGTTACCAGTCTCAAATTTTGGCGTTGCTGAATTAGGGGATGATGTAAAGAAACGTATATTTCCTTGAGAAGCTGCGTAAATCTCCAGCCAACCTCTGATAAATCAACAAGGGGGTCAAATCAGAACTACCCTATTTCATACTTCCATTCTCCAACGCCAAAATTTCAAATTCCTAGGAGAATCGTGTCGTGTCAAAACGTTTGATCATTTGCGGTGCAGACTTGATTCGTAGTCTGAAACTTTCTTGCCAAATCCCTGATGTTGTTTATGCTGTAGCAAGCCAAAAAATTATTGCATCGGCGGCTCAACAGGCAGGGATTCAAGTCTCGGAAGAAGAACTTCAACAGGAAGGAGATAAATTACGCTTTGCGAAAAAACTTGTCAAAGCTCAAGACACTTGGGACTGGCTAAAAAAACATCATCTCTGTCTGGCTGAGTTTGAAGAATTGATTCATAACAACGTACTTGCTACTAAGTTAGCTAATCACCTGTTTGCTACGCAGGTGGAACGGTTCTTTTATGAAAACCAACTCAATTACGTTGCTGCTGTCACCTATGAAGTCATCTTGGATGACAGAGATTTAGCTCTAGAACTGTTTTATTCTTTACAGTCAGGCGAAATTACTTTCCAAGAAATTGCTCGTGAATATATTCAACAGCCTGAACTTCGACGTGCTGGAGGATATCAAGGAATACGACGTCGTACAGATTTTCGACCAGAGATTGCAGCCGCTGTATTTGCTGCCGCTCCGCCGTCTGTTATCAAGCCAATATCAACCTCCAAGGGAGTTTATTTGATTTGGGTAGAAGAAATTGTTCAACCTATCTTGGATGACCAGCTGCGTCAACAAATTCAGCAAGAGTTGTTTGATCATTGGTTGAAGCAACAAATTGAATCAATGGAAATATTGACCATGTTAGATTCCGACGCTCATCTTCAAGCATCAGAGCATGTCTTGATGCAGGCTTGACTTTAGCTATCAGTTCTTCACCCCAGGATTAGGAGATATTGGAGGTTATTTACCGCAAAGAAAACTTTGCGAACTATTCATGCAAGGATTTTCAAAACTATAACAGAAACAAAAAGAGGTTATTTAGGATACCAAATTTATTATTTGATTTTGTTATTTACTAATCTTTTTTTGTTTATTTTATAGTCATTAACCTAAACCTCTGGTTTTTTTTATCAAGGAAACCAGAATTTTGTCTTGCCTATTTTTATCTTATTTATTAATAGATAAAAATTGATGTCATAATTTTTTGTTTTGACAAAAAATAATCTATCTTTATCGTTATTTTATATTTTTTATTTTCTGGAAGTGATAAGTTAATACATGTAACCAAAAAGAGAGTTTTGGTTACAAAGAAGTTTCAAATCCAAACTAGTAAATTCTAGGAGAATCATATGATTATCGCAGACCTTTCTCACCTCGAAATCACTACAGACAATCATCAAATTCAAGGTGGAGCTGCATTCTCTGATGCATATGCATTAGCATATGCAAACGGTCAGAATTTCGCTGCCACAAGTACCAGCACTTATACAAATGCGAGTTCTGGATATTACTACTACCCCTACGGCTACTACTACTCTCCCAATAGTGCTAACTCAAACTCATCTTCTAAATCCACTGCTGCATAAGTAAGCTGTTACGCATTGAATTTGCACACTGACTCGTTCAGGTCGTCCTTAGTCATTAGTCATTAGTCATTAGTCTTTTGTCTGATTAATGAACGCCACTTGCACTCAACGAGGGAACCCGTGCAGTGGCTTCTAATGACTAGTGATGCGCTGACAGTCCGAAAAAAGATGCAAGTTATACGCGCATTGGCTGAAAACTTTGCTCAGAGGCATTTTAAATAAATAGTAAATATTGCTGAAAGTTATCAAACAACTTTCAGCAATATGTCTGCGAGGAAAAGGAGAGATTATGAGTGGATTAAAAATAGTTGACCTAAGCTTTTGTGAAACTGAACTTTCGAGTAATACTCAAGTGCATGGGGGACTTCAAGTAGTTCAGCAGAGTTTCAGCACACCTACAAGCAGTGTATCAACCTATGCTGCTTCTGATTCAGATTCAGGTTACAACGTATCCTATTCCTTTAACCCTGCAACTGGTAAGTATAGCTATAGCATTGACTATGGATATAAATACGCTGTTGCTGGTGCTGCTGCTGGTGCTGCTGCTAATGGACCTACTTACACCACTTCCTATGCGAGTGCACGTACTTCATGAAGCTTGTTTTACTGAGTTTTTGTTCAAGAAGCTATTGAATAGAAGCCCCATAAAACAGGTGGTTTTCTTCAATAGCTTTTTTGTTATGTTGACATCAACTTAGACGAATGAACTAGCAATTTTCAGGATAAAAATATCATGATTATCAAAGATCTATCTCACATAGAAATGGTTGGTCAACAAGCAAAAGAAGTTCAAGGTGGATTTCAATATTCTCCTTCCCAGGCAAACGCGAGTGCATTTGCATTGGCACAGGGTAGTAACTTTGCTTATACCATTACCACAACTTATACCAACGCAAGCTTCTACTCAAACCGTATCTCTTCCTCTAATTGAGATACAGTAGGGGGGATAAGGAAGCGTTAGCTGACGGCTACCGCTTCCTTTTTAAAAGAACGCATCAATAGTGCGAGCATTGGGAGGTAAATGATGTTGTTAGCGAATTTCAACAACATTTGTGAATTCTGAATTCTTCCTCAAGTTACAATTGCTGCAAGCCATGCGTTGTGAGAATAGTGACAATCGAACAAATAAACTGTTGACTCAGGGGTTTTGGAGTTTCCATTTCGGCTCGTAGCAGGTGTGCTAAATGAAGAATCGAGGGATCAGTAATCTCCTTCACAAGGACGGGCAGCTGATTGGCAGAGAGGATCTTTTGGTCAACAATTTGCTCAAATCGCGACTGGCTGAGTATAATTTGCAGATAGTCTGGAACTGGGGTTTTCTGAGGCTCGCTCAACCAATCGGATTCAAATTGTTCTGTGCTTGCAGCAACGACTCCCTTTGGGAGTATCGCAACACGCATCATTAAAGTATTGCTTGAGCAAAGAGGTAGTTTTTTTGAAACAATGTACTTGATACGAAGCCCATCCCAAGAGGCTTTGAGGATGCAAATATCAGGCTGCATAATACAATTAATCAAGCAATTAACCGGGGCAAGTACCGTCTTCCCAAGTCCAGGTCATTTTCATTAGACTTCGTGGCAGTTGTTGGGAACGCTTAACAGAACCTCGTAAAACCTCACTTTTGCGAGAGGTCTATTTTTGAACTTTAGAGCGATCGCACAAAGGTGGGTTAGTTCATGATTGTAGAACCCACCTTTGTGCTAGTTTTTGCCGTTCCCACTGTCAAGCTTTATCTGCGAAAGCTGTGGAACATGTTTTCGAGTCTCGATGATGTTCACGGCATCAATAATTTCGGCGCGGTTCGTTAATTTTTTTGGATTTTAGTACATTAGAAAAACTCAGACACGCCTGTCCCCTTTGATTGAATCAACACATCGGGATCGTATCCAGCACGCTTATATTCAACCGTTGCGCCGCCGTGAATCATTGCCTGAATTTCTGAACCAAAAAAGCTGTAGGGAAAGTGTAGTTCAGGACGGCTGATAGCTTCGAGACGATTAGCCAGAAGGCTTGGAATCTCAAAATCCAGTGTTTTGAGATTGTCCTTTAGTTGTGATAGGTTGCTCGCTCCCAGAATCACCGATGCGACGCCAGGGCGATTTAGTATCCAGTTAAGCGCAACTTGAGCCATACTGTGCCCAAGTTCTTTCGCAACAGTTTCCAGTTCTGCGACAATTTTCCAGGTGCGTTCGCTAAACTTCCCAAATGTCGGATTTTGGATATTGCGAGTTGTATCTAGTCGCCCAACTCCTGTAAACCCATCTTCACTGCGCTTGTACTTACCACTGAGAAGACCATTTGCTAACGGACTGCACACCATTGTCCCCATCCCCAGTTCCAGACCGAGGGGAATAAATTCCCGCTCGATGTTACGCTCAATCAGTGAGTATTTTAGCTGAAGAGTACACAGTGGTTCGTAGTTGCGCCACTCGGCGATGGTTTGCGCTCGTGCTGCATACCAACTTGGTGTATTGCTCAGTCCAATGTGCCGCACCTTACCCGAACGAACTAAATCATCTAACGTCCGCATCACTTCCTCTGCTGGAGTAATCGTATCCCAACTGTGGAGAATGTAGAGATCGATGTAGTCACTCCCCAGTCGCTGCAGCGAAGCTTCCACCGCCCGCATAATATTTTTGCGTCCGTTACCGCCTGCATTGGGATTTCCTGGTTCACGATTGTAGCTAAACTTGGTTGCCACAACAACACGGTCACGTAAGTTGCGCTCGGCAATAAATTTACCTAACCAAGTTTCGCTGGTACCGTTTGTGTATAAATCTGCCGTGTCGATAAAGTTACCACCTGCATCAACGTAGGTATTAAAAATTTGGCGTGCGATCGCTTCATCAACTCCCCAACCCCATTCAGTGCCAAAAGTCATCGTACCGAGAGCCAGACGGCTGACGCGCAGTCCAGAACGTCCGAGAGTGTAGTAAATGTTGAGAGACATATTAGTAATTTCTGAATACGTATAAAAGTCTGAAGGTATTGGTTTGGGAGGTTAGTTGCCATAGTAGTTGCACCTGTCTCGGTTGCTTAGCGTTGATTTTCCCTTATTTTTTGTTAAATCCAATTTAGAGATTCTGCCCTTTGCATTCACGCTGGATTCTTGCGTGCTTATATCAAATTCTTGCTCAATTCAAGTTAGTGGTTAGGGATTTTCAAATAAAAAAATATTCCAAACTAAATTGTTGACTGTTGACGGTTCGGGAACGCCCGTCGCCAGGGCGTGGGAAAACGCCTCATGCGCGCTGGACTAACTGTTAACAGTTAACAGTCAACAACTTCTAGCGGTTGTTTTATTTCTTGGAGTTCCCTTAAATTTAAGCACTGTCGCGAAACTGGTTCGGTGTTACCCCTACAAGTTTGCGAAATTGTGCACTAAAGTGACTTGGATTGGAAAAGCCTACCTGATAGGAAATTTCTCCTGACGAAAACCGCGTTACCTTTAGCAAGACTTTTGCCCGTTCTATTCGCCGTTGCAGAACGTAGCGGTGTGGCGCTTCTCCTACCTGCATCTTGAAGGCACGCGCAAAATGAAACTGACTCATTGGCACAAGTGCGGCTAGATTGGCGATCGCCAATTCTTCGGCTAAATTCTCTTCAATAAAATCTTTAATTTGCTTGAGCTTGAGCACATCAAGAACACGCACTTGGGGGGTAGAGTTACTTAATACTCCACTGTAGTTTCGCAGCAGATGCACTGCTAGTAAGTTTCGTAACGACTCGACATACAAATTTCCCGCCAAACCGCCATTGATTACCTCTGATTTCAATAACTGTGCGATATGCATGATAGTTGGATCTGGAAAAAGCACGCGGTATTCCAGCTCGACGGGAGTAGAAAGTCCGTTTTCGGCTGCCAGTTGGTTGAGTAAGCGCTGATCTAGCATTATATTCACATATTTGCCCTCCTTTTCCCGGCGATGCCATACAAACTCACAGGATGAATATATAAAGACGCTTCCAGGAGGCAAGGCTGTGGTTTGTGTTTGACCCCCATCCACCGACCAAGCAACACGCTCATGGGGATAAAATGCTACACTGATAGCGTCTTTGGGCATCGCGAAGTCAAAATCTCCGACGGCTTCCAAACAAGCGTACTCGACAATCAAGTCATTCCACTCGGCTTTGAGAATAGTAGCCGTTGGTTGAAGCTTGGATGGTTGCATAGGAGAATGAAATATTTAAATATACTAAGCAATTCCAATTTTACTTGAGATTGCAGCACGCAAGTTTCTGAATTTTGCAAAAAAACCTTACTACAGATGTTACCCGCCGCACTTGTGTTCTGAATCTCATTGTTTAACACTTGGTAAAGAGTGTTTCAATCTATAGGATTCCTATTTATTTTTGACGAAGCTAGGTACACCTTTATTTCTTCTTTACCTGTTAAGCGTTAAGCGTTAAGCGTTAAGCGTTCCCTTCCCCTACGAGTTCGCTCACCAAATCAAACCTGATTCCTATATGAATTTTATATGGCAAATATGTGACTTTTCTGCAGCGATAGGAATAAATCAAAATATATTATACTGTAAGATAATCAATTTTACTTTTTTCTGTGTTCCAAAAATCACTCTTTAGATAGTATTTTTCTGCTCTATTTTCAATAAAAAATGAACATTATATGTGGTTTTTTAAAAATAGAAAAAACAAAAAAGTGAATTGTGTAGTACTAAGATATGAGTGTCAAAAAACTTTTGTGTTGTCTAATCATACCTTTGCGTTCTTAAGTGTCTTGACGATTCGGTTCATATGGGACTGTTATAATCAGCCATCATGGAATTCACAAAATGCGGGTAAAATAGGCACTATTTAAAGAATGGCAAGTTGGTTAGTTTGTTGTAGGAAATAATTTTATGGCTTTACCAACGCAAGAGTTGCAACCCCAAAAACAGTATGAAGGCAGAATTCAAGAAACTCCGCCACCAGGTACTCAAAATGACCCTTTGATTGCTAAAGGGTTGCAAAAGGGGCAATATCTAGGCATTTTCGGCTTTGTGATCGCCCTGATTGCTGTGATTGGATATTTTAGTCGTAGAGTCGAATACGCTATCTTATTCGCTGTTACCCTCAGTGTGATTTTGATTGTTTTCTTTTTAACGTTATAGCAGAGCAGTTTATCAATAAACGTATCTGCGAACAAAATAATGGAGAAAAATTGTTTTATGAATAATCCAGTTTATCAAACAGTTGTTTTAGGCGGTGGCTTTACTGGGCTTTTTACAGCGTTGCAGCTTGCCCACGAACACTATCCTCGCTCTGTGATCTTAATTGATAGCAACGAACGCTTTTGCTTTAAGCCATTACTGTATGAGTATTTTAGTGGTGAGATGGATGCCTTTCAGGTATTACCGCGTTTTACAGAATTGCTCAAAGGAAGCGGTGTGATTTTTGTTCAAGATACAGTGGAATCGATTGACTTGCATCAACGACAAGTTAAGTTAGCTTCAGGAACCTGCTACGATTACAGCAATTTGGTATTAGCTTTAGGTAGTGTAAGTGGCTACTTTGGCGTCGAGGGGGCAAAAGAGTATGCTCTACCTTTTTGGACCGAAAAAGATGCGATCGCTATCGACCGACATTTGCATGACTGTTTGCGAAAAGCCGCGCAAACCGAAGATCCAGAACAACGTCGAAAATTACTTACATTTGCAGTCGTTGGTGGTGGTGCTTCAGGTGTGGAAATGGCAGCCACTTTAGCCGATTTGTTACCAAATTGGTATGCAGCACTCAAAGGCAATTCTCAAGAAATCCGAGTAGTACTCATTAACCACGGCAACGAAATTCTTAAGGGGGATGTTAACAGTAAATTACGTGAAACTGCTGAAACGCAATTGCAAAAACGTACCGTACCAGTAGAGATGCTGTTGGGGGCAGAAGTCACAGGTATTAGTCCCAACACACTTGAGTATAAGCGCGATGGTAAGTCTCTAACGCTGCTAACAAACACTACAATTTGGACAGCTGGCACTGCGACTAATCCGCTGATCAAAAACTTGCCAATCCCAGATGAACACCGAGACAAGCACGGTCGATTAAAAGTCACCAAAACCTTACAATTGTTTGATTTCCCAGAAGTTTTTGCAGGTGGAGATTGTGCTTTTGTAGAAGATACATCAATGCCCGCTACTGCACAAGTTGCATATCAGCTAGGATCTACAATTGCCCACAACCTAAAAGCCATTGCTTTAGAAAAGGAACCGAAAACTGCTAAGGTTAGCTCACGCGGTACTCTGCTAAAACTTGGGTTAAATGAAGCTGCAGCTAACATTTTCGACGCTTTTGAAGTCACAGGCGAAGCCGCTCACTTAATTCGTCAAGGAACTTATTTAGAGCTACTGCCAACGCCAGTTCACAACTTCAAAGCGACGAAAGAATGGCTAGATGAACAGATTTTTCGCCTCCACGTTGATCCTAACACTGCGACCAAGAAAGTTGTGCAGACAGCTGAGTTAGTTGGTGGTGCAGTCGTAGGTGTTTTAGTTGCAAGAAAA
Organism: Brasilonema sp. CT11; assembly: GCF_017982655.1. Classification (GTDB taxonomy): domain Bacteria; phylum Cyanobacteriota; class Cyanobacteriia; order Cyanobacteriales; family Nostocaceae; genus Brasilonema. The sequence continues at coordinate 89,227 of NZ_JABXYX010000003.1, read as the reverse complement.
TTACTCAAAATGTTAGGAGAAGAGGACAAAAACAAGAAATAATGATTTAAAAAGAATTTAGAATCCACCAAAGGAGAAAGCAATGCCTGCTTTGCCTCTCAATAGTAATAACCTACCATATCCCGATCCCATCCATCCCGTCATCGTTCATTTCGTGATTGCGATGGTGTTTTTTTCCTTTTTTTGCGATGTGGTAGGCTATTTTACTCGCAACCACCGTTTGTTTGAAGTGAGTTTTTGGAATATCTTTGTTGCGGCGATCGCCATTTTCCTAGCCGTGATCTTTGGTCAGTTTGAAGCTGGTTTAGCCCAACCCTATCAAGCAGTCCAGCCAATACTAAATTCACACACAATAACCGGCTGGTCACTAGCAGCTATCCTTGTGGCTATCACAGCATGGCGCTTTGCCATTCGCGCCCGAGATCCACTGAAGATGCCAGTTGCTTACCTCGGTGCTGCCACATTTTTGATTTGCTTAGTTTCTTTGCAGGTATATTTAGGAAGCAAACTAGTTTGGGTTTATGGGTTGCATGTGGAACCAGTCGTTGAAGCAGCAAAGCAGGGGATTATAAAATGAACTCGCAACTTATTGACCAGTTGTGGTTCAAGCTGGGTGCCAACGGATTACCCTACCAGATTCCAATACATCCAAATTTAGTGCATCTCACCCTCGGTCTATTCATTATCGGTATATTATTTGATATTGCAGGCACACTTTTTCCCTTAGAAAAACCAATCCTGAGATTTTTGACTCTGCCTGTTATTCGTTCGGGCTTCTTTGATGTGGGCTGGTACAACTTGCTGGCTTGTACGGCGATTACATTTTTTACTGTTGCAGCAGGTTTTTTCGAGATTCTGCTTGCAAATCCACCAACTGATGTGAAAAGTCCTTGGGGATTGGGAGCTGGTTCAACCATGCTTTTGCACGGTGTCGGTGGTATTTTATTGTTAGCAGCGATCGTTGCTATGACTGTGTGGAGAGGATTGCAGCGCTACCGGTGGCGTAAGGATGCAACTCGGCAGGTGCAATGGAGCTATTTGTTAGTGGGCATTGCGCTAATGGGTATCCTTTATGTCCACGGAACGCTAGGGGCACACTTGGGCGGTGATTTTGGAATTCATAATACGGCTGGGAATTTGCTGCGACAGGGCAAAAACCCCAACGTGTTACTCAAGTAAGGGTGTAAGGGCTTGCAGTTATTATGAGGAAAATTTTAAACATACTGCTATTGGCTGCTTTTATAGCGGTAATTCTTATTGCCAGCGGTTGGGTTGGACAGCAGGCGTACTCTTGGATGCCTCTTCAAGCAACAGCAGAAGCGAAACGGGTTGATGAGATCTTTAGCTTCTTAGCATCAATAGGAACGTTCATCTTCCTGGGACTGACTGGTATGATAGTGTTTTCGATGATTACTTGCCGTGCCCCCAAAGGAGACTGGAGTCATGGTCATCCCCTTAGGAATGATGTGAGGCTAGAGATTCTCTGGACAGTGGCCCCGAGTGTACTTGTGTTGTGGCTTGCAATCCAAAGCTATAAAATTTATCAGCAATTGGATATTCTTGGTTTAACACAAGTGGTACACCTGCACATACCTATAGAAGAACCTGCTTACGCCGTCACGGTTAGCGAAAACGCCAAACCTGCTTCTCAAAATATTGAAGTAATCGCTAAGCAGTGGGTTTGGTCTTTCCGTTATCCAGGAAATGTTACTAGTAACGAATTGCACGTGCCGCTTAATCAACGTACTGCCTTAACTCTGCATTCGGAGGACGTTATCCACGGTTTCTACGTTCCTGAGTTCCGTTTGAAGCAGGACATCGTCCCCAACCGCAATATTGAGCTTGTGTTATCGCCTACTCGGGAAGGTAAGTATCGGCTGAGTGATTCCCAATTCAGTGGTACTGACTTCGCCTTGATGCAGGCGGATGTTTACGTTGACTCTCCCGAAGCTTATAACCAGTGGCTTTCCCAGGCGACTGCAAAGTAAGTCAACTGTTAATACTAAGTTGCGTTCAAAGAGATAATTTCATAAACGAACCACGAAGACGCGTTAGCGTAGCGTGCGCCAAGGGCGCATAGAGCGCTAAGGAAGAAAAAAGAAGATTACCTGTATGAATGCAACTTGGTATAAGAACAGTAAATAGTTAACAGCGAACAGTGATAACTGATAACTGGTTGATATGAATCCTCCTAGTTGAAAAGAAGATGACAAATAACTCTATTGAAGATATGGGTAGGGCTAGCGAGTCCGAAAAGCCTAACTGGCGCGATTACTTGGGCTTTAGCAAAGACCATAAAGTCATCGGTATCCAGTACATGGTGACGACTTTCATTTTCTTCTTGTTCGGCGGGCTGCTGGCTATGATTATTCGTGGCGAACTGATCACGCCTGAATCAAGTCTGGTGAATCGCTCCCTTTACAATGGGTTATTCACGCTACACGGCACGGTGATGATCTTTTTGTGGATTATACCGTTCATGGCAGGTCTTGCCAACTACTTAGTACCGCTGATGATTGGAGCAAGGGATATGGCTTTTCCACTCCTCAATGCGATCGCCTTCTGGATAATTCCCCCAGCAGGTATACTACTACTGTCAAGCTTCTTGCTGCCGGGTGGTCCTGCGCAAGCTGGCTGGTGGTCTTACCCACCCATTAGTATTCAGAACTTATCGGATAAGTTAGTCAATGGGCAATTTATTTGGATTTTGAGTGTCATACTGCTGGGCATCTCATCAATTTTAGGGGGGATCAACTTCATCACCACCATTGTTTGGATGCGTGCCCCAGGTATGACGTTCTTCCGTATGCCGATATTTGTCTGGACAGTCCTGAGTGCGCAGATGCTGCAACTGTTTTGCCTGCCCTCCCTTACGGGTGCATTGATACTACTGTTTTTTGACCTCAGTTTCGGGACAAATTTCTTTAAATCGTCGCAAAATGGGGACCCAATCATCTACCAGCATCTGTTTTGGTTCTATTCCCATCCAGCGGTTTACGTTATGGCGCTACCCGCTTTCGGTATTTTCTCGGAGATTCTTCCAGCGTTTTCCCGTAATCCGTTGTTTGGTTATCGGTCAGTAGCGATCGCCTCATTTGGAATTGCTATAGTCAGCACTTTTGTCTGGGTACACCATATGTTCACCAGTGCCACCCCTGACTGGATGCGGATACTCTTCATGGCCTCCTCAATGTTGGTCGCCATACCTACTGGTGTCAAAGTATTCGCTTGGACTGCTACAGTCTGGAACGGCAGGCTGCATCTTTTGACACCAATGCTGTTTGCCTTGGGAGGTGTAGTGATGTTTATTTTCGGTGGTGTCACTGGCGTCATGCTCAGTTCAGTGCCATTTGATATTCACGTCAACAACACTTACTTCGTGGTGGGTCACTTCCACTATGTCGTCCACAACACCATCACGATGGCAATTTTTGCCGCAATTTACTTTTGGTTTCCCAAAATAACTGGGCGGATGTACGCCGAGGGCTGGGGAAAAGTACATTTCTTCTTAACTTTCATCGGTGCCAACTTGACTTTCTTTCCCATGCATGCTTTAGGTTTACAGGGTATGCTGCGCCGAGTTTCCTCCTACGATCCACGCTATCAAGGATGGAATGTTATTGTTAGCGTTGGGGCGTTCTTGCTTGGGATGGCGACGTTGCCCTTTATTGCAAATATGATAGGTTCTTTACTACAAGGCTCTAAAGCATCTGATAATCCCTGGCATGCCACAGGGCTGGAGTGGATAACTTCTTCACCGCCTCCAAAGGAAAACTTCGAGGAAATTCCAGTTGTAAACGAACCGCCCTACCACTACAACGATAGATCCGAACCAACGCCAGAAGCTGTCATTCAAGAATAGCTGCAATTTTATCTAAGAAGCAATCATGGAAAATCCTATTCATTTATTAGAAGAAATTTTAGATGAAAGTCCTATCCACTTCTATAAGTTGCGGCGATATCTACCGATTTGGCTGCACCGGTTCATACCGATAGGTGGGGGGAAAGCTGATGACGAGCATGGCAAAACGCTATTTGGTTTTACCGTCTTCCTGCTGTCGGAAAGCATCGTCTTCCTAAGTTTTTTCTTTACATATATTGCTCTGCGGTTGACGACTCCCAACTGGCTACCACCTGGTGTGTCCGGACCAGAATTATCTGGTTTTACGATTTTTAACACATTAGTGCTCCTTTCCAGTAGCATAGTGATTCAATTGGCAGAAAACGCTCTGAAGCGTCGCAAAATTCGCAAATTTCGTTTGTTATGGCTGATCACTTCAGCTATGGGAACCTACTTCTTGATCGCTCAAGCAATTGAATGGAGTCAGCTCAACTTCGGGCTAACTACGGGACTCGTTGGGGGGACATTCTACGTGCTGACTGGCTTCCACGGTTTGCACGTTCTCGTGGGTGTGCTTCTACAAATACTGATGGTGATTCGTTCTTTTATTCGGGGTAATTATAACAAAGGTCACTTTGGTGTGAGTGCAACAACTTTGTTCTGGCACTTTGTTGATGGGATTTGGGTTATTCTGTTCTCGCTTCTCTATATTTGGTAGGGGCGATCGCCTACGGCAGAGCTACGCTTAACGCCTTCTGGAAAAAGGCAACTTTGCATTATAGCGGTTCTCATTTGATATCATGTCCGCTTGAATAGTTGTCATTGGGAACGGAGCGATAGCGGAGTGAAGCAATCTCAAGCACTTGCGATTGCTGAGTCCTTCGGACACGCTACGCGAACGTTTCACTTCGTTCCACTCGCAATGACATATCTATCATGTCCGCTTGAATGCCCGTCATTGCGAACGGAGCGATAGCGGAGTGAAGCAATCGCAAGAGTCTGGGATTGCTTAGTTTCACTTCGTTCCACTCGCAATGACATATCGTAAGTAGTTAGGCGGACATGATATTATTTGGTTTTAAAAACTTCTGGACTACGAATCAATACATGTCCCTTCTCACCTTGTTGAATAGCTAATAGTAATGGACGCTCATTTGCTTTTGCATTTGGGGGTAATACTTGAAATAAATAAATCCAGCCACCACGTTCTAGAAGTAAGCGCCAAACTCTTGGTTGGTTAGAATTACTAATATCAGTATCTTCCTTTCCTCGCAGGTCATCGAATAAACCTCTGTCTCCTAGAATTCGATAACCTTTCAAAGGTGGATCGGCAAACACATCATCAAGTTTGCGTCCCAATGCAAATTTCTCTTCAGGTGTAATAAGCGCTACCACAGGTAACGTAGAGTTTTGACTCGCGTCTCGTCGAGCATCTGCAATGCCTTGCCAGCGAGCTAACCAAAAGATGAAAATTAATACCCAGGATACTATAACTATTTCATTGACTAATGAGCGCAAAAACTCAACGGAACGTAACTGTTGAGAACTAAAGATAGCCAGAGAGTTTAATGGTTTCGCTGTCCATGAACGCCTGCGTTGGGTTGCGGGGATGATTCGAGTTGATAAAATTTTGGTGAAAGTGTTGACAAATGCTTGAGTGATTAACTGAATTAACCATAAGGTCAGTTGAATGGCAAACACAACAAGGATAAAAGCCACCGCCGTTCTAAATATTGCCCAACCATCTCCCAGAAATATCTGTAGGGGAACGAAGAGAAAAGACTGTGCTGGAAAGTCGAGGTTAGTTATTTCTAGTTGAAAAAAGGAGAAATATGACCAGCGGTAAATCCAGCCAGCAAAAAACAGCGCAATACCAAATAAACTAACGACACTAGCAAATTTTCCTAAAATATTAAATTCCGGACTTGGTTCGGGAGTCTGGGTCACACAAGTGCTCCAAAAGTAAAGAAAGAAAAAGTTTTATTACTATCTATAAAATTCATCAATTTATTTGTTCTATCTTACGGAAATTTGGTAGATAGCTCAGAAGTATAACAAAGAAAGTGAAATTTGATATAAAACACCTATAAGCTATGAAACCTTATTTCAAGGTAATTGTGGCAATTTTTGCTTTGATAACAGAATTAGCAGCAAACTCCCAAGTTGTCAGTAGTCAGAATGTAGAAAAGAAAAATTTTTTCTTTACACAAGCGCAAGTAAAACCAGAGCCAGTTGCAGTTTCTGTGGCGTTACCAGAACTAGCAGATGTCTCGCTCAAAGGGGGTGAATCACGCAGTGGACGAGTCACAGCGATTGATCCATCAGGGCAAACTTTATCGATGCAGCGTAGTGGCAAAACTCTCTCAATTCCCTTGAAACAAGTTGACAAAGTCGTTTTTAGGAATGGTGCGACAGTTTACAGAAGTAATGGACATCAGATTATTCGTGGTGAACGCGATCGCCCTCAAGGTCAGCAAGTCACCTGGAACGGTCTTCCACTCAGTACTATAACAATAAAAAATGCTAGTCAAGGTCTAGCAGTGGTAAACTTGGAACCACCAGTGGTTTCTCCAGAGCGGTTGCTTGGTATTAAGTCAGTAGCAAGAGATAGACAGTACGTAGTCGATGAAATGCAGTTTGATCTTCAACAAAAAACGATGTCTATTCGAGTCACACCCTATTGATACCAAAGCTAGTTGATACTGCTGTTTGTATGAAAAAAATTATTAGTCCTCTCTTGGCTTTGGGTGTATGCATAACTCCTGTTTCTATATTGCTCATGGTTCAGCCAAGCTGGGGACAAACTCAAAACGTATCTGCTCAACAAGCACAACAATTATTAAAGCAAGGGGTACAACAGACACAGCAGGAGCAACACCAACAAGCAATACAAACATTGCAGCAAGTTTTGCCTCTTGCACGAGAACTCAAAGATAAAAAATTTGAGGCAATAGCATTGAATGAGCTTGGTTTTAATTTCCAGAGTATTAGTCAGCCTCAGGAAGCACTCAAGTACCTCAACCAATCATTGCCCCTGTCTCGCACTGTTGGTGATCGCTCTGTTGAAGCTAAAATCCTCAATAACATCGGTAAAGTCTACTCCGATTTAGGACAAAATCAGGAAGCACTCAAGTACCTTAACCAATCATTGCCCCTGTCTCGCACTGTCGGCGATCGCTCTATTGAAGCTGAAACCCTCAGGAACATTAGTGGAGTCTACTCTGATTTAGGACAAAACCAGGAAGCACTCAAGTACCTCAACCAATCATTGCCTCTGTCTCGCACTGTCGGTGATCGCTCTGTTGAAGCTAAAATTCTTAATAACATCGGTCAAGTCTACTCCGATTTAGGACAAAAGCAGGAAGCACTCAAGTACTACAACCAATCACTGCCCCTCTCTCGCGCTATTGGCAACCGCAGAAGCGAAGCTGCTACTCTGAATAATATCGCTGTAGTCTACTCCGATTTAGGACAAAAGCAGGAAGCACTCAAGTACTATAACCAATCGCTACCCCTTTCTCGCGCTGTTGGCAACCGCAGAGGCGAAGCTGCTACCCTTGATAATATCGCTGTAGTCTACTCCGATTTAGGACAAAAGCAGGAAGCACTCAAGTACCTCAACCAATCACTCCTCCTTAAACGCGCTGTCGGTAACCGCACAGGCGAAGCCAGAACTCTTAACAACATCGCTGCAGTCTACTCCGATTTAGGACAAAAGCAGGAAGCACTCAAATACCTTAACCAATCACTACCCATCTCTCGCGCTGTTGGTGATCGTACAAGTGAAGCGACAACCCTCAATAACATTGCTGCAGTCTATTCCGATTTAGGACAAAACCAAGAAGCACTCGAGTACCTCAACCAGTCACTTCGCCTTTCTCGCGCTGTTGGCAACCGCACAGGCGAAGCGAGAACCCTCAATAACATCGGTCTAGTCTACTCTGGTTTAGGACAAAACCAGGAAGCACTCAACCACTTCAAGCAATCACTGCCCCTTTCTCGCGCAGTCGGCGATCGCACAAACGTTGCAAAAACTCTTAATAACATCGCTACAGTCTACAACGTTTTTGGACAGAAGCAGGAAGCACTTAAGTTCTATAATCAATCACTTCCCATCTCTCGCGCTATCGGCGATCGCTCTATGGAAGCGACAACCCTCAATAACATTGCTGCAGTCTATTCCGATTTAGGACAAAAGCAGCAAGCACTCAAGTACCTCAACCAATCTCTACCCATCTCTCGCGCTGTCGGCGATCGCTCTATGGAAGCGGGAACCCTCAATAACACTGGTCAAATCTACTCCGATTTAGGACAAAAGCAGGAAGCACTCAAGTACTTCAACCAATCACTACCCATCTCTCGCGCTGTCGGCGATCGCTCTATGGAAGGGACAATCCTCAATAATATTGCTACAGTCTATTCCTATTTAGGACAGAAGCAGGAAGCACTTAAGTTCTATAATCAATCACTTCCCATCTCTCGCACTATCGGTAACCGTCTAGTTGAAGCCAGAACCCTCAATAACATTGCTACAGTCTACTTCGATTTAGGACAAAAGCAGGAAGCACTCAAGTTCTACAACCAATCACTACCCATCTCTCGCGCTGTCGGCGATCGCTCTATGGAAGCGGGAACCCTCAATAACATCGGTGGAGTCTACTTCGATTTAGGACAAAAGCAGGAAGCACTCAAGTACCTCAACCAATCACTCCTCCTTAAACGCGCTGTCGGCGATCGCTCCGCCGAAGCTGTGATTTTAGGTAATATTGGTGTCTTATACCGTGATACAAATAGACCTACTGATGCCATCGTATATTTAGAGCAATCTGTCAAAATTATCTTGGAAATGCGCCAAGGTTTACAGAAGCAAAATCGTCAAAGGTTTCTCCAGGTTAATGATGGGAGTACAACTACTTTAGTCAATATCCTCATTGATCAAAAACAATATGCCAAAGCTTTTGAATGGGTTAACTTATTCACCACCGCTGAGTTAGCTGACTACACTCGCTTGATTAACGCCAAAGTTGCCAATCCACAAGTACAGTCAGTACTTAACAAGTGGAATCAACAAAATCAACAACTCCAAGCCTTACGACAAAAACTACAAGATAACTTTTCTGAAGGTTTATCAGGACAAGTTCGGCAATTAGAAGCACAAGTTTACAAAGATGCTGAAGATATTTCCCAGGATTTTCCTGAAATGGCAGAACTGTTTGAAACCACACCTCCAGATATTGAAAAGCTGAAATTTTTTATCCCAGCAGGAACAGTTGTTGTTCAGCCAGTCTTACTGGGCAATTCTATCGCCATCTTTGTTTTAACCAAAGATCATTTGAATGTCGTAAAAAAAGCAATTGACGCCAGTAAGTTTGATCAACTTCTGACGCAGTACTCCAAACAAGTGCAAAATGAGGGTGATGATAGCTATATCGAAACTGGTAGCAGTCCACTCTACGATATCCTGATTCGTCCTGTAGAAAAAGAAATTCAAGCTTTGTCCCCCAAAGAGCTAAGTATTATCACGACTGGCAAACTCCGCTACCTTCCTTTTGAAACTCTTTATGACAAACAAAAACAAGAATTTTTCATCCAGAAGTATCCTGTCAACTATCTGACTCGCATTTCTACTCGTTCCTTAGAATCACCAACAGAGCAAAAGCTTGTAAACCGACAACAAGCTGTCTTAGCTTTTGGAAATCCCGTACCTCGTGAGCCACAAAATTTACCAGGTGCAGAGGAAGAAGTCAAAAATCTTACTCAACTATTTCCAACAAGTCAAGCTTACCTCGGCAACAACGCCACCCTGAACAACTTCAAAACTTACGCCTCCCGCTTTCCCTTACTGCACTTAGCAACTCACGGTTGCTTCCAAAACCAAGATTGTAAAAAATTGAACTTAAAAAAGAATTCATTACTGTTTGCCGACACTCAATTTGATATTGCTGATGCTGCTCGTTTGGGGCTACAAGGTACGCAACTGCTAACCCTCAGCGCCTGTCAAACTGCTCAAGAAACCAATTTTGGCAAAGAAGGAATTGTAAGTGTTGCCTATGTATTTGAGCGTGCTGGTGCTAAAGCAGTGATGGCTTCTTTATGGACGGTTGAGGATAAAGCAACGCAGAATCTGATGATTGAGTTTTATAAAAATATTAAGCAGGGTATGAGCAAAGGAGAAGCACTACAAAAAGCCAAGCTGAAGCAAATTGATCGCCACCCTTATTATTGGTCACCTTTTGTCCTCATTGGCGATGCGCGATGAAACAGTGAACAGTGAGTCCAGTGCTGCAGAAGGGTTTCCCGACAGAGGCATCTGGCGTTAGCGCAGCGGAACCGAAGGTTCTCCCCGAAGGGTGAACAGTGAGCAGTGAACAGTGAACAGTGAACAGGTTTTACTTAGAGGAAGCCGTTTGTTTTAAAATTCTTAGTTTATAATGATGGATTGTGTCCAATCAAAGCCAGTCCATGCCTAAACTCAAAACTCGTAAAGCAGCGGCAAAGAGATTTCGCGCTACAGGTAGCGGTAAAATTGTACGTCGCAAAGCGTTCAAAAACCACTTGCTAGAGCACAAAACCTCCGATAAGAAACGTAATATGTCGAAAATGGCAGTTGTCGATGAGCGCGATGCAGAAAACGTGCGCCTCATGCTCCCTTATTTGTAATTTGTTCAGGAACTAAAACAATATGACACGGGTAAAACGCGGTAACGTTGCTCGCAAACGCCGCAAAAAAATTCTCAAACTCGCTAAAGGTTTTCGCGGTTCTCACTCAACTCTGTTTAGAACGGCGAATCAAAGAGTCATGAAGGCGCTGCGGAACGCCTATGTAGATCGCAAAAAACGTAAGCGCGATTTTCGCCGCCTCTGGATCACCCGCATCAACGCTGCTGCACGCCAACATGGTTTGAGTTACAGCCAGTTGATCGGGAATCTCAAAAAAGCTGATGTCCAACTCAACCGCAAAATGTTGGCACAATTAGCAATTCTTGATCCAGCAAGCTTCGACAAAGTCGCGCAATTGGCAAGCCAACCTAAAGGATAAAGGTGCAAACAGATGGATATCGGATGTAACAGATCGAAAGCAGGTTGTTGGTTACATCTGCTTATATCCGCTGTCATTTTTTTGTTCTTGACTTTTTCCATTGTCACAGTCGCAGATACACAATTATCAGCATCTGCCGCAGAAATGCCCGAAATTCAGCGGCGGGGCTATATCAGAATTGCTGTCAAAGATAACTTGCCTCCGTTAGGATTTAGAGATACAAACGGTAACTTACAAGGCTTAGAAATTGATTTAGCTAAGGCATTGGCAGCAGACTTACTTGGTAAAGCAGATGCGGTGAAACTACAACCTGTTGCTAATGGCGATCGCCTATCCGCAGTCTTGGATCATAAAGTTGATCTGGCGATCGCCAGAGTCACAGCAACTGCCTCACGTTCTCGCTTAGTTAGCTTCAGTGTTCCTTACTACTTTGATGGCACTGTATTAGTCACAAAAAACACATTATTTAAAAGATTGAGTGATTTGGAAAAACGGAAAGTTGCCGTCCTCAAGAATTCCAGCACTATTGCCGATGTGCGCTATTATATACCAAACGCCGAGTTAGTGGGAGTAGATTCTTATCAAGCAGCCTTGGCGCTGTTAGAAAATAACTCAGCGGATGCCTTTGCCGCAGATGCTAGTGTTTTAAGTGGTTGGGTGCAACAATATCCTCAGTATCGGTTACTCTCAGCGAAGCTATCAACCCAACCGTTATCTGTGGTTATGCCTAAGGGATTGCAGTACGATCCATTACGAAGAGAGGTTAACCAAGCCATTGCGCGTTATATTAATTCTGGGTGGCTTAAGCAACGCGCTACATATTGGGGATTACGCTGAATTAGGAACTTCTCAGTTAAAAGGGAGCATCCCAAATGTGCAAGTTTACTGTCATGCTGAGTGAAGCGAAGCGCAACGAAGCATCCGTTGAGTTAACGTGAGCTTGAGATTCTTCGCTCAGGACTACGCTCAGAATGACAAACATGTTTTTGCAAAATTGGGATGCTCCCAGTTAAAATAAGAAATGAAATTTTTTAGTATTCATAATTCATAATTCTCATTGTTTAATATAAGCTGATATATAGATAAGAAGAAATTTTTACTAAATACAATGGGTAACGATCTAGCAACTATTTATCTGTCAGTTTTAGTTGGTCTGCTCTTAATTGCAGTTATCAGTATTTTCCGCCAGGTCTTCAAAAGTCGTAGAGTTGAAGGTTCCATGTCAAGGTTGCGAAAAAAACTGACCAAAGAAAGCGGTACTACTCAAGAATATTACGAGTTAGCCAGTATTTATTCTGAGAAAAAACTATTTTCCCAAGCGATAACTCTCTTTCAAAAAGCTATCAAAGCTGCTGAAGAAGAAAGGGAAGAAGGCGAAAAAGAAGAAGAAAATATAGCCTATATTTACAACGGGTTAGGCTATGCTTACTTTGCTCAAGAACAGTTTGACATCGCCATACGTCAGTATAAAGAAGCTCTGAAAATAAAACCGGATTATGTGGTAGGGCTGAATAATATTGGTCATGCATACGAGCGAAAAAAATTAAATGCTCAAGCCCTGGAAGCTTATGAACACGTCCTGAAAATTCAGCCAAATAACCCCACAGCAAAACGTCGTTCTGAATCTTTGCGACGCTTGGTATCTGCATGATTGGTGAAGATTTCTCGTTCCAACATTTTGCTTGGGAATAGGTTGGGGAGGCTTTGCCTCTCCAAAATTACCTTTTATACTAAAGAAGCAAATATTCCTCAAACAAGTTGATTGAATAGCTGTAAAAACCGTTCAGTATCCACCTCTAAGCAAGCCTCTACATTGGGCGGATTGGTTTTCTCATTTGTGCGATCGCGCCGATCAGCTAGTGACATTCCAGTGGTGAATCTTCCTTCGGTTTCAACCATCATATATAGCGATTTTGTAGTTACCAAACTCGGATCAATCGCAACCGCCACAGCTAAAGGATCGTGTAGATAACATCCGTGAAAGTTTTCGTTGTCACGGTGGAAAGCCATATACATTCCAGTGCAATCGGCAATAAACTGGGTGACTTTAGAAGGACGACGCTGTAAATTATCTTCAACAACTTGACGTCCTAGAGGGGCTTTCATCGTTACATCTAAAGCAACCAGGGTGAGGGGAATTCCTGATTCCATCACAATTTGAGCCGCATGGGGATCGACAAAAAAGTTAAATTCAGCCGCTGCTGTAATATTTCCGGGTACAGTCACAGCCCCACCCATGATCACAATCCGTCCGATTTTTTTCATGGTTGCGCTATCTTTCTGAATCGCTGTTGCCAGATTCGTGAGTGGTCCTAAAGCAATAATGATCAGACTGTCGCCGTAGTGTTGAGCTGTTTTGAGAAGCAGCTCAATTGCATTCTCTGTAGATGGCTCAATAGTAAGTTTAGGATAGCGAGGTGTACCATCAGCTTCCAAGAACTGATCTAATTCACCCAAACCGTCTGCACCATGAATCCCCGCTGCATTGAACGGAGGTCTCACCAATGGTTTTTCACAGCCTTTGGCAACGATGGGCGAAGTATCGGGTTCAACAATACTCAGTACACGCAACACATTATTAGTAGCCAGATCTACGTTAACATTGCCAGCGACAACGGTGACTGCTTTGAGGTCTAATTGGGGTGAATTCAATGCCATAATCAGAGCTAAGGCATCATCAACACCACCGTCTGTATCTACTATTACTGGGATGGGCTGATTTGCAAGGGCTATCATGTTAATTGTTGCTCCATAAGAAATTTGTCTAAAAGTTAAGATTCGTATCACTTTTACAACAGAAATGTTGTTTAAATCAGAAGCTCAATCCCAATTAGTCAGCAGGTTTCGTGCGTTCGCGTAGCGCGCCCTATGCCCCAACTAAGCGAAGCTTAGTTGCCCCAAATCGGAGATTTGGGGAGAGGGGTTTCCTTCAAGAAACCCCTCTGGGCATATACGGGCGTTCGCGCCTCTATTACAATTCTGTTAAATCCCATTTCTTAGGGCTACAAGTTCTGCGAAAATCAGAAACGATTTAAAAAACAAGCACACTATAAGTCCACCTATTATCGGATATAGTTCGTTTCAAAAAAAGGGAGAATACTAAAGATGAAATTGGCTTACTGGATGTATGCAGGCCCCGCCCACATTGGTACTCTGCGGGTTGCCAGTTCCTTTAAAAATGTTCATGCGATAATGCACGCGCCCTTGGGTGATGACTACTTCAACGTTATGCGCTCTATGCTAGAACGGGAGAGGAACTTCACGCCAGTGACAGCCAGTATTGTTGATCGCAACGTATTGGCACGGGGTTCGCAAGAAAAAGTGGTGGACAATATCACCCGCAAAGACGCGGAAGAACACCCAGATTTGATTGTGTTAACTCCCACCTGCACTTCCAGCATTTTACAAGAAGACTTAGCAAACTTTGTGGAAAGGGCGTCTCTGGAGGCGAAAGCGGATGTGCTGCTGGCAGACGTGAACCACTACCGCGTGAATGAACTCCAAGCTGCCGATCGCACCCTGCAACAAATCGTCCAATATTACATCGAGAAAGCCCGCAAGAAAGGCCAACTGCCTGAAGGTAAAACCGAAAAGCCTTCTGTCAACATCATCGGTATTTCTACCCTCGGTTTCCATAACCAGCACGACTGCACAGAACTCAAGCGGTTGATGGCTGACTTGGGTATTGAGGTGAATGCTGTGATTCCAGAAGGTGCTTCCGTTCACGAGTTGAAGAACCTGCCCCGCGCCTGGTTTAACCTTGTCCCTTACCGGGAACTTGGTGTTATGGCAGCTCGTTACCTTGAAGAACAATTCGGAATCCCAACCGTAGATATTACACCAATGGGTGTTGTAGAAACTGCTCGTTGTATCCGTAAAATTCAGCAGATAATTAATGCTCAAGGGGCGGATGTCGATTACGAAGAGTTTATCAACCAACAAACTCTGTATGTATCACAGGCTGCATGGTTTTCTCGTTCGATTGACTGTCAAAACTTGACTGGTAAGAAAGCCGTTGTGTTTGGTGATAGCACTCACGCCGCTGCTATGACTAAGATTTTGGCACGAGAAATGGGCATTCACGTTGTCTGGGCTGGAACTTACTGCAAGTACGATGCGGAGTGGTTCAGCCAGCAGGTGAGCGAGTATTGTGATGAAGTGCTGATCACCGAGGATCATGGGGCAATTGGGGATGCGATCGCCCGCGTCGAACCTTCTGCTATCTTCGGTACCCAAATGGAACGCCACGTTGGTAAGCGTCTGGATATCCCCTGCGGTGTGATTGCTGCACCCATTCACATCCAGAACTTCCCCATTGGTTACAAACCATTCATGGGTTACGAAGGAACAAATCAGATTGCAGATTTGGTCTACAATTCCTTTACCTTAGGAATGGAAGACCACCTGTTGGAAATTTTCGGCGGACATGATACCAAGGAAGTCATTACCAAGGGCATTTCTGCTGATTCTGATTTGGCATGGACCAAAGATGCTCAAGCAGAATTGAACAAGGTTCCTGGCTTTGTGCGTGGTAAAGTCAAGCGCAACACCGAGAAATTTGCTCGCGATCGCAATTTCAGTCAAATTACTCTGGAAGTGATGTACGCTGCCAAAGAAGCTGTGGGCGCGTAGTTTCTAGTAAGCGAATCCCTCTCGTTCCCATGCTCAGCATGGGAATGCACTACCGGAGGCTCTGCCTCCTAATTATTATTATATTGAGGCAGCAGCCCACAGTTATGCATTCCCTGCCAGAGGCAAGGAACGAGAAAAATAAGAAAGTGTTAGAAATTGGAAAGGAGCATTTCTAAGGTAGAAGGACAATGAACGCACAGGGGTATCAGTCACAGGTACAGCCGCAAGGCATGTATCCGAGTACCAATCCGAGAGATTGGTCATGGTCCTTTTGGGCTGTTGTACCACTTTACCCCTACGGTAAGCGGCGGACAGTGTGTAGAGAAATAGTTAAAGACACTATCTGGACATTCGATCAACTTCAAGGCATCCTCTACACTATCGTACCGATTCGTATGACCGTGCTAAAGCTCTGGGCAGGCGGTCTACTTGTCTATGCGCCTGTTGCTCCAACAATTGAGTGTGTTCGCCTGGTGAACGAGTTGGTAGCAAAGCACGGTGAGGTTAAGTATATCATCCTGCCAACGAGTTCTGGTTTGGAGCACAAAGTTTTCGTTGGTCCCTTTGCCAGACGCTTTCCAAACGCACAGGTTTTCATTGCCCCGCATCAGTGGAGTTTGCCGTTCAACCTACCGTTGAGTTGGCTTGGCTTTCCTCAAAAACGAACCCAAGTGCTGCCAGAGGACAGCAGACAAGCGCCCTTTGGTGATGAGTTTGATTATGAAGTGTTGGACATTAACCTTGGACGGGGTTCTTTTGCGGAAGTAGCGGTTTTTCACAGGCGATCGCGCACTCTGCTTGTAACTGATTCTGTTCTATCTGTTCCAGAAGAACCACCGGCGATCGCCCAATTAGATCCATATCCCTTGCTGTTTCACGCTAGAGACAATGGCTTCGAGGCGATCGAGGACAATCAAGCAAACCGCCGCAAAGGATGGCAACGCATTTGTTTATTTGCAGTTTACTTTCGTCCCAGTGTGCTAGAGGTAACAGGAATGGTGCAGACGTTTCGCGAGACTTTTCAAGCACCAAACCACTCACCAAAGGCGTACTTCGGTTTATTTCCATTTCGCTGGAAACAGAACTGGAAGCAGTCATTTGATATCCTACGAGAAAATGGGCGTCCATTTGTAGCACCAATTCTGCAAATCCTCATTCTTCCGCAAGCACCGAAACAAGTGCTCAACTGGGCTGACAAAGTTGCAACTTGGGATTTTGGGCGAATTATTTCCTGTCACTTTGACTCGCCAATTGAAGCTGTTCCACGTCAATTTCGGCAGGCATTTGCTTTCCTTGAGAAGAAACCCTTGGCAAGTGAAGACTCATTTGGAAGTTCAAGTCAGCCTGTGGTGGAGGAAGACTTTAAATTCATCAAACAACTTGAGGCGAATTTAGTTCGGTGCGGAATCGCCACACCAGCTAAAGAGAAGGTGTAAAGGCAAATAAACCCACACAATAATCAAGGCTTTATTTCCAGATATCTTTAGCAAAGATTGCCTGAGGAGAATTCTAATACCAATAAGATTGATAGTCGCTTAGATCACTAAATAAGTTAAAGTTTATGATTGAAGTATCAGCATCAAACTATTATAGTTATGTTGAAGATTTATGGATTATAACAACATATTTCAATTCAAAGAATTACCAGACAAAGCTAAGGAATCTTACTGCCTTTAGAAAAACAATAGAGGAAGCCGGACTAAACTTAATAATTGTTGAATGCGCCTTTAAAGATCAAATATTCACATTAAGCAATTCCAGCGAACATACTATCATCATCAAAGTTAAAGCAACAGATGTGATGTGGCAAAAAGAAAGACTATTAAATATAGCACTATCTAAACTCCCTACATCGTGTAAAAAAGTTGCCTGGATAGATTGTGATATTTTATTTAATAACTCGGAATGGGCTTTGGAAGCATCGAAGCTTCTAGATGTATTTCCCGTCGTACAGCTTTTTGAGAGCGGCATTCGACTTCCCAAAGATCAGGAAATCTATAGAGGGGAAGGGGACATATTCAAAAGTTTTGCTTCTATTTATAAAGATCAACCTAATCAGATACACAACGGGTATTATCCCCAGCACGGACATACTGGTTTTGCCTGGGCGGCTAGAAAGGATTTGTTGTTAAAGCATGGATTCTATGACGCATCTATAACTGGAGGAGGAGACGACTTAATAGTACATGCTATGTGTGGAGCCTGGTATTCAATATGTTTGGTAAAATGTTTCGCCAAAAACAAAAATCATTTTAATTACTTCATAAATTGGGCAAAAAAAATTTATGTAGATGTTCTTGGTCAAATCGGCTGTGTATCCGGTTCTGTTCTTCATTTATGGCACGGAAATGCTGAAAATAGACTACATCTTGAAAGAAATTTTCAACTTAATAGTTTTAGTTTTGATCCAGAAAATGATATATCTATTGACGAAAATGGTTGTTGGAAGTGGAATTCTGGTAAAGCGTATATGCATCAATGGGTAGTGGAATATTTTTCACAAAGGAAAGAAGATGGTGATTGAATAATGGCATAATCAGCAGCTGGAGTTTAGACTAAAAAGCAGAAAATGGTTCAGCACTGCTAAGTTGAGGAGTATCAAATACAAAGTGATTAGCCGGACATGAAATGATTCATAAACTTAGTTGGAAGGCTTTACAGTAATTTCTCCGTTCCTGCGAGGCACGCAGTTAGCATCACCTTCACAACCAGCTCTCGATTAAGTCGCACGCTGTGATTAAACCCTGTTCAGCTTTGATTTTCTCACCAACTTCAACAGCCCGTCTTTTATAATCAGGTGTCAATATTTTTTTGTCTAAAACATTCGCTACTCTATCCGCTGTCAGCTTCTGTGAGTCCATAGCAGTTCCCACCCCTAATTTCTGCACCTGTAGCGCATTAAAAAATTGATCGAAGGCTAAGGGTTCCAACAGCACTGGACAGCCATTACGTAACGACCGCGCAATTGTCCCGACTCCGCCATGAGTAATCACGGCGGCTGCACGGGAAAACAACCAATCGTGCCCTATCAAACCATTTGCAAACATGACTTTATCCCGCTCGATGTCTGATGGTAAATGGCTTTCATTAAAGTCTGCCCAGCCTTGCTGAATCAGAATTCGACGACCCAATTTAGCTGCAGCGCGGACGTGAACTTCCACAATTTCCTGAGGATTTTCCGCAGGTACACTGCTATATGTAAGCACTAAAGGTTTGGGTTCCTGCTCGACAAATTCCCTAATCTCTTTACTGGGTTGCCCACCGCTCCAATCTGAATCTTCATAAAACCAGAAACCCGTTTGATGTACATGAGAATATTCTGGAGACAATTGGCAAAAATGGGGACTGGCAGCCAAAATCAAGCGGTTTGAATTTTTGATATTAAACCAATTATTGCGAAGACTTTGATCTTCAGTTTCTGCGTGAGAAAAGCAAAGAATAAACGGAACCACACAAGCTCGAACCCAGCAAATATCACAAATATCTGTTATCGCGGCTGCCAATCCATCCTGCAAACTACCAGAAATTAACATATCTGCATCATGACATACCTCTAACAGAGAGCTCCCACCATCCATTATGTTATGCTTGAACGCCATAGATTCTGTTTTGTCTGGCGACTGTCCCCTCAATAAAGGCAATCGGTTCCATTTGTGTACATCACGTCGCGCTTCTTCAGGACCCATCCTTGGCAGAGGGATAGTAACAGCTTCCAGTCCAGCTTTTAAAACATAGGAATGTACCGCTTCATTTACCACCATACATACTTTATGCCCTCTAGCTTTTAGGACTTTTCCGAGTGCAATATAAGGTAAGTTGTCTCCTAATGTACCGTAACTTGTGATGACTATAGTACTCATATCTAGGTACTGCTAAAGGGCATTTCCGGAGGGCTGTGCCAAAGACTGTCCTCCCCCTGAACTTCTGGCACTGGACAGAGCTAAGTTCAGTTTGACTGGAGCTTAGGGCGCTAAACCGTAAAGCACACGCACTCGCGTTCGTGATCGCCTGATTGATTATTTTACACTAATATTTCTTTGCATCCATTTGCAAATGCGATCACTTTCCTCGGACGCTTTTTTCATTCTGTTTTTTCATTCTGGTTAAATAAAAATATTATACTTATCCTCAACTTCAGAGATAATCATGAATTGAGGCATACGCTGTTCACGCACCGTGCGCTTTGCGCTTAGGCGTCTGTTGCTCCCTCGCAATCGCATTCCCTACTTGTCATTTAAATTTTTTTGTTGCGAAAGTGCCTCAAAACAAGGATTAAGTTATATCAAACCCCGGTTATGAATTGTCCGCAGCGAGCGCAACATAGTGAAACCAGCGCTATGCAGGAGGATTTCCCGCTCTCACAGCGATGGGCGTTCCCGGAGGGTGTAGCGAAGCAATCCCATATATTGCTATTGCTTCACTACGCTGTCGCTTCGTATGCCCTCCAGGCACGCTACGCTAACGCTGCGGACAAACAAACATAATTCCTACAAAATAGGGATGCTCCCTATTTGGAAAGTGTAAATTGAGTACACAAAATTGTCGTATACCTTCGTGAAGTACCTCATCTTGCCTTCAGGCTCCCGCCTGAAGATGGGGCTTCCCCAAATCCAACTATTAAAACATGGGGTAGAAGTCTCCCTTTTTTAGACAAATTTAGGCGGATCTTAAGAACCCACGTGTTTTAAACAATAGTTTCCAAACTGGTTCGGAGAACAAGAGTTTTAAGCTTCTCACAATAGCTTTTTGATAATTAGCGATCACTTAAAAAGCGTCAACAAAAATCAAGTTTTTGATAGTCACATTGTCACTTTAATTACGACTATTTAAACTTTAAACCCGCCTTTAGGTTTATTATGGAGCCTACATTTACTTCAGCATAGCCACCATCATCAGACGATGCGGCTGTTATCATTTTCAATTCTTCGTCTGATAGTTCACCATCTAGAAATTCTTTGTTGGTGGGTTGTTCTTGTGAAGGATTCATGTTTTTTTTCCCTTTTTTTCTGAGTCAGTATTATATAATCTTTGTCATAAGTATATCTCTTCCGTAAGTTATATTTTCCGAGGTTCTGTACGTACTACTTTAGGAGTGGAATTCCTCAAACCTTGAAAAACCATCGCCGCTGATACATCACATAAGCGATCGCCACCCAAAGTAACACAGTGACAATGGCGAAAAGTAAAGAACCATTCATCGCACCAGCCCAAGACGCAAAGACATTCTGGTAAATCCAATCATAAGTGCTGGGAGCATTTTCCCCAGACCCGACTTTAGTTCTCACCAAAACTTTAATTAGTAGTACAGAAGCAACAAAAAGGGAAATGGCATTTAATCCCAGCACTTCAAAAGGTTTATCCCAACGCCGTACCCGCCGCACTTCAATAAGTTCATAACAAGCTGCAAGTAACAATAATGCCCAACCACTAGTGAAAATTACATAAGAACTTGTCCATAGCTTTTTGTTAATCGGGAATGTCCAGCCCCATGCCCAACCAATAATTAAGCAACCAATACCAAATAAGACTAAACCTATGCTTGTACGAGATTTCAGTGACTGAGCGCGTATCCATTGTCCAGCGAAATATCCAGCCAATACACTCACAATAGCGGGAATAGTGCCAAAAAGTCCCTCTGGATCTCCTAAATTCTTAAAACCATCACCCTTGTAAAGATGTGCTTGAGGAATAATTAAGCGGTCTATATAAGCACCGAAATTTCCCTCCCGCGTCGTCAGCACTCCAGCGCCATAACCAGGAACAGGCACATACATCATGGCTAACCAGTAACCGATGAGTAACACTCCTGCCAGTATCCATTGTCCTTTACCTGAGAGTTTAAGGACAGTAACAGAAGCAAGGAGATATGCCAAGCTAATGCGTTGCAACACTCCCATAATGCGGATAGTACTCAAATCAAATGTCCAAGGACCTTTATTCCAAAAACCATTGAGTAATAATCCTAAAGCGAATAAAATCGCAGCGCGACGCAAAATACGCAAGTAAACAGGCGCTGTGGGTTTATTGTCGCCAGTGTACTTTGACAAGGAGAAAGTCATCGCTACACCGATAATAAACAGAAAGAAAGGAAAGACTAAATCAGTTGGCGTACAGCCGTGCCAATCTGCATGGAGCAGTGGAGAGTAGACTTTCGATTCGTCGGCAACACCTGCCATGTTAACAAGAATCATGGCTGCGATAGTGATGCCGCGAAATACATCAAGTGAAGTGAGACGACCCATAAGCGGAATTTTGCATTGAATAATACAAACTACCCCGCTTTGTACACATAATCAAGATAAATTCGTAGAATGAAATACAAGTTAAAATTTTGTTAACACAAATTTTGCATTAGGTATCTCTTACCGATATGCAATTTTTAATTGAAATTTTGAAATTGAATTGAAATCTATGCCAGTTAAAGTAGGAGACACCGCTCCCAATTTTACATTACCGTCCCAGAACGGTACACCTGTAAGCCTGCAAGATTTTCGTGGCAAACCAGTCGTCCTGTACTTTTACCCCAAGGACGACACACCAGGATGTACAACTCAATCGTGTGCCTTTCGCGACCAATACGAAGTCTTTAAAACAGCAGGCGCAGAAGTCATTGGTGTGAGTGGTGACTCACCTGAGTCTCACCAAAAATTTGCCGCCAAGTACCAACTGCCTTTTACCCTTTTAAGCGATAAAGGCGACCAAGTGCGCAAGCAATACGGCGCAACTACAGCCTTCGGTTTGATTCCCGGTCGGGTGAGTTATGTTATTGATAACCAAGGAGTTGTGCAGTATGTCTTTGACTCAATGTTTAACTTTAAAGGTCACGTTGAGGAAGCAATCAAAACGTTGCAACAACTGCAAACAGCTTAATAGCAGCGATCTTAAAGAGTAAATAAAGTTTTTTGAATAGGGTGAGTGGAGCGATCGCACTTTAGGCGATCGCTCCACTTACCTTACTTGCTCTTAGATCTTACTTGTGGAAAGATTTCTCCGGCATAGCAACCTCACCATTGCTTGTCTTGCCGTTCTTGCCGTTGGTATGACCATTATTAGTATGACGTGGTTGAATCACGCCATAACCGCCGTGATTGCGTTCGTAAATCACATTGATTTCGCCAGTATCCACATTGTGGAACATATAAAAGTCGTGTCCTACCAATTGCAGATGTTCTAAAGCTTCTGCCATAGTCATCGGAGGCATGGCAAAATATTTACAACGAACCACTTCTTCAGGTAGTTCTGGAGTGCGATCGCCTATTAAATCTGTGACGACTGCCTCTTGAACAACTCCTTCAATTGTTTCTTGCGCGTGTGTTTTCTTCTCTTGACGCCGCTCTTTATATTTACGTAGCCGACGGGCAATTTTGTCTGACACCAAATCTATACTGGCGTAGAGGTTCTCGCTACTCTCCTCAGCACGAATAACACTGCCATTAGCATAAATAGTGACTTCAGCCGCCTGCCTGGGATTAATTCGGGGATTACGAGCTACGCTCAGATGCACATCCACTTCATGGGTGATGTTTTGATAATGACTTGCCGCCTTTTCAATTTTTTGATGCACATAATCCCTAATTGCATCGGTGATTTCAATATTTTTGCCGTGAATGACAAGCTTCATGTAAACTCTCCCGCTCTATGTTTTATGTGAATTTTGTTTGGGATGACAAGGAAATGCGGTAAGATCTATGACTGCCGCCAGAATCAATCGTCAACGGATTTAGACTGACTACATCTAAGTTTTTGTGAGGTTTCGCCCATCTTTGCCTCACGAACCTCTACTGTGATTCCAATCGGTTGAAAAGCAATCAGAGATGACGCAGACTTCTTTGATTTTCTGCTTGGTGAAGGTTTAATCGTTTTTCCTAAAATACACAAGTCTTTTTGCTATTCTTAATTTTGTATTTTCTGTCAACCATTGTTTAGGCGTCATCAGCCATTAGACTTATTACTGTTTTGTTGGCCTGACAGTTCTTTTGTGAGAATTCCTCCCAACTCCATTGAGGTTATATATTCAAAATTAGCATCTTGTATTTTGGAAAACCAATTCCTTGACTTTCCTTTAAAATCCTTTGCATAGCTTGACATTTTTCACCCCTTATTGGTTACAAGAGATACATTTTGCTCTGTATTCTGGTTGATTTTTTCTTTGTTTGTAACATGTCTTTGCACAAAAATCGATGTTTGCTATATAACCAAGTAGTGATACCATACTCAGATGCGCTGATATGGCAGCGCACCCTTCTAGCTGAGCGCATTCAAAACCCAAGCCTGGAAGATGTGCTAATCTTGCTAGAACATCCGCCTGTCTACACTTTGGGGCAAGGAGCCAATTCAGAATTTCTCAAATTTGACCAGACTAACAGTACCTATGAAGTGCATCGAGTTGAACGAGGTGGCGAAGTCACATACCATTGTCCTGGTCAACTGGTAGGATACCCAATTTTAAATTTACAACATTACCATAAAGACCTTCACTGGTACTTGCGTCAACTAGAAGAAGTCTTAATTCGTACACTCAAAATGTATGGCTTACAAGGAGAACGCAATCCTGGTTTTACAGGTGTTTGGTTAGAAGGGCTGAAAGTTGCTGCGATCGGGATTAAAGTCAGCCGTTGGATAACCATGCACGGCTTTGCATTAAATGTTTGTCCTGACATGAGCGGATTTGAGCGCATCGTACCTTGTGGTATTGCTGATAAACCTGTGGGCAGTTTAGCTCAGTGGATTCCTGATATTTCTTTGTTGGAGGTACGCGCTCATGTGGCAAAGTGCTTTGCGGAAGTTTTTGATGTTGAATGGATTGCTGGTGGTGATGTCAATGGAAATTTTATCTTATAGAATGTCGGCCACGCGACCAACGTGATGAATACCTAAACCATACAACACGCGTGACCAAGGCTGGTTTTGTGCTTTTGAGTAGGCAGGAGAGTTTTTCGCGAATTAAGCTAAATTGTTACGGGAGATTCGACGTAGAGTGTTGGTTCTTGCATGGTAAATTCTATGCCATGACTACTAAGCTTTTTCGACATAGATTCATTAGCTAGCTCTAACAAACGCTTGCGGAACTCAATCGAATTGTCATTTGAGCCTAAGATAAAGAAACTCACCCTCGCACGAACTCCATTTAGATTACCCTCAAGGGGATATAAAGTAATCTTTGTACTGTTTGGATCTATTCCAAATAATGTGTTAGTACTTTCCTTGATCACTTTTTCCAGTAATGCTTGTTCAGGTTTTTCTAAACGCTTAGCAAAATCAAGATAGAGCAAGACCATGACCTTTTTCCCTCGCGTCACGTTTTCTATATCTGCTTCCGCCATCAGTGAGTTGGGAACAATAACAAGGGTACTTTTAGCAAGTGTCCGCAGCTTAGTTGAACGCAAACCAATAGCTTCCACACGCGCAAATAGAAGTCCTTGGGAACTTAAATGAACGCGAATGTATTCTCCAGGAATATAAGGACGATCTAAGTAGATGACAATTGTTCCAAGAATCTGTTCCAGAGTTTTTTGAGATGCAAAAGCAACCGCTATACCCCCAATCCCCAAACCAGCAATTAAACCAATCAAGTTAACGTTCTGGCTTTGAGCAAATGCTACAGCCACAATAAACCCAATAATTCCGTTAGCAATGGTTTCAAAAACGAGTATTAACTCATCAATCTCAAAACCCAGTTTGCGAATCAATTCCATTCCGTAAAAACGCAAGAAATTACGAAAAAAACTAGACATAAAGAGCGCAATACTAATCGCTATTGATAAATCTGAGAAAAATTTTAAAAATCGGTAAAATCCCGTGTATTCTTGAATAATATTCAAACAAACCGAAACGAGAATTAATGTTGCTACTATTCCCAGTTTCTTTTCTATTGAATTGACTAATTTTTCATAAATCCTAAAAACTATTTGAGGTGTAAATCTCCGAACAATCAGCTTAAGCAAGCGAGGAATAGATTTCCCAACTATAAAAGCCAAGAAGAGAAAAAATAAGAAAATGGCGAGTTTAATTCCAATTGCAATCAGAAGCTTTTGCGTCGCTTCATCAAGAGACAACGAAGGTTTTATGCTAAGTAGAGTCTTCATTTGGAGCCAAAAGTTAAATTAAATAGTAGCTGGTGCATCAACATCAACTTCTTTTTCTTCAAGATCAAAGGCAATACCATAATCTTTGAGTTGCATACTTATGTTTTCTTTCGCCATCTCTAGCAACTGGCGGCGCATTTCCATTGACATCTCACCAGAACCGAGAATAAAAAAGTTTATTTGAGCCTGAGTGATATTATCTTTTCCCTGTTGAAGAACATCTTTATATATTACATCCGTATTGCGAGAGTCAATACCAAAAATCTCTCTGGTAGTTTCTAATATTATTTGTCGAATCCAAGCTCTTTCATCTTCCAGCACTTGTCGATAGAAAGTTAAATACATGAGATAAACGACTTTTTTAGCTCCCGTAAAGTTCTCGATACTCATGCTTGTCAGGGAACTATTAGGAACTATGGTTAAAGTTCCTTTACCAGAATTACGAATTTTAGTAGAACGCAACCCAATGGACTCGACTCTACCAAATGTACCATCAGGTAAACCGATATAGTCATCAATGACAAAAGGTCGGTCAATGTAGAGTACAATACCACCCAACAACTGCTGCAAAGTTTGTTGCGCTGCGAAAGCAACAGCTAATCCCCCAAGTCCCAAACTTGCTGTCAAACCTAAGACATTGATTCGGTGAGTCTGAGCGAAAATGAAGAGGATAATCAGAAAAATAGCTGCATCCGCAACAATATTACCAACCACCAGTAACTCACCGTTGATTTTTCGACTTAAGGTACTTTCTTGCAAGTAAGCCTGGTAGAATTTTTCAAACAAGCGAGAACTCAACCAACCCACCATAATAGCAACTAGCAATGCCAGAGGAAATTCGAGGTAGTTGAGCCAATTTGGTTTAGGAATCACTAATAAAGTCAAGTCAGTCAGGACTAACACGACAGTTAAAATCAAGAAATTTTGATAAGAAGAAACGACTTTGTTATACATTCTTCTTCCTTCAGGAGATAAGAAGCGATTTGTCATGAATTCAGTCATTTTTTTAAATAAAAAAACTAAAAGAAATAACACAGCAAAAAAAACGACTGCTACCCCCATAGCAGAGGCAATAATGACCAGAGGGAGCAGATTATCTCGAACTGTTTCAGAGAAGAGAGTGATATCCAAAGTAAAAGTAACTCCTTATAAATTATTTAAACATTGATAACGATTATTTGATTACTCTTACAAAGAAGAATTAAAAATAAAATATCCAACCCTTAGTATCTCTTTTGAGACTCCATACGACTTAAGGCGATCGCTCATGGCATAAACGACATCGACTGTACAACACAGCTTTGAATGTTGGTGCCCACCCTTTCAGGCGGGGTGACAGGTGACTATTTAATTACTGCTAAGTTTTAGATTACCAAATTGTAGCAGTAAAAGACTTTTGTTCAAAGTGCGAAAAGTAGCAAAAAAAGTTACTTTAAAAAAAATAAGTATCAGCGTTTTATCAAGCTTTTAACACACCTATCGTTAATTTCTTAAATGTTTATTCAGTTAACTGTCTTAACTGTCTTAACTGTCTTAACTGTCCTTGTATAATCATTAAAATTCTGAGACATTAAAAATTCAATAAATCAAAGTAGTCTTATATCAAGCCTTTAACATACTATTCATAATTTTTTAAATGTTTATTCAATTAACTGTCTTAACTGTCTTAACTGTCCTTGTATAATCATTAAAATTCTGAGACATTAAAAATTCAATAAATCAAAGAGGTAATTTAAGTAAGTCGGTGAGAATAAACCTAACTATGTAACAAAATATAAAATTAGTGAAACCCCTGCGATTGCTGAGTCCCAAGGGGACACGCTGCGCGAACATTACACTGAGTCCCAAGGGGACACGCTGCGCGAACGTTTCATTCGCAATGACATAACGTGAGTTATTTAAGTCGTTCTACTTATGATCGATATCAAACAACCAGTGCCAGCTTCAGAATTTATGAAAGAGAATTTAGGTATTTCCGAAGCCTGCTTGGAAGCCTGACTTTTCACGGCATCTGGAAAAGGTCATTTTGAGGGTTTTCCAAGACCTGATTTTTTCCGTTGCTCATTTTCATTAATCAAACACTATTGATCGCCTGTGGAAAAAACGACGCTGTAATTAGCCAAAGGCGATCACTTTATTTATGGGATAACTTTTTCTTCAAATCTATTTCTTGGGTGAGGATGAGTGTGGATATGAGTCAGAGTAAACTTTCTTGCCAAATTTTAGTCATTTTGCTAAGTATTTTCAGCAGCACATTGATACTGGAAACAAAAGTTTTGGCTGAAGATTCCTTAGTTAGCAAGCAACCAAGCACCTCATTGATAGACAGTGAGCAAATTGACTCCCTTGTAGGGGTAAAACAACAGCCGCAGAAGTCTCTACTCACTACTAACGCTGAACAACTAACACCTTCTGCTGCTGTGATAGAACAGGCCAATCAGGACGATAGGTTTGAGCCTGGGTTGAGAAATTCTTTGGATTCTAAATCATCAGAGTCAACCACACCGATAAACCAGGTGACCTCAGTATACGAGATCATAAGCAAACAGCCCGAACAGAATATTAAGTCTAAGCCAGCCTCGGGAAATCCCCTTGACCTCAACTCATCAAAACAAAATAACACCCTAATAACCCAGGTGAATTCAGTCTCTGAGTTAACAGACGTGCAACCGACGGATTGGGCATTTCAGGCATTACAGTCTCTGGTGGAGCGGTATGGTTGTATTGAAGGTTATCCAAACCGCACCTATCGTGGGAACCGAGCAATGACTCGCTACGAGTTTGCAGCTGGGCTAAACAATTGTCTGGACCGTATTAGAGAATTGATCACCACACAGACGACCTCTGCTGTGAGTAAAGAAGACTTAGCTCAAATTGAAAGGCTGCAAAAAGATTTTGCTTTAGAACTAAAGAACATAAGCGGTCGTGTAGATACTCTGG
This sequence comes from Brasilonema sp. CT11, assembly GCF_017982655.1. Lineage (GTDB taxonomy): Bacteria > Cyanobacteriota > Cyanobacteriia > Cyanobacteriales > Nostocaceae > Brasilonema. The sequence goes on along the minus strand of NZ_JABXYX010000003.1, from coordinate 60,690 downwards.
AAGCTCGTACAGCAACTATAGAGCAACAGCAGTTTTCCACCACGACTAAGCTGAGCGGTCAAGTCTTAACCTATCTGGGAAATGCTTGGGGTGAAAATGCTGGCAAGGTAAATAACACTGCATTAGGCTATCGAGCATCGCTCAACTTAAATACCAGCTTCACAGGTAAAGATAACTTGGCTGTTTCCCTGCAAGCGATCAATTTAAGACGATTGGACACCGCTACAAAATTTCCACAGGGTCGTTTAAGCGGTGTAACGGATGAAACGCGTTTTCTTCCATCCAGCATGTCTGGCGATGGAGACCTGAGGCTGAACGGCTTGCAATACAAGTTCCCCGTTGGCGACAAACTGGTAGTTTCTGTGGATGCATATTCCGGTGATAGGTTTCTCACAGAACCCATTACCCCGTTATCTAATCCAACTACAGGTGCGGTAACGTACTTTGGTTCAATCAACCCCTTCGATTATCCTGTCGGTCAGCAGTCAGGAATTGGATTGCAATGGAAAGCTGCTAACTGGCTCAGCCTCGATTTGGATGCTTCCGGAGAAACTAACACAAACGATCCGTCTGTGGGACTTTTTGGTGGCGGCGGTTATGGGCTTTTTGCCCGACCAGTGATCACTCTCGGGAAGCTCAGGCTGTCTTTTCCTTTTGCCCACTTCTACTCCCCGGATTTTGGAACTGATACGTTAGCTGGTAGTAATGCGGCTAAACTTTTTGGGGCAGGTCCGGTTGTCGGTAACAGTTATGATTTTTCATTCAATTATAGAATAACGCCACAAATGAGCTTCGGTGGTTCTATTGGGCATATCGCTGCACGTACCTTGGGAGACGGGACAAAGGGAAATGCTGATTTGTGGGATTATCGCTTCAATTTGGTGTTTTTTGACGTCGGCAAAAAGGGAAACTTAGCCGCTTTGATTTTTGGGATGGAACCCAGGCTAACAGGTACGAGTAATGCGGCGCTAGCCCAAGCTATTGGTTTACCACCGGGGCAGAGGAGCGATCGCGATGTTGGATTCCACATCGAAGCCTTTTACACCCATCGCCTGAGCGACAATATCACCATTACCCCAGCTATTGTATGGCTGACGGCTCCTAACCACGATGAACGCAACCCTGATGTTATTGTTGGGGTTCTTAGAACCGCCTTCCAGTTCTAGAACACCGATTCAGTATTCATAATTGTGACTAAAAAACCCGGTTTCTTCTTGTTGATACTAAACTGCGTTGTACGGACACTTTGCAAGGGCGGGGAAAACGCGTGCACGCAAGTGTCCTCGTCTTTGCGGTTTATTAATCCTCCAACATCTCCAACAATTGCTCCTCACTCAACTGACGAACACCCAACTCTTGCGCCTTTGCCACCTTAGAACCCGCTTCTTCCCCGACAACCAAAAAATCTGTTTTCTTACTCACAGAATCTGTCACCTTACCCCCAGCTTTTTGAATCAACTCCTTCGCCTCATCCCGCTTCAAGGTAGGAAGCGTACCAGTAATCACAAAAGTTTTCCCAGCAAACTTTTGATGTTCATGACTCACTCCTGTTTCTTCCACAGCACCAGCAAATTGCAACCCAGCATCTTTCAACCGAGAAATCAAAGTTTGATTTGCACTGATGTGGAACCACTGGTGTACAGATTGGGCAATTTCCTCACCGATACCGTGAACAGTTTCAATATCTGCGCTTGAAGCTTGCGCCAACTGTTCCACCGTGGGAAACATCTGTGTCAACAATTGAGCATTGACGCTACCAACGTGACGAATACCTAAACCATACAACACGCGTGACCAAGGTTGGTTTTTTGATTGGGCGATCGCCTCCACCAACTTCTGTGCCAACTTTTTCCCCATTCGTTCTAATTCACACAACTTTTCTTCTGTCAAGTTATACAAATCAGCTACAGAATGCACCACTCCTCTATCCACAAGTTGATGCACCAGTTTTTCGCCCATACCTCTGATATCCAAAGCATCGCGACTCACCCAATGTTCAATCGCCCCCTTAAGAATAGCTGGACAAGAAATATTAACGCAGCGAGTCACCGCTTCTCCCATCTCCCGAACCACTGCACTTGAGCAAACCGGACAATGGGAAGGCATAACAAAGCTTTGAGCATTCTCAGGACGGAGTTCTTTAAGAACCCGCAGCACTTCTGGAATAATCTCACCAGCTTTACGGACAATCACTGTATCGCCAATCCGGATATCTAATTGAGCAATACGGTCAGCATTATGTAGGGTAGCACGAGAAACTGTTGTCCCTGCGAGTTGCACAGGGTGCATTTGAGCAAGAGGAGTCAGCGCCCCCGTTCTTCCCACGTTGACAGCAATATTTTCTACACGGGTGGGTGCTTCTTCTGCTGCATATTTTAGGGCGATCGCCCAACGGGGAAACTTTTGCGTAAACCCCAGTTGTTCCTGTAGCTTAAAAGAATTCAGCTTGACCACCACCCCATCTGTCATGTAAGGCAAATTCAGCCTTTCGGTGTCCCAGTATCCATAATACTGTGCAACATCTTCCAGAGAAGGACAAAGCTTATGGTTAGGGTTGACGCGAAACCCCAACTTTTGTAACAATTCCAGAGCTTCCCACTGAGTATTAGCGATACTGGCATCATCTCTACCAGGAATATGTAGCGTGTAGGCAAAGAAATCTAACCGTCGTCGGGCTACAGTTCGGGAGTCTAATTGTCTGAGGGTTCCAGCAGCAGCGTTTCGAGGATTAGCAAAGACTGCTTCACCGACTTTTTGCCTTTCTTCATTGATTTGTTTAAACACTTCCAAAGGTAAAAACGCTTCACCTCGCACCTCTATCCTCTCTGGAAGAGAGTTTTCACGTAACGTCTCAAGATTTAACCGCAAGGGAATTGAGCGAATAGTCCGCACATTTTGGGTGATGTCTTCACCCATAACTCCGTCACCCCTAGTTGCACCTCTGGTGAGAATACCATTTTCATATGTCAACGCTAAGGCAGAACCATCAATTTTCAGTTCGCAGACATACTCCACCTCACCGACATTCGGTGCTTGTCGCCGCCAGCGCCCGAACCATGCTTTTAACTCGTCAATGTTAAACGCATTTTCTAAACTATAGAGTGGAACATTGTGACGAACTGAGAGAAATTGAGTTGCTGGTTTCTCTCCTACCCGCTGAGTGGGACTATCAGGTGTTACTAATTCTGGATACTGATTTTCCAGTTGTTGCAATTCTCGATATAACTGGTCATAAACTGCGTCCTCCATAATGGGAGAATCAAGGACGTAGTAGGCTAAGCTCGCCTTTTGTAGTAATTGTCGCAGTTCTTGAACACGCTGTTTGGCTTCTGTATTTGTCGCTTGCACTACATCCATCTCCGTCATTTAATGGCTACTAGCTTGCAGCTTTCAGCATTCTGCCTTTTGAGGGATGGAGTAGGTTGGCTATTAATCCTAACACCCAAAGAGCTGAAAGCTACAGCTTATAGCTTAATCAAATTCACCAAGGCTTGCCCTCTACTTCTTAGTAGAAGCACGTTCTGTTAGAGATGAGATGCTTTAAACTTATACGAGGTCATGACCCCTACCCAACAGGCTGCAACGAGGAACGACACCAACTGGATAAGTTCATGACAACTGCATAAGTTGATTTTATTTTCACCTATTAAAAGAGTATAGAAAAATATTTGTCTGACTCAGCTAGACGTCGGAGACTTTGGCGAGAAATCTCGTCGAAGTTAGCTGCCATACAAACTCTTTTATGATATGGTAAAAACATCAAGTTGGGTTGCTGTACTTTACCTTACAACAACCCCGATCAAAATGATAACAAATTAACCCTTTATTTGGATTAGGAGCCTAACGCCAATCAGGCTCCTGCCAAATTTCATTTGCCAACTCTTCTCTGACGCAAATCAGGAAGAACTTTGCATAGATTACGGAAGTGAAGCCAATCAGGCTCCTGCTTGTTTCAACCTGTTTATATATTTCCTGAGGCCAATCAGGAAACAAATTGTTGTCACTCTAGAACTTCTGAGGACTTACATACCATGTTAGACGAAAATCTTCCAAATGTAAACTCGCAGCCATCTGATCTGCAATCACCGCAAGGAAAACCGCCACGACTGAAAAAGTGGATTGTTATTCTGAGCTTGGTATTTTCCTTTATGGGAAATATTGAACTTGAAGTTCTGAGCGCTAATGTAAAAGTCGAATTCCATTTAGCTATCAGTCCTATCCCAGAATTAGTCCAAAAAGCTATAAAGCTATTGTAATCATCAATAGTGTCAATTTAAAACTAGAGGGAATTGGAGATGATTTCCCCTCTCCTAGTTAGGAGAGGGGAAATCTCAGACATTGAGAGGATTTAGAATTGAGTTGACATAACTAATAAATTGTCATGGATGTTCTTAGTAGATACTGGAAAATTTACAGAATTAGCACTAGTCAAAAAGTTGGATACGAACATCGTTCAGTTCCTGCTGCACAGGAGTTTATCAAACAATTTTCCAATCTTGATCTAACTAAGATCCAAGCTGTTCTGCTATCCTATTTTCTAGGTAAAAATCCTGCTGTTGATGCCATAAGTCGCGCCAAAGCAGGGCTTTGTCTGCGGTGCTATATTTCTGAAACCATCTTAAGAGCGTGTCACAAAATTGACAATTTATTTGAGGGTGACAAGTCTTTCACCTACCAGGATTTGCTTAAGTTTGTCTTGGATGACGATGGAAAAACTTTAGTTGTCTTAGATGAAGATGGAAAAAATCAACTCATTGTGGATAACAATGGAGAAACTAAGACAACATATTACAAATTCTTTTCTGTTAAAATTTTGCAAACATTTAATGCCAACTTAGAGTCTAAGATGATCTTAGACAATTGGGCATTCTTGAAAACTACATAAAACCCCGAATTAAAAGATTTTTTAGCACAGTTTGGATCTCAGATTCTCAGTGATTGGGCGCTTCTTAATAGAGTTAGAGTAAAACAATTTGAAAGTTTATCAAAGCGCGATCGCCACTTGCTAGAAGTTTTTCATGCGGTTTATCGTCGTGACAGACTTAAAAAAAATTCAAAGGGAGTCAAAAAAAGTCCAGAACCATCAAGCGCTCAGCACCAAGAAATGCTCAAGGACTTGCGAAAAAGAGATGTCATTATCAACTCCACGACTGAGTTAATCAATGAACTCAAACAGGTTGTTAAACAACTAAGGCACTATGATATATGGAGTAGTCGAGAACCGTTGGAAGTCAACGATCCGAATACTGGAGGTTATACATATAGAACAGATCTACCTACTAACAATTTAAATGAGGTAGATATAAAAGAGCAGGAAACCTTAGATTTTGTACATGAGCAACTTAGCTTAGCCTTGAGGAATGCGATAGAGCAAGAAATAAGCGATCGCATAAATAATTTGAAAAAAAGCAAACATTATAGTAGTTTGGCTGAACAATTGATTCCTGGTTTGCAGCTATATTACTGTCAGGGTTTATCTCTTAAGGATATTGCATCAAAATTAGGAATGATAAATTGGGATCAAGCTAGACGAGTGTTGAATCCAGGGGAATTGCTTAGTAAAATACGCATCAGAACAGTTCAACAAGTTCTTGATAGCGTTTTAAGTAAGGCTGAGGAAAAAGGTTTAACCAAAATTCCTCCCGAATCAGACTATCTCAAAAAATTAGCCCAAGAGATAGAAGCTTTTGCTGATGACGAAATCTTTAGAGAAGCCGCAGAAGAAATCAGAGTCGGGAAAGGCCGTTCGATGAATAGTTTATATGCTCAATCAGTTCGCAGCTACCTTATCAAATCTCAAGAAAGAGTTGTGAATGAGGCAAGTCAACTTGAGGAGTCTGGCGCTAATGCTAACCAGTTGGATTTTCCTACCTCATCATTAGATAAATTTGATGGGGAACAAACGAAATTATTAAATATTTTAGATGAGCAACTTAGGATAGCTTTGGCTGAAGCTATAGAGCAAGAGGTTAGGAATCACATTACCACGTTGCAAACAAGCAAAAAGTATTCTTCCTTAACTAAACAATACATTCCTGGCTTGCAACTCTATTACTGTGAGGCAATGCCTCTCAGAGAGATTGCTCCTAAGTTAGGGATGACAAGTTGGAACCAAGCTAGACGAGTATTGAATCCGGGGGAGCTTCTAGAAAAGGTACGCACTTTGACATTACAACAACTTATCGACAGTATCCTAAAAAAGGCTGAAGAAGGTTTGAATCAAATTCCTGCTGAACCAGACTATCTCAAATCCCTCGCGGAGCAAATTGAAGCTTTTGCTGATAAAGAAGTTTTTCAAGAGGCAGCAGAAGAGATTAGGGCGGGTAAGAATCGTTCAATGGACAGTGTCTATGCTCAACTACTTCGCAGCTATCTGCAAGAAAAGGATTGTGTTGCAACAAATGATGATGGTGGAGTCAGCAAGGTTTCAAGCGCTCTATTTCGGTGTGGAACCCCAAGCGAATTCTGACTTAGAACTCATTTCACAGCACGTAAAACCTGAAAAAGCTGGCAACAAGCACCATACTTTCTCATCTAACCACAGGTTAGTATGGACGTGAGAGTTGCTTTAGGCGTCAGTTTATGACAAGTGCCGTGAAATCTCCTTATACCAGCGAACAAATTGCCGCTTGGCTACGTGGACTCCTCACCATAGCTTGGGCTGATGGTGACTTCGATGCCCAAGAACAAGAATTAATTACCACCATCACTGAAGATGAACTCGCTCCTGGCATCAAGATAGAGCCATTTGATCCAATAGAACCAGAGGAATTAGCTGCAATTTTGGGCAAAGGTACAAAAACAGCAGAAAATTTCTTACGGACAGCAGTGTTAGTTGCGATCGCAGACGGTATATATTCCCCCAGCGAAGACTATCTGCTGCACCAGTTATGCAAAGCTTTAGAACAACCAGAAGACCTGTTAGAATCCCTCCGCCACACACTCGAACACCCACAGCCACAGGTTTCTACAACAACTCCAGTTCCTTTACAAGCTGCACCCACAAAGCGTCAAATTGATGCACTGCGCCCCATGCGCAACTGGCTTGACAAGCTAGACATCCATGACCCCAGAGTGGCTCGTTTTCTATGTAAAATGATACCTTCACAGTGTCCTTTTGAGCGTGATGTCAAGCTGTTTAAACGTAAAGTTGTTCACATTCCGCCATTATGCAAACTCAACCCACTTTATGAACAACTTGTAGGCTTGCGTTTTCGCGCTCTATCTTATCTTGCTGATGACTGTGGTGAGGACATTTCGCCGTATATTTAGTCATTATGAGTAAATAACTAATGACTAACTAACTATGCAATTCATCGATCAAGCAAAAATTGAAGTAGAAGCAGGAAACGGAGGCGATGGTATTGTCGCCTTCCGCAGAGAAAAGTACGTCCCCGCAGGTGGTCCCTCTGGTGGAAATGGGGGAAAAGGCGGAAGCGTGTTGTTCGTTGCTAAAGAAAACCTCCAAACTTTGCTTGACTTTAGATACAACCACCTCTTTAAGGCAGAAAACGGTTCTCGTGGTGGACCAAATAATTGTACAGGGGCAAATGGCAAGGATTTGATTATTGAAGTTCCCTGCGGAACCGTTGCTTATAATGCAGAAACTGATGATATCATCGGAGACTTAGTCGAACCAGGACAAACTTTGCTCGTTGCTGAAGGTGGTAAGGGTGGACTGGGAAATAAGTATTTCTTGAGTAACCGTAACCGCGCCCCTGAGTATGCTCTACCTGGATTAGCAGGGGAAATCAAATCACTTCGTCTGGAGTTGAAACTTTTGGCGGAAGTTGGGATTATTGGGTTACCTAACGCCGGAAAATCGACTTTGATTTCAGCTTTATCCGCTGCACGTCCCAAAATTGCTGACTACCCCTTCACAACTTTGATTCCAAACTTGGGTGTCGTGCGCAAACCCACTGGAGATGGCACAGTTTTTGCTGATATTCCCGGACTTATTGAAGGTGCTTCCCAAGGAGCCGGTCTAGGACACGATTTCTTACGTCACATTGAGCGCACACGTGTACTGCTACACCTTATTGATGCAACCAGTGAGGACGTAATTGCTGATTTTAACATAATTCAACAAGAATTGCAAGTATACGGACGAGGTTTGGCAGAACGTCCGCAAGTTTTGGCGCTGAACAAAATTGATGCTGTTGATAGGGAAACAAAGGATTTGGAAGCGCTGGCAACGCAATTAAATCACCTTTGTTACTCTCCTGTTTTCCTGATCTCGGCTGTTACAGGTACTGGTTTAGAAGCAATGTTACAGTACATTTGGTCAATACTCGATCAACTCAATGCTGTTGAAGTTAGCGAGAAGATTAGTACAGAATAAACAAAATACGTAATCTTGCTGATTTTTTCTAATAAAGAAATAATTTGTTTATCTCTTGCTCACTTAAAATTAACTATAAAATTTACATTCTTTACTTAAGAGTAGAGATGTAGACTATAAAATTAGCTAGAGATTGTAACTTGTGGATCTGACTCATTTGCTTCTTTGAAGGCATGTAGCTGCATCTTTTGAGAGTGGCAGCATTGTACTTTATAAAAAAGAGTCAGTTCACATTTGAGTAGTCTGTTGGGTAGACGCATAAAAAATATGTATAGCGAATTAACAGGCACATATCAATTAGAATTAGTCGGACTTTCTTTTGCGATCGCAGTTATTTCTTCATACACAGCCTTAGACTTATCAAAAAGAGTCCAGCTTGGTTGCAACAGGCGTTTGCTCTGGCTGTTGGGGGGAGCGAGCGCAATGGGAATGGGCATTTGGTCAATGCACTTTATTGCCATGATCGCTTTTGAATTACCTGTGCCTGTGAGTTACGATGTATGGATGACCCTGCTGTCTCTGCTGTTTGCAGTGCTTGCTTCTGGCATCGCTTTATCGTTGTTGAGCCGTTCTATGTCAACAGCAGTTTTAATTGGTGGTGGGGTTTCCATGGGACTAGCCATTGCTTCAATGCACTACATGGGCATGGCAGCTATGCGACTTCAAGCAAAGCTCGACTATAACTTAAAGTTAGTCAGTTCATCGGTGATGATTGCCATCACTGCCTCTTTTGCGGCTCTTTACCTGGCGTTTCGACTGAAAAAAAATCAAGATTTGAAAGGGGCGATATGGCAGAAAGTTGGCAGTGCCTTTTTAATGGGAATTGCCATCAGCGGAATGCACTATACAGGAATGTGGGCAACTCACTTTATGCCCTACAAACATTTATCAAAACTGCAATCTCCGGTAATTAATCAGTTATGGCTAGCTGTTGCTATCGGAGTTGCGACATTATTCATCTTAACTTTAGCCTTATTAACTTCTTTCTTCGACCAATCTTTAACACAGCAGTTATTACAACAAAAAGCTTTAGAAGAAAGTGAAAAACGCTTTCGCATGCTGATTAAACAGATGCAAGTGGGAGTTTTATTGTTCAATTCCAATGCTGAAGTCCTGATGAGCAATCAAGCAGCAGACAATCTCCTGAATCGAAATTCCCTGGAGAAACAGCCTCTAGTATTGGGTGTTGACTGCTTCTTCTTGCGTGAAGATGGTACACGTTTTTCAGAAGAAGAACTTCCCGTACAACAAGCAATAGCTCTACAAAAACCCATTCACAATATAGTAGTGGGAATTGAGTATCTATCACCAACACAAAATCAACGCTGGCTGTTAGTCAATGCAGAGCCCTACGGAAATGATAATCGTGTAGAGAGGGTTGTCTGCACTTTTAGTGATATCACTCAAAGAAAGCAAGTTGAAGCCACACTGCAATTAATTGTTGAGGGAACAGCTTATACAACTGGTGATGAATTCTTTCGCTCATGCGTACGCTATATTGCCAAACTGTTACAAGTTCCTTATGCCTTTGTTTGTGAATTTAAAAATGATAGCAAAACTCAACTTGGTACTCTAGCATTCTGGAATGGTGTTGATTTTGGTGAAAACTTTGAGTACGACATAACTGCTATTACCCACGAACACTGTAAAGTCGTCTTTGGCGGAACATGCTGCTGCCATTTTAACGATGAATTATCAATACTTTTACTTAGAAACCAAGATGTCGCCCAGTTGAATCTTCACAGCTATGTGCTTCCCTTAGTCAACTCAAACAGCGAGACTATCGGTTATTTGGTGGTGATGGATGTTAAGCCTCTAGAGATTGATTTGGGCAAAGAGTCTTGTTTGAAAATTTTTGCTGCCCGTGCAGGGGCTGAACTAGAACGTAAACTAGCAGAAGAATTGCTTGCTAAGAGTGCAGAACGAGAAAAAGCAATTTCCTTTGTGATTCAACGTATGCGTCAAACTTTGGAAATTGACCAAATTTTCAGTGCGACAACCCAAGAGTTGCGACAAGTCTTAAGCTGCGATCGCGTGCTGGTTTATCGCTTTCATCCTGACTGGAGTGGAGAAATTATCTCTGAGTCAGTAGCAGAAGGTTGGAAAGCACTTATCAGGTTACAAAATAATCAATCCCAATTAACACAAGTCGCGGTTAACCAAATCGATTGTGTGATTAAAGAATTAGAAGAAGATCTAGATCAGATAATACAAGACACCTATCTGTACGACACCCAGGGCGGTGATTTCCATTCTGGCACAAATTATCGGTGCGTTCCGGATATTTACAAATCTGGATTTGACTCTTGTTACGTTGAATTGTTAGAACAATTTCAAGCACGCGCATATATCATAGTTCCAATCTTGTCCAGCAATCAACTTTGGGGCTTGCTAGCAACGTATGAAAATTCTGCTCCTCGTCAATGGAAAGAAGCAGAAATCAAAATCGTCCTTCAGATTGGAGCACAGTTGGGAGTAGCAATCCAACAGGCACAATTGTTAGCACAAACGCAAAAGCAATCTAGCGAACTCAAACAAGCTAAAGAAGTGGCTGATAAAGCAAATCAAGCTAAAAGCGAATTTTTCGCAAATATGACCCACGAACTGAGAACACCACTCAACGCGATTCTTGGCTTTAGCCAACTGATGAACCGCGACACTTCCCTCAAAGCAGAGCATCAGAAATACCTGAGTATTATTAATCGTAGCGGCGAAAATCTATTGGAGTTAATTAACGACGTTTTAGACATGTCTAAAATCGAAGCAGGAGGTATGACATTTAATAAAAATAAGTTTGATTTATCTTACCTGCTTGAGAGTTTAGAGGGAATGCTCAAACTCAAAGCTGAATCTAAAGGCTTAAACCTGGTATTTGAGCGTACCCTTCAAGTCCCGCAATATATCACAACTGACGAAGGTAAATTGCGTCAAGTTTTAATTAACTTACTAGACAATGCCACTAAATTTACCGAAAAAGGAAGTGTCACTCTTCGGGTGTCAGTCGAGCAAGTCCAGACAAACAAATACGCAGAGAATATCACCACCACACCCTATCTCCTGTTTGAGGTAACAGACACTGGTCCTGGCATTAATCCCAATGAATTCGATAAATTATTTCAAGCCTTTGAACAAACTGCAACAGGGTTAAAATCTGGTGGGGGTACTGGCCTGGGTTTATCCATCAGTCATAAGTTTGTGCAAATGATGGGAGGACAAATCAAGGTTAGCAGTACTTTGGGGGTTGGAACTCAGTTTAGCTTTTCTATCCCTGTGGAGCAGGCAACACAAACGAAAACACAAACTCCTAAGTTCACCAGTCACAAAGTGATTCGCTTAGCTTCTGAGCAACCCGCTGCTCGAATTTTAGTTGTCGATGACCAGCCAACCAACCGTATGCTATTGGTCAAGCTGCTGCACAACCAAGGCTTTCAAGTACACGAAGCCAGCAATGGTCAAGATGCTGTCACTGTCTGGGAAATATGGCACCCGCACTTAATTTTTATGGATATACGGATGCCGTCGACGGATGGCTATGAGGCGATTAGCTTGATCAAGCAATTGGAAATGAACACACCCCAGCATTCTCATCGAACCATCATCATTGCTACAACAACAAACACTTTTGAAGAAGAAAAACACAAAATTTTGAGTGCTGGCTGTGATGATATTTTAAGTAAACCCTTTCAAGAAGAAGATATTTTCGGAAAAATAAGCAAATATTTGGGCGTGCAATTTCTTGATCCAGAAAATACAACAAATACAGATATCACTCCACCTATTTGTAAGGTTGTTACCAATTCTCCTAACTTAATTTCTGTGATGGAAACTATGCCTAGCGAGTGGATACAACAGCTTCACAATGCTGCTTCTGCTGGCAACGATTTGCTAATTGTTCAACTTATGGAACAAATTTCAGCAGACAAAGTAGATTTGATTGAGACTTTGAAAGTTTTGGTTGAAAATTTCGACTTTGAGCAAGTCATAGAACTGACCGAACAGATAACTCAGAACGGGCTGCGCCTTTGCACTCTGCAGAACGCAGAACTCAGCAATTATAAAAGGATACAAACCCCCCAAAAAAAAATGTGGTATAATAACTAACCCCACAATCGTCGCCCTGATGATCCATTTAGCCTACTATGAGTATCTTGTAACAAAGCTGGTATATCCAACTCTTGGGGACACCGGGGGAGACAGTCACCGCATTCTGTACAACGGCTAGCTTTCATTCCACCGAACCAGTGACCAGCATTTTCAAACATTCTGTAGCGATATTGCCCAAAATCATCCATGTCATATGCAACTGCAAGATTGCGTAGTCGCAACACTTCTGGAATATTGATATTTTCTGGGCACGGTAAGCACGCATAGCACTGGCTGCATTTGTCTGTTCCTAAAACAGTTTTTTGATGATTTTCCAAACGTTGAAAGACGGTTATTTCCTCTGGGGTTAGCTTGTGATCACAATCTGCAACCTGCAAAGGTTCTGTCAATTCATCTGGGTTTGCGGGTCCGACGCTAAGAGTCGTGATTCGAGAATCACTTAGTAAAAACCGATAGTTTAACTCTAAGGGTGAAAGAGGATAACATAAATCTTTCAAAGTTTGGGGTGGCGTATACAGGCGTCCTCCCTTATCAGCAGGAGAAATAATAAACACACCCATATCTTTCTCGAATGCTTTCTGAATTGCCTCTGCGTTGCGTTGAAAGAAATAGTAATAATGCAGATTGACAAATTCAAAAAAATCCGTGTTTATTGCTGCCAAGATAATCTCTAAAGGCGCGTGGGTAGAAAAACCAACGTGTCGTACCCGACCATCAGCAATAGCTTCCTGCACCGCCTGCATACAGCCACCCTTAGCTTTTACCCAGTCAAGATGTTCCCATGTGTTTAAACCGTGAATCCCCAGGCAATCTAGATAATCCAACTTTAATCGTTCCAGAGATTCATCGATATACCGACGCATAGTGTCAGCATCCGCTGTTGGTGGAATTTTGCTGGTGATGTAAACTTGGCAACGGTTTACTGGTAACCCAACGGAAATTGCTTCACCAAGATACTGCTCACTTTTTCCGTATCCTCTAGCAGTTTCTAAATGATTAATCCCCAACACTATAGCTTTGTGGATGGTTTGCCATGCATTTTCCTCTGAAGCTAAGTAGCGCATTGTCCCCAAGGAAAAGACAGACAAGCGTAGATTCGTTTTTCCAAAACGTCGGTATTTCATTTTTAACAGAGTTCGGAGCTAAGAGTTTAAGCAAGTCACTCATAACTCATTGTTTATATCTCATTTATGTTTCGCTATTACCAAAGCGCTTAATCAAATCTTCAGGTCGCAGATTAGAAATAAATTCCCGAAAGGCTTGCTGTTCGGCTTCATCTGCATCCCGATCTACAGGGATAGAAGCATCCGCAATAACTTCTTCCATCACCCAAATAGGAGTATTTGTACGGAGGGCGATCGCGATCGCATCACTAGGACGCGCGTCTATTTCTTTCTTGACTTCGCCTTGCTTCACAATTAAAGCTGCATAAAATGTATCTTTTTGTAACGAATGAATGATGATCCGTTCCAAAACTATGTTCCATGCATCCAACATATTCACCATCAGGTCATGGGTTAGGGGTCTTGGAGGTTTTTGATTCTCCAGTGCGCCCATAATTGCCCTCGCTTGTTCTTGACCAATGTAAATTGGTAATGCACGGCGGTCTGAAGCATCTTTCAAGAGTACAATCGGGCTACGGGTTATGGCATCTAATGCTATGCCAGCGACTTTCATTTCAAGCATTGGCTAAGCCTCTAAAATCCTTTGGGCGCTAAAGTTATGTGTAACAAATAGTACTTGTGTTGTCATGATTTTCAGGTTAAGATAAACATAAGTCTTCATTCTCTATAATTGCTTCTATTAAACTCCTAAATGGATGTGAACACCAGAGTAAGTCAAACAAGCCTAATTCGACAATAATCTACTTTCCTAGATGTGCGCAGTCAGAAATATAAATTTTTTGAACTTTTGACATAATATTTAGTCTGAAATTATACTGATAAAAAATCAAATTTTGTGAGAATTACTGGCTGCTTTTGGGCAAAAATAAGCAATAAAATAGAGTTAGTTTTGCAAAAAAGCCGTGTTTACAGGAATAATCCAAGCATTAGGAACAGTAAAACCTCTGGATGGGGATTCGTGGCAAATCACTTGTGTGACTCAGCCATATAATGTCATTATGCAAGATTTAGCGACGGGTGACAGCGTTGCTGTAGATGGCATCTGCCTAACGGTAGAAAAAATTTTAAAAGATGGATTTATTGCTACGGCTTCACCAGAAACCCTGCGCCGTACAACACTAGGACAAGAAGAAACACAACAGAGGTACGTTAACTTAGAAGCATCCCTAAAAGTGGGGGGTAAAGTCGGCGGTCATTTCGTTATGGGACACGTGGACGGTATTGGTCAACTTGTGTCAGCACAAGCGACACAAACCTCTTGGGAATTGATTTTTACCGCTCCAGGTGCGATCGCCCGCTATATGGTCTCCAAAGGAAGTATTGCTATAAATGGCATCAGCCTAACAGTAGCCGATTATCAGCCTGAACTATCGCAGTTTAAAGTAGCAGTGATTCCCGTCACTTACAAAGAAACCAATCTCCAATACATCAGTCCGGGTAGTTGGGTGAATTTAGAGGGAGATATTCTTGGCAAATACGTCGAAAAATTCCTTTGTTTTGGCAATCCGGATCTGGAAGAAGGTACACAGACAATTCCAAATGACATAACACCTGGATTCTTAGTTGAACATGGGTACTTGTAAGTAAGAACAAACAAAGAGAAACAGGAGCGAGGGACAAAGCAAGATAAAAGTTAATGCTTAATGACTCTTTTCCTTCACTCCCTCCCTCCCTGACTCCCTTACTCTTCTAACTACCTGGTTCTTGAGGAGTCTGAGCTGTATGTAACGATTGCATTAATTGACCGAGAGCGTACTCTAATCGAGCGCCTGGATCAGTCGCAACCCATCCTTCGGGTGTCAGCTGGCGCACCTCAAAGTGCAAGTGGGGACCTGTGGACAAACCAGTGCTACCAACTCGTCCAATAACGGTTCCCTTTTGCACCGATTGACCGGGCTGAACAAAGATTTCTGACATATGACCGTAAAGAGTTTGTTGGGCGTTGCTGTGGTTAAGTATCACTGTCATACCGTAGCCGCCTAACCAATCAGCACTCTCTACTTTACCAGGGTAGGCTGCCAAAACAGGTGTTCCCATCGCTGCGCCGATGTCTGTACCAGAGTGGAAACTGCGATCGCCTGTAATGGGATGAGTTCGCCAACCAAACAAAGAAGTAATTGCAGAGGGGATAGAAAGGGGATACATCAATCCCGGACCACTTGCGAGTCTACCACCATAGACTTCACCGTAGTTTACTTGCGGCAATACTGCTGCTAGTGGAATGTCGTAAGTGACATTACTGGGGCGAGGAGCAAGATTTTCTGCAGTCATTGGTGCGGGTAAGGTACCACCTAGTGGTGCGATCGGTACAGAACTCACTGTTGTCGGGGAGGAAAAGTCGGGGATAAACCGATTTGGGTGATATGTATCCTTACTCACACTTCTATAAGCTGTTTGAGAACTGCGATGCCTTACAGGAGTCACCGCACGAGAAACGATCCTATGAGTGGGACGTTCCAGAGAGTTTTGTTCTCCTGTCTCAACATCCTTGACGGGCGGAACAGTTGCTAGTGTGGCAGGTTTACTTTTTCTAATCCAACTTGCTTTCTTTTGGGGTTTACCCTGAGCGTAGCCGAAGGGTAATTCAGTATTGGATTGTTGTGTAACTACTACAGAATTCGGTGCCTGATACCTATTGGTAGCACCAACGTTGTATTCGCCTGGATCGATATAAGCGTTGTTGTAATCTTTTGGGGTGGAGTCATCACTAGAGGAGGCGGTGGGTTGCAAAAGTTCTCTCCAGTGTGCAAGGCGGCGTCGAACAGGTGAGTTGTTCTCTTGGGAAACCTGTTGTTGAGGTTGTTCCTTGCTCAGACTGATGTTGAATTGTGGAATATCTACAGATGGTCTTCTCTCTAACCTTGCTCTCCAGTTTGTCACACTTTCGGTACGTACAGAAACTTCCGCACGGGGTTTGAATTTTCTGATAGCAACCCCTGGCTGTGAATCTTGTGCATGACGTTTGTAATTCCGCAGAGCGACAGCAGGACTTGGTCTTTTTGCCTGAGAGAGTCTTTGTCTGAGTTTAACTCGGCGTTGAGAAAATTCGTCGGATTGTGATTTCGTCCCTTCTACTGCGGGGCTGCTATCTTTGTGTTCAAAAGTTTCTGTTTTGACTCTATTAGCCGATGATGCTGGTTGAGAATTTTCAGCAGTGGGAACAATATTATCGATAGCGGATTCAGTTTGAGCAAACACCAAGCCACCATTGCTTAGCATAGTAATGCTGCCAAGCCAAGCGAGACTTTGTGCTGGGAGCGTAGAAGCAAAGCGTCTTGTTGACAGGCATTGCTGCCACAATTGATGCAAACGGTTCTCGGCAGAGTTATTGCGCTGCGTCATTGTTTTTTTGATGTTTTGTGTATTGTAGAGCATGAACTACCTATACTCGCATTCGGTGTGAGTATAGGCTTCGAGTCTCATTCGCTGTTGCTGTGTTGGGTATACTCATGAGTGAGTATTCGGAACCAAATCTGATCTAATTATGATTAGTAGATTGAATGAAACAAGAATCCCATCGCTCTTTTAGGCGTGGGAGTGTTTGACCCTGATCGGAGCCGAAGGGTCAATTGGTTAATCAGATGAATGACAGTAACCCAAACTGATTGTACCGGGCTGAAGGTAAATTTCTGATATTTTTACTGATTTCAGTTCCGATGTTTCCATACGAACCCGAAGCTCCCCAGTATTTGTCACGCCAATGATAGTACCTACAGTGTTGTTAACATAGACTTTCTCACCTATATTCATCAGCAACTCTAGATAACGATATATTAATTTATTGACTCCTTCTTGTAACAAGCACTGTATACCAGATTCGATTCCAATTAAAACTGCAGAAATAAGCGTTTCCAAACATGAGACGAATTTGGTCTGCTGATTTGCTTGCCACATTTGGAGATTAATTCCGGTTTCTGGTACAGGGTTTGCCCAATTTAACCCTACACCAATCACTGCTTGGGTTATAACTTCCTTGTGTACTTTGGTTTCTGTCAAAATACCGCCAAGCTTTCGGCTGACTAATATTAAATCATTAGGCCATTTAATATCAACAGGAACGCCGCAGTTTCGCAATTGTTGAGCAATTCCCCAAGCAGTAGCCAAGGTGAGTTGGTAGCTGTTGGTAGCATATAGTTTGGGGAGGCAAAAAGCAGTCGTATTTTCTGCGGCTTTATTACCGTTTGCAATAGCCACAGAAAGATATAATCCTCCAGCTGATGATATCCATTGACGACCCCATTGTCCTCTTCCTGCTGTCTGCTCAGTCGCAATGACAACACATCCTGGTTCAGCGCCTTGGGCGAGTAAGTCCCAAAGGATTTGGTTAGTTGAACAAACAGTTTCAAAAAGATGTAGCGAAAATTGTAAATAAGGACTTTTGCGTTCTACTTGCAGAGCAGTTTCCAACTTTTGTTGATCCAATGCCATAGCAGTTCACCTAAATTTTCTAGTGCTAGGATAAATTGACTGCTATTGATGTTTGTTTTTAGGTTTGGTTAAAGATGCACGCTTGGCACTGGCGCACATGGCAAGGGTTACCCTATCTAACCTGTAGTCTATTGGAACCCTGGCATCATGGCTTTTTTACGACTCAGTTTTCACCTAGTTATCCGTCAGAACTTACAAAGGTGCTGCATCCAGAAGCATCAGCTTATCGCTTAAAGCAGGTACATGGCAATACCGTCGTAACTCCAAAAGAAATTGTCGCTCTTTTAGCTGAAGGTGGTGACAAAATCGATGGAAAAGGTGATGATGCCCTTGTATCAGGAGATGGGTTAATATCCAATCAGCCTCTGCAAGCAGTATGGGTGGCTACGGCTGACTGCACGCCTGTACTAATTGCTGACGAGAAAACAGGACAAGTAGCAGCAGTTCATGCGGGTTGGCGTGGCACTGCGCTCAAGATAGTACCGCAAGCGATCGCCCGAATGCAAGCACAAGGTAGCAAACTTCAAGATTTGCGAATAGCGATGGGACCAGCGATCGCAGGTGAAGTTTATCAAGTCTCAGAACAAGTTGCTGCTGAAGTTGGAGCAACAATTATACCACATAACGACGAAAAAACAATTGTCGCTGCATTGTACAAGCTAGCAAATTCACCTTTACTCAGCGATCCAAATCCAGAACGCGTACGCTTGGATGTGCGGCGGGTGAATACTTTACAGCTTGAACAGTTGGGGATTAGTCCAGAACAGATGGCAATCGCCCCTTATTGTACTTATCAAACTCCAGAGTATTTCTTTTCTTACCGTCGAGAAAAACAGAAAAAAGTGCAGTGGTCTGGTATTGTTAGCGTTACTCCTACTTAGTGTCTACAATACTTGTTTCGCCACAATATTTATCAAATCATCATAAGATGATGTTTTAACAAAGTAGGAGCAAGCGCCTAAGCTAGCGGCTTGAACTAGATCATCTGGATCGTCGGAGACACTTATAACCAAAACTGGTAAGTGTCTGAGTTTGGGATGCTGCTTAACCCATTCAAGTAAGTCAAAACCAGACATATAGGGCAGCCAGATATTTGTAATTATCATCACTGGTAGTGGATAACACTCTCTGTCAGCGTAAGGCTCTTTACCCGACAAGTAGTTTACAGCTTCTTGCCCATTTTCAACAACTTGAAAAGATATTGGTAAATTAGCGAATTCAAATGAGGCTAAGATCAAAAATCGTGTATCCGGCTCATCTTCGACTAACAAAATGGTTTTACAAGCTTCACCCATCACCAAAATGCAACATAATTAATTACTCTTCAATCTGGAGAGTAATTAATTATGTTTATCCCTAACCTCCTCTGTGAGAATGAGTTAATGTTAAGTATTTTTGTGAGCAATGATACTTTGTAGCGACCGTCACACAAAAACTTAATAATCATATCTATCAATAGGTGGTTAAATAATTCGTTAACATTAACTAAATATTATTAAGAGTTAAGAAAACATCCACGTCATATCAATTCCTCTGTTGTTTATTCCATTTGCACAGGGGAATTTTTTTATCTATATTTTCTTTGTGATAAACAAGATAAAAATTGCAAGCACGTCTATCTAATACTATTTCAGAAAATGCCTGATACAAATGATGAATTTATAACTCTTTGCACCAAATTTAAACGGTATTACATCTCTACTCAATTACTCATAACTGATGAATCTTTCCAATATACTTTAGGTGTCATTCCTGTCAGCTTACGAAAATGCTTAGTAAAGTGGCTTTGATTCGCAAAACCACATGCCAATGCAACATCACAAATTGTCATTTTTTGGCTTTTCAGTAGCTGCTTTGCTCGTTCTACCCGCAACTGAAGTACATATTGATATGGAGTTGTACCGACTGATTGCTTAAAAAGTTGACAGAAATAGTACTGACTGATTCCCGCCATCTTTGCTAAGTTTGTTAATTTTATTTCCGAGTCAATATGGCTGTTTATATACTCAAATACTTGTCTCAACTTAGGCTTAGACAACCCGTCAGTATAGGTTGATATTTGATGTTTTTTACTACAATATTTTTTTAATAACTGAAAAACAAGTGTGGTTTTTAACTGCTCAACATACAAATTATTCCTTTGATGTGTTGAATTTAGTTCATCTTTCAGGGACGACACGATACCCAGAATCAGCGGATCTTGGAATGTGGCAAAGTGAGGAATCAGTTCAATATCCTCAGGTGTAGCGACTTCTGTCCCCAACTGTACCAAAAGCATAGGGTCAACTGCTACAAACATAAATTGAACTTCTTCTTGCCACAAGCAACGATGGAGTGTTCCCGCTGGAATAATTGCTGTGGTTCCTTTGATTTGGTATTCGCTTTCTCTATGTCCGTTAAACCATCTTTCCGAAGATATGGCGTCTAATGCAATACTGATAGTATGCATTGTCAGGTAATGCTCTGAGGTATCATGAGCCGGCTGTTGATGAAACTCAAAATGAATACCATTCCATCCTGAGTTTAGGCTGGTTAGCAGAGGTGCGTTAGGAAATAGTGCTAGCGTTGCTCTTTGCTGTTTGAAATCCACGAGCAAAGGCTTTTCCTGATTTAATGGGTGGCAGTTGCTCATCTTTGTGCTAGGTCACGGTGTACAATTGCATTCTGTAACTCTACTGGCAAGCTCTCGAACGTCAACAAATCCATACAAACCTTTCCAATTTTGGATTTTGACTGCAAGTAGTTATTAGCTGGCTAAATAAATTGTCAAAAAACAAGCTTTAGCTCAGGTTGTTGAGAACCTGCAAAAGCAACCGACGAAACAGTAATCGTTCCTCCAGTGTTAGGTTAGCTAATATCCGTTTTTCTTGGAGATTCCAAGCACAGGTGACTGGTTCTTGGAGCGATCGCCCTTTCATCGTCAAGTAAATTCGGCAAATTCGCCCATCCTCTTCATCTTTGCGTCGTTCCAATAACCCAGCTTTTTCCATTCGGTGTATCATCTTTGTAATAGTTGGGGCTTCTACTTGCATCAATGAAGCCAATTCAGATTGAATCAACCCATCGTTTTCCCACAGATGAAACAGCAAAATCTCCTGCCCAGGATGCAATCCTAGTTCAGCCAAAACCACGGCAGCTTGATTGCGGTGTGCCTTACACACTTGCACTATCAAACAGGACATGGTTTCGAGTGTGGGTTTTTCAGACATACATAAGTTTTATTTAGCCAGCTAAATAAAAGGTACAACATTTGATGAAAACTTGGCAAGTTGTTTGGTGTAGAAAATCCAAGCAAATTTTGCCAAAAATGTACAACATTGGAATATTTTTAGGAAGATTAGGCAAGACAGCGAGCACTAGAGTCATTTGACATCCTCCCACGGCTTTTAGCCGTTAGTGCAGCGTGCCGTAGGCAATGGGCTTTCTACTCCGATACTGTAAGTTATTTCAACAAAATACCCACTGCTATAACGCTTTTGCATAATAGCAGTGGGTGAAGACGAAATAGTTAAAATAATGCTCTTGAGCAGTAAGGAGTGTTAATGGATAAGCTGTTTATTACGCTTAGTTGCCAATACAACTGCACTGAGTGACAAAATTGCAAGTACACTTACTCCTTCTGGTACGGTAGCAACTCGAACAACTTTAGCATCAAGCTGTACCTTTCCAGCCAACTCACCAGCTAAGCTAGGGTTGTTAAGTATACCAGCAAACTCTGGAGAAAACAGCAATTTAACATCACCTAGGGTTAAGTCTTTGCCATCAAATACCAGTTTTTCTGGAGTACTCAAATCAAACAAAACTGTATTTAGAGACGCTGTGTCTTTTATAAAAAGGCCGGTGGCATTGTTGATGGCACGTGTTGGATCGTAACCAACTGAAAAGTTACCAACAGTAACTTGGTTATTGAAGGTAACAGTACCAGTGTGTTCGATTGTACCTGAAAGTGGAGTCAAACCATTCGCGTCGCTGAATGTGAAGTTTGTGGCTGGGCTAATGTTGAAGCCAACCAAAAAATTACTATTAATTGGTTGGACTGTATTATCCGTGCCTGTCAAGTCTAGCCCGATACTGCTGAGATAACTCAGGTCATGATAGACACTGGTGACTCCAGACTGGATCTGATAAGTTGCAGCCTCTGCCCGTACGGGTGCAATTGATACAAAAGCGGCTATTGTGCCCGCAAGAATTGCCGGAACCTGGGAAAAACGCATAGAGACTCCTCTACTAACTGTATAAGGTTGAACAACGTATATTCACTTATAATTTATGTAACACAAAACTAGAAAAAAAACAGTAATTTATATTAATCTCTGGTTATTTTTATTACTCTTTATATTTTTTTTGTTAAACGGCTGTTTGTTCTGTCTACTTTTTCAGCTTTTCCTACTTTTCCTTAACTTTACAAATCAAAAACCGCTTGACCAGCTAGCTTAGGGTTCATGCATCCAGAATTAGTGGTGGATGATGTGGCTTCGTTAACTCATGAGCAAAACAAAACGATACACACAAGAAGACCGCAAACGGGCTGATCGCAGCTCGTTGTTTAGAGTTAGTGATTCAGAGAGAAACTTATCAGTACACTACCATGTATTCAGAGTTTACAGAGGCAGTAACTTTAATAATTATGCTGCTATTTGGGTTAAGGGTTGTTTGCTGTTGGTACATTAGAAAAACAGACTTCAAAAGATACCTACTATATGAGCCAGATTACGACTAACCAGGTACGCTGGACAACTGCTGATTTAGAGCTGTTCCCAGATAACGGCAATCGATATGAAATTGTAGATGGAGAGTTATTTGTAGCACATGCACCACATTGGAGACACCAAGAAGCTGCTGATAATATCTGTACAGAGTTGAAACTGTGGTCTCGCCAATCTGGTTTGGGAGAAGCTGTCACAGCCGGTGGTATTATCTTTACCGATGCTGATAACGTCATTCCTGATGTGGTGTGGATTAGCAATGAACGGCTAGCATTGGTGATAGATGATGCAGGACACTTGACTGCTGCACCAGAGTTAGTGGTTGAGGTACTTTCTCCTGGCGAGAACAATGAACGACGCGATAAACAAGTGAAGCTGAAGCTTTACGCTACTCAAGGTGTGCAAGAATACTGGATTGTTGATTGGCAGTTGCAGCAAATTCAGGTTTATCGACGCCAGCAAGCTACACTGGTGTTGGTAGCAACGTTAGTTATCAATGACGAACTAAGTTCACCACTCTTAAGCGGGTTCACTTGTCCGATTGCCCGAATCTTTAGTTAAACAAAAGCATTAATCATCAATTAACGCTCTTGCTAACACATCGCGATGCATCAGTGCTCTATCCACCAAAGACTGGATTTTTTCAGAAGATAATGGATCGCCATTAGCGTAATGTTCCATCCATGTTGTGCTAATGAAATTAGGATTATCTGGCAAATTAGCCAAATCCCAACCAGGCATATCCAAATCTTCCATCAATCGATTTACCTTGGGATCATAACTGAGAGCAAAGCAGCGACAACCTTCACTTGCTGCCATAATCAAACTATGTAAACGCATGCCGATCGCAATTTCCACGCCGCGAAACACTCCTTTTAAAAGTTCAGGTTCTTCCAAGCACATAATTTTGCTAACATCTTTAAGCTGCGGTTGAATCGCTTGGGCGATCTCTAAATCTTCACTCTTTTGAAAAGGCAACAATAATATAAAGGTTTGTGTAGCTTTTTGAAAATCAACCAGTGCGCGAGTCAGGTTAGCAAGGCGTGTTTGGGTTAACTGGGGGTGAGTTCGCAAAGTCACCGCCACCCTGGGAGCAGGTAAATCCCAAAGTCCGGGAACTGGTTTACTTTGCAGCGCCCAAACTGGATCGGGAGCTAAGATAAAAGGAATTTGCCAGTCAGTGAGTAATGCAGCAGAAGCGCGATCGCGCACACTCACTTTTGTACAACCACCAAAATTTTGCCGTGCTAACCAACGAGTGACAGGGCGCTTCACAGGACCAATTCCTTGTCCCCAAGCAATGGTTTTTAAGCCCATTTTTTGAGCTAATGTCATGATCAGCCCATAATAAAATGGACTAACAGCACTAGTTGTATCTTGAATTAAGCTACCACCACCCCAAATAAAAGCTTCACAGGAGCGCAAAGCTTGTAGTACGGTTAAAGGTGCCATGCGATCGCACGCTTCCACACCATAGCGACTTTTAGTTTCTTCTGGATTGCCAGAGAGAACCACAGGTGTAACTGATGATGGTAGCATCTGTAGAAGCGTTGCTAACAAAGCTTCGTCTCCACCATTTCCTTTACCGTAATATCCAGACAGTAGTACCCGCATTTTTTCCTTTTGTCTTTTATGAACGCTCTTTCGATTCCGACTTGGATTATTCACGTATCTAGTGTTATTGAGTGGATTGCCGCTATTTGGTTAATTTGGAAATACGGTGAAGTCACTGGTAACCGTACTTGGTGGGGATTGTCTTTTGCTATGTTACCTGCTCTTGTCAGCGCCATGTGTGCTTGCACTTGGCACTATTTTGATAACCCAGAATCTCTAGAATGGTTGGTAACACTGCAAGCTAGTATGACTTTATTGGGTAATTTTACCCTTTGGGCTGCTGCAGTGTGGATTTGGCGTTCCACTAAGTCTGCCGAAACTGCAAATAATCCCGTCTCCACCAAAACTATAGAATTAGAGCAATGATTTCAAAAGAAACCCTCTTTGCCCTTTCCCTATTTCCCTACTTGGGTTTCTTGTGGTTTCTTCGCCGCAGTCCGCAAATGCCTCGTTTGGCGCTGTATGGTTTCTACGGTACTCTTGTCTTTGTCGCCGTCACCATTCCAGCGGGGATTTATGCTCAAGTGCATTATGGAAAGGCTTTGGCAAATGTTGATTGGCTGCACGGAAGCGCAGAATTTTTCTTGACACTTGCTAATATTTTGGTTGTGTTGGGTTTTCGGCAAGCTATTATTCACAAGCAGCAGGCGAACCCCTCTAGTTCTCCCAAGCAAGATTTGTCATCCTCCACTTTTTCTCAGGAGTGAAATTGCCAAATCATCATTTTCATGAAACCTGAAAATAACTGTAAGCGAAATTTTTTCAAAACCTGGAAAAAATCATTCATGTCATTGCAAATCTCTTTAGCAATTAAGTTTTTGTGCCGTTCTCTGTTGTGTATATCAGGCTGTGCAGTATTTTTAGCTTTTGATAGTCTTTTTAGTTCATCTTCTAGTTTTGCTGCTGAAAAATTTGTCATCCGCTATGGATTTTTTGAGCAGTCGCTTCCTGTGGAAGATTTACGTAAGTATGCGGAAACTCAACAGGTTTCTTCCGATCTCAAATCTTTCCTGAATTACTTGGATTCTAAACAGGAACAGATGTTACAACAGGCTCTTCAGGTAAAAATGTCTCTTGATATTGTGGCTGTGGATAAGCTACTAGACACACAACTTGGCAAAAGACTTTTAGCTGTGGTTTCCAAGGGCATTGCACGTCGTGATAAAGCTGGAATACAGGCATTAAGAGCTGCTGTTATCCTGGGAACAAATTCAAAAGAAGGTCTTGGAATCATTAGCTTTCTAGAAGCCTATCCCAGTGACAAACTAGTCGTGGATGTGCCTGCAGCTTTAGAAATTCTGAAGAAATCAAATGTTTCTTCAGGTTCACCTAATGTACCACCAAAAGATAATCTCAGTTCTACACCTATATGGCAAATCGAAACCCAGTATCAGATACTAGCAAGCCAAGGTAAGCAATTCTCTGGTTGCTTATTTGGAGATTCTGTTTCTGCTGAACTGGGGAATTCTCTTGGTGAGGGGACTTTTAATTTTGCCTTAAATGGATTGAGTGCAATTTCGTTAGTTGAACAACTGAAACTTTTAGCTCCTGCTAATGTGAAGTGCCAAAAAACTATAATTGCTATTGGTGGAAATGATGCTTGGTATGGACTTAGCAATGAGTTATTTACCGAAAAACTCAAAGAAGCTATTTCCTTAGTCAGAGCAATGGGAAGTAAAGAAATTTTTCTAATTCCTGCTTTCTACTCAACAGTTGCTGCGAGTAAAGATCCGAGTGTCTCAGCCCCATTGCCGAAAGTGGAAGAAATAAATACTGTGATGAATCAAGTTGCAACAACAGAAAATGTGCCAGTTGAATCATCCGGTGTACAACCTTTATATGAAAATAATGTTTTAAAAGACAATTTAACGAGTGATGGCGACCATCTCAATGCTGAAGGTATAAAGATTTATCGAAAAGCGTTGTTAGAAATTTTAGCGACTGGTTCGTCGAACAAAAATTGACTTGGGGAAGTTACGCATTCAATCGTTACACCATCTTTTACCAGACGTACTTAGGGATGTAAATAGACATCGCACAGTTTTCAAGCAGCGGGGTAGTTGATTGTACACAGCTGCTGCCGAATGATTTGATTTTCTCAAAAGCCCGTGACGAGGATTGAACTCGTGACCTCACCCTTACCAAGGGTGTGCTCTACCACTGAGCCACACGGGCAATGTTTAGTTTTGAGGAGTGAGTATTAACAACTCACAGATTTGTTAGCTTTGTGGTTACTCAATACTCAGCACTCAACAGACGATACTGAGATTTGAGATGGGCCGAGCTAGATTCGAACTAGCGTAGGCGTTAGCCAGCGGATTTACAGTCCGCCTCCTTTAGCCACTCGGACATCGACCCATGTTGTCCACGACTTCTTATGTTATCACAATACTTTTAAATTGCAAGCTGTTTTTGAAAAAAAAGTCACAGGGCACAGTTAAACCATCCCATACCCCACAACTTGTACCCTAGGTTACGAGTTCACCGGATTCTTGCAGTGAGTGCAAGTGGCGGTAAATTCCTTTGTGGCGCAAGAGTTCGTCGTGGTTACCGATTTCCACTATCTTGCCTTGATCTAGAACCACAATTTTATCTGCTTCCCGTATTGTGCTCAGACGGTGGGCAATGATGATTGTAGTACGAGTTCCGAGAATTGAGCGCATTGCTAGCTGAATGGAACGCTCTGACTCGTAGTCTAAGCTGGAAGTCGCTTCGTCAAATATCAGGACGTCTGGTTCAACTAGTAATGCTCTAGCTATTCCTAAGCGTTGTCTTTGTCCACCAGATAACCTCACACCCCTCTGACCTACTACTGTGTAATAGCCTTGAGGTAGGTGTTGTATGACTTCATCTAGTCTGGAGATTCTACAGGCTTCTTGAACCTGCTCAAAACTAGCATCAGGCTTCCCGTATCTCAGGTTATCCAGCAAGGTTCCGTTGAAAACATCGACTTCTTGGTGAACTATAGCTAGTCTTTGTCTATAGTTTCCGACATCAAGGCTGCGAATATCTTGACCATCAATCAAAATTTGACCTTGTTGAGGTTCAAAGTAGTGCAAAAGCAGCTTAACTAAGGTAGACTTACCAGAACCAGAACGACCCACTAACGCCACTGTTTGATATGGCTCTATCAAAAGATTGATATCTTGCAAAACTGGACGTTGGGATTGATATCCAAAACCGACGTGTGAAAACTCGACTTTCCCTGTAAATTTGTAGGAATTATCTGATGTTTTTTGCTCTTCTAAAAGGCTAACTCCATCGACTCTCATAGGGAGTTTAAGGAACTCGTGAAACCGCAGCATTGAAGAATAGCGACGGGCAAAAGTCTCAGCTAGGAAGGTGATAGGGTCTAATTCAGCATAAGCCATGCTGGAAAGAGTTAAAGTCATAACAAAATGACCTAGGGAAATTTGACCTTTGACTGTCTCAACCAACGTCAAACCTAGTAGTGTAAACACACAAAACTGAGTCATAGTTTTTTGCCAGGTATTGAGGTTGACATAACCTTTGTGGACACGAGCTTCAGTCACCCTCAGTTCACGAATCAAGCGTCGTTTTTGTCGTTCTAGTTCTTTTGCTTCAGTAGCAAATGCTTTGACTGTTTTTATATTAGTGATAATTTCGGAAGTCCGGCTTTCGGTATTTTCCATGTATTTATCTAGCCGGTTTTCGTACCAAATCAATTGCTGCAGTTTTCTTAAGCTATAGCCTAGGATAATGACAAAGGAAATGAGAAAAATAACAGCGATTCGCCAGTCAACAAACCAGAGAAACACAAAAATTCCCAATACGAGGAACAGCTTAGGAATTAACTGTCCAGCAATTTCAGGATAAGTCCAGGTGTGGTTGAAAAGACCTTTTGCAACTCGTCCGGCTATGCGTCCGGGGTTATTTTCGTCATAGAATTCTAGGGGGAGAGTGAGAATTTTCTCAATCGCTTTTTGGTTTTGGTCGCGACGTGCCTTTAAAATTATATCCCAGTGAAACCAACTGGTTAGCCAAGGCTGAGTTGGTGCTTTCAACACGGTGACAATAAAAACTAAACTCAGTAATACACCTAACTCAAAATATTTATTAACTGGGTTATTGGTTAGGCTTGAGATTGTGGCGATCGCTCTTTGAAGTGGTTTGTCCAATGGTTGATTAGACAAAACGTTTAAAATTTGCCCAATTCCATAAGGAACAACCAAATCAAGAATCTCGTAAATGCTGCTTGCTGCGATACTAAAAATACTTAGCCACCAATAGGGACGGAAATAGTTGAGAAGATCTCGAAAATTTGCCATGATGCACTTGCCCTTGGAGCGCTAGCCTATAACTCCTGGGAACCAATACTACAAATATGTTACAAAAAAGTCAATAGTTAAGAAAGGTAAATCATCCTTTTGGAGGAATTGGGTGCGGTATGGAAAGAAAACTAGTGACTATTGCCGAAAAATTCCAAGTGATAGCGATAAAGTGCAACTGGTTGAGAAAGAGCCGCAAAGTAATTTGGATCTTGAGGCGACAAATAAATAGCAGTGACTTGATCTGCCTCTATGGTAGGATTTAACTGGTTCAGTTTGCGATATGCAGTGGTAGATTCCACAGTATTGAAATAAGGACGCCCACCGCCTTTAAACAGTTGTTGAAATAATTCTGTTGTGATGAATTTACCATCTGGCGTTGTTTCTGTAGCACGTGCTGTAACAATAGAAACAAGCTGACGTTCACCACGTAAAAACGTAATCTGACGATTAGGAGAATTTGGATCGACTTTGACTGATAACACCGCGTCGCCTAAATATGACCGTGCCAAATTCAAGCCATTAAAAGCTCTATCTGCCACGACTGCTGATTTGCTACTTGTTCGGGGGATGATTTTCAATCCAGAATGAGGCGTTGTTTCCCGAACAAATCGCACTTCAAAACTGATAGGTTTGTTGAGATATTCACGATTACCCTCAAATCCTGGTGTGACGATATCAGGAGCTAACGGTGCGACTAAATCTATCAGCCTACTTTTCACCTGCCAAGAACCCATCATCCAGTTAGGATAAACCAAATCTCCCACTGCAGGTCGCACGGAAGTTAACTTTTCCCATTCAGGAAAATGTGCTAAACGTTCAGATAACTCTCCGGCTTGAGCTTCTGCATGAAATAGCAGGAATACAAAAATCAAGCAAAAACTCCAAATTACATTCATAACATACATCATGAGAAGATTTCGCCAATATATCAATTTTCAATAGAGTCATAACTTATTCAATTAAAAATTTGATTGCTATTTGTTCATAAAAGTTAACTCAAATATCTAAAAATTCAATACTTAACCCAATTTCTTTGTTATTATAAAATCGGAATAACAATTCTATTTAAGTTGTAAAACTGCCCATTATAGTCGTAATTTGTCAATGGTCATTTTTGACTGCAATGGACTATTGAAACTCCATCTTTTTGCAGGTATATCTCTTTTAACTTTTTTCATAAAAGCAAGTATCAAACAGGAAGTATCAAAGAGTGCAAATTGATTTCATCTTGTAGTGCAGACCGGACAGCCCGCTACTGCTATAAGTAGGGAGCAAGATGCTCCAAGGCACGTTTTGGGGGGAAGCTTCCCCCCAAAACGTGCCGCCACTACTCGTCTTTTTTCAAAACTAGGATGCTCCCTATCAAACATAGTGGCTAAAAAATATCAGGATGTTTTGTTTGTATAATTTGACTCTTTTATAGTTTTTGCACGGATGAGCATATCTAGTTCTTTTACGGATTTTTCCTTGGCTGAATTGTTTCAACTGATTGATCAAGGGCGAAAATCCGGTTGTTTAACGGTTTGTACTTTACCAGACATTCATATACCAGGTTCTAAATCCCATTACTACTACATTTGGTTTCGATTAGGCTGTGTTGTTGCTGCAGCTAATCACTTAAATGGTCAAGGTTTATCTTACAAGATGACACAACGGGGCTGGGTAAACCAGCAAATTATTGAAGAAGTTTGGACGCAAACAGCAGCAACACTACCGCTGGGATCACTATTAAAAACTCAAGGAATATTAAGTATTGAACAGCTAAATTCATTATTCGCCAGCCAATTACACCAAGTTCGAGAGCTTTTTGAAATCCAAAAGGGAGTCTTTAAACTAGATACTAGGGCAAATTTGCCTTTGCAGGAGATGACAGGACTCAGCTTAAGAACACTAGAAGTGGCTCTTATGGCTGTCAGAGGCTTGAAAAACTGGAACATGCTTACTGAGGTACTCCCAGATGTGAGTTCTGGAATTAGAAGTAAAACTGATGACAAACCCCAGATGCACTTGAATACATTAGAGTGGCAAGTGTGGGAATTGGCTGATGGTAGTATTTCTTTAAGTGCGATCGCATCTCAACTCAACCAACCAATAACCATAGTTCAGCAAGCAGCTTTCCGGCTCATGCTTGTGGGTTTGGTAGAAGAAGTTTCCTTAGCAGAGTCTATAGTGAATAAAACAAATGATCCGATGAATTCTAACTCCGACAATTCCTCTGCTTTTGAATTAAAAAAATCCAAATATTCAGAAACATTCAAGATAAGTACTTCGTTTTTACAAAATCTGGTTGGTTTTTTAAAAAGCTAAGTTTCACAAGTTGCTTTGACACTTTTGTAAAGAGCGATAGCTTCTCTACGAGACGCTGCGCGTATCTCCTGAGCCCTATGGCTAACGCCACGGCTGCGCCTAACGGGCACGGCTTGAGGCCGAACGAAGACGCTTCGCTAACGCCCTCCGGGCGTGCGCTTGCGCTTACGCGATCTGCGCTCCACGCAGATCGCTCTACACCATTTTGGATTCAATAGCTGACAGTTTTATAAGAAAGTAGGCTGAAAACCCTGTCGTTTAACGGCGAGTCAACGAACCAAGAATCCCCGTCTGGTGAGCAAGCGGGGAGTGTCAGTTTGCTTAGATGTTAGAGAATACCAAAATGTGATAACTAACCTACATCAGCTAACTTGCTGAGTTTACACTTTCTGCCACTTCCAACTGTAAGTTCTGCCCTAATTTTGGTTCAGTGCCTGCAAGTATACGCCCAATATTGCTACTGTGTCGCAAAATAACATACAAACCAGCAACAACACCAAAGAGGATGTAAGGTAAAGGTTGATGCAGAAACACCATCAAAAGAGAAACGCCAATAGCTGCAGCGAGCGAACTCAAAGAGACGATCCGCGATATCGCCACGACAATAGCAAAAACGCAAAACGTAGCTAAACCAACCTGCCAATTCATCGCCAGTAAAATACCTAAACCAGTTGCAACAGATTTACCACCAGCAAAACCGAGAAAAATCGATTTACTATGTCCAAGTATGGCAGCTAACCCAGATAAAATTACCATCCAAGGTTGCCACAATTGCGGATTAACTTCTGAAGGAATAAGATTTTGACTCGGGGCAAAGTTGAACAACCACCAAACCAGAGCGATCGCCAACACTCCCTTCAAGCAATCTATCACTAAAACAAAAGCCCCTGGTCCTTTTCCCAGAGTTCTCAGCACGTTAGTTGCACCAGTTGAACCGGAACCAACTTCCCTGAGATCAATACCTTTCAATCGCTTAGCTACAGTGTATCCAGTGGGTGTAGAACCCACTAGATAAGCTACGACTAAAACGGCTGCGCACAAACTTAACCAAATAGCCATATCTAAGAATTATGAGTTATGAGTTTTTTGTCCTTTGTCCTCTGTGACTAATGACTAATGACGAATGACTAATTAATAGTCATCATCATAATTTCTCATCATTTTGGGGTCAGGAGCAAAGGCTAACCACAAGGGAAACTGCAAGAGTGCCAAACTAATTTGCTCTTCAGAATCATCAATCAAAATCAAAGGTAGTTGATTGGCTTTTACCAGTCGGTCTGCTTTTTGTGCTAAAGCTTCAGGAGTTTCAAATAATACCATACCTTTGTCTGGTCCAAAATCTGGACGACCAATTCCTAAGCAGTCCTGTAAACCTCGTCGCCATTCACCCAAGCGTTCTGGTGTATTTGCTAATACTAAAGTGCGGAGGCGATCGCTATACAATTGGTGTAATATCGAAATCACTGCTGAGGCAATAAGAATATTCTGCAACCGACTGCCCGTCGTCCGCAAAGCACCTCGTCCTCCTTGGCTAAAAAACCAGTTAGAAACTCGTTCTGCATGAACTGGTTCAAAAGTGCGACGTAGTTGCCACGGTGGACCATAGTAATCTGGTTTCGCGCGATACTGATCAATCAAACGGCGCACTTGTTTTGTCGTGTCTTGAAACTGCTGTTGAGCAAATTCTGGGGTTGCGCTTTGCGCTTGGGCTTGCTTAACCTCTTTTACTTCTAGCTTTTCTGGTTCCGGTTTCGGTTTTGGGACGAGTTGCAACTGTTCTGCTGCTGCTGCCAGATCTTGTAAACTACCTGTGAGGTAGTCTTTAAAACCTTGTACCCGAATTGCTAAGTCTTGAGAAGTACCTGCAAAAGTGGTTCGCATCTCATTGCGAATCCGTTCTTGACGCCGTTCCAACTGTTCTACAGAAATTTGCAGCGCTGCTTTACGTTGTTCTAGCCCAGAAAGCGCCTCTTGCACCAGTTGCGTCATCGTCATTTGAGTTTCGCCCAACTGGCTGTAAAGAGTTTTGTAAGATGCTTGCAAATTTGCTATTTCTTCTTTCAGCGCTTCTTTTTGGCTTTGCAACAGTGTAACTTGTTGTGCGAGTTCCTCTTGTTGACGATAATTTTGTGATTCTGATTCTACTTGTGATCCCAGCGCGGTAATTTCCTCTTCTAAAAGCGTCACAACCTCGGCAGTTGACTCTGGCGTTAACTCATCTATAAGATTTTGTTCTGCTGCGTCTGAATGAGACACAGCAGAAGACGACGACAGCGGCTTATTCTGTGTGTCAACTTTGGAGTTTTGCGCTGCTATTTCCACCACTGACTCAACTTTAGAGTTTTCTGGTTGTTTAACTTTGGGTTGTTCTTTGTGCTTCAACGACTCATCAGTTGGTTGTGGTGTTTGAAATTCCTCTGGGTTCATAAACAACAGTGTCATTCCTATGACGCGAATAAATAGCTTTCAGCAATATATAATTTACTTGCTATCAAAGTCTTAAGTCCAAAATAGTTCTGAGCAATGAGTGCTCTGTTCTGAGTCATTTGCAAACTTGCTCTTGGAACTAAATGCGCGGACAGCGTTCTTCTAAGCAAGTTTTGAGAGTATTAGGATCAAATAAAATCGGCAGAAAGTGAATACTTTTAACTTCTTTAAAGTAAAACAGAATGGGAACCCGATTCCAGAATATGCGCCAGTTTTGCCATTCCCGGTAGGGAAAGCGCCGAATTAATTTTTCACCTCTGTAAATATCCAAATCGGTAGGAGTAAAAAACAGACGCAGTGTGACAGCTTGAAACATGAGAAACAAGCCAAAAAGACCCATCAAGCCTGCCACCCAAGGTTGTACAATCAGCACTGGGATTGCTGTAACCACTAACACCAAGGGTATATTGTAACTAGACTTGAGCTCGACGGTGGTAGATGCGGGGTTAGACGTATATGAAGTCGTCACAGTCAAAACTCCTGCTTCCTTAGTAAACATTATTTCTATTCTAGGAGCTAGTGTATAGACTAAGGACTAAGAACTGTCAAGAATTAGGGGTGTAAGGGATAAGTATGTGGCTTACCGTTTTTGTTTAACTTTCACATTGGCTGGTTCATTTTCTAGGGCGGCACTTTTGCACAGGGTACTTCCCGCTGCCTTGACAATGCGTCGGCTTGTATCTTCATTCTATCGAAGCTAGATTCTTCACCTACACCCTTATACCCTTATACCCCTAAACCCCTACAACCCTTGCAATGATGCACTGCCACTTCCTTGGAACATAATCCAAGAAAGAAAGAAATTGCTAATAAATATAATTAACAAAGCAGTGACAACAGCGGTTGTGGTTGATTGTCCGACTCCTTTTGCTCCTCCCGTTGTCGTTAAACCCCAACTGCAGCCAATGACGGCTATTAAAATTCCAAAGCAACACGCTTTTATCATGGCGCTCACAATGTCCCAAATGCCAATCAAGCTACGGGCTGAGTCTAGAAACACATTTTCCGACAAATTATATATATTTATTGCAATAATTAATCCCCCTAGCATACCTGTTACCAGAGATAAGAGCGTTAAGATTGGTAACATTAAGCAGCATGCAAGTACACGAGGGATAACCAAGTAATCAATTGGATCAGTTTTTAACATTAAAAGAGCATCAATTTGTTCAGTAACTCGCATTGTGGCGATTTCTGCTGCAAACGCTGAACCTACTCGTCCTGCTAAAACCACCGCTGTCAAAACAGGCGAGAGTTCGCGTGTTAGCGCTACCGCCAGCACTCCGCCAACGGAGTTTCCTGCCCCAAAGTTAATAAACTCCCGCGCCACCTGAATCGTAAATACTGCACCAACAAAAACAGCCGTTACTAGGGCAATAAACAGGGAATCTGGACCAACTGCTGCCATTTGCTCTAGTGTATTGCGCCGATTGATTTTCCCCCGTAGAAGGTGAACTATGACTTGCCCAGCCAAGAAAATTGCTGCCAGCAATCGCTGAGTCCATACTCCTAAACCAGATTTGGATGTCGTTTCACTCAATGTTGAAGCTCAACTCTGTAACTGCCGCCATCATAGCGAATTCCAGAGCTAGTTATTAGACTTGTTGCAGAAGTAGGGAACGCTTAACGCTAAACAGGATCTCGTAAAATCTCACTTTCGCAATTAGTCATAAATTATTGTCCTCCCTCACTCCCTCACTCCTCTACTTTCAGTGAAAGATTAACTTAGTTTAAAGCAAATCTCAGAAATTTAAGCTTTAGCAAGCGGCCTTATCACTAGAGCAAAAGCTGCAACGACATGATTAAAGGTTGATTTTTCAGGTTTTGGGCTGTGTCAAACCCTGTTTGCATTTAGCAACATATCCTGGGGAGATTGTGTATATACTTTAATAAAAACTTAAGATTTTTGAACTATCGTCTGAGGCAGGGCGATCGCGCTTATTGTAGAAGGTGACAACTGATCAGACTAAATTTGTCTGCCTTGTGAACTTAAGGAGCTTATCCCAATGACTATTATGATGAACTTTCTCCGCTCACTGGTGCTATCGATTATTTTTAGCTTTGTCACTCCCATGTTATTGTTTGGTGGCGTATTATTCGCCTTATCCCTCGCTGGTTATATTCCTGGCTTACAAGAGGTTACAGAAGTTGTTTCTAGTCTAATTACTGAGTTTCTCTCTGTATTTGGCAGTGGCACTCCTGTTGGAGGATTATTTGTTATCTGTTCAACTTGCAGTTTTGTAGGAGCGCTGTTTGATACTTATGCTTATTACAGGTATCAAATGCTGCGATAGATTGATTCGGTTTTACTTACTTCTGCCTTTGTATTTTGTTCTGTGTCTTGATGGATTAAGAACTAGACTTCTCAAAAATTAATACGCTGCTAGTGCTGCGTTACTCGCAATTGGCATTAATCAACTGCGATGATTTGTGTTGAATGCCACTACACTGCATATACTTATACGCTAGATACACCTTTTCATTGTTAAGCTTGCAGATGGTGGAGCCTAATATTGGATTGCGCTATGTTCAAGTCAATCTAAGAAATATTAAGCTACTTACTCTTTGTAGAGTAGACTGTACTAACTATTTTGTAAGTATATATGCTTGTATATTTTTTAGGAGAATAAAAAACTTTTGTTATCTTCTTACTGCTTGAAGTATTTTTTACTTTGTTCTCTTTACTTAAGTATCATAGCAGCTCAATATCTACATACATTATTAAAACTTTATTAAATTTTAATTTTTTATAAGACTTGCTTGTTTTTCTTAACATAGGGAAAGCAAGTGGTTTGAGCGCTTAACGTTTTATGATTAAGTTTGTTAGGAGGTTTTTTTACTGCTCATGGTTTGGCCTTTTAAGCCCAATTATCGTAAACAAATTGCTCGTATTGAGATGACGGGTGTCATTGCCGGTGCGACTCGCAAGCGAGTACTAGAAGCCCTAAAAACTTTAGAAGAAAGAAAATTTCCGGCGTTACTGCTACGGATAGACAGTCCTGGTGGGACAGTAGGAGATTCTCAAGAAATCTACAGTGCTTTGAAGCGGTTGCGCGAGAAAGTAAAAATAGTTGCTAGTTTTGGTAACATTTCTGCTTCTGGTGGAGTCTACGTAGGCATGGGAGCGCAACATGTCATGGCTAACCCCGGTACGATTACAGGTAGTATTGGTGTGATTTTGCGTGGTAATAACTTGGAACGTCTGTTGCAAAAAGTAGGTGTTTCCTTTAAAGTTATAAAGTCTGGTCCTTACAAAGACATTTTGGCGTTTGATCGGGAACTGACAGAACCGGAACAAAGCATTTTGCAAGAATTAATTGATACAAGTTACCAGCAGTTTGTTCAGACAGTAGCTGACGCACGTTCCCTGGCGGTAGAAACTGTGAGAAGTTTCGCAGATGGTCGAATTTTCACTGGACAGCAAGCCAAAGACTTAGGTATTGTAGATCGTTTGGGAACGGAAGAAGATGCTCGGCGTTGGGCTGCGGAACTGGCCGGTCTTGACCCGGAAAAAGCCCCTGTTTACACCTTTGAAGAACCCAAACCTTTGTTGAGCCGCATTTTACCTGGAAGCCGTCAAGCTTCTTCAGGACTTGGGGCTGGTTTCGGTTGGGTCGAATTCGAGGTGTCTACCAGTGGTTTACCCCTATGGTTGTATAGACCATAAATCGTGATTTGTTTTTTGTCATTGGTCGTTTGACTAATGACCTTTCATAATAAGGAGGATTTTTGAGTGGAGTGGCGAATGCGGGCTATTCGCGGAGCAACAACTGTCCCAGAAAATACGGTTGAAGCAATGCGAGAAGCTGTAATGGAATTACTAGATGAACTAGAAAAACGGAATCAATTGCATCCAACAGATATTATTAGTGTGACTTTCTCCGTAACAAAGGATTTAAATGCTACTTTTCCTGCAGCAATTGCACGTTCACGCCCCTACTGGGACACTGTACCTATGTTAGATGTACAGGAAATGCAAGTTGATGGCAGCTTAAAACGTTGCATCCGGTTTTTAGTTCACGCCTATCTCCCGATCTCCACCCCAATTTTCCATACCTATTTGCGTCAGGCAGCAGAGTTGCGTCCTGATTGGAATGTGCCCCAGCTTTTGTAGGGTGAAATTTGACAGTTTCTGCCATTATGCATATTCCCCATAGTTAAGCAGGTGTAAGGAACTACCATCAACCTAGCCGGCTCAATTCCTTTTTGCCCCTGAACTTTACAAAAAAGTGTGGTATGGGCTTCACCTGCTTGCTGTTCTTGATCCTTATTCTTAAGAATTACAAACAATTTGGAGACCATTGGATAACTTTCGTGTTGATTTGATTTTACTTTTGTTGGCATTGGTTTAGTGGCACTAAACCTCTGGAAACTACTAAATGCAGTGTTTGTGAAGTTGAAATACGGGTTTGGCGAATTTAGGTAAAGCCGACTTGGTAAAAAGCATATTTCTAATATAAATTTAAGTTCCAAAACCTCACCCCCCTTATGGGGGGTGAGGTAAGGTGATTAATATGAATGCAAAACGTGTATAATTTTGCTCAAAAAAGATTTTTTAAGTAAAATGAGTTAATGCAACCGTCAGGTATGTCGTAACATGTTAACCAAGTTACAAGGGGAGCGTTACCAGGTTGTTCAAGTTTTAGGTAAAAGTCTATTCGGTCAAACCTACTTGGTTCAAGATACCCACCTCCCGGATTATCCCACCTGTGTAGTCAAACATTTCTTACCTAGTAGTCATTTTCCAATTTCCGTAGAAATACGTAGGAAACTTTTTAGCCGAGAAGTAGAAGCCCTGAAAAAACTGGACAACTATGACCTGGTTCCTCATCTTTTAGCTCATTTTGAAGACAATCTTGAGTTCTACTTGGTGCAACAGTTCATTGAAGGGCATGCCCTCAGTGTAGAATTGCCACCTGGTGATCGCTGGTCCCAAAGCAAGGTTTTTCAACTACTATGCGAGGTCTTGAGTATCCTGAATTTTGTCCACAGTTGTGGACTGATCCACAGAGATGTCAAGCCCAGTAATATTCTTAGACGAAAGCAAGACAATCGGTTAGTCCTGATTGATTTTGGTGCTGTCAAGCCGATTTGGAATCAATTGATTATAAATCAAGGAAAAACTTCAAACTTCATTCCCCTTGAATATACAACCATTGCGATCGGTACACCAGGCTATATGCCCCATGAGCAACAACGAGGCAAACCACGTCCTAATAGTGATATCTATGCCCTAGGTATGATTGGTATCCAAGCACTAACAGGAGTGCATCCGACACAACTACCTGAAGACCGCAATACAGGTGAGATTCTTTGGCAAGAGTTAGCTCAAGTTAATGAAAAGCTCGCTTTAGTACTCAATAAGATGGTATGTCACCACTTTAGAGACCGATATAACTCGGCAAAAGAAGCATTAGAAGCGCTTGCACCACTCACTGATTTTTACACGTCAAAACAACAGTGGGCTTCTACTCTTGTACCACAAAATGCTACATTCGAGCACCAAAACTCCTTTCCTGAGCAGAATGTTAACCAACTTTTTGAGAACAACCTATCGGCACCACTTTTAGACAACCAAACAAACAATATTTCAGAACAAGAGATAGTGGAGTTAGTAACCAAACTCTACACACCAACACAGCAGTCAACTCCTAATCCATCATCAGAAAACGATCAGACTATTTGTATTTCTCCTGGGAAACTGACTTTACTTACTGGCTTAATGTTGGGCGTAGTATCTGGTTTGATTTTCATGGTTTTCAGCTACTGGTCTGTGCAAATGATTGCTCCTATTCCTAAAATTCAAAATCCTTCACCTGAAGCGTCAAAGGTCTTACGGTAATTCAACTTCCCGCGTGAATTACCGTAAATATTGTGGTGTAGCTAAGCATCCTACAAACACAAAGCCGTGGAAGTCTCAAGACTCTATCTGTAAGACTTGCACTTGTTCTTTTGCAGCAATAAGTGTCGTACCCACAGGTAGAACCGCTAAGCCATTGGTTTGAGCTAAATTAATTAAGTTGCCAGAATTTTGAAGACCACCTGCTGGCTGAAATTCGTAAACTCCATTTTTGACGGACAACTGACCCCAAACATAAGTTTCGCGCTTACCACCTGAACACAACTCCTGACGCGCCAGCGCTTTGATATATACTGGTTCCCAACCTTGAGCAAGTCCTGAAAGTTTTTTGATAGCTGGTTGTACAAATCGCCAAAAAGTCACCAAAGCAGCAACGGGGTTTCCTGGTAAACCAAAGTACACAATTGGACGTACATCGTTTTCAAATGTCGCAACTGTCAGGGGTTTACCAGGTTTAGTGGCAATGTCACGAACGTGAATTTTGCCTCCCAGTGACTCTAGAATTTGCTCAA
This sequence comes from Brasilonema sp. CT11, assembly GCF_017982655.1. Lineage (GTDB taxonomy): Bacteria > Cyanobacteriota > Cyanobacteriia > Cyanobacteriales > Nostocaceae > Brasilonema. The sequence continues at coordinate 20,915 of NZ_JABXYX010000003.1, read as the reverse complement.
CATAATCATAATCTCCCACAGAGACACCCCCCGAAGAGATAACGATATCAGCATGAGCTATAGCGTAAGCGATAGCTTCCTTGAGCGCTTCTGGTTTATCCTTAACAATTCCTAACATTATAGGTTCAGCACCACTTTGTCGAATTAAAGTTGCCAAGGCATACCGGTTTGAATCTACAATTTGACCCGGTTGCAATGGTTTGTCAGGTGTAACCAGTTCATCTCCTGTAGAGAAAATAGCAACACGGGGACGGCGAAAAACCTTCAGTTGGGTACATTGAAATGCAGCTAATACAGCAATTTCTGAAGCCTTCAACAGAATACCTGATGGTAGTAATTGTTTCCCTGCTCGGTAGTACATTCCCCGTTTTCTCACAAATTCTTGCAGTTTTGGAGCTGTAAGGATAATCACACGGTTTCCTTCCCGACGTGTTCTTTCTTGCATTACAACTGTATCGGTACCCGCAGGCATAACTGCACCTGTAAAAATTCGCGCCGCTTGCCCTGATTGAATGGTAGATTTCGGTTGAACCCCAGCAGGAATTTCTTCAACAATCTCTAAAACTGCTGGCTTGTGCTCGTTACAGTTGTACACATCTTCATACCGCACTGCATAGCCATCCATTGCTGAGTTGTCCCAGTGGGGAAAATCCAGTTGACTAGTCACCTCTGATGCTAAAATGCGATCTGCGCTCCGCGCAGCAGCGAAGCTATAGCTCCAAGGGGACAGACCCAAAAGAGCATCACCTGTTGATAACAAATCAACCAATTCTGTATCTTGTTGAGTATTCAGGGGTTGTACTAAATTGAAAATAATATTTTCTGCATCGCTTACTGATAGCATAATATCGTCCTCGTAATAACCTAACCAAGAAACTTTCCAAACACAAAACAAAAACAATCAAAATACTAAGAGCGTCTGGACTCGTCACCTTAAGACGACATGAGTTACATTGTGAAAAGGTCAATGTAGATGCAGCAATTAGTTTACTACTTGCTGGTCAATAGCCGGATTAGTTATAGTCTCAAAACTTTCTCTAACTGATTATTATTTTATACTGCGGCTGGTGAGGAGCCATATTTAATAAAGTTTCCATAAAGATTGTATAAAGCAATGCCATTATTACCGATAACCCCTTAGCAACAGTGACTACTGACACAGCACAATTCATACATATAGTTCAACATCATAATAACGTCGTCATTATATTTCGCTGCGAAGAACTATTCCAAGTTCACATCACAGCGGTAAAATAACTTAATTTTATGAATAAGGCATCAATTAGCATTCTTTTAGTAGAAGATAATCCCAGCGATGCCAAGTTGTTGCAGCAAACACTTTGGCATTTAGGTAAGGAAAAATGGCGTGTGGTACATTTGGAGCGTCTAAATGATGCGCTCAAAGCCTGTAGCAAAAACGTTTTTGATCTAGTTTTGTTAGACCTTTCTCTACCGGATTCTCAAGGATTGAACACTTTGGCAAAATTTTCTACTACAGCACCAAACATCCCAACAGTGGTGCTAACGGGGTTTGACGATGAAGACATTGCTTTACAAGCAGTGGCTAATAGTGTACAAGATTATCTGGTAAAAGGACAAATTACGCCAAATTTACTAGAACATGTTATTCGATATGCTATCGAGCGGCGACAAATTCTGAATGAACTACGAGAATGTCAGCATCGCTTGCAGGGAGTTTTTGAACAAACATCTCAATCAATAGTGCTACTTACTTGTAAGGGGATGATTGTGGAAATGAACCAATCTGCCCTGAATTTGTGGCGTACTCAACAAGATTGTGTTGGCAAACCGTTGTGGAGTCTTGAAAGCTGGAATTTATCTTCTGTAAATCCAGGGTGGTTGAAAAGTATTATTGCCAAAGCTGCTGATGGTGAGTTTCTCCGCCATGAATTGCAATTACGCAGCGCAAACGATTTTATCCAGTGGATTGACTTTTCCGTCAGACCGTTAAAAGATGAAACTGGAAAAGTGGTGCTACTGATTGTCGAAGCTTGTGATGTTAGCGAGCAAAAACGCGCTGAAGCAGAGATGATCAAAGCATGGCAACAGGAACGGGAACTCAACGAAATGAAATCTAACTTTGTTTCGATGGTCTCCCATGAGTTTCGCAATCCAATGTCCGTGATTCGCACAGCAGTAGAACTACTCGAATCATATAACCATCAGTTGTCTGATCCGCAAAGGAGTAAATACTTTGGTAAAATTCAAACTGCTATACGTCAGATGCAACAATTATTAGATGAAGTTTTATTTTGGGGCAGAAGTGATGCAGGCAAATTACAATACGAACCTACACTGCTAGATTTAGAACATTTCTGTAGCGATCTGACACAAACTTTACAATTAAGTGCTAGTGGAAAACACCAAATTATTTTTAGGTTTCAGGGAAAACGTACTCCAGTTCTGGTAGACGAAAATTTATTGCGTTACATTTTGACTAATTTACTTTCCAATGCCATCAAGTATTCTCCTCAAGGAGGCGTAATTCGATTTGATGTAATTTGTCAAGATGATGCTGTCACGTTCCAAATCCAAGATTTTGGTATTGGTATCCCTATCAAAGACCAACAACTTTTGTTTGAAACTTTCCATCGTGCCAGCAATGTAGGTAGTATTCCAGGAACAGGACTGGGACTATCGATAGTCAAAAAGTGTGTAGAACTGCATCAAGGTCAGATCGACTTAGAAAGCCAAGTGGGAGTAGGGACAACATTTACAGTCAAGCTTTCATTGAATCATCAAAGTTTGCAGTCCTTAGAACTTATTGAAAGTGGTTCAGATTTACAAAGTTTGAAGCACAAATCTCATCGGCTCTCTGCGGGAAAGAATGCGTAAGTAACTTTAACATTAAACTAGAGGGAAAAACAAAACCAACCTCCAAACTTCCTCTAAATACGCATCTTAAATATGTCTATTGAACAAGTTCCTCCCAAACACTATCCTAAAGTTGATTTTGGGCGAAGAGGAATGGCATCAGGCATTGATTTTCTTTGTGTCTGGATAGTCAGTTCCTTATTGGGAAGTTCTCAAGTCGGTGTGCAAATTGTTCAGATACTAGTTTTTACTATTGCTTGGGTAATTTTACGGATTCTTGTACCTTACAACAATCAAGGGCAAAGTTTAGGGCGCTATGCTTTTGATATCAAGGTATTAGAAATCGAACGAGGTAGAGTTCCTGATTTACAACCTCTTTTGAAGCGAGAAGGAATAATCGGACTTGGCGCACTTCTGGTTTCGATCGCACTGAGTAACATTATACGTAATCCCACTGCTATACTGCTATTTGTTCCCTTGGCAATAGACTGTGGTGCAGCTTTATCTGATACCCAACTGCGGCAAGCTTTGCATGACCGCTATGCCAAGACTATGGTCGTTTCGTCGCGTCGCGGCTATTCGCTTGACATAAAAATTAAGCGGTTAGTTGAAAAAAGACGGCGAAATATGAGATAATTGCTATTTGTGTTAAATCAGGGAACAGATAACAGGGAACAGATAACAGGGAACAGATAACAGGGAACAGACAACAGGGAACAGGGAACAGAAGAAGCGATTTCTTGACCTCCCTGAGAACTGGTAACTGAGAACTGGTAACTGAGAACTGGTAACTGAGAACTGGTGATTCTCCTCCAAATCAACTTTTTGTAAGACTATGGCCAAGAGTAAAGGTGCCCGGATAATAATCACACTCGAATGTACTGAGTGTCGTACAAATTCAGATAAGCGTTCTCCTGGAGTTTCGCGTTATACAACGACAAAGAATCGTCGGAACACCACCAATCGACTAGAACTGAAAAAGTTCTGCACACACTGCAACAGACATACCGTTCACAAGGAAATTAAGTAACAATGAGCTATTACCGCCGTCGTCTATCCCCGATTAAGCCGGGAGAACCAATTGATTACAAAGATGTTGATTTGCTGCGTAAGTTTATCACTGAGCGAGGCAAGATCTTACCTCGACGGATTACTGGACTGACATCTCAGCAACAGCGAGAGTTGACACTATCAATAAAACGTGCTCGTATTATGGCATTGTTGCCGTTTATCAATGCTGAAGGCTAATAATAGTTAAGAGTGATGAGTTAAGAGTAATAAGTAATTGACTCCTAACTCCTGACTCATAACTAAAATCTCAAATAAAAATTCTGAATATTAATCATTGCGAGGCTTGTGGAGAAGGGGACGCTAGTTGAATTTCGAGTTGGTAGCGATCGCCGTTTGGGTGTAGTAGATCGCCCAGACGGCAAAACTCGTTTATTTGTGGTAGATGAACGTGGTCAATCCCACAGTCTCGCACCTCGGCAAGTCGCGTACACAGTGACTGGGGAGACGTACAAACCTTCACAAATCTCCGGATTCTTGGAGGAAGTCAAGCCTTATTTAGACCCCTCCAGTCTAGAAGTTGCTTGGGAATTGCTGGTAGAAGATGGGGAAATAGTGACGCCTTGTGAAATGGCAAATCTACTATTTTCAGAATCACAAGCACCTCATTGCTACGCTGCGTATCTTTTATTATCAGATGATAAAATTTACTTCAAACAGAAGGGAGACGCTTACGAGCCGCGAAGTGCAGCTCAAGTGGCAGAACGCAAACACCAACTAGAGGTAGAGGCACTAAGAGCTAAAGGACAGCAGGAATTTCTGGCTAGAGTAGAACAGGCGCTCAAAGGTGAACCAGTAGAGTGGCAACGTTATGATCGCCACCGCCTAGAAGCCATAGAAAAATATGCAGCGTTAGTTGCCGATATTGTACGTGTAGGCTTAAACTATGACTCCCTAGCTCGTGCTTATCCTCCCCCAGCATTGGTCTTGGAAACGATGAATATGCTGGGACGTCCAGCAACCCCCCAAGGAGCATTTCAACTGTTAGTGGATTTGGGTTGCTGGAGTCCCTATGAAAACTTATTTTTACGTCGTTCGTCAATTCCGGTACAGTTCGCTAGCAAGGTATTAGAAGTGTCGCAACAGCGATTGGAATCACATCCACCAGACAGAGATGTCAACCGCCTGGATTTGACTCATCTTAAGGTGTACACAATCGATGATGAAAGTACAACCGAGATAGATGATGGTCTAAGTTGGGAATTGCTTGGCGATGGCAGAGAGCGGTTGTGGGTGCATATTGCTGATCCGACGCGCTGGTTGATACCAGAAGATGAGTTAGATTTAGACGCAAGAAAGCGAGGGAGTACGGTATATTTGCCGACAGGCATGGTTCCTATGTTCCCTGAAATTCTGGCAACAGGACCGATGAGCTTGGTGCAGGGAAAAATCTGTTATGCCTTGAGTTTTGGAATTATTTTAGATGACAGCGGGGCAGTAGAAGATTACACCATCCATCCAAGTTTTATTAAACCAACCTATCGCCTGACTTACGAAGATGTTGACGAAGTATTGGATTTGGGCGTGGAGGCAGAATCAGAAATTGCGGCGATCGCCAATTGGGCACGACGACGTAAAGCTTGGCGGTATTCTCAAGGAGCAATCAGCATCAACATGCCCGAGGCAATGATTAAAGTCAAAGGCGACAATATCAGCATCGATATATTACAAGACTCCACATCACGGCAATTGGTAGCCGAGATGATGATTGTTGCTGGCGAAGTTGCTGCTCGCTACGGTCAAAAGTATAACATTCCGTTGCCCTTTCGCGGTCAACCACAGCCCGAGTTACCTCCTGAGCAAGAATTGTTACAGATGCCAGCAGGATTTGTCCGGGCTTGCGCGATGCGTCGTTGTATGCCTAAGAGCGAAATGAGCATAACCCCCGTGCGTCATTCTGGTTTAGGTTTAGACACTTACACCCAAGCCACTTCTCCCATCCGTCGCTATAGTGATTTACTGACTCACTTTCAACTTAAAGCACACTTACGTGGTGAAGTGTTGCCCTTTTCAGCGGAACAATTGAAACAAGTCATGATGACCGTATCTTCAATCACCCAAGAGGTGACAATGGTAGAACGGCAAACAAATAGATATTGGGCTTTAGAGTATCTGCGCCGTCAGCCTGATGAAATTTGGGAAACAACAGTGCTGATGTGGTTGAGAGAAGACAGTGGCTTAGCGCTGATTTTGTTAGAAGATTTAGGCTTACAGTTGCCGATGTTATTTAAACGTTCTGTGAATTTGGGCGAACAGATTTTAGTGAAAGTCCTTCATGCTGATCCTCTTAGAGACGTGATTCAGTTTCAGGAAATTATTTATCAAGAAGCCCAACCTACGGCGAATTCAATGTAATTCCATCCTATATGCTTACTGTTTTGGTAAAGCGTATTGGTGATAAACAACGTGGTGATAACACGTTTTTTCTAGCCGAATGCGCGGATGGGTAGGTGTAAAAAGAAAGGTTAAGCAAAAAATGACTGGAGTGCTTAGAGTACAAGAATTTCGGGCAATATTTGCTTCAAGACATCCGCGCCCCTTACATAGACTGGATTTTAGCTATTTGATGTCAATAAATTTACTTTTTTTGATGATATCATTAGATCATCCGCGATTTAGAACCTTGAAAACCTTATATAGTGCAGTTTTGTGAATACCGCAGTTGAAATTTCTCTTACTCCCTATTAGGGATTGAAACATATGGTTGGACACCCTTGCTATGTGGTCGGGATGGGGTACGTTGAAATTTCTCTTACTCCCTATTAGGGATTGAAACACGCAATTCTAAACAATAAGAGCTATACTATTGTAGTTGAAATTTCTCTTACTCCCTATTAGGGATTGAAACCCAAAGCTCTTTAAAAAAGCTTTGAATCTCCGGTAGGTTGAAATTTCTCTTACTCCCTATTAGGGATTGAAACCAGCATTTTGACTAGCTGCTTCCATACTGGCTTGTGTTGAAATTTCTCTTACTCCCTATTAGGGATTGAAACTTGAGACGCCTATACATATCTTGCTCGGTGAGAAGCAATGTTGAAATTTCTCTTACTCCCTATTAGGGATTGAAACCGGGTTAAGCTGCAAAGCGCTCGCGATCCGAGTTGTGGTAAGTTGAAATTTCTCTTACTCCCTATTAGGGATTGAAACAAGGTAAGTACGCGAATTAAAACCCGAAACTAGGTTGTTGAAATTTCTCTTACTCCCTATTAGGGATTGAAACTTATTTAATATTAGGGGACAATGTAGAAGATTTTAGTTGAAATTTCTCTTACTCCCTATTAGGGATTGAAACTGCTGTGTCTTCCTTCCAATCGCTGCGGGTCGCCGTGTTGAAATTTCTCTTACTCCCTATTAGGGATTGAAACATCGATTAGCTGGTATCCGGTCAGGTGATATTAAGTTGAAATTTCTCTTACTCCCTATTAGGGATTGAAACGAATGAAGGTATCAACAAAAAACGATCTTGTATTCGTTGAAATTTCTCTTACTCCCTATTAGGGATTGAAACTAGATTCACCAAAGTTATCAATAACATCTTTGCAATTTTTGTTGAAATTTCTCTTACTCCCTATTAGGGATTGAAACTGAAAGTATTTGACTAATATTTGAGGGGAGGGGAATATTGTTGAAATTTCTCTTACTCCCTATTAGGGATTGAAACATTCAGTGGCGGCGGAAGTAATGGTAATACGAGCGTTGAAATTTCTCTTACTCCCTATTAGGGATTGAAACTTGGTGACATACCCAAAGGGAAAAACGCGGAGACTTCGTTGAAATTTCTCTTACTCCCTATTAGGGATTGAAACTTTTTAATTGATTCCGATACAAGCGCTATCTGTCGTTGAAATTTCTCTTACTCCCTATTAGGGATTGAAACTAATTTGCAGATGGCTTTAAATTTTTTCAATCAAGTTGAAATTTCTCTTACTCCCTATTAGGGATTGAAACAACTAAAAAGATAGATGAACCTACTGATAATGTTGAAATTTCTCTTACTCCCTATTAGGGATTGAAACCTTTTGTTCTCATGCAACTAATCTAACTTGTCTAGAGTTGAAATTTCTCTTACTCCCTATTAGGGATTGAAACGTTTTGTACGTGCGCGATCATGGTGGGCTTACCTTGTTGAAATTTCTCTTACTCCCTATTAGGGATTGAAACAAATACAGCTTTACTTCTGGAAGCGGGAAGTCAGTGTGTTGTTAGTGAACGTAAATTTATCCATCAATTCATTTAATTGATGGATAAATTTAGTTTGGGGCTACCATGCTCCCGCGTGAATCAGCGTGTAAATATTTTTGTTGCGTATTATGAACGTACTGTTGGAAAACGAGTTAAAAGCCCAATTTTGATTGCTGACGCCAAGCATACTATGAGCGACATCTGCTGTGCTTGCTGGTTTGATTGGTGTATGGCTAGGTTTTCAATGGCTAGATTTGATTTTGGCTTTTCCAGTTGCTTTGTTGGTATTTTGGAGTGGCTGGACAGTTTTAAAAGAAAATTTACCTTGGCTTGTTGATAGGATGGCGTTAAGCGTAGCTCTGCCGTAGGCAATCGCCCCAGAAGTCATTGATGCGATCGTCCTTTCTGTTCCTGGTGTCGTTAACTGTCATGATATTGCTTCTCGTGGTGTTGTTGCTCGTCAAGTCTTCATCGAAATGCATTTAATAGTCGATGCACCTGAGGTAGAAACTGCCCACCGCATCACCGAAGAAGTGGAAAAGTGACTAGAAGAACGCTTCAGCCCAGTTAGAATTTTGATTCACGTCGAACCACCAGCCTACCAGTCGAACCATGTTTCCTTTTAGCCTTTATTGATGCGTAAAAATTTTTCCCTCTCCTTATGAAGGAGAGGGATGCCCGATAGGGCAGGGTGAGGTTTTACACTTGGCTACTTGCTGGTGCAAAAAACAAATCAGGTGGGCATTTGAAACTACTCCCACTCAATAGTTCCAGGCGGCTTGGATGTGATATCATAAACCACTCGGTTAACACCTTTGACTTCATTCACAATCCGGTTAGAAATCACTTCTAAGACATCATAAGGCACACGCGCCCAGTCAGCAGTCATACCATCTTCACTAGTGACAATCCGCAAAACGATGGGGAAAGCATAAGTACGTTGGTCGCCCATAACACCTACACTGCGAATTGGTAGTAACACAGCAAATGCTTGCCAGTAATCGTGATACAAATCACGTTTGTTAATTTCTTGACGCACAATTAAGTCTGCATCACGTAAAATATTTAACCTTTCGGCAGTAATTTCGCCTATAATGCGAATCGCTAAACCCGGTCCAGGAAAAGGATGCCGTTGGACAATTTCTTCTGGTAAACCAATAGCACGTCCTACTTTACGGACTTCATCTTTGAACAGTTTCCGTAACGGTTCCACCAGTTTGAATCGCAAGTCTTTGGGCAATCCACCAACGTTGTGATGGCTTTTGATTTTCACCGCCACCCGTTCTCCAGTTTGTGGGTCAACATTGGTATTAGCAGATTCAATAACATCTGGATAAAGCGTGCCTTGAGCTAAATAATCAAAAGGTCCGAGGCGTCTGGATGTTTCCTCAAAAGCACTGATAAATCCATGCCCAATTATACGACGTTTTTCTTCGGGGTCAGTAATGCCAGATAGTGAAGAAAGGAACCGTTCCCTAGCGTTGACATATTCTACTGGAATGTGAAATTGTTCTTGGAACAGTTTGATCAGTCGTTCTGGCTCATATTTTCGCATAAAGCCTTGGTCGATAAAAACACAAGTCAACTTATCCCCAATAGCTTTATGCAGCAAGAATGCCAAGGTAGAAGAATCGACTCCTCCAGAAAGCGCCAACAGCACACGTTTATCGCCAACTCTGGCGCGGATTTCTCGAATAGCTTCTTCCACAAAAGCGATAGTTGTCCAAGTAGGTTCACACTCGCAGATATGGTATACAAAGTTACGGATTAAAGCTATACCACCAACAGAATGCACTACTTCTGGATGGAATTGGACGCCGTAAAGTTTCTTGTCGTGATCAGCAATAGCTGCACACGGAGTATTTTCCGTATGTGCCAGTAATTCAAATTGTTCTGGCATCTGAGTGATAGAGTCTGCGTGGCTCATCCACATCGTCGTACCATCTTCAACATTGGTGAGCAAATCTGTGGGATCATCTATATAGAGTGACGCTTTACCATACTCACCCCGGTCAGCCTTTGCCACTTCCCCGCCTAGCTGTTGCACCATCAGTTGCATACCGTAGCACACACCTAAAATCGGAAGTCCCATATTCCAGATTTCTGGGTCACACCGGGGAGCACCATTGTCATAAACTGAATTGGGACCTCCAGAAAGGATAATCCCCTTAGGATTGAGTTGACGTAGTTGTTCAGCTGTGGTGCGATAAGAAAGGACTTCAGAATATACTTGGGTTTCACGAACTCGGCGGGCAATCAGTTCAGAATACTGAGAACCGAAATCGAGAATAACAATCATTTGGCGATTAAGCGGCCTTAAAGATTCAACTTTTTCAGGCGCTTGTTCTGTTGGTAGAGTCACCGCAGTGTTCATGGCAGGGAAGATGTGAGTGTAAGAAGAAATTGTCGCTTATCAGGTTAAGAACAATACCATTTCTCTGCGTTGTCAGGCTGTGATGGTAATATAAACCCTCTGCACACGCGACTTTGAATGCGTCTGCTTAGCCGATAGTTATGTGTAAATGGTATTAAGAAGAAAAACTAACCTTAGATTGGTAAAATATTATAGCCTGATTGGTGAATCTTAAGATTATTTATAATAAATTAACATAATTTTGCTATTATCAAACTCCCATTTGTGACAACAGGACTTGCATATTGTCCCAAGAAAGTCCTTGTTGAATGTAGCGGGGTGCTTCCGGATTATAAGGACTGGCTACGCGGTCAATTTTGATAATTTTTGCTTGATCTTGCAGCACAGGAACATCGGGATCAAAGGCTGTTGGGCGCGTCAAAGAGCTAGAAAAGCCTTTAAAAATTGCAATTTGGTCTTCCTCACCCGCAATTTCCAGACTCACAAGCAGGACTTCTTGGGGACGTTTGACAGTATATTGTTCCAAGCGCTTGCTGATAGAATTGTTCATTTTAAAAATGACGTGTCATTAATGTTTCTGATAAGCAGCCCCACGGGTGGCGCACCACTCTTTATGAATCAGGACTTACGCACTGAAAACTCAAAACCTCGAACCTCCCTCGCGCACGCCAGGTGCAACAAGCGCGGCTCGCCGGATGCCAGATACCTCTGTCGGGAAACCTTCCTGCAGTACTGGCTCAACGGACAGGTGCCTCAAGTCGGGAAACCCGCCCACGGCACTGTCCTCCCCAACGCACTGGCTCCCCTTGCAAAGGGTGGAATCTTAAAAGCCCCCTTGGAAAAGGGGTTGGGGGATCTGTTTTGCGTAAGTGCTATCAATGAAAGAAACATCATCTCCCTTCTTCCCTATTCCCTGTTGCCTATTCCCTGTTAAGCGTTAAGCGTTCCCTATGTTTTTTTTTAGCTACTGCGGTGTTGCTGAGCGTCCCTGCTTACCTAGTTTAACGACGACGAAGTAACTTAAGTAAAGCACATAAATAATTAAACCAACGATACCCAGAAAGCCGAGAAAGGCAGGTTTGGAGTTGGGATGGAAATAATCTTTAAATAGTAGTGGAGCTTCAAGCCAAACGCGACAATAAGGAGTTGCGGTCGCACTTGAGGAAAAACCACAACCGACAAAAGGTATAAAGGCAATTGCGCTCAAAATACAATATACAGTCGTAGCCCAACGCCAGGAGGTAAAAAGCAGCTTTAAAGGGCCATTTGACTGATATTCGATTTCATCATTGAGATCCACCCAGAACCACAGAGAAATAGGAATCAAAATCAGACCAATCAGCCCTGAAATAAAACTTACTCCAAAGCCCGCAATCATTAAGTACACGGTAATTGCCAATAAACTTGCGACTCGCCAGTAAATCGTGAGCAAGCGTTGTATTCCTTCAGCTTTTTCTACATATGCCCAAATTAACAGAATGATTGGGATAATCACTGCAAATAAGACTGCTAATCGGTAGTCCATCCAAACAAAGGGACGAAACCAGAGTTCATTATTCATAATTTTTTTATGAGAAATCAAGAAGTATAGTCAATAGTCAATCAGTATATGATATTACCCATAAACCTTGTGCTTTTTTATTTAGAAAGAAACAGCCATTCTCAGCCCTTTATCTAAATAAAGGATGATATGAAAATCTCACTCGCTACACACATTTCCAGTTTTCTACAGAAAATGGAATGAGGTTGGAGTGAGATTTTGTACAATCAGGGGTTTTGAAGATGCAAGATAGCCAGTAAACTCATTCTGGTTATTTGCAAACGCACCATAAACAAAGTGCTAGACGAATCACTTTTTAATCATCGTAAATTCTGCACTCATCTGCATCTGGATTATCATCACAGTACCTTTCAAGAGAGTTTTTGGTTTTTTGATTAGACTTTTGGTGGGAGGCCTCGGCTTGTAGTTCTTCTACTGCATCCCAAGCGGCAGCACACTCAGCAGAGTTACTACCTGAGGTATCGCAGGTAGCACGAGCTTGTTCACGTTCTTGTTCGATTGTCTCTTGTATGTTGCTCATGTTCCTAGTCTTGTTGTGTTTTCAATACAAGTATAGAAAAAATTCAAAAATGACAGTTTTTGCACTATACTTCCCATTTTACTGTTGTTGACCAAAAGTTGTCTTTTCCAGTAAGTGAGGGAATGTACTCCATAACTATTACAGTAAACCGTATTAATGGTTTTGTGTTCGTCTTTATATTTTAAGATTTTAGATTTTGCCTATAAAGATAAATTATACAATTTATTTTGCTCGGCAGTTGACCACATCGCCTAACCTATGGCAGGTACCAAACTCCATCATCTGCTTAGTAGGAGTCTTATCGTCGGTTCTTGATAGGATAAAAATCAAAACCGATTAGCCTCGAAAAAAAGAGTGGAAAACTCATGGCAGACCAAATACAGTGGGCAAACGCCTTATCAACCCGTCCTTCTTTAGAAGCAGCTGTTGCAGATGTAGTAGAACAAGCTGTCTCGTCATTAACAGCACCTGCTAATTTAGGGCTGGTATTCATTTCGTCTGCTTTTACAAGTGAGTATTCCCGGCTTTTACCCTTACTTGCTGAGCGACTTTCTGTACCTGTGCTTATTGGTTGTAGCGGTGGTGGTGTTATTGGCACAACTGGGGATGGAGAAACCCAAGAGTTGGAAGCAGAACCAGCCTTGAGTTTGACCTTAGCGCATCTGCCCCAAGTGAATGTTAAAGGTTTTCATATTGTTCCAGAACAATTACCTGACTTAGATAGTCCGCCAGATGATTGGATTGATTTGATAGGTATCCCATCAACACCCGCACCACAGTTCATATTGCTGTCTGGCTCGTTTTCATCTGGAATTAACGATTTATTACAAGGGATAGACTTTGCTTATCCTGGGTCGGTGACCATAGGAGGACAAGCAAGTGGCGGCGGTTTGGGAGGTCGTATCGCCTTATTCTACAATGACAAAGTGTATAAAGATGGAATAATTGGCGTCGCTTTAAGTGGTAATATTGTCTTGGAAACGATTGTGGCACAAGGATGCCGACCGATTGGAAAACCGCACCAAGTGACAAAAAGCGATCGCAATATCATTCTGCAACTCGATGAGCGAAAACCACTGGTTGTCTTACGAGATCTGATTGCCAACTTAAGTGAAGAAGACCGAATCTTGGCACAACATTCTTTATTTGTTGGTTTGGCGATGGATGGATTCAAGCAAGATTTGCACCAAGGAGACTTTTTGATTCGTAGCATCCTCGGAGTCGATCCAACAGCCGGGGCAATTGCGATCGCAGACTATATTCGACCAGGACAACGCCTACAATTTCACCTGCGCGACGCTCAAACTTCTGCTGAAGACTTGGAATTCCTTTTAGAAAGTTATTACACAAAACAAGTTGCACAGCCGTCTGCAGTTGGTGCGCTGATGTTTTCCTGTGTGGGACGTGGTGAAGGACTCTACCGAAAACCTAATTTTGATTCTGAGCTTTTTAGGCGTTATCTCAAAGATATTCCAATAGCCGGCTTCTTTTGTGGCGGTGAAATCGGTCCTGTAGGTGGCAGTACTTTGCTACACAATTATACCTCTGTCTTTGGAATTTGCCGTGCAATCGCAACTCAGGAATAACTTAGAGATTTTACCTGTCCCCTAAAGTAACAATGTAGTGTTGTTATCGATGAAGGATGGAGTTCCACTAGGGGCGATGGCACCATATTTCTCAAAGTAGCGACGCAGTTCTGGTGGAAAGTTGGGATAATCAAACACAGCATCCCCATTCGCCATATCTGCCCAAAACTCGCGTAAACTGGGAGCTAATTCTGTTGCCTGCGACATTGGCAGGTTTAAAGGAGGCAGAGTAAGGAACTTGACGAGAAAGGGAAAACTGCGATCGCCCATCCACTTCTTAGATGTCTGTTGCAAGTTCGGGAAATCAGGTACTGAACTGACGCGATATGATAAAATTTGCAACCATTGCTGACCGTTATTATCCTGATGGCACTCTAATATTCGGTAAGGATGAGGGTAGCTGACTAAAGAACCAGTTGTTATATCGTATACACCATCTGAATCAGCAACATCTTGAACGTGTAAGTGTCCTGTGAACACCAGCCGAACGCCGTACCGCTTTAGAATTTGTAATAGTTCTGTTGCATTTCCTAACATATAGCGATTTGCCATTGGATGGCGTGATTGATTAGGCAGGTGTTCAACAACATTGTGATGCACCATGACTAACACAAATTCATCACCACTCCCAGCTAAAACTTCTTCTAACCACCTTAGCTGTTGAGTATCTAAACGTCCTATCTGCTGTCCTTCGTCGTCAAAACAGTTAGAATTCAAACCGATAAGCCTAACACCTGGCAGTAACTGACAAGTGTAGTAAAGTTGGTCAGTATCCTCGTAGCCAAACTTGCGGTAATAGTGCGGAAAATCTGAGATCGCAATGGATTGCTCATTCGCCTTTACAACAGGAATATCATGATTACCAGGAACAACATAGGTAGGAAAGGGAAGCTGTGCTAAGCGTTCTTGCAACCAAGCATGATTTTCTGGTTCACCGTGCTGGGTTAAATCTCCTGGAAGCAAAAGAAAATCTATATTAAGTTGTGTTAAATGTTCGAGTACACTTTCAAAGGCGGGGATGCTAACTTCCACCAAATGAAAACGACTGGGATGATTCCAGATTGTATGAGAAAGCGCAAGGTGCAAGTCGCTGACCACAGCAAAGCGAAAATTTGAAATCATTGATTTTATGACAATCTCAAAAGTAGGGTGTAAAAAACTCTTTTTAGAAAGAGTATAACCCTTGCTTCGCTACGCTGCTTGGCAGTGATCTCGCTTAATATTTGTACATAAAATCTGTCATTTTTTCTCGTTGATCAAGAAAAAGGCAAAAATTCACCGAAATATTGGCGATTTTTCTGGTTTATCTAACTAATTTTGTTGCAGCCAACGAACATACTTGACGTTATCGATATATCGCGATATTATAAGAACATGTTGAACAAAAGAGAAAATTATCGTATGCATGACCGAATAAGACTACATGAGCCACAGGGCGAACATGATGAGCACAGACACGGACACTATCCTTATAGAGGAGAAGGCGGACGCAGAGGCAGAGGAGGACTTGCCAATCCAGAGGGTGAACATGATGATCCAAGACACGGACACCATCCTCATAGAGGAGAAGGCGGACGCAGAGGCAGAGGAGGATCTGCCAGAAGAGGAGAGGGCAAAGTCCGGCGTGGTGAGGCGCGTTACCTACTTCTGGACGCACTGCGCGATGAACCCAAACACGGGTATGAGATTATCAAAGCGCTGGAAGAGCGGTCGTCTGGACAGTACGCCCCCAGCCCTGGTACAGTCTATCCAACCCTGCAATATCTAGAAGATATGGGGCTGGTGCGTGCCGATCAAGAAGCCGCGCGGCGCGTCTATCATCTAACCGATACTGGTCGAACCGAGTTGGAGGCCCACGCGGAGGAAGTGAATGCTTTTTGGGCGCGATTTACTGAACCTGATACATCTGCCGCCATTCGAGCCGAAATCGGTTTTCTGGAGGACGAATTAGAACACTTGATGCGGACAGTATGGGGCGGCTTACGAAATGCCCTTAACCGAGATGATCAAAACACAATCCGTCGTGTCCGCGAGGCGATTGAACACTCCCAAAATGAAGTGCGGCGCATCCTTACAGAACCCGACAGCTTAAGAGACAATCAGGAATAACCGTATTTTTTTGATTGTTTTTAATTGACAGATATTGGGTTTGGTGAAAAGGAGAGTCAATTTTGGCATTTGTTAGAGTCCGTCAACACGTTAATCCGCTTGCGCAAAAGTATCAAACACTGATCAATCCCCTAGACTGGGAAAAAGTTTACGCTAAGCCAAAAGCGCCCCTACATCTGGATATTGGATCTGCACGAGGACGCTTTTTGTTAAGTATGGCGAAAATTGAACCAGACTGGAATTTTCTGGGTTTAGAAATTCGGGAACCTTTGGTGGTGGATGCGAACAAGTGGCGGGATGAGTTGGGACTGACAAATCTCCATTATGTGTTTTGCAATGTGAATAACTCATTGCGATCGCTTTTCTCTTCCCTACCTAAAGCAAGTCTACAACGCGTCACAATTCAATTTCCCGACCCCTGGTTTAAAAATCGCCATGCAAAACGGCGAGTCGTCCAACCAGAATTAGTTGCAGAAATAGCAGAATTTCTCATACCTGGGGGTATTGTATTTTTGCAATCGGATATTGAGTTTGTGGCGGTGGAGATGTGCGATCGCTTTACAAATCATCCCGCTTTTCAAAGACTTGGTACAGGCGAGTGGCTAGCCCAAAACCCGCTAACAGTTTCCACAGAACGGGAGATGGTGACAATTAACAAAGGTGAACCTGTTTATCGTGCTTTATTTGAAACTGTCAGATGAACGGCGAGAATCCTCATCCATACTCTTCGAGTATGGATGGGCTGACTAATCTGGAGAAAGACCTTTAGATTCTAACCATTCATGGTTGAAGATCCGCGACTGGTAACGGGAACCGCTGTCACACAAGATAGTAACTATGGTGTGCCCTGGTCCGGTTTGTTTTGCTAAAGCAACGGCTGCAGCTACATTTATACCTGTAGAACCACCCATGAATAAGCCATCCTTCCGTAGTAACTGATAAACAACCTTGATGGCTTCCCTGTCATCAATCACAATAGCATCATCACTAGGCGCGCCTTCCATATTGGCGGTAATACGACTATTGCCAATGCCTTCAGTAATAGAATTACCTTCAATATTGATTTCGCCTGTTTTAATGTAGCTGTAAAGTCCGCTACCTTTTGGGTCAGCTACAACACACTTAATTGCTGGATTTTTTTCTTTCAAATACATTGCGACACCAGCAAAAGTTCCACCAGTCCCTGTTGAAGCGACCCAAGCGTCAACTTTACCATTTGTCTGTGCCCAAATTTCTGGTCCTGTTGTTTGGTAATGGGCGTGGCGGTTTGCTAAGTTATCAAACTGATTTGCCCAAATAGCATTTTCCATTTCGCCAGCTACTCTGCCAGAGAGTTTAACGTAATTATTAGGGTCTTTATAGGGTACAGCTGGCACAGGGCGAACTTCTGCACCTAATGCCCTCAAAGCATCCATTTTCTCTTGGGATTGAGTGTCAGGAATTATAATCAGGCATTTATAACCTTTGGCGTTGCATATATGTGCCAATCCAATACCAGTATTACCAGCTGTTCCTTCTACGACTGTGCCACCAGGTTTTAGTAAACCTTTTTCTTCGGCATCTTGAATAATATAAAGTGCTGCCCGATCTTTAACGGAACCACCAGGGTTGAGAAATTCTGCTTTACCAAGAATTTCACACCCAGTTTCGTTACTAAAGCTGTTTAAACGAATAAGTGGTGTATGACCTACAGTATCTACAAAGCCGTTTCTGATATCCATGTTTGAACTTCTTGGTGGAGACTATGCTTTTGGTCATCAGGCGTGACGCCTTGTTGACCCTATACTGATTTTAGAGAGGTCTTTGTTCTAAGATTCAGACTTTAGCCCTACACACTCAAAAATTTTCAAACGTCAACCAGTCAGTGCAGTCTAGTGTTAATCCTGAGCTAAAGTGCAGCAGCAGTATCATACATGAACTACCAGCCCTTACTTCGTTGAAGGGCTGGTAGTTCATATATTTATAAACATTCTTCTCCCAGTTTTTCTTCCCTTTGTCACCATTTAGAAAACAATAGCGCCGCCTTCATACGTGTAATTACTGGTACTAAAAATTGTTGATATCTTCAATATTAGCTGATATTTCTAGATATTTTACAGGAGATGATATAAAAGGTGTGATACCTCGCTAGTAAACTAAAATTTACACTGAATTTCTTAAGTTAAGTCTTATAGATAGCAAATATCATGCTTCGCATACTCCTAATCGATGACAACTTTGATGTGCACTTGTCGATAGCACAGCAACTTAAGCAAGAATTTTCTCGCATAGAAGTTACCTCAATTATTCATGCTAAGAGTTTTGAGGAAGCGCTAGCAGTAGGTGATTTTGATATTGTAATTACTGATTACTCTCTACAGTGGACTAATGGCTTAGAGGTTTTAAAAACCATTAAAACTAAATATCCTAACTGTCCTGTGATTATGTACACTGATAGCGGCAACGAAGAAATTGCTGTCTTAGGGATGAAGTCTGGGCTAAGTGATTATGTCTTAAAGGGAAGGCCAGAGCTGCTTGTGATTGCAATTAGGGAAAGTTTAGAAAAGCAGACATCACTTGACGAGTATGCTGTTGCTGTTGAGCAATTACGAATCAGTGAAGAGCGTTTAGAGCTGGCAATGGAAGCTGCTCATCTGGGCACTTGGGACTGGAACGTACCAACAAATCAAGTAATTTGGTCTAAAAATCATGAAAAATTATTTGGTTTACCATCAGGGAGCTTTCTAGGAAGTTATGAAGGATTTCTTTCCTGCGTTCATCCAGAAGACAGAGAACAAGTTTCTGAAGCTGTTACTTCTGCCATGAATGCAAAAACGAACTACAAGAATGAATTTCGCGTTCTTTGGTCTAATGGAAGCGTTCATTGGATCTTAGGTAAAGGTAATTTTTTTTATGATCATACAGGTCAGCTTATGCGCATGATTGGAGTGGTGTTGGACATCACTGAGCGCAAGCAGCGGGAAGAAGAACTGGAGCGAGCAAATCGCTTAAAAGATGAATTTCTTGCGATTGTCTCCCACGAACTTCGCACTCCTTTAAACGCAATTTTGGGTTGGGCACAGTTACTGCGTAGCCGTAACTTTGATGAAGCAGCTAGAAATCATAGTTTAGAAATTATTGAACGCAGTGCTCTTCAACAGAACCAGTTAATTGATGATATTCTTGATACTTCTCGCTTAATGCGAGGGCAAATGCAGCTATCTATATCTCCTATCAATTTAGTCAGTGTGATTGAGAACGCGCTCAATACAATAAAGTTATCAGCACAAGAAAAATCAATTACTTTGGAATCCGTACTAGAGTGCTCAGTCGCGGTAGTGATGGGAGATGAAAATCGCTTGTATCAAATTGTTTGGAATTTACTTTCCAATGCAATAAAGTTCACCCCAGTGGAAGGACGAGTGCAAGTAAGGCTCTCAATTACCGCTGAGTCAAACTCTTGTGACTCACTACTCAAGACTCAACAACACGAATCCTACGCCACTTACGACAACCGAGAGCTTGAGGCTTCCTACGGAGGAGGCAGCCTGGATGAATTCCGCGACTTGAACCGACTAAAGTTGGAGTTAAAAGACTTGGGGCTTTCCATTCCCAAGGGTTGGGGGGCTTCGGAGTCCCTACTCTCAAACTCCGTTGGGATTTCCTCCAAATACCCTACGCGAACACAGTCTCCTAGGGCAGGAAATCCACCCGCAGGGCTGCTTCACTCCAACGCAGTGGCTGCTCAAGGCTCAGAACCTTCCGACGTTATGAGCGGAGTAAACTTCGGCTCAAACAACTCTTGGCAACACACTGGCTTCTGGGCAGTCATTCAAGTCAGCGATACTGGTGAGGGCATCAATTCTGAGTTTTTACCTTATGTATTTGAACACTTTCGTCAAGCTGATAGCACAATGACACGTTCTAATAATGGACTCGGTTTGGGATTAGCGATTGTTCGACATCTCGTGGAATTGCACGGTGGGACAGTTACAGCCGAAAGTAAAGGAAAAGGAAAAGGAGCAACCTTTACTGTCAAGCTGCCACTTGTAGAAGTGAATACACAACAGCCAAAAGTTAGTCCCGAAAGAACTTCTCATCACTCACACCTAAATGACATACAAATCCTTGTGGTCGATGATGATACTGATAATTTGGAACTACTAGAAGAAATTTTGCAAGGCGCAGGCGCAAAGGTGACCGCTGTTCAATCCGCCAATGCAGCTTTACAACTTTTGGAAGAATTAAAATGTGATGTACTCATTAGTGACATTGGAATGCCACAAGCGAGTGGTCACGCATTGATTCGTCAACTCAGGCTTAAGGAGGTGGGACAAACCCAGAGGATTCCCGCAGTTGCACTTACTGCATATAGCAGAGAAGAAGACAAACTTGAAGCACTGGAGGCAGGATTTCACATTTTCTTGCCCAAGCCAGTTAATCCTGTAGATTTAATGTGTGCAATATCTAGTCTTTTGGAATAAGAAGAGAAAACTCAACAACTTCATAGCAATTTGCATACACGAAGCGAACCCAACGCCTAACGAGAATCCAGTCGAAGGAGGCGGGAAACGCTTTCAAGGGTAGGTATTTAAGAAAGGCATAGAGAAGCAGGTAAAATACTTATCTGATGGAAGTCCGCAGAAATATCCAAGGCAAAAGCAGAGGATAATCCAGGGTGTAGGAGGGTGAATGCAGGTA
>NZ_JABXYX010000404.1 GCF_017982655.1 Brasilonema sp. CT11 | reverse complement strand
GGCGTTGCATAAATGCGGGATGATTCAAGCAAATACAGGTATTTCTCTATACTTTAAGTAGTGAAGTAACAATCGAATCGAGAATTTGAGCATATCTACAGATAATGTAGCGAAATCTCATTTCAAACCAGTTTTAGCGAAGTAATGAAGTGACAACCAAGAAGAATCTTGATGGTTAGAGTAAACGTGAACGGTTGTCACTTCATTACTGGTTATATTCGTTAACATCTTGTTAACGAATATAACCAGTTGATGAGTGACATTCGTTCAGGTTGGTTCGGTTCCTTCAGGATTCACCGAGAATGTCACTCACCGCTTCGCTTCAACTGGTAAAGGCGTTACATAATGCGGGATGGATTAGCTAAACATGGGTATTTCGCTATACTTTAAATAGTGAAGTAACAATCGAATTGAGTATTTAAGCATCTCTACTGACTTGGAATAGCATAATGTTTTTCGATGTAGGCGTGCTAAGTAGTGACGTAAACGTGTATTCTCACCTTCTACTCTGGTCATATATGTTTTGCTAACGATATGGTCTCCTGGCTCAATAAAACTGGGATAAACTTTCCACCCATCTGTCACGTAGAAATAGCATTGCCAACAGCAAACAATATCCCATAACGGTTTAAATGTTTCCGCACTATGGTCTCCCAAAACCCAAGCTAAAATCCCTTGACGGAAGTGATTTACTGCTGTCCATAACCAAATTTTATTTTTTTTGAGCCTACAAAAGTTTCTAATTCATCCAGTTCTCCCACAGATGGAATCTCGTCGTTTGGTGGTGCGTCCGGCAATTTTTCACCAATTTGTTTAACCCAAGAAATTACAGTTGTGTGATGAACACCTTTATCACGTTCGATGGCTCGAAATCCCATGCCGTTAACATACGCCCTTAAGCAATCTTGCTTTACCTGATCTGAGTATCCTTTTGGTGGGCTATAGAAATTGATAAATTGACGACCACAACTTACACAAATGTGGTTTTGTTTACCTCTTCGTTTACCATTTTTTCTCATCTCAGTAGACTTGCAGTATGGGCAATGCACAGTAGAATACCTCAATTCATCTTTCTATTATGCAATGCC
>NZ_JABXYX010000403.1 GCF_017982655.1 Brasilonema sp. CT11 | reverse complement strand
TAATTTTTCTGGTTATACAGTTGTTTGACTCAGCATACGAGCAAGGCTGAGGTAGAAAAGTTTATATTCTTTTATTATTCGCGTACCTTATTCGCGAACACATTTTTTTGTCCAAAGTCCAATGTTTTAAAGTTTGCTCATGATTAATGGAAGGCTTGCGCCCTAATCTTATTCCTTTGGCTTTAGCTTCCATTCTGCCTTCGGTCGTGCGTTCCAATATCCGCTTGCGCTCTGCCATTGCGACTGCCGCAAGGATGGTGACTATCATCTTACCCATCACCCCTTCTGTGCTGATATGGTCATCCAGAAACCTTATATATACGCCCATCTTGTCAAACTGCTCAATAAGCTGGATCATATCTGCCGTATCGCGCCCTAACCTGTCCAGCTTAGTTACTAGAATAATATCGCCTTCCTCTACCTTCACCAGTAGTAACTGAAGTCCTGGCCGGGAGGTCGTGCTTCCGGTCATTTTATCAGTAAATATCCGGTTTTCCTGTACACCAGCTTCAGCAAGCGCCTTAATTTGCAGGTGTAGGGATTGCTGGCTGGTGGATACGCGGGCATAGCCAAAAAGCCGCATGAAAAACTGTCTCCTAAATCATTTACCAGACAGACTGTCTATTAATTCCTTGCTTGTGATTTAATAGACAATCTACATGCTTTTATTTTTATTGTCCATCAAGTTATAAATTAGTAGACAGCGTGAATAAGCAAAAAGGAGGTTTTATTTTGATGATGCAATGCTTCAATGAATAGCGAGATTTTTTAACATCGCTCTGTTATAAATTTTGTAGTCATTGACATTACCTTGCTACAAATTCTTTAGATATGGTTTACAGGTTGCCCTAGCTCCTTTTGCCTCAGGAATATTAAGTTTTTTGAAAACAGGATGATCCTGTAATCGCTCACAACCAGCTTTCAACCAAGACTCAAATCTAATATCCCACAACCGCACAGTGCCATCTTCCCCACCACTGACAATTGTCTGTTTATCTGTGCTTATTGCTACAGATAAGACGGAACCCTGATGACCTTTCAATTCAGCGACTTGCTTGCCTTGGCTATCCCACAACCGCACAGTGCCATCT
>NZ_JABXYX010000046.1 GCF_017982655.1 Brasilonema sp. CT11 | reverse complement strand
CATATCCAGCATGTTGCGCGCTTCATCGGGCGCGGCACCCCATCCCCAATCCGTTCCGAATGTCATCGTTCCGAGAGCGAGTTCCGAAACCCGCAGCCCGCTTTTTCCGAGTAAATAGTATTTCATGATGTCCTTCTATGCGATTTGTTGTGGTTCATTCATTTCCTATGGATGCCAATCGGTTAAACAAAGCGTTTAACTAGCAGTTCCACCCGACGCTTCAGCACCGCTGGCGTTGGCATGTCCCCTTGGAGACCGTCGATGGCGAGTAGAAACAATTCAGCCAAATCCTTGTCCTCCAAGATTGTTTGAACGCTTTCTAGCATCACGTTTTGATATCTCGCCTCGACGTCAGGATCGAGGCGCGCACACACGTCGTAGAACTCGGCCGCCATAGGCGCGCCCGCCATTTCGACCCACGGTTCAAGCAGCATCACCTCGCACACCTTGAAAAGGCGCTCGAACTTGCTTCCCGCACCAATAGCGGCTTGCTGAGCCGTCGGATAACGCGCCTCAAGCCAATCCTCGAAGACACCAATGAAAATGCCTTCCTTATCCTTGAACATTCGATAGATAAGCGTGCGTGAGATATTCGCACGCTTCGCAATGTCGTCAAGCGATGTTTTGCCGTAGCCGAAATTGAGGAAACACCAGCGCGCCGCTTGCAAAATGCTCGCCCGGCGCTCCGCAGCCGCTTGTTTAGATCGTGTTGACATAGAATGTATGTTGACAGTTTTTATGTTTTTTGTCAAATTTTTCTAAATGAAACGCTTTTGATGTCGTCGAGTGAACTGTTGCGAACAGGCTCAACCTCCGTTGCATCAACACTTTAAGAATGGAATGGTCGATGATTTATTGCGTGTTCTTGAAGCTCCATAGCAAAAGAGTGGAGGGTAAGTTTTTTAGATCTCGGCGATCGCATTGATTAGACTGCCGAATATGTGATAATGCCACAGCAGCTGTGGTCATTAATTTTGCAAAAAAAATCGCTGCCGGAAAATGTCAGCGACTTAAAAAATATATCTTTGGATAGATGATAAACTCTTCTGCTATATTGCTAGAGGATTGTTTAACAATTTCCCTCGGCACCATACAATGTGGCACCATGATTATTCTTGGCGTGCAATGTTAATTTGGTAATCATCCTTGATCTTCTTGAGCGGAAACTGGACAAACTTTGCTTTGCCGGTTGAGTTCCAGTCAAACATACGTAGGATATGAGATGCGAACACCTTAGTGACCAGCATAGCCATCTGTGCCCCCAGGCATGCGTGTACACCGCCCCCAAACGGGATGAACTCATACATCTTTCCCTCCCCGCGCTCGGGCAGAAAGCGCTCTGGAGCAAATCTCTCTGGTTCGTGAAAGTATTCTGGCATGGTGTGCGCGATTCGTGGCTCTGCAATCAGGACACAGCCCTTTTCATACAGCACACCATCCAGCACAACAGACTTGGTGAGTCGGCGGTTAGCAGTGGAACTGGGAGGTAGCGTGCGCAGTGTCTCTTTGATAGTCGCCTCTAGGAATACCATCTGCTTCAAAAGCTCGGGTGAGAGTATGCTGACATTGCTCTGTGTACCTACCACCTCTGCCTGTTCCTCCTGTAGCCGCTGCATCACTTGCGGATGCTGTCCTAGCTGGTATATGAGCGAAGATATCAGTCCAGAGATTTCGTAGTGTGACGCCCATAACTGTAGCAGGCACTGGTTCTCAACCAAGGTATCACTAAATATCCCATCTGGATTTTCCTCCTGACTAACTAGCATCATAGATAGAAAGTCCGCCGTGGCGTTCATCGCTTTGCCTTCTGTCCGTCGCCTTTTCACCACTGCACGCATGAAATCGAGCAGCGCACCGCGTGCCTTGAGTCCTCGACCGTAGGTTGTTAAGGGGGACTTCCACTTGGACAAGCCATAAAAGCCATCAAAAAATGTCTTGTACAAAGCTTTTAGCTCTGCTTTGGAGGACACAGGTAGCTGTGCAAAAGTGTCTGGATTTGAATCATCCAAGCTGACTCCCAGCAGCAGAGGGGTGAGTACATCAAAGCAGATCTTCTCTACTGCAGGGTAAAGCGCCATTTGGCTGGGGGTAATCCAACCTTCGATGCCATGCGTAATTGTGTTATTTATGTGGGGGATATATCCATCAAGTGCATGTCCAGTAAGCCCAGGACGCAGTGAACTTTTGCGTTGGCGATGCAAGTCAGGGCGCTGGAACAGACTGTACTCGCCGAACATATCCATTGTGGTTTCTGGCAATGCAATCTCTGTATATTTCAAGTCCCCATTAAATGCCATTTGAATCGCTCTAGCACAGCCGACAAAAATGGTTGTGCCACCAAAGACACCTGTGTTGAAGATAGGACCATACTCTTTCAGATTTTTGCGGCAAAACTGATCGGGATTCCCTATGTAAGTAAACGTGTCATACCACCTTGGCTTTCGTGGTGGAGTGGTAGTACCTGGAGGAGGTGCTTGTCCATCCTCTAGTACAAGTACCTCTTGAGTACTAGTAGTGTTCTGCATAGCCTTACCAAACTCAACTCAACAAACGTGATCAATAACTTCAGCTTCACCAAACAAACGGAATCAAGCGGGCGGTAGATTGGCGGTACTCAGCATAGTCTGGATACTTTGCTGACATTGCTTGTTCTTTTTGAGAGATACGCTGGAAGTAGACGAGGGCTATTGCGCCAGGAACCAAATAAGCCCAAAGTGAACCTGCTAGAACGGCAAAACTCAGATACCGTAGCCAATCACCCAAATAATTTATATTCTGCTTTGCTGTCATTTGTTGCACATCGGCACAGTCATTTACCAGACGACCAAAAATGTAGAGAGGCAGTGCTACAACTGCCGCTGTCATTGATAAAGGAATGGAGTTGGTAAACGCCAGATATCCCGGCAGAACGTAAAACGCTCCGGTGAACAACAGCCCAAATATGAGTTCACCAACACCTACAGGTTGATTAAATATCTGTTCTCGCCGCAGGGGGAAAAACCACTGTTCCACCAGCCACCATAAGAGATAGCTAATGTGTAGACAAAGATAGATGACCTGTCTCCAGTCTTGGATACCAAAGACAACAATAAAACCGACCAAGCAGGCAATTGAGAAAACTTTTGCTACATTAATCGCTGTGAGTGCTATTAGCCCAATTTTTTCTTCTTTGGTAGTGTTATGCATGAGTTTACCCAATTAACACTTCTTATATCTCTTAATTTGAACTTCGCCTATTAACCAGGGTAGCGCTAGCCTGATCAACTGGCATAAGGACAACTTCGTTGATATTTACATGGCTTGGTCGCGTAACGCAGAAAAAGACGACATCAGCAACATCATCTGGAGTCAGAGGCTTGACTCCTTGGTAAACTTTGTTGGCGCGATCGCTATCGCCGTGAAAACGTACATCGCTAAATTCTGTTTCCACCATACCAGGGTCAACAGAACTGACGCGGATAGGGGTTCCTAACAGGTCTTGTTTTAAACCTTCGGAAATAGCTCTGACAGCAGCTTTGGTGCCACAATAGACGTTACCACTGGGATATGTCTGATGTCCGGCGATGGAACCAATGTTGACGACATGACCGCGATCGCGTTTCACCATTCCAGGCACAACATAGCGCGTTAGGTACAGCAAACCCTTGATATTGGTATCAATCATTTCTTCCCAGTCTTGGAAGTCACCTTCGTGGAGTTTGTCTAAACCGCGACTCAGACCAGCGTTGTTGATTAAAATATCAATCTCAGACCAGGAGGGGGGTAGGGTTGAGATAGCAGATTCTACAGCAGTGCGATCGCGCACATTCAGTTGTACCAAGTGAACGTCAGTTGTAAAGTTTTTGCTGACTTCATCTGCTAACTCCTGCAACCGCTCCAACCGTCGTGCGGCTAAAATAAGTTTTGCACCTGCATTTGCAAATACTTTGGCACAAGCAGCACCGATACCGCTGCTTGCACCAGTTATTAAAACAATTTGGTTTTGAACAGAAAGCATTTTAGTTATCAGTTATCAGTTATGAGTCATTAGTCATTAGTAAATGACCAATGACTAAATAATTTAGATAATTAGTTTTTCACAACCTGTATGCGCTGAGTAATCATCACCATGCCATCTCCGCGCATGATCACAGCAGAAACCCATTGACTACCAGGCACAGATGGTGCGCGTCCAACTTTAAAAATTCCGCCAGATGAGAGTAATTCTAAATCCACAGGTGTGGCAGTCAGCAATTTCTCTGGTTTAATAGGTTCTTCCAACGCTGTTCCTAATAGATAGTCATCACCAAGAGGTTCTTGGACAATCGCGTCAACGTTAAACTGCTGACCAACTTTTACCTGCTGTGGTAACTTGAAATCTACTTTAGGTGGCTTAGCACCGGAAGTCAATTGAGTGCGTTCAGCCAAAATGTCTTGGCGGGTAATTTTGCCTCCTGCTATCTGCTGGCGCGACCTAATTGTCGCATTGAATGCCGCGTTTGCACTCCTGTTAGAGGGAACACCAGTTATATTAGTCACTGTTTCGGCGACAATACCATTACCTTGAGATTTCCAAGATTCTACTTGGGTAGTATATTTCAATTGGGGGTATCGCTGCCAAAATGCAGCTAAAGCTTTCTCCATATTCTGACGAGTTAAGCCATCTCCATGAACGAAATTGGGACTATAGAACTGCATGACGCCTTTGATATTCTTCTGACTTGCGGCTGCATCAATTTGCGCCAATAAGTTTTTGACTTGAGAGGGTGCATTTTGAGAGGCGCTACTGGGTTGGAGGGGTTGCCCAGCTTGTACCAACTGCTGTGGTGTACTGGCTTGAGCAGTTTTCCAACTCGTTAATAAACTTAGTGTAAGCAAAGAAAAAACTAGTAAGCGAGTAGTTTGCAACATTGTTTGACGTTGGTGTAAAAAGGAAGCAAAATTTGGCATGAGTTAAGTAGTAAAAAAGTAAATGGCAACTTGACGACACAAGGAAGTGGAAATTGTTTTATTTTAGGTTAAGCTAAGCGCTAACAGGGTGGAGGGTGATGGTAGAAACTCCTATACGGTTACTAATAGCTGCTAGTGGAACGGGCGGACACGTGTTTCCGGCGATCGCACTAGCTGAACACTTAAGCGATTATCAAATCGAATGGCTTGGTGTCCCCAATCGATTAGAAACTCAGCTTGTTCCCAAACAGTATCGATTGAATACTATTGCAGTTGAAGGTTTTCAGCAAGGTTTTGGAATTTCTTCACTTCGCGTTTTGGGAAAACTGATTGGTTCAATTTTAGAGGTCAGGAAACTTTTACGACAAGGAAACTTTCAAGGAGTGTTCACCACAGGAGGCTACATTGCTGGACCTGCTGTTATTGCAGCCCGTTCCTTGGGTTTACCTGTTATTCTCCACGAAGCTAACGCTTTACCAGGTAAAGTGACTCGCTTTTTAGGACCTTGGTGTAGTGCTGTGGCGGTGGGTTTTGAAGCCGCTTCTGAGTATTTGCCTCGTGTGAAAACAATTTACACCAGTACTCCGGTGCGTTCTCAATTTTTGTCAGAAGAAATTGAAGCATCTTTGGATCTGCCTATTCCAAAAGACGTTCCTGTGATCGTTGTCTTTGGTGGTAGCCAGGGAGCAGTTGCTATCAATAAACTGGTGCGACAGTCTGCCAATGCTTGGTTTGATGCTGGTGCTTGGGTTGTGCATTTGACAGGTGATAATGATCCTGAGGCTAACACTTTGAAACATCCTCAGTATATTTGCTTACCATTTTATAATAATATGGCTGCGTTACTGCGACGAGCAAATTTAGCAATTACTCGTTCTGGAGCAGGTAGTTTAACGGAGATGGCTGTGTGCGGAACACCAGCAATTTTGATTCCGTACCCATTTGCAGCAGAAGACCATCAAACTTACAATGCAAAAGTTTTTACTTCAGTTGGTGCGGCGAGTCTGTTTAAACAATCAGAGTTGACGGCTGAGGTTTTGCAAACTCAGGTTTTGAATTTGTTGCAACATCCAGAAGAATTGCGAAAGATGGGAGAGGCTGCGAAGGCGATCGCAACTCCTGATAGTGCGGAAAAATTAGCACAGCTAGTGCGTGAGGTGGTGGAAAGGTAAAAAATACGACATAAACGCCAAAGACCAACAGATAAGTTACCTAACTCACGATGAACTACGTAGACAAGATCAATCATGTACTCAAACCTGCATTTTCCCGTAGTCCACTTGTGGTAGACTTATTTGCTGGCTGTGGCGGTTTATCTGTTGGATTTGAAGCACAGGGATTTGCAACTCACGGGTTTGAAATGGATGCTGATTCTTGTGTTACGTATAGAAAAAACTTAAAGGGAAACTGTACTCAGGTTATTCTCACACACCAGACAGAATTACCATCTGCCAAAGTACTCATAGGTGGACCACCTTGCCAGCCTTTCAGTGTGGGAGGAAAACAAAAAGGTTTACAAGACTCACGCGACGGATTTCCAATTTTTCTGAGTGCAGTCAAGAGGCTTTGTCCAGAAATTTGGTTGTTTGAAAATGTTCGTGGGCTTCTCTATAAAAACAAGTGGTATTTAGACGAAATTGTTCAAGCATTACAGGATTTAGGATTTATAGTAGAATGGAAATTATTAAATGCAGTTGACTTTGGTGTCCCTCAAAATCGAGAACGTCTTATAGTAGTGGGACACAAAGGAAACTTCAAATTTCCTAAACTATTCGAGAAAAAAGTTAGTGCTGGCGAAGCTTTAGGAGAACTTGCTTTCTTGGCTCCAGAAGAATCGAAGTTTCTTACGCCTAGCATGGATGAATATGTCGCAAAATATGAAAAAGCATCCTTTTGCAAACATCCCCGCGATCTTCATTTAGATAAACCAGCAAGAACTTTGACCTGTAGAAACTTAGCTGGTGCAACAGGTGATATGCACAGAATTAAACTACCATGTGGTAGGCGGCGACGTTTGTTCATAACAGAAGCTGCTAGATTACAAAGCTTTCCAGATTGGTTTGAATTTGTAGGAACACAAACAAGTTGTTTTAATCAAGTGGGTAATGCAGTACCACCATTATTTGCATTTCATCTAGCTGGAAGTGTTAGAGATTATCTCGTGTAACCGCTCTCTCTGGAATGCTCCTCCCTGTTACTGTGTCAAATTTGCCATAACGCTTCGTTAGCAGTAGACAATTGACAATACTACTGGTAACCCGTATATTATGAATGATGCACAGAACTTTGAATGGGATAATGACAAAGCAATTGCCAATTGGCAAAAGCATGGTGTCAGCTTTCCTAAGGCAATCAGAGCGTTTGACGATCACTTTGCCATAGAACGCTTTGATGAGCGTGAAAATTATGGAGAAGAGCGTATCAACCTGATTGGTATGTGTGACGGGGTACTGCTTCATGTAACCTATACCGAACGGGGAGAGCGTATTCGGTTAATATCAGCCAGAAAGGCACAAAAGCATGAACGAAACGACTATTACCGCGAGAATGCGCAAGGATGGGACGGTGGTTGAGGTATTGCCTGACGGCAGCGAGCGACCGTTCCCAGAACAGCCTATGCGTCCCATGACCGAAGAAGAAATTCACGCTGCGGCTCTTAGTGATCCTGATGCTCGCCCTATGACAGAAGCTGAATTACGCAACGCCAGACGTGTTCCCCGCGTTAAAACCATGCGTCGCGCGTTGAAATTGACACAGGAGGAATTTGCAGCGCGTTACCATATTCCGCTTGGCACTTTGCGGGACTGGGAGCAAGGACGCAGCGAACCGGATCAGACAGCAAAGGCTTACCTCAAGGTTATTGCTGCCAATCCTGAAGCTATCTACCAAGCGTTGCAGTTCAGCCCTGATTGAGAGCGGTTTAACAGAACGCATGAAATCTTTGTAAAATCAACACATAAATTAAGATTAGTTAAGATATTTGGTGATAATTGAAGGAATATTTGCAAATTCGCTGTCAAACAAATGTCTGAACAAAAGCCTCTCAGTCCTTGGAAATACAAACCGTGGTGGTGTCAGCCTTGGTCTATTCTTCTCACAGGTATCACGCTGATGGGTGGTAGCTGGGTGATATTTAAGACAGTTTGGTTAACTATTCTTGTCTGTGTGCCTGTACTGACGTGGATGGGTTTCTTTTTGATAATTTGGCCTCAGCTTATGATCCGTAGTGGGATTTTGGAATCATATGAGGATCAGGTTAAAACATAAAGCCCGCCCACACGGGCTTTGTACTTATAGCTTGTGGGTATTTGCGAATCTTTTAATTCGCCACTTGAGCGCCATGACTGCGGGGATCATCCTGACTATTTGTTGGTGCGACTGGTGCATTAAATTGCGAAACTCTGCCGTTTGCTTGAGCATAAGGCAAAGGCGAAGCAGCAATTAAGGCTTCTAAGTTACTTGACATAATAGTGCGGGGTTGATCACCAATGGCTTGGGCGATCGCCTCCCCTTTCTGATTCATATACACAAAATGGGGAATGCCATCCACCCGATATTTCAACATCTCTGGCAGCCACTTGGTATTATCCACATTCAGCATGACAAAATTTACCTTGCCAGCATACTGCTGTTCTAGTTTCCCGATATCTGGTGCCATTTTTTGGCAAACAGTACACCAATCTGCATAAAACTCCACAAACGATGGCTTACCATTGGTTAAAGCAACATCAAAAGGTGTAGACTGCTTATCTAGCTGAGACAAAGTTGCAGAGGTTGTCTCAGTTCTCAGCCCCAAAATTAAGGCAACGCTGAGGGCGATCGCCACGATTGCGATTAAGAAATTCCTCAAGCGCGTCCCAAACTTGGATTCTGATGTTTCTGGAGAATGAACAGGTGAATCGTTACTCATAAATATAGTTTTATTAAAACTTATTAAGTACTATAGCAATCCTATCTGATCGGGAACGCTTAACAGTGAACAGTGAACAGGGAACACTTTGACCCTGAGTCCTGAGCCTGCGGCACGGCTTCGCCGAACGGACTCGCTACGCGAACGACAAAGCTCAGGGTAACGCAAGCTCAGTGCATCGCTCTTAACAGGGAATAGGGAACGCTTAACAGTGATTTCCGTTGGGCATTCCTGTGAATTCGTAAAACCACGGATATAAAATATGGATGTATCCCCAAATGCTTGGGAAACTCCCGAAATGAAACTGTCAACGACCCCCGACTTCAAGTTGGGGGCTTCCTGCTGGAAGCCCTAGTTGACCAGACTTAGTACTTCACGTACTCCGTTTAGGGCAAGAGTTAAAGACCTACTTCAGGATGCTTGCTAGTTCTGAACCCTAGAACCGAACGATTAAACAAGGCTTATGGGTTAAACCAGTGTCGTTTGGATAGTACCGACCCTAAACTTTGTCGAAGCAAACATTACTCGCAGGAGTGCAGCAATGCAAAATTTTGTATTTGTTATAGACACCAACAAACAACCTCTCAATCCAATTTCTCCGGCACGAGCTAGAGAATTGCTAACCAAGCAAAAAGCAGCGATCTTTAGAATGTATCCGTTCACAGTCATTCTTAAACACGCAGTTCCAGCGCCAGCACCAAGACCATTAACCATCAAGCTAGATCCAGGTTCTAAGTTTACTGGAATTGCAGTTTTAGATGGAGACGATGCCATCTGGGCGGCGGAATTAGAACACAGGGGATGGCAGATCAAGGACTCTTTGGAATCAAGACGCTCGTTGCGTCGTAGTCGTAGAAAGCGTAAAACCCGTTATCGTCAACCACGTTTTGATAACCGTAAACGGATAGAAGGATGGTTAGCCCCATCATTGATGCATCGTGTCCTCACGGTTGAAACTTGGGTGAAAAGGCTTTGTCGTTATGCACCCATCACATCCATCGCAATGGAGTTAGTTAAGTTCGATACTCAAAAAATGCAGAATCCAGAAGTTAGCGGTGTTGAATATCAGCAAGGTGAGCTTGCTGGGTATGAAGTACGTCAATATCTCCTGGAGAAATGGGGAGATAAATGTGCTTATTGTGACATAGGAGATACACCACTCCAAATAGAACATATTCATTCCAGAGCGAAAGGAGGTAGTAACAGAGTATCGAACTTAACCTTGTCTTGTGAGCGATGCAACATCAAAAAAGGAACTAAATCTATAGATGAGTTCCTTAAGAAAGACGTGCTTAGACTAGAAAAAATAAAGTGCCAAGCTAAACAGTCATTGAAAGATGCCGCCGCAGTCAATGCAACTCGTTGGGCGCTGTTGCGCACTTTAAAAAATATTTTACCCACGCTTACGAGTACAGGCGGACAAACTAAATACAACCGAACCAGGCTTGAGTTGCCTAAGTCTCATTGGGTTGATGCAGCTTGTGTTGGGGAGGTCGAAAAGCTAAATCTATTGACTCAACAACCATTGCGTATCAAGTCTACTGGTTGGGGAACCCGCCAGATGTGCGGTACTGATAAATACGGTTTTCCGATTCGACACAGAGAGCGAAAACAAGTTCATTTCGGTTTTAGAACTGGCGATATCGCCAAAGTCGTAGTCACTTCTGGGAAGAAAATAGGTCACTATGCTGGTCGCGTACTGTGCCGTAAAACTGGCAGCTTTGATATTGCGACTAAGACGGGTCGCGTCGCTGGCATTAGTCACAAGTTTTGCACATCAATTCATAAAAAGGATGGTTATTCGTATGCGTTCTAAGATATTTGGACGGCAGTTAAAACTGCCTGAGTCGTGTTTCCTCCCTGGTTTAAAAACGCAGGGCTTCCACACTCCTACGGAGGTCTAAGTGAAAAAACGAGTCACACTGACTTTTCCCAAACGTGTCGTCCAAATGCCAGTCACTTATCGATTGGCAAGAGATTTTAACGTTGCTGCAAATATTATTCGCGCTCAGGTTGCACCAAATCAAATCGGTAAACTGGTGGTGGAACTCTCGGGAGATATTGATGAATTGGATGCAGCGATTGAGTGGATGCGATCGCAAAACATCACTGTATCTCAAGCTTTAGGAGAAATCACCATTGATGAAGATTCCTGCGTCCACTGTGGCTTGTGTACAGGAGTTTGCCCAACACAAGCTCTCAATCTTGATCCCGAAAGTTATAAACTGACGTTTACGCGATCGCGCTGCATTGTCTGCGAACAATGTATTCCCACTTGTCCGGTGCAGGCAATTTCGACTAATTTATGAAGAAGGCACAGGGCAGTTAACAATTCAAAATTCAAAATTCAAAATTCAAAATTAAAGACAGTTTGAGTTGGGGTTGAAATACCCAACAAAAACTGAGGAGCCAGTGTCGTGGGCGGGTTTCCCGACTTGAGACATCTGGCGTGCTACGTGTAGACGTAGGGATCTAACCCTTACAAAGGTAGGTATTTTGGATTTGGTCATTTTTTGACGATTTCAGCCGACCCTTAAATCCTGAAACGACCAAACTACGTTAAATACCTGAGAATTTTCTCAACTATTTTCGAGATTCCAAAAAACCTACCCTTGAAAGGGGATCTAACCCCCCTTTAATGTACGATAAAGTTTTTCCGATTCCGCAAGCTTGTAACGGTATTAGCGCTAGAGACATTAGCAAAAAATGATACGCTGTAAGAGGATGTTTGAAAAGTATTGGGCGACTAGAAGTCGCTACTACACAAACAAAGTCCCTTCGGGTTCGCAGTCGCCTACGGAGGGAAACCCTCCTGCAGCGCTGTCTCACCGCCTGCGCGGACTAACAAAAAATCAGGTGTTTTAAACCCACGCAGGTGGGTTTTGCCTGTGTAGCCGCGACTTCTAGTCGCTTGGGCAAGTGTAAGAGGAGAAGTTGGGCAATTCCTCAAAGCCAGCAGGATCGATATATCAAACGACGATGGTTTATGACATTTGTATTAAGTTCTCAGAATATTTTCAACTACTTAGTTGAGCATAGACTCTGTACTCAGTTGGAGTCAGATCTGTATCAAGTTAAACCGATAAGAGCAAAAAACTTTAACTTATTACTGACTTTGCCAGAAAGTCGGAAACTACTGATTAAGCAAGAACGACACAATCAAGAAGGCAAAACAGCGGGCGAGTTTTTGAGTGAATGGCGAATTCAAGAGTTTTTACAAACATTTTCAGAACTTAGCTACCTTCGAGCTTGGATGCCAGAGGCGCTTCATTTTGAGGCGCAACATTCTATCATTGTTTTCAGCTACTTGGATGACTATCGGGATTTAGCAAATTTCTACGGGAACGAGAATGTTTTCCCAACTCAAATTGGCGAGGCGATCGCCACCATTCTCGCCACCATCCATCGAGCCACTTTCAACCGCCAAGAGTATCAGGAATTCTTCTCGGCAAAACCTAATAATCTCAGCCCTGCTCATGTACCTAACTGGATTCGTAGTATAGAACGGATTGGACCAGAAATTTTTGGTATAGTTCCTGCTGATGGGCTGAAATTCTTTAAGCTTTATCAGCGATACGAAAGCTTAGGGCAAGCAATGAGAGAACTTGCCGATACTTTCCAACCCTGTTGCCTGACTCACAACGATCTCAAACTCAACAACATTCTCCTACACAATAATTGGGAGCAAGAATGGCAGCAAGAAACTCCCAACATTGTACGGCTGATTGATTGGGAGCGTTCTTCTTGGGGAGATCCTGCCTTTGATTTAGGAACGCTGATTGCCAGCTACCTGCAAATCTGGCTGAGTAGCTTAGTCATTAGTAAGTCTCTAACTATCGAAGAATCTCTGCGTCTGGCTATGACACCCCTAGAACAGCTTCAACCTTCCATTGCTGCTTTGACTAGCGCTTATTTCGATAACTTTCCGGAGATTTTAGAGCATCGCCCCAATTTTTTGCTGCGAGTCGTGCAATTTGCTGGTTTAGCATTAATTCAACAAATTCAAGCAATGATTCAGTACGAAAAATCTTTTGGCAACAAAGGGATTTGTATGCTTCAGGTTGCCAAGAGTTTGTTATGTCGTCCGGAACAATCCTTAGCGACTGTTTTCGGAACTGCAGCGACAGAACTCACTCAGTTTGGGACTAAATTGCCCTCAGACTGGAAGTCTGGGGCTACACAAACGAAGTCCGCCTTCGCGGACTAATCTTTAGCCTGCGGAGGCAGGCTTTGTCTGTGTAGCCGCGATTTATAATCGCCAGGTCTTTTTGCATTTGGAATGCTCCCAGATTGATATTTAATCGCGACGAAACTATATGCAACTAGAAAATTCTTCTCAAACTCAAATGTGTAATTTATATCAAACCCAAGTTATGAATTGTCATTGCGAGCGGAACAGAGTGGAGCGAAGCAATCGCAAGGGCTGGGATTGCTTCACTACGCTGTCGCTTCGTTCGTAATGACTGGGATTGCTTCGCTTCGTTCGCAATGACTGGGATTGCTTCGCTTCGCTCGCAATGACACACCGATAAATTTTCCCGCCCACCTACTTAATCGCGACGAAACAATATGCAACTAGAAAATTCTTCTCAAACTCAACAGCCAGATTCTGCTTCACAACAACTGC
This sequence comes from Brasilonema sp. CT11, assembly GCF_017982655.1. Lineage (GTDB taxonomy): Bacteria > Cyanobacteriota > Cyanobacteriia > Cyanobacteriales > Nostocaceae > Brasilonema. The sequence goes on along the minus strand of NZ_JABXYX010000046.1, from coordinate 41,843 downwards.
TGGATACTTTGCAAGATATCGTCAGCAATGTGCAAATCCACTCCAACTTCTCTATTAGCCATCCAAATTACAAACCTTGGGAATTACCAGATGAGGTAGTCACCCGCTTCCAGCAAATGCCTGCGGAGATTCAGAAGAAGTATTTTAGCTTGCAACTGCGATCGTTTCTCTACGGTATCTATTACAACGGTTCTATGGGAGCAGCTTTCGCACCAAATGCCGATTCAGATAATTTGGCACTCCAGCAGGATTTAGAAAATAACACCCGCCTTGGAGTAGATATAGCATTTTACGAACGGTTGCACTCGTCCAATCAAGGCAGCGGCTATTTTGACTCAGGTTGGTGTGTGGTGAGGCAAGAAAGTGATGGCACTCTTGCTGTAACCAAGGGCGGTTTAACTTTATACATTGAACCAGAGAAGCATCTGCAACTCGCCGAACAATCTGCCGCTGTAGGTGAGTTGGTAGCTATCCGAATGCCGAAAAATTTTGTGCAAAGCGGGTTCTACATGGCAGTGAGCAATGCAGGACCACGAAGTTATACTCATCCAAACCGCCAGCCAGAAATCGTGCGAATTTACTTCAATTTCAGCCCAGAAGGTGCAGCAGCGGTTATGGACAGTCTGACGCGCGAGTTAAACGATATCTCAATTCCCTTTACTTTTAAAGTGCTATACAACCCAGGTGATTACAAGCGCTATGACTCAGGAGTCCTGTATTTCGAGAAGAGTAATTATGAAGCCGTCCGGCAGGTGCTTGAGAGTGTCTACGCACAAACAAAAGCGCATTTTCACACAGATATCCCCCTCTTCACCAAGTTCCTGGCACCAGGGCTTGGTTTAGCAGAGGAACCAGACCAAAAATTTGCAGAACAAGAAAGCTTTGGGATGAACCGCTGCCAAATTATTGCCAATGGTTTGTTGGAAGCTTGGCACTCGCTTGATAACTCCCCCCAGGGGCGGATGACTTTTATCCTCAAGCAATTCTCACAAGTGGGAGTTGAATTGCTGCGTTCCTACCTCAATGCTAACTCTGTTGACATATATACGCCGTTGAACTTGTGACGGAATTTACTCCTTATGGTATAAATACTTTGTATAAAGGATTTGATAATAGTAATTAAGAACACATTAAAAAACACTCAACTCATGAAAAATACAGATAAGAACATCACAAATAACATCAAGAATGATGTCAATGATGTCCCAGTCGCCGGAACTGACTTGTTTGCCGATTCTGAAGACTTATTGAATGAACTGACTGATAGTGAATTAGTTCAAGTAACAGGAGGAGTCGATCTTACTCGTGGTCCCAGCCACATAAGCTTACTTTTGTGTAATTAACCTTAATTGCTTGTCCAAAGCTTAACACTTGGAACAGAAAACTAATTTTCTCTAGTTAAATCATAGAGTGGGCTAACCTCCACTCTATGATTTATTTAATTCAACTCACCAAGTCCAGAAAACACACTCGTCTGATAAGAATAAAGAAGCTTTTTGTGGCTATCACACTTAACTATAAAAACTTATTTGATTACTTAATTGATGCTGCTATATTTCAAAAAGACGACTTAGACTATCTGAAAGTTGACGTTAATAGCAAGACTTTTTCTTGGGTAATCGATATTCCTCAAAAGCAGGAGAAGCTATTTATTAAGCAGACACCTGATTATAGAAGTCTCGATCACGATGTTAGAATTTCTAAAGAGTGGAAGCTTGATAATTTTTTGCAGTCTCACAAAGATTTAGATTCTGCTTCATCATTAATTCCAGAAGTCCTGCATTTTGATGACAGCAATTCGATACTAATATACAAATGCCCAAATGATTATATTACCTTACAAAGTTTTTATGAAAATCAGGAAGCTTTCCCAATAGCGCTTGCAGAGTTGGTAGGAACGACTTTAGCAAAACTACATTCACAGACGATAAATTGTCAGGGGTGCGACACTTTTTTGACTAAATTGGAAGAATCTAAACTTAACTACCAACTTCCTTATCCTGATTATCTTTCTGAATATCTTGTTAGCCGAATTGAACCTGAGAGTTTAAAGAAGACTCAAGCTGTTTCCTGGAGAATTATTGGTATTTTTCAACAATCTGAAGTTGTGAGGGAAATTGTTACAGAGTTGGTGTTGAATCATCGCCACTGCTGTTTAACACACAATAATATTCAATTTCAGAAAATTTTCATACCTAGACATTGGGAGAAGTTAGAATTGGAAATTCCGGATTGTGATAAAAGCCTAATTAAGATGATTGATTGGGAAGCATGTAGTTGGGGCGATCCAGCTTGCGATTTAGGAAAAGCAATTCTTGGCTATTTTCTCTTCTGGCTCAATAGTATGATTGTACATCCTGCTATTGATATTAAAAAATCTATACAGCTAGCCACAATCCCTCTAGGAGTTGTTCGTCCTTCAATTGTAGCCATCACAAAAGCTTATATTAATGCTTATCCAAATATTTTAGAAGATTATCCAGAATTTCTCAAGCGGGTTGTTCAGTTTGCTGGACTTGGTTTGATTTATCAACTCCTAGCAGAATTTCAACTTCAGCCAGAGATGGCTTTAAATCATCAGGAGCTATATTTTTTCATTGCTACACAATTACTGTGTAAGCCAGAGAAGTTTCTGTCAATTTAACGGGAGCATCCCAAATGTGTAAAAACATCTTTTGTCATTGCGAGCGTAATGAAATGGAGCGAAGCAATCGCAGCATCTAGACTTTGCGATTGCTTCACTCCGCTTCGCTCTGTTCGCAATGACAAACACGTTTTTGCCTGCATTAGGATGCTCCCTAAATTGATTTTATTTCGTAGTGCGGGCATCTTGCCCGCTTTGGTAATAAAATAGGGAGCAAGATGGGAGTATCCCAAATGTGTAAGTTTACTGTCATGCTGAACGAAGCGTAGACGCCGAAGGCGGCTTCCCGAAGGGTAGCGTAGTGAAGCATCTTGCGAGATTCTTCGCTTCACTTCGTTACGCTCAGAATGACAAACATATTTTTGCAAAATTGAAAAACTCCCTGATTCAATACTGTGTCAATAACAAAATGTAAGAGAATCTATCATGCAATTACCACCTAATTTAGAGGAGACTTTACACGATATTGCTGACAACATTCAAATAGAGTTCTCCGAATTACGCATCAGTCATTCTGACTATCCTCCTATAGAAACTCCTGCTGCTACTGTGGCACAACTACAAAAAATGCCTCAGGATATCCAGTATAAATATTTAAATTCTCAGTTATTAAAATTTATATGTAGCATTTACTTTGAAGGTTCGCGTACAACAGAAGTCAGCCCAGGAATTAAGACGAACGAACAAATTCTACAAGAAATAGATTCCAGAGAAATAAACTGGGATTTTTATGAAAAACTGGACGAAAACAATCATGGGAGAGGTTTTTTTCACCCAGGATACCACATCCTTAGACAGGAAGCTGATGGTAGTCTAGCCGCAGAATTTGATACTTTCATTCAACACATCCAGCGAGAACGTCATCTTCCATTATCCTTGCAATCAGCTACTGTAAACGATCCAGTAGCAGTATTGTTACCTTCTAGCTTTATTAATGGAAATAGGTATAGAGCAAATGGCGATGGTGTAGGTGGTTTACCGCCTATGAAATTTCACAGTGAGGGAATAGTTGTTTACTTCAACTTCAGTCCGGAAGCTGCTGTTTGGGCTATGAAATATTTAACGACAAAATTGAATGAACTTAAAGTCCCCTTCGCCTTCGAGGTATTACACAACCCTTTGAACTACAGGTTGTATAACTCAGGATTTCTCAAGTTTTCTTATAATCCAGATGAGTCTTACCGATACAAAGAAATTCTTTTACCAGTCTTACAGACGATTTATGCAGAAAATAAATCTGATTTTCGGGAGCAGGTTCCGATATTTACCAAGGTACTCGCACCTGGTATTGGGTTAGCCGAATTTCCTGCTTCTGAACTCAAGTTTGTAAATCAACAACAGTTTGGAGAAAACCGCTGCGAAATTGTTGCCAATGCAATGCTTGAAGCTCATCAAAACGGTGATGAATCTTCAGATGCTCGGATGAAATATATTATCCAACACTTTGAGCGGTTGGGGCTTGACATAGAGCGTCCCTATCTCAATCCTAACTCGGAAGATATTTACACACCATTGGACTGAACCAACGGTGTCAGGGGTAAAGAAGCAACAGATAGATTTTGGCGATTTAGGCGATGCTCCAGCAGGGAGCCGCTACGCGATCGCGCTGGATTGTCTGCAAACAGTGTATTTCCGTCCCGTGCAGGCAATTTCAACAAATGTATGAAGAAATAGGGTTCGGATAAGATCCCCCCGCCTGCGGCGACCCCCTTAAAAAGGGGGTAAAAGAGGGTTAGAAGCCCCCCTTTTTAAGGGGAGCCAGTGCGTTGCGGGGGTTCCCCCCGTTGTAGCACCTGGCGTGGGTTGGGGGGATCACCCTTGAGAAAAACAAGCTAACCGAATCGTATTGATGTATGAAGTAGTAGCGCGGGTGAAGTATCTGTTGCAAAGAAAGCGACTTCACTTTTTGACAAAGAATCTCTATGATATGACTGGCGTCATTTGACATAAAATAATTAAGCAGGTTTCCCATGCCCACTGTAGCAATTGTCTACTTTTCCGGTGCTGGTCATACTCACCTTATGGCTCAAGCTATTGCTGAAGGTGCAAGCAAAGTTGAAGGTACCACTGTTGAGGTTTTGCGGATTGTTGGCGAGCAAATTGTAAATGGTCGTTGGAAGGATGATGCAACAATAGAAAAGCTTAATAATGCTGATGCAATTGTGTTTGGTTCACCTACTTACATGGGTGGTGTTGCAGCTCAGTTTAAAGCGTTTATTGATGCAGGTAGCGGAATTTGGTTTCAACACGGATGGAAAGATAAAATCGCTGCAGGGTTTACGCACTCTAGCTCTCCCAGTGGCGATAAGCAAGGAACACTGCTATATTTAGCAACAAACGCGGCTCAACACGGTATGATTTGGGTAAACGTGGGAGACTTGTCAAGCTTTTTGTTCGGTAAGGATGATGGAATTAACCGACTCGGTGCATATTTAGGCGTCATGGGTTATGTTCCACTTGATATGAGCGGTAAGGAAGCAGAAATAGATCCAGGCGATCGCCTCACCTCAGAACGCTTTGGACAACGCATTGCAGAGGTAACAAAACGTTGGGTTAACTAGACTTTAATAAAAACAGAGCGAGACTGGGAACAGTCTTGCTCTATTTTTCAATTCAGTTTAAAAACATCAGCCAGTACACCACCATCTCCTACCAACCTATTCTTTGCCGGAGAATCATAAACTGTTAGTAGTGAAGGTACCCCAGCTATATCATGAAATAAAGTTATTCCCTCCGCGTGTTCGTCTCTATTTCCATATGGGATATCAAGGACAAACTCTGGATAATTGAGAATATTTTCTTGTAAATCAGCGCCATTCTTCAGACGATAAACTTGCACAGGACCATCCAAATCCATTGTTGGTCCTGCTAAAATTAACAAGTCTTCACTTTCTAAGCATAAATCTCGAATTCCTAAACCATTCAAGAAGAGAAAATGCTTCTTGTATCCCTTGCCATCAGCCGTAATATTCTTCAATCTCAGAAGTCCTGAACCTGAGTTTTCTAACTCTATTTCCAGAATGATAGCCCAACCTCGTAATACAGGTCCACGCAAACCTAGAAAAATTCTGTTTTTACAAACGGCTATTCCTTCTATATCAAAACCATTATCCTTACCTGGAATTGCTGCTTTCACAAAAAAGCCCAAGTGTGGATCATCTGCTAAAGCTTCCATGAGTAAGTTACCTTGTTGGGTTACCTCAAGTTTGGCAGCACTTAATTGTACGTTAGGATTTTTTGGATGTTGACATGATGATAATAATTCACCATCCACCAGTGGAATACGTCCTATAATATAACGATTTGGTTCTGATGCTATTTTGGCGAGTCTTTTAATATTTTTCTCATCCGAAAATTCCGGTTTCGGTTTTTTACGTTTATAGCTGTGAGAACCAATTAACCATAGATAATAATCAGTATATGCCAAACCTTCAATATCAATTTCCTCTTCTTCTGGTGCAGGTAAGCTGATAAAGCTTGTGACGTGAAATTGTTTATGTTCGGCAAAGTTTTCTGTATCTACAAAAGATAGCCGTTCAATAGTTGAGGTTTCATCCGAACCCAACCATAAGTGCTTCTCAGGGGTTAGTAGGATTGCCGAAAGGTCGTTACGATATTCTTTAAAACCATCAGCAAAAGTTAGTAAAACTTGATTGATTCGATGTGAATAGTCCATTGTATATACTCCCGATGTTTTTTTATTCTAACGTGTTATTGATATAACGTTTTGTTCAGTGTTTCTATTTAAAAAAATGACGACAACTAACTTCTGACAACAAAATTCTACAAAATATTTGCGAATAAAAACTTTACAAAACATAGATGAGAAAGAAAAAAAATGCTACCATTCAATCACGTCAGCCAGTTAAGTACTTTCATTCAAGATGTGTATCAAGACGTATGACATTAGCTATAAAATCAGAAGTCGAAACTCTCGGAAACTATGCTTACTCAGCAATTGAAAAACATAGTAAAAAAACCTTAAAGTGGGAAACAGAAGTCAAGAAAGATAAAGATCCAGAAGCATTGCATCAGATGCGAGTTGGGATGCGTCGCCTACGCACAGCTGTAACAAGGTTTTCCCCGGCTGTGGATTTGCCAAAGCCAGCTAGTGATAAAAATATCGGCAAAATTGCGCGTCGTCTGGGTAATTTGCGGGATTTAGACGTGCTAAAAGAAAGTTTGGAAAATCTTGAGCAATCAGATTTACCCCGCAAAGAACAGCGAACGCTGCAAACAGCAATGGAAGCTTTAAGCAAACAACGTGAAGAGGCTGTGGCAGATGTCAAATCAACATTCAAGAATGATCCTTACAAGTCTCTTAAACAGAAATTGAATGAGTGGTTAGAGGAGCCATCCTATCAACCAATAGCATATTTGCCAATTCAGCAAGTGCTACCAGATTTACTTTTGCCGGAAGTTAGTACATTTTTACTGCATCCAGGTTGGCTTATTGGAACCGAAGTAAAGGGAGGGGAGATTGTTATTTGTAGAGACTGGGAACCCCAAAGAGTAGAGCAAGAATTAGCAACCAATGGGGAAATTCTTCACAGCTTACGCAAACAAGCCAAACGTCTGCGCTACCAGATGGAGTTATTTTCTGATTTATATAGCAAGTCTTATACCAATTGTATTGCAGAAGTGAAAAATCTCCAAGAGATATTGGGATCAATGCAAGATAGCGCAGTCTTAGCTGACTGGCTTGCAGATGTGTTTAACTCAGAAATAGATTCTCAACTGCCGACTCTTGCTTCAATGTTCGCCCAAAATCGTTACAAATTATGGCAGCAATGGCAGCCTTTACAGCAGCAGTATCTGAAAGTCCAGACAAGACAAAGATTTCATACAACAATACTACATCCGGTGTGAACGCTTAACAGGGAGCAGGGAGCAGGGAGCAGGGAGCACAGGGAACAGAGAGCAGGGAGCAGGGAGCACAGGGAGCAGGGGGTGGACGAGTCCGTTTCCTACCTGATAACCCTTCGGGGAGAACCTCCGGTTCCGCTGCGCTAACGCAGTCGCCTAGGTTGGGAGACCCTCCTGCAGCGCTGGCTCACTGATAACTGATAACTGTTGGGCGCTTGTACGCTGTTCGGAATTATCGGTCACAATATAGAGATAGAAAACCATTAGCTTTCTATCTCAACACATGAAACGTATCGTCTTAATTGCTGGGTTTGAATCATTCAACGCCGACTTGTATCGGAAGGCAGCTTTTTTGGCGACTTCTCGTGTCAGTGAGTTGGATATTAGCGTGTTTAGCGATCGCGACATCACCACCAAACGCGCTGAAGTAGAAGCAGCACTAAAAGATGCTGATGTGTTTTTTGGCAGTTTGCTGTTTGACTATGATCAGGTGTTGTGGTTGCGCGATTGCATCTCCCATATCCCCATCCGCCTCGTGTTTGAGTCCGCTTTGGAATTGCTGAGTTTAACCAAGTTGGGCGCTTTCGCCATTGGCGATAAACCCAAAGGAATGCCCAAACCAGTAAAATTCATCTTGGATAAATTCAGCAACGGACGAGAGGAAGATAAACTCGCGGGTTATATTAGCTTTTTAAAAGTAGGACCAAAGCTATTGAAATATGTGCCAGGGCAAAAAGTACAAGACTTACGCAACTGGCTAATTATATATGGTTACTGGAATGCTGGTGGACCAGAAAACGTTGCTGCTTTATTCTGGACATTGGCAGAAAAATATTTAAGTCTCAAGGTGGGCGAAATTCCCCCGCCAGTCGAAACCCCGAATATGGGGTTGTTACATCCCGACTATCAAGGATTTTTTGAATCACCACGGGCATATCTGGAATGGTATCAACAGATTCCTCCTCGCCCTGCTTATAAACAGGAGAATATTAGCCCCCCTTTTCAAGGGGGGTTGGGGGGATCTAATTTGAAAGGGGGGTTGGGGGGATCTAAAATCCAAAAGCCAGTAGTCGGAATTCTCCTCTATCGCAAGCACGTCATCACTAAACAACCTTACATACCCCAACTCATTCGCAATTTTGAAGAAGCTGGTTTGATACCATTACCCATCTTTATTAATGGTGTAGAAGGTCATGTCGCAGTACGTGATTGGATGACAACCGATTACGAACAAGGGCAAAGACAACAAGGAAACGTAGAAATTGCCTCGCTTTCTCAAGAAGCAGTCAAGGTTGACGCCATTGTCTCAACGATTGGCTTTCCTCTTGTCGGTGGTCCGGCAGGTTCAATGGAAGCAGGAAGACAAGTTGAGGTAGCAAAACGCATCCTTACTGCTAAGAACATACCATACATTGTCGCCGCACCATTGCTGATTCAAGATATTTATTCTTGGACGCGCCAAGGTATTGGAGGATTGCAAAGTGTTGTTTTATATGCTTTACCAGAATTGGATGGGGCGATCGACACCGTTCCCCTTGGTGGTTTGGTAGGAGAAGAAATTTATCTGGTTCCCGAACGGGTACAGCGGTTAATTGGGAGAGTGAAAAATTGGGTTGCTTTGCGACAAAAACCTGTCTCGGAACGAAAGATTGCAATTATTTTGTATGGGTTCCCGCCTGGTTACGGTGCTGTGGGAACAGCTGCGTTGTTAAATGTACCAAGAAGTTTACTGAAGTTTCTTCAAGCATTGAAAGACCAAGGTTATACAGTTGGAGATTTACCAGAAGATGGAGAAGAGTTGATTCGCAAAGTTAAAGAAGCGGATGAACTTTCAGGGGAAGATAAGCAAGATGAAGAAAATATTGTTCCCTCATCAGTTAATGTCCGCACCTTGGAAAAATGGCTAGGATACCTCCGCACATCCCGCATTGAAAAACAATGGAAATCTCTCACAGGTACTGGGATTAAAACTTATGGCGATGAGTTTAATATTGGCGGTGTTGAGGTTGGAAATGTTTGGATAGGTGTACAACCACCATTGGGATTACAAGGTGATCCGATGCGGTTGATGTTTGAACGGGATTTAACTCCTCATCCGCAGTACGCTGCTTTTTACAAATGGTTGCAAAATGAATTTGCAGCTGATGCTGTGGTTCACTTTGGGATGCACGGGACTGTAGAATGGTTGCCTGGTTCTCCTTTGGGGAATACGGGTTATTCTTGGTCTGATATTTTGTTGGGAGATTTGCCTAATCTATATATATATGCGGCGAATAATCCTTCGGAGTCTATGTTGGCGAAGCGTCGCGGTTATGGGGTGTTGATTTCTCACAATGTACCGCCTTATGGGCGTGCGGGTTTGTATAAGGAGTTGGTGACGTTGCGGGATTTGATTGCGGAGTATCGAGAAGATCCGCAGAAGAATTATGCCCTCAAGGAAGCGATTTGTAAGAAGATTGTGGATACTGGTTTGGATGCTGATTGTCCGTTTGAGGATGCGAGGCGGTTGGGGATTGGGTTTACGCCTGAGAATGTTCGGATGTTTAGTGGTCATGCTTTTGATGATTATCTTGTGAAGTTATACGAGTATTTGCAGGTTTTGGAGAATCGGCTGTTTTCTTCTGGGTTGCATGTTTTGGGGGAAAAGCCAAGTGAGGAGGAGTTGGCGGGGTATTTGGAGGCTTATTTTGGAAACGAACCGCAGAGGCGCAGAGAACACAGAGAGGAAGAGGAAGAGGAGAAGAGAATTAGAGAGTTGTTGATGCAAACGACTGATGAGTTGACGAATCTGGTGCGGGGTTTGAATGGGGAGTATATTCCGCCTGCGCCTGGTGGTGATTTGTTGCGGGATGGTGTGGGTGTTTTGCCTACGGGGAGAAATATTCATGCTTTAGATCCTTATCGTATGCCTTCGCCTGCGGCGTATGCACGGGGACGGGAAATTGGTCAAAAGATTATTGCGCAGCATCTGGAAGAGAATGGGACGTATCCGGAGACTGTGGCGGTGATGTTATGGGGTTTGGATGCGATTAAAACTAAGGGGGAATCTCTTGGTATTCTGTTGGAGTTGGTTGGTGCGGAAGCTGTGAAGGAGGGGACGGGGCGAATTGTTCGTTATGAGTTGAAGCCTTTGGCTGAGGTGGGACATCCCCGGATTGATGTGTTGGGGAATTTGTCGGGGATTTTCCGAGATAGTTTTGTGAATGTTATTGAGTTGCTGGATGATTTGTTTGGGCGGGCGGCTGAGGCTGATGAACCCCAGGACCAGAATTTTATTAGGAAACATGCTTTGGCTTTGAAGGCGCAAGGGGTAGAAAATGTTTCGGCGAGGTTGTTTTCTAATCCTGCGGGTGATTTTGGTTCTTTGGTGAATGACCGAGTGGTTGATAGTAATTGGGAATCTGGGGATGAGTTGGGGGATACTTGGCAAGGTCGCAATGTGTTTAGTTATGGTAGACAAGATAAAGGTCAAGCTAGACCAGAAGTACTAACTCAACTTTTGCAAACAAGCGATCGCATTGTCCAAGAAATTGATTCTGTCGAATACGGTTTGACTGATATTCAAGAATATTATGCCAATACTGGTGGTTTGAAGAAAGCGGCGGAAAAACAACGCGGGAAAAAAGTGACTACTAGTTTTGTGGAAAGTTTCTCGAAGGATACGACTCCCCGAAATTTGGATGATTTGTTGCGGATGGAGTATCGCAGCAAGTTGCTGAATCCTAAATGGGCGGAAGCGATGGCGAATCAGGGTTCGGGTGGTGCTTATGAGATTTCTCAACGCATGACGGCGTTGATAGGTTGGGGCGGTACTGCGGATTTTACTGATAATTGGGTATATGACCAAGCTGCTGATACTTATGCTTTAGATGCAGAGATGGCCCAGAAGTTGCGGAAGGCGAATCCGGAAGCTTTCCGTAATCTTGTGGGCAGGATGTTAGAAGCGCATGGGCGCGGTTTTTGGGAAGCTGGTGAGGATAAGTTGCAGAAGTTACGGGAGTTGTATGAGTTGACGGATGAGGAATTGGAAGGGGTGACGGTTTAGACTGGTAGTGTGGATTAGCCGAGAGTAGGGCATCACGCAAACTCACCTCTTTTGAGGCTATTATGTCTTCAAATGATTACACTTTCGGAGCCAGACAGCAAATTATATGGAAAACTCTTTCACTGCAATATTTGAAAAAGTCGATGACTGGTATATTGGCTACGTCCAAGAGTTATCTGGCGCAAATGTCCAAGAAAGAACTTTGGAAGAAGCAAGGGAAAGCCTGCGGGAAGTCATTGAGCTAATTTTAATCTCAAATCGGGAATTGGCAGAGCAAAAACTCTCAGGTAAAGATGTTGTGCGTGAAAAGATTACAGTAAAAATATCGTGAAAAGACGAGAACTGATTCGCCATCTGGAAGCTAACGGTTGTCTTTTGCTTCGAGAGGGTGGAAAACACACCATTTACTACAATCCATCAAACAATAGAACATCAGCAGTTCCAAGACATACCGAGATAGTTGATATTTTGGCTGTGAAAATTTGTAAAGATTTGGAGATACCTCCACCCTAGCAATATTGATGGTTGGTAAGTTGAATGACTTAACTATTAAAGATAGATTGGGAGCCATCGCGTAATATCTAGTCAGATGCTAAGTAACTTTTACTAAATTCAAAAATGGCACAGAAGTTGCCTTAAGCAACTGCATATCCTGTATCGGGCGGAAAGGGATTGAGCTAGTCACCATCCATATCATCCCTTGAAAAGGTTTCTACCCAACCAATCGCACTGAATGTTACACTTTGCAAGTCTTGATGACAGAGAAGATATAATATTCCACCACTTTGTTTCTGTTGTTCCTACTTCTATTCCTACTTCAAAACTTATCCATAACCAGATCAGTAATCCTCCTGGAAGATGACCTACAGGAGATTTAGCATTGAAGGTAAGTTCATCATAATTCAACCAACCAGAGTTTCTATACCATCCGACGCACTCACAAAAATTGATATAAATTTTCATATCAATATCAGGTTTACCACGAACTTCCTGCCAAATGCGCTTTTGTACGCTAAAGCCGAAATGCGCATTGCTGTATTTTACCCAAAGTTTGTCAATGGTGCTTAAGTCTGTGCAGGGAAAGTTGTTAATAGATTCAACATCAAGCCAGCCATCCTTTTCTCGACCAGCTACTTTCAGCATCAGTCTAGTAGTTTCCTCATCTGCTTCTTGCCACAGCCTGGCTTTGAGTAGCTTCTCCAGCTTACGGTAAATCCCCATATCTGAACTTAATTTATTAGAGATAACCGCTTGCTGGGAACCCAATAAGTTTAACCACTCCTGCATCGTTTGAGGACGGTCTTTTGCCTCTAACGCCATGCCTTGCAGAATTACCTGATTAACACCATTGCTGAGACTGGGGACGAGTTGCTGGGGTGGTACTAATTCCTCGTTATCAAACTTGCGGTCAAAGGAATTGGTGGGGCGTTGCCCAGTTACAGCATAATACAGGGACGCAGCCAAACAATACACATCCACTGTTGGGTGACGAATACCTTTACGGACTAATTCATAAGGCGCAAACGCCTTGTTACCAAAAGATCTGGAAAGTGTACTAGGTGGAGACATATCCCCAGCAATACCAAAGTCAATCAGCACCGCTTTGTCAGAGTTAGGAACCCGTGGCTCAAAACTGAGCATAATATTGGGAGGGGTGACATCGAGATGAAAAATACTTTTTTTATGTACTTCCACCAAGGCTGATCCTATTTGTCGGATGTATTTAACAGCTTGAGTTTCTGGTAATGCCCCTCGACTTTGTACAAACTGCCACAAACTCTCGCCTGGTATATATTGCATTACCAGACAAGAACGACCATCTTCCTCAAAGAAGTCGAAGACTTGCACAATATGAGGATGGGAGTCTGCACAACATTCTCCCAGCATTTGTGCTTCTTTTTCAAAGCGTTTAAGATACTTGGGATAGTCTGGATCGTTTTGGACACTTAAATTTGGTGTTTTTATGACGACTCGGCGATTAAGCTGAGTATGTATTGCTTGGTAGGTGAGAGCAAAGCCGCCGCCGCCCAACTGTTTTTCTATCTTGTATTTGCCGTTGTGTATGAGTTGCCCCTCGCCCCAGTACATAATTAAAGGTTTGTCGTTAACTATTATTGATTTTGACACGCCTTTTGCGGGTGTGGCAGGTGCTACGGTTTGCCATAAGTACTTAGAACTACGCAATGTATCAGGGTACATCCGCAAGCATTGATGCTTTGGCGATTTCCTATCTTTCTTTTGGTATTAGTTGTTATCAGTCAGAAAAGCAAAATTTTGTCACTTTTTTTGCGGAAGACTGGAAGATGGTGTCGTGTCTTGTGTTGTGGAACTGGTGGGTGTAGCTGATGGTTTTGGAAACAATTTATCCCGCAAATTTATAGTGGCGTCTAATCCTGATATTATTCCTGCCAATAACCCCAACACAGTCAAAATCCCTATTATCCGTGCCCACAGAGGTTTTATCCAAAGTAGTTTCGGGAGAGAAAAACCTTCTGTTTGCAACCCCAATTCTTTCAACCAGTCCTCTACTGTCTGGGGACGTTGTTCTGGTTCTAGTTGCATTCCGTGGATTATGGCATTGTTGATGCGATCGCTAATTTTGTTGTTTAATTCTTTGGGTTCAGTTAATCTTTTATTTTGGTCTTTCCTGTCTATCGCACTAACTGGCTGTTGTCCTGTCAATAACACATATAAAGTTGCAGCAAGAGAATAAATATCCGTCCAACCACCGCGTCGCGTTTGCTGTCTGGTGGAGTTGGAGTACAGTTCAATCGGTGTAAATCCGTCAACTCTAGCACCGCGACTTGTCAACGGACTGTCAAATCCTCTCGCTAAGTCAAAGTCTATCAAAAGAGCTTGATACGTACCTGCCCGCACCATGATATTTTCTGGTTTGATATCCCGATGCAAGAATCCTTGTTTATGAACTTCGATTAGTGCTTGTCCAATTTGCTGAATGTAACCGAGGGCTTCTTTTTGTGGAAAAAATCCTCGGGATTTGACAAGTTTTGCTAAATTATCTCCTTGAATATACTCCATGACTATGCATGGTAAGTCCCCTTCCTTGAAGGACTCTATCATAAGGACAATATTGGGATGTTGACATCTTGCGAGTTTAGGGGCTTCATCTAGAAACCCTGATTCTAAGTAATTACGGTCTTTGAGAGGAAGTTGGTTGAGTAAATTAGGATTCAGTGTTTTAATAACAGTTTCTTTTCCATCTCTATTTGTGGCAAGATAAGTAATGCCAATCCGTCCCCTTCCTAACTCTCGTTTTATTTCGTACTTATCGCGGTGTAATTTCTGTCCTCGTGCCCACGTCATTGGTTGATAGTCACAAAAGTTTGAATTTATTTTGGCACAGATATCCAGGGATCAGAAATTTGTCAATTTTGGAACAACCTAACCTTCAACCGTAGCCTTAAGCAACTGCATATCCTGTATGAGGACGAACATTCGCTGGATGAAATCCTAATACAATCCTATCTTTGGGAATTCCTGCAGCTACTAATTCATAAGTAACGCCATCCTCTGTATCGTCCCGTTGCACCCAAACCTTACCATCAATAATATCAATGTGGACTAAGCAACCGTGAATCCGCTTAACACCATCCCATCCTAAAGTAATGAGTAAATAGCTATCATTTTCACTATCGAAGACTGTTTTACACTGAATATCTCCGTGCGAGTAAGGAATCTGTGTATATGGAACTAATACATCTTTAATAATGCGTCGATAAGTATCTAAGGTATCCATTGCACAATCGTCTCACTGTCAGGATTGAACACGACTAGATAGAGATTTTCACTCTCTATTAAAAGTTTACCAATTGGTTCCTCGAACAAAAACATATTTTCTCTGCGTTCTCTGCGCCCACCGCGAACTTTGCGGGAGGAACATCCACACCGCAAATTCGCTCTCTGCGGTTTTAAAATCGCTAATTTTTTGGCACAAAAGAAGTAATTAACCGACTTTCGCTACAGCATCTACGCCATCGCTGATAAGATGACCATCTTCCATATAAATGATGCGATCGGCTATATCAAGAATACGGTTATCATGAGTCACTAGCAAAATTGTACAGCCTTGTTCTTTCGCTAGCTTCTGCATCAATTCCACGACATCACGCCCAGATTTCTTGTCGAGTGCTGCTGTGGGTTCATCTGCTAGAACTATTTTTGGTTGACTGATGAGGGCGCGGGCGATCGCCACTCTTTGCTTTTGTCCACCTGATAAACTGTCTGGATAGTAATCTGCACGATTTCCCAAACCCACACTCTCCAACATGGTAATAGCTTTAGCATCCATATCCTGATTTAAAAACTCATCATGCAATTCTAACGACATCCGCACATTTTCTCTAGTTGTTAGAAATGTCATCAGGTTATGCGCTTGGAAAATATAACCAATTTGACGGCGAACGTCTCGCAGCTGCTTCTTACTCGCACTACACATTTCTTGTCCGAGAATTTTTAAACTTCCTTCTTGGGCAGAACGTAGTCCTCCCATAAGAGTTAACAAAGTTGTTTTTCCTGAACCTGAAGGTCCAGTCATAATGATAATATCGCCAGAGTAAATATCTAAATTGATATCAAATAACGCTTGTTTGCGAAGCGTACCTTCACGAAAGTAATGATTGAGTTTTTGGGCAGAGATGACGGGTTCAGTTGTTACTATGGACATTGGGTTATGAGAAGAATCTATTTTTTTCATAGTCTTATTTTTATAGGTGAATATTATTGACTAACTGCCTAAGATGTGCTTAATAATTTCTCCGAAAATCTCAACCTGGCAACAAGCGCAGGTGGAATTTCAGTAAAATTAGACCAACTGTAAAAACGACTATTAGAAGAATCGTCAGCAGGAAAAGCAGGTTCTTCCAAACCATCAAGTACAAACCCAACACGGAATGCTGCACCTAACAGAATGTGCAATGGTCGATGGAAGTACAATTGCGGTTTTGGTTGATTTTCAAGTGCTAATCCTTTTGTGGTGCTGGGTTGTAAGTATCCAGATACTTTGACTGAGTATTCTGTCACCAGTTGACCTTCGCAATCATTAACTTCTGCAGCCATACTGGTATGTGTACTATTAAAGCAAGGATGCATCACAGCAAAGATAAAGCAGCCTCCGGGACGCAACAACTTTGTGAGTGCCCGTAACAGAGGGTCAATTTCTGCCATGTCCATAAGTACCATTGCGGATACAGCAGCATCAAAGGAACGTTCTCCCAACCCAAGTAAAGCTGTCTCATCGGTGGCGTCGAGAACGTAATACTCAATTGATGTTTCATGCTGTTGAGTTCTTTTGCGGGCACAAGTAATCATCTGTTCGGCAAAATCTATTCCGACGACATGTGCGCCCAAGCTAGCTAATCTGCGAGTTGTCAGCCCAGTTCCACAGCCTATGTCCAAAATGCGGCTACCCGGTTTTATCTCCAGCAGTCTCTCCATTGCAGGACGAATCAGCACTTGATGAAAGTCGTTTCCGTCATCACCCATGCGGGCGTCCCACACACTAGCGTTGGTATTCCACGCATCACGAGTTTCATTGTTCCATGCATTTGTTGAGTCATTTGCCATTGATGTACTCCCAGGACATTTCTGTGATCACTTACCTACTAAAACACATCTGCCGGATCTGCAGATTGTAACTTCCGCATCGCCACTGCCCCAGAAAAGGTACACATGACTATCGTTATGATAAACACAGTTATTGCACGAGTTAGTGTCATGGCAATAGGTAGCAAAGTTGCTGCATATGTCACTTGGTAGAGTGCGATCGCAATCAAAAATCCAGGCACATAACCCAATGCTGCCAAAAGTAACGCTTCTTGAAACAAAACACCCAAAAGATAGCCGTCGCTATACCCCATTGCCTTCAACGTGGCATACTCTGGTAAATGGTCGGAAACATCACTGTAAAGAATCTGGTACACAATCACGATTCCCACAATAAACCCCACAACCACACCCAGTCCAAAAATAAATCCAATCGTCCCTTGGCTTTCCCAGTAGTGCTTTTCCACCCCCGCAAAACCTTCTAGTGTTAAAACTCGTACATCTGGTGATAATTCTTTAGCAAGCTGTTTTTCAACTTGAGTCGGATTAAAACCAGGTTTAAGCTTAATCAAACCGACTTCTATCTGATTTGGTTGACGTTCGGGAAACAATTTCAGAAATGTTGAATCACTCGTGATGACGTTACCATCAGCAGCAAATGAACTACCAATAGTAAACAGTCCGGTGACTTGAACATTCTGGCGATTGAGTTCTGCTTCCAGTGTTCCATGCTTTTGCACAGCATCAGCAACAGCCCCGTACTCCGGACGTCCAGCACGATCAAACAATACTCTATTCAAGAGTTGTAATTGTGTTGCATTTTGCTTCACCTCTGGCAAATTCAAGCCTGGGGCTTCTGGAGAGACTCCCCAAATCAAAATGGAACGGTTAATCCGAGTTTCTGGATTTTTCCACTGTCCCAAACTGATGTAAACAGAACTCACCGACTGAACGCCTTCATGACTCAATGCTTGATAAAGTCGTTCACGAGAAAAGCTTTTAACTGAAAAAAGGGTTTGGAGTTGAGGATTCGTCATCACCAAATCTGCCTCAAGTAGGTGATGAGGCTTTGTGGCGCTGTCAAAGAGTGCATCTTGAAAGCCCATTTGCACAAATATCAGCATATCTGCAAAAGCAATACCTGCCACTGCTACCGCCAGACGAGTTTTTTCTTTCATCACTTGTCGCAATGCTAGCGGCGTTCTACGAAGCCATTTACCAAACATTTTAAAAAACTCCTTCTGAGCGACGAATCTATAACGAACATCCGTTATATTTACTGCTAAAGAAAATTTATAATTCAATTTGTGTCTGAACTTGCAAGTTAGTTAAACCTGCAACTCGCTTGCTATCTTCTGGTGTGAGGCGAACCTTCACTTCAATAACTCGCTTATCTAGATTTTCTCCGGGCTGGTTGCTGAAAACTTTTTGTTGATTAACTTGCAAGCCAACCAGCGAAACAACTCCCCGCAGTTCTGTGTTGAAAGCTTGACCTGTTACAATTGCCTTTTGTCCGGTTTTCACTTTACCAATATCGGATTGATAAACTTCTGCGACAGCAACCATTTGGTTCGTTTGTGCTAAATCCAGAATGCCAGAGTCACTCATCTTTTCTCCAACTCGTGTATGGATTTTGAGTATCTGTCCTGCTGTTGGTGCTTTGATGTAAGCTTGTTTCAACTCAGTTTGGGCGCGTTTGACAGCTGCGACAGCATTATCAACTTCCGCTTGCGCTGCTTGCACATCCACAGGACGAACTTCAACAATCTTATTGAGGGTGGCGTCAGCTTCCCTAATTTGTTTGACACCAGTCGCGTTAATTCTTTGCAGCGCTACTTTCGCTTCACGAACTTGTTTGCTACCAGTGGCGTTGATTCTGTTGAGAATTGCTTTGGCTTCGTTGAGTTGCTGTTGTGCGGTTTCTAAACTTAAGCGCTTACTATCAAATAAGGAACTTGAAATTGCTCCTTCTTTATATAACTGCTGATAGCGCTGATACTCAGCTTGAGCATTGCTGAGTTCTGCCTGAATTTTCCGAATAGTTGCTTCTTGCGCTGTCCTGTCGCCTTCCCATTGCGCTTGTAGTCGGGCGATTGTTTCTTGTTGAAAAAGTCTATCACCTTGTAACTGCGCTTGCAAGCGTTCAATGGTTGCTTTTTGAGCAACGATTTCTCCAGATTTCGCGCCTGCTTTAACCTGGGTGAGTTTCGCTTGAGCTACGTTAACTTGCTCTTGCGCTTGTTTGAGGGAGTCTTGTAATTTATCTCGTGAATCGAGAATTGCTATAACTTGTCCGGCTTTGACTTGTTCGCCTTCTTTGACGAGTAGTTGAGTGATGCGATCGCCATCCAACGCCAAAGGTGCAGACAGTTTAATCACCTCGGCTTCTGGTTCGAGTCGTCCTAATGCTGTCACTTTTTTGACTGGAGGAACTGTTTCCACAGGCGCAGGTTTTTGACTGACGGTTCCATACTGAGAAATACCATAAGAAACAATTCCACCTGTGATGGCTGTTGCACCAACCATGAGTCCAATTAACCATCGATTTGTGGGTTTTGATAATACTTTAAAAGTCATATTCTTCCTCTGCAATTAGCCGTTAGAAGTTTGATTCGATAATTTTTTTTCTAAATATGCCGTTAGCATCTTGCTTAATAAAGAAAATTGTTCGGTAATAGAAACCGCTTTATTCTTCATAAGTCGCTCAACCATTAAGCCATCAACCAGACTAAAAATAAACCAAATTATTACGGGGTCTTGAATCCCCAAAGTATCATGAATTGCCTGCTCATACCGCTGTACTGTACGTTTAAACGCAATACCATCCTGCATATCCTTCGAGTCTTGATGCTGACAAAAATCAACCTGTAAATAAATCCACTTAATGTAATAATCTTCGTTTTTAGCCAAAAATTTCCCTAATATTTCTAGCCGTTCTTGTAAAGTTTGTATTCCTTCCAATTCAGCTTGCGCCATCAATATATCTTGCTCACATACATCTTCCAGTAATTGCTCAAATAACACCTGTTTACTGGGGAAGTAGTGATATAGTGTCCCGGTAGAAACATTTAAACCTTCAGCAATTTGGCGCATGGTAATTGCTGAGTAGCCTTTTTGTGCGAACAAATCAAAGCACTTACTTAGGAGTTCTTTGCGGTATTGGTCATGGTCAACAATCTTTGGCATTTTTTATATCGAATGTTTGTTACATTTAAAGAATACTCTCATTGGTTCTGGCTTGTCAAGCTTTAGACTTGAGGAAGAAGGCAGCCCCAATGAAAAAATTTTCACCACCAAACATGAAAATGTCTTTCCCCTACACCCTTACACCCCTTTTTCAAGTTAGAGCCAAATTTATGACTTTGGTAATAGTTGAAGCGTGACTTTTGTCTCATTTGGGTGACATTTCTAACTTTTAATATAAGAACATTGAGTACAGACCGATTCTAATCTCACAGAATCCAGATTGAGCGACCCATCAAACTAGTCCATCAAATTCAGTTATTATCATGAATAATTCAAAACTTCGCATTTCTAAAGACATTGCGGCGGATGTTTTTGCGCTTGCTGCTCAGTCACACACGCAACAAACTCAGGATTATTCCTTGGAAGAAATGATACAGGCTGGGGGGGAAGTAGAAATTCCTTCAGAGTTCATTCTACGAGCTGTACAGCAAGTTAAAGCAAACCAAATCCAAGCTCGCGAACGACAACAAAAATTAAAGTTAATTCTCATTAGTGGTAGTGTTGGAGCCGCACTGATGCTTTTAGGTGTATTGGTTTACAACATGATCGCTGGTCAGTTTACGCACGCTAGGCGTTCCCCAGAACATCGTTTCCACACTGCTCGTTTTTGGAGGGGTGAAGACCAAAATCAATTTCAATCACAGCATTTCCGACATATGAGGCATCACAGGCAACACATAACAAATGCAACAGGAGAAGTGCAACAGTATCTTTTTAATCGTGAAGGGAAGGCAGATGGACTGTTACTCAACAATGGGTTACAGGTAAAATTTCCTCCCTTTGTGGGAGATAGTTTGATGGCGACAGTTTCCCCAGGAACTCAAATCTCTATTTCAGGGACTTCCGGTTTTCCCAGCCGCTTTGGTCAGGAAATCAGAGCAAGAAGCATTACCAATCCTCAAACAGGGCAGACTTTGATGCCACAGACTTCTCCAATACTCCCTCAACCGCCCAACTCTGGCAACTACGATAATGTATCTGTAGAAGGAACTGCTCAAAACTGGTTGGTGGGACACCGAGGAAATGTTAATGGTGTTGTCCTTTCTAATGGCGCTGTTGTGAGGTTTCCACCCCATGCGAGCCAGCAGCTACAGAGCATAGCGAATGTGGGAGACAAAGTCCAAGCGGAGGGATTTGGGACTCGGAATGATTCTCGGCAGACTGTAGAAGCGACAACACTAACAATAAATGGGCAATCTGTGCCTTTGGAACCACAAGTTTTTGTTGGTCAGTAGTAAGATAAAAGTCTCCAAAAATTAACCACAGTTTCATCAGGGTTCGGGACTCATTTTTGGAGATGTCTTTTGGCTGATGAAACAATCCTACAAGGAGATAGATTACGAAGCACAATAGAGATGAGTTGTCCTCTATAAATGGTGCCATCTGACCTATGCAGCAGTCTAATTCTAGCGATCATCAAGATTTTCTGCGACAGCTTGCTACCCTGGCTGCGATGGTTGGCGCTTTTGTAGTTAACGTTTTGTCGAACATCTTTCCGTTAAACGGACTCAGCATTGGTGAAATTTCTAACACTCTGTTCAAGAACGTATTAATTATTCCCGCTAATTACGCCTTTGCAA
Source organism: Brasilonema sp. CT11 (assembly GCF_017982655.1). Taxonomy (GTDB): domain Bacteria; phylum Cyanobacteriota; class Cyanobacteriia; order Cyanobacteriales; family Nostocaceae; genus Brasilonema. Next base: position 19,900 of record NZ_JABXYX010000046.1, on the reverse strand, counting down.
TTTGGGGATTGATTTATCTTGGTCTATTTGCTCTCGGAATCTACCAAGTTTTGCCAAACCAGCGACATGATATAGATTTACGTAAAACAGGTTACTTGCTAGTAGTTGCTTGCTTTGCTCAAATTATCTGGGTTTATCTGTTCCTTTCCCGGCTTTTTTCACTTTCCGTTGTAGCTATGCTGGGAATTTTACTGCCTCTGATTGTTATATATATAAGATTAGGAATTGGGACAAATTCTGTATCTCGTATAAAAAAATGGTGCGTCCACTTTCCTATCAGTATTTATTTAGCGTGGATTAGTGTCGCAACGATAGTTAATGTCGCTTGTGCCCTGTCTTTTGTGGGCTGGAACGGCTGGGGGATTTCTGCTGAAGTTTGGACAGTTCTTATGTTGCTAGTTGCAGCAGCACTTGCTATATTCATAGCTGTTCAGTGCCGAGACGTAGCTTACACAGGAGTCATGCTTTGGGCAATGATTGCGATTGCTCTCAAACAGTGGAACAACCCTACTTTGAGAATACTGGCTTTGGTATGTGCGGCTGTTCTTGTGTTACTCATTTTTGTCAAAAGCTCGCGTACTCAGCTTTTGAACGGTTGAATAGTGTCATTAGGATGAGTAAATTCCTAGTCTAGAAGTCCGGTATTTTCGGTGTTTATATAGCAGGGAACGCTTAACAGACTTGAAAGTCTGTTAAGCGTTAAGCGTTAAGCGTTCCCTGCTATACTTTTGCTAAAACACTTCTTGAAACGATAAGAAACAGATAATGCTAGTCTCACGTCTGCATAGATTTTTTACTGCTCCGATAGACAAATTATCTGCTTCTGAACACTTGAGAACCTCTACGTCAGTTATATTTTGGTTTGGTCTGAGCCTATCGTTTGCATTTTTTTATGGTATTTTAGGGCTTCTGAAAGCTCTCAAAAATGAATACGTTGTCCAGGATGATGCGCGGGAGTATGTGTTTTGGATGCAGCGGTTTATAGATCCAGAACTACTGCCTCATGATTTGATTGCAGATTACTTTAAATCCATCACACCGCCTGGATTTGCTACTGTTTACCAGTTGATGGCAAATCTAGATATTAATCCACTTTTACTCAGTAAAATCTTACCAATCATATTGAGCTTAATTGCCACCGCCTACTGTTTTGGCGTTTGCCTCCAGATTTTTCCAGTGCCCATGGCTGGATTTATTGCTACATTTCTCCTAAATCAAAGTCTTTGGTTTCAGGATGACTTGGTTTCTGCCACACCGAGATCTTTTGTATATCCATTGTTTTTAGCCTTTTTGTACTATATGCTACGTACATCTTGGCTAGGCGTGTGCGTAACACTCGTTCTGCAAGGACTTATTTATCCTGTATTTATATTTATTTCAGAAGGAATTTTGTTCCTACGATTATGGAACTGGAAGTATTGGTCACCCTGGCTTAAGCAGAAGCACAGTAGCTTATTGTTGTGTGTAGCTGCTTTGGGGCTAGGCTTTCTCGCAATTCTGCCTTATGCCTTAGCTTCCTCTAAGTTTAGTCCACTTGTCACCGCTACACAAGCCAGAGCAATGCCGGAGTTCTGGTCGGGAGGACGACATCCTTTTTTTGACGACAACTTTTGGAGTTTTTGGCTAATTGGACAACATAGTGGTGTAATACCCCCGTTATTACCTCCTTTGATTTGGGTTGGGTTGTTGTTGCCAATAGTGCTGCAAAATGTGTCTTGCTTTCCATTGGTTAAGCAAGTCAAAAGCGAGGTTGCAGTTTTATCTCAAATCGTGTTGGTATCCTTATGTCTATTTTTTGCATCTCATGCTTTGCTACTAAAACTATTTTTTCCTACCCGATATACAAGTCATACTTTGCGAATTGTCATGGCGCTTGCTGCTGGAATAATGTTAACCCTAATACTGGATGCACTCTTTCGGGCTTGTGAGAAAATGACAGAATCGAGTCTGCGAAGAAAAAGATTCTGGATACTCATATTAATGGTAACATTAGCAGCAACGCTCGTACTATACCCTAATTTTTCAAATGGCTTTCCAAGAACGAATTATAGAGTGTCTAACGAGTCTTCTTTGTATAAATTTTTTCAGAGGCAACCGAAAAACATTCTTATTGCTACCCTGTCTGATGAAGCTAATAATATCCCGACGTTTGCCCAACGATCTATTTTAGTCGCTAAAGAATACGCACTTCCTTTCCATCTAGGCTACTACCGCCAGATTCACCAACGAAGCATTGATTTGATTCATGCTCAGTACAGTCAGAACAAATTCGCAGCACGACAGTTGATTCAGAAGTATGGGATAACTTTCTGGCTGTTGGACCGCGCAGCGTTTACACCTGATTATCTGAGCGGCAAAAGCTGGCTTAGAAGTTTTCAGCCAGCGTTTACAGAGGCTTTAAACAGCTTGGAACAGGGAACAGTTCCGGCACTTGTAATGCTAACAAAACGCTGTTCTGTGTTCGAGACTGAGAGTATGGTTGTGTTGGAAGCAGACTGTATTACTCATGCACTACAGCAATAACTACCAATTCTTGTGATTGTCATACTGAATCACTGATTTGGCTGAAACACGCCCACAATGGTCACTCTAACAGCTTTGCCGCTTTGCTAGAAATTCTTGATCCCCAGCGGTTTTGTCGAGGAGTCCCAGTCCGCAGCCCAAAACTACTGGATACTGTGATGGTGCGGCGATTGAAACGGGATTTACGGGAAATTGGAGAAGATTTTCCACAACGTCAAGTTATACCCATCGTCATCGGCAAGTTGCCTGAGGATGCGCCAGAGTTAAAGTTGTCGCGATTGTTACAAGAGTATAGGCGATCGCGCGAAGAACGCCTCAAAGATGCATCTAAGTTAACGCAAACATCAGCGATGCTTGTGCTCACCTCTTTGCAAAAACGCCTGCTTTCTTCTATTGAGGCATTTGCTCGGACTTTGAAGGTACATCGCGCTGCAATAGAAAAGCAAGCCTCCCCGATTCGTACGAGCGGTAAGTTGTCACAAACTTTACCGCTGCTTTTTGAACCTCCTGGCGCTGACGACGAACGTGCTGAACTTGTTGAAGATGAAGTGCAGGCAGAAGAAAATGCCCAAATGGCGGCTGCAACCTGACAAGACTGGGCTCACAGCCCGTGATCTTGAATTGCTGGAGGAAATGACCGAAGTAGCAAATGCATTTCGTTATCAGCCAGACCCACGTATTCAAGAACTCCAAAAGTGGATTCGTGCAAATCTTTGTCCGGATTTGGGTAAGCCTGGAGCGACTTGGACAGATAGAAGAGTCATTATATTTACTGAAGATACAGACACAAAACGCTACTTACAACAGCAATTAGAAGCATTGATTGCAGATTCAGATCGCGAAGATGAACGCATCGATGTATTTCACGGTGGAATGGGGGAAGAACGACGAGAAGCCATCAAATTAGCTTTTAACACCGATCCATCGCGCCATCCCCTGCGTATCCTCATCGCCACCGACGCAGCGCGGGAGGGAGTCAACCTGCAAAATAACTGTGCTGACTTGTTCCACTTTGACGTACCTTGGAACCCCAGCCGCATGGAACAGCGTAACGGGCGAATTGATAGAAAACTACAGCGATCACGCATTCTCAAGCGCCAGCAAGAAACTCAAGTTTTGCAGCTAAAATTGTTTTCGGATGAGGAACAACGCCAGATAGAAGCAGATCGTCGTCACTGGAATAAGCGGCTGAGTATGTTAACGGAAGAATTGGTGCGCGAACCTGCACGAATTGAAGCAACTTATGAAGTGAAGGCGGTGCGGGTTGAACCAGTGGGTATTGTTTATTTGTATCCGGTGAGTGGTTAGTTTTTATAGCAGGGAACGCTTAACAGTGAACAGGGAACAGTGAACAGTAAACAGTAAACAGTAAACAAGGGGTGGACGAGTCCGTTTCCTAGCTGATAACTGATAACTGATAACTGTTCACTGTTTGAATCAAAGACTCACGAGTGCAGCTAGTAAAATCCTGACTACCACTTCCAATTCTTCGGTGACTCGGTAAAGGTTGATTGCTTGCTCAATACGCTGCGCCTGTCGGTACAATATACCAAATTGCCAAATGTTACCAGTTGTTACTGCTCCCAATATTTCTGGTTGATTGGAATCAGTCCACCTATCAAGGGCTATCATCTCAGTCGCCAGTTGTGTAAATCCCCTATTTATATCTGCTTGCTTGGCTTCAATCACAATTAAATTGCTCTGTGTTCGTAGGTAATAATCCAAATTACCTTAAAGTCGATTATCAACTTTGATGTTGTATTCAATCCGCAATTTTGCACGGGAATAGTGGATTAATTCGGTAACAACTGGCGCAATAAGTATCTCTCGTCGCGTAGCTTCGTTTTCCAAATCTACATATGGTAAAACTTCTTCAATTCGTTGTTTGAAATCAAGCAATCGGTCTAGTGTACCGGAATATTGCGGCAAATGGAGAAATTTCCGCTCGAATGAGTAGCCAAACTCTGCAACTAAATCATCAATTGCAAATCCCTATTCAAAATAATTACTAAAAGTATACGAGCGATTTGGGTCTAGCAATGGTTGGCGGCTCATTTGATTCCTCCAAGAAAGCTAGCTATACAATAATTGATTCAGATTGCGATACGCGTAGCGTCAAGCCTCCGGCTTATCGCGATATTTCTAAAACTCTTTTTAACCAGTCTTCGGCTTGTTGGGTGATTTTCGTTTTTTCTTTGGAATCAGACCAAATTTTTTCCCAATTAAACAGCCAACGTGTCAAAACACGCCCTAAATCAACCAATTCTGCTGCTTGATCAATATCTACCTGTACCATGTCTGGAACAGTCCACTCAATAAAATACCTACTTTCTTTGGCAAGATTGAGTATCGATTCCTGATGCGATTCCTCAGCACATAAGTTTTTAATCTGAGATAAATTATCCGCCAACTTATGTAGGCGATTAGGAATATCATTTTTTACAAAGCTTTGTTTCTTTAAGCTAAAGTCTGTCATAATTTTCCTAAAAACTCGATAATGATTTGAGCAACTCTTTCTCTAATATTAGGGTCTAGTATTTCCATTGAACGATTTTGACGAGGACGAAGATTAACAATCGAGTCGTAAGTAATTTTCGGATTCACAGGCATAAAGCTTGCACCCCAGATATTTTCTTGAGTGCTACCATCATCTAGCAATATCTGTTCGCAGTCATAATGCATATCACCCCCTCCAGCGAGAACTCGGCGCTCAACATCAACTGCAGTTTTGATATAAAACTTATGCTGTTCCAGCATTTGGTCGATTTGCTCTCTTGTGGCGCGATCGCGTAGCAACAGAATCAATTAGCTTTCCTCTATTTTAAAACTATGTCTAGACTCCACACTATACTTTGTGTTGCAGCACCCGAACACGATCTGATGAAAGTTATAAAGTAGAAAATAAGCTTAGTCATCAAAGATACTTGATTTGAGAGATTAAATTAAAGGAGACTGAGGAGAGACAATGGCAATCGACCCAGAAATCACAAGACATAGAGAGTGGTTGGGTTTTCTCCAACCAGTAGGGTTGGTCGTGTCTCCTCCTGCGTTGGTGAAGGCGCAGGCGGTGGTGAATCGCAATGTGGTGGATTTGCAACAATCGCTGCTGGCTGTGGTTGATGAGGATGGTAGGATTGCAAATTTTCTTTCTTTCGTGGTACAAGTATTAAATTGGGATAACTCTAACTTAATTGAAGCATTCACAGAGTATGAGAAGGATTAATGCCGCCAGACGACATTTACCAGCGTAACTATTCTGTGTCTGGGTTGTATGAACGGCTACGGGAAGATGCAGGAAATTACCCGGACACAATGGATCAACGTTATGGGGCTTGGGCGTGGCTGTTGAGTTTGTTTCGCTTGGTTTATGACGGCGGTGGGCAAACGCCAGAGTATTTACCAGCACGGCATGGTCAGCTTTTTGACCCGGATGAGTACGCGTTTTTGGAAGGTCGCCCACGAGGAAGTAAATTTGTTAAAGGGCAAGTTATTCAACCACCGCGAATTCCTGATGGTGTGGTGTATCGGCTGTTAGAAAAGCTACTGATTTTAGAAGGTGAACGGCTTTCTTATCGGGCGCTGGATGTGGAGCAAATTGGCTCGGTGTATGAAGGCATCATGGGTTTTGCTGTGGAACAAGCGAAAAGTCCGAGTATTGGAGTTTACAGCAAGCCCAAGGGGTCAAAGGTTTCCACAACGGTGGTGGTGGATGTGGCAGCAATTTTGGCAGCGAAATCTGGCGATAAGCCGGAGGCTTGACGCTTCGCGTATCGCCCTAAACTATTAAAAGAATGGGCAAACTGTGAAATTTCCGGAAATGCCCTCAAGGAATTAAAAGCAGCACAGACATTAGAAGATGTGGTGGCGGCGCTAGGTCGAAAGGTGTCGCGACAAACACCGAATATTTTACCTGTGGGTTCGCTGTACTTGCAGCCAGGAGAAGAACGCAGGCGTTCTGGTTCTCACTACACACCCCGTTCCCTCACCAAGCCAATTGTGGAAACGACGCTGCGTCCGGTATTGGAAGCTTTGGGAGAACGTCCCACCGCTGAGCAAATTTTATCGTTGAAAGTTTGTGACTTGGCGATGGGTTCCGGTGCGTTTTTGGTAGAGACTTGTCGTCAGTTGGCAGAGAAATTGGTGGAAGCTTGGGAACGGGAGAGAAACGATACCCGCCTGGAAATGAGCGATGATGTCCAAACGCGCCTGGAAATGAGTGATCATGTCCACATCCGCCTGGGAATAAATTCCCAGTCTCATAACCAAAGTCCGTTTCAACGGACTGAACAAAGCTCAAATTCCAATCAGTCCTCTAAAGAGGACTTGGATTATGAGCCAGGAAATTCATTTCCTGGTGGACGTGATGGAAATGCGATAATTAATACCGATCGCAACAGGAATGCGATAATTAATACTGATCGCAACGAAAATGCGACAATTATCAATCATAGCCCAGACGAACCCCTCCTTCTCGCGCGTCGTCTCGTCGCGCAGCGGTGTTTGTATGGAGTGGATAAAAACCCGTTTGCGGTGAATTTGGCGAAATTATCTTTATGGTTAGTGACGCTGGCGAAAGATTTACCGTTTACATTTTTGGATCATGCACTCAAGTGTGGAGATTCGCTGGTAGGGTTGAGGAAAGAGGAAATTGGTTCCTTTGGGAAAGATGCGGCTTATGATTTGCCGTTGTTAGCACTGTTGAAACAACAACTTGAACGTGCGCGTTCTTATCGGACGGAAATTCAAGCGTTGGATACCCGCAGTGATGCTGATGATGACCAAAAGCGGAATTATCTATATAAAATAGAGCAAGAATTGCACGAGGCGCGGTTAATAGGAGATGTGAGAATTGCGGCGTTCTTTGAGGGAAGTAATAAGAAGCAGCGGGAAGAGAGAGAAAAAGAGATTGGAGAATTGGTGAGAAATTGGCGGTATCACCAAGCTGATGCTGAGGGTTTACAGGAAATTGCGAGTAAGTTGCGGAGTGGGGAACGCGGGATTATTCTATTTAACTGGGATATTGAGTTTCCAGAGGTGTTTGATAGGGATGATAGAAATAATAATCCGGGGTTTGATGCGATTGTGGGGAATCCGCCGTTTGCAGGAAAGAATACCACAATTAACGCCCATGCACCTGGTTATCAAGATTGGTTAAAGGAAGTTTACCCAGAATCTCACGGTAATTCTGATATTGTGGCGTTTTTCTTCCGTCGTGCTTTTGAGATTTTGCGTCAGGGTGGGACGCTTGGGTTAATTGCGACAAATACTATTGCACAGGGTGATACTCGCAGCACCGGATTGCGTTGGATTTGTCAGCAAGGGGGAACAATTTACAATGCTCAAAAACGGTTGAAATGGCCCGGACTAGCAGCAGTTGTTGTAAGCGTCGTTAATATATTTCAGGGAAATTATAAACAGACAAAGCTGTTGAATGGGCGAGAGGTTCCCCGAATTTCTGCGTTTTTGTTTCATGCGGGGGGAAATGAAAATCCGGCGGTGTTGCTGGCGAATGCTGAGAAAAGCTTTATTGGAAGCTATGTTTTGGGTATGGGTTTCACGTTTGATGATACTAATCCAGAGGCGACACCCATTGCAGAAATGCACCGCTTGATTGAGAAAGATTCAAAAAATGCAGAGAGGATTTTTCCTTACATTGGGGGTGAAGAGGTTAACAGCAGTCCAACTCACGCGCATCGTCGTTATGTTATTAATTTTGGGGAGATGAGTGAGGATGAGGCGAGGTTGTATCCTGATTTGATGGAGATTGTTGAGGAAAAGGTTAAGCCAATTCGTGATACACAAAGCCGCAATGGATAAAGCCGTCCTCGATGCTTACGGCTGGAGTGACATTCCTACCGACTGCACCTTCTTACTAGACTACGACGACGAAGAAGACCTTACCCCCAACGCCTCTGCTTATGAAGGAGAGGGGAGTAGTAGACAGCGGAAAAAACCTTGGCGCTACCGTTGGACGGAAGAAGTGCATGATGAAGTTTTAGCACGCCTGCTTGACCTTAACCAAAAACGGGCGGAAGCGGAAATTCTTGGCGGTAAGGCGGCGCAGAAGAAAGCGAAGGCGAAGGGTGCGAAAAACAAAACAAATAAAACCAAATCTCAAAAGCTTGTTAAAGATTCGCCAATAATACCGGGGTGTAATGTGGAGTAATATTAATTGAAATTACCTGAATAAGTAAGTCGGTGGGAATAAATCAAACTATGTAACAGAATGTAACATCAGTGAAACCCATGCGATTGCTTCATTACACTTCATTACACTTCGTTTCATTCGCAATGACATAGCGTGAATTATTTAAGTCGTTCTACTTACAAGGGGAGACAATGACAATTAAAGAACAGATTACACAAGAACTAGAAAAATTACCTGAACCTTTGTTACAGGAAATATTAGATTTCGTTCAGTTTCTCCAGGCGAAAAACCAGCAACTGAACATAAGAGAAATCACTATTATGAGTGAATCATCACTACAAAAAGATTGGTTAAGACCAGACGAAGATGCTGCATGGCAGGATTTGTAAAAGGTGATGTTGTTATAGTTATTTATCTCGACGCCAAAGAACCGCCAGAAAAATCACAAACACCTCGCTCAACCCACAGCAAAATCAGTAAACTGCCTTTTGTAAGGCGCGTGAAATCCTAAGACAATATCTTGCTTGGCAACGCCTAACGCCACTAATTCATCAGCAATGTTAGCCTCTGTACCATTATGCTGAATCCAAATTTTCCCATTCTTAATATCTAAATGTAAGACACAACCATACACGCGCCGCTTGTTTTCCCAACCCACATAGACTAATTGATAGTGGTCGTGTTCAGTATCAAATATTGTCTGCGCTTCCACTTTACTATCGGATTTTTCATACTGGCTATATGCTGTGAGTAACTGTTTAATGTAATTTCTATATCCCTCTAGGTTAGCCATCTGACAATCACCTCATTTTCGATATCATAAATTAGCAAACGTAATTGATATTGTTGAATTATCGTCTGAGGAAATGGTAACTTAAAAAAAGTTTCATAGGTGTCAGAAGGAACTGCTAAATATAAAATGCGTTCTGGTTGTTCTTGCGAAAGTGCCAAACGATAGTTAATAAACTGTCCTAGTGCGGTATGAAATTCTGAAATAGTCGATTGACCAAGAAAACTCTTAACCTCTACAGCTATTTTGTATCCTTCTTTTTCCGCCGCAATAATCTTTTCTGCTCCTAAATCAATATATAATTCAACCAAACCCCACTCTATACGCAAAGGGTCATCTGTAATAGTCCACCCATCCTTTTGTAAGCCCAACTTAACAACGTCGTGAAATTTATCTTTAGCTGACATAACATATTTGTTCGCTCTGTTTGGGGATTCTATCTATAATATTATCCACCTTCTTAAGCCGTGCTACCTGACACGCTTAATTAGCTGACGCTTATCTATTAATTTTCCAAGTTATGAATTGACACTTGACAAAACTTTCGTCAACATAATATATACAGTTGATTGCTTGCAGTACTTTTAGTAAACGGCGATACACCATGCCAGCCACTACTCCAGCCGAAGTGCGATCGCACATAACAAATGCCCTGCAACTTGACTTAGTAGGACCAACACCCAATGATACCACCTACGCTCGCGAAGTCCTGACGCAGCCACCTTCTAAGTGGTATCTCACTGGCTTTCTGGTACCTTTTGGTGCACCGCCTGAAGTACGTTCTGATGACACAAGCAATGATGAGATTGTCCAAATTAGTAACACCGATGTAGCCGATGATGCTGTTGCCCCGGAAACTGCTTCGGCAAGAAAAGCACTTTTTCCTTCTTCGATTGGCTTAAGCTTTCTCATCTCATTAGAGACTAAAGAGTTAGATGTGACGGTGAATTGGGGCGACTACCTTCCTAAAGCTGGCGAAACTGAATTACAGAGTACAAAAACTGAGGACGAGTCGGAACAAACAACTGAGTTATGGGAACGCATCCCCCAAGCCGTGGATGTACACATTATCTTACCTAAAGATAAGCAGAAAAAACAGCTAGATGTTCCTGGTGGTAGTGGGTTGCAGTTGTTTGTTTCCTGTCGGGCAGTACGTTCTGTGAATCTCCCCAAGGGAACCCGTTCGGTTTCTGTATTTATAGTTAACTATCGCACTCATAACCCTAATAAAAAACGAGATTCCAGTTTTGCTTTCCAAGCCAGTCTCAACATCCGTACCACCAACGGCTTTGTTCCTCGTCCTGACTTACGCGGACAGAATAGTTCAGATTGGGACGAAGCTGTCGCTAGTTTACAATACCGCAATGACTGCGAATTCGCCGTCGGTCATAATGTCTCCGCAATCGCTATTCACTCTGATAACAAATGTCAGGAAATCTCCACAACTTGGATACCACAAGCCGAAGTTCCCAGAGTCGAACCAGCTGACATCCCAGGGTTAGAACTTTCAATGGAAGCACTGGCGGATGCACCGGACGCGCAAACTGTTCGCCGGATGGTGAATCCAATGGTGACGAGTTATACTCAATGGATTATCGACCAACAAGCCGCAGCCCCAAGCGATCCGCAACAAGCCAGAGTCGCAACTGACTTGTTGAACCGTGCGAGAAAAATATGCGAGCGCATCGCCGCAGGACTCCAAGCACTGGATGATCCATTGGTTTTTGAGGCGTTTCAAATTGCTAACCGTGTTATTGCGATCGCCCGCAGACAACGCCTCACCCACGATACCAACAACATCTCACCCGAAGACTTTCCACCCCCCAAATGGCGACCGTTTCAGTTAGCATTTTTACTCTTAAATCTCGTTAGCATTACTAACCCCGAAAATTCTGATCGGGAAATTGTCGATTTACTCTTCTTCCCCACAGGTGGCGGGAAAACCGAAGCATACCTGGGTTTAGCCGCATTTACCCTTGTCTTACGCCGTCTGCGAGACCCCAGCATTTACTCTGCAGGTGTCAGCGTCCTGATGCGCTACACCCTCCGCCTCCTCACCCTTGATCAACTCGAACGCGCTGCAACCCTCATCTGTGCTTTGGAACTTCAACGTCAACATAACCCCAAACTTGGGAACCACCCCTTTGAAATTGGGCTTTGGGTCGGGCAAAGCGCCACACCGAATAAAATGGGTAGCAAACGCGACAAGGATGAAAATTCAGCCCACGCCCGTACTCATGCTTACCAACGCGATGACAAAGCCAAACCCAAGCCAGTCCCCCTCGAACGCTGTCCTTGGTGTGGTGCAGAGTTAACACCTAACTCGTTTCAGTTGTTACCAAATCCCGATACACCTACTGACTTGCGATTAATCTGTGTTGGCAGTAAGAAACGTGCGGATGGCAAACCAGCGTGTGTTTTTAGAAAAAACAGTTATCTGCCGTTAATTGCAGTCGATGAGCAGATATATCGCAGATTACCCTGTTTCATCATTGCGACAGTTGACAAATTTGCCAATTTACCCTGGGTTGGTCAAACGGGAGCGCTTTTTGGTAAGGTGACGCACTACGACGACCGAGACGGATTCTATGGAAATGGAAGTGGTGATACAAAAATTAAAGGTCGCCAACTCGAAAAAAGACTACCCCCACCCGACTTAGTTATTCAGGACGAATTGCACCTGATTTCCGGACCACTGGGAACGATGGTAGGGCTGTACGAAACTGCAATTGATGCTTTATGCAGCGTCACCAACAACGATAAAACCATCCGCCCGAAAATCGTTGCCTCCACTGCAACCGTCCGCCGCGCCGATCGCCAAATCAAAGCATTATTTGGACGCACCCAAGTTGATATTTTCCCCGCACCAGGTCCTGGTCGCCACGACTCATTTTTTGCCAAAACCATCTTCACGAATCAATCTCCCGGTCGCCTCTATGTCGGTGTCGCCGCCCAAGGACGCAGCTTAAAAGTTGTCTTATTGCGAACATACTTGGCGTTACTAGGGGCAGCACAAAAAGCTTGGGAAGAAGCAGGAGGAGATAAAAACATCAATAATCCTGCGGACCCTTACATGACACTTTTGGGTTATTTTAATTCCCTGCGTGAGTTAGGTGGTAGCCGTCGCTTGGTAGAAGATGAAGTCAACTCGCGCCTGACGCAGTATGGGAACGGGGACAAACGCAGATATCAAGAAACCACAGGCTTGTTTGCTAACCGTAAAATCGATGACGAACCCGAAGAATTAACATCTCGTGTCAGCACGAACAAAGTCGCCAATACCAAGCGTCGTTTGGCTTTAGCCTACAATGAAAAAGAAAGCGTTGATGTGGCATTAGCAACAAATATGATTTCCGTAGGTTTGGACATCACGCGCTTGGGTTTAATGGTTGTGTTGGGACAACCGAAAACCGCTGCTGAATACATCCAAGCCACCAGCCGTGTTGGACGCGATGCAACGAAACCAGGATTGGTGGTAACACTGCTGAACATCCATCGTCCACGAGATAGGTCGCACTACGAACGCTTCCAAATCTGGCATGATACCTTCTACCGCGCCGTAGAAGCAACCAGCGTCACTCCCTTTTCACCCCGTGCGATTGATAGAGGTTTGGCAGGAGTAACTGTTGCATTAGCAAGCTTGGGTATTTCAGATATGACAGCACCTTTGGGTGCAGCCCAAGTTAAGCAATATCGTAGCAAATTGGAATTCGCCATAGATGCCATATCCAAGCGTGCGCAAATGCATAACCCCGATTTAAAAACTGACGCCGCCGACGCTTTGCGTCAAGAAATTCGCAAAGAAGTGATAAACTTGCTTGATACTTGGGAACAAATTGCCCTACGTGACCAACGTTTGCAATATCAACCCAACGAAATTGAAATGGCACCTCCTTTACTCCTTGATGCGCTTGATCCGGAAGTCGATAAGAAATCGACTGACGAACAAAAGTTTAAAGCACAGCGTAGCTTGCGTGATGTTGAGCCAGTTGTGAAGCTTTTGGTATGCGATCCTGGTGGATTAGAAGTCGAGGAAGAGGCATGAAAAAGTCAAAAAAGAGACAGACACCACTAGCAGAAATTCGTCAAAGCCAGCTTTTATCTACGTATGGTCCAGGGGCGATGGTCGATTTACCTGACCACTCTGTTGTGATTGGAGGGCTGAGTTATTGGAAGGGCGATCGCCAATACATCCGAGAAGACCGCCTGAGAAATAAAATTTGTGAAATGCTCAAAGTAGAGGATATTAAACTCTTTAGCCCACCGCGAGAAACTTCTGACCTCAACACTCCTCCCAATGGTGTCAGTGCATTTATTTTCCCAACTTGGTTTGTTGCCCAAGTTGACCGCACGATTCCGTTCAATGGTAAAAATTATCGCACCCGTCCCCTTGTCAATTGGCGTGCCGTTCAAGAAAAATTGACATTTGAAGGGAAACGTACCTCAGCAGTACCAGTACGCTTTGTCCAAGCTTGCGTTAACGGACACTTAAGCGATATTGACTGGTACGCCTATGCACACAATGATTCTAAAACCACTTGCCGCCGAGGACAACAACTCTGGCTTGATGAAGGCGGTTCAGGTAACGACTTTGAAGAAATCTTCATCCGTTGTGAAGCTTGCAAAGTTCGCCGTCCTTTGTCCAAAGCAAAAGTTCCGAATTCCAAAGTTTTAGGAAAGTGTCAAGGTTCTCGCCCTTGGCTGGGATCAAAAGGAAAGGAAGATTGTTGGGCTTGTGCAATAGATCAGTCGGGTAACATTGTCACAACAAACGAGCCAGAATACAACCGCCTCTTAATACGTTCTGCCAGCAACGCCTATTTTACCCAAACCCTCAGTGTGATTTCAATTCCTGATGCGGATGCCCTATTGAAAAAAGTCGTTGATCGTTATTACGAAGAAGACTTGCAATATGCAGAAGACGTTGGTGAAATCAAAAAAGAACTCAGAAAAACCAAATTTGCAGACTTAGCCAAATTTGATGCCCAAACTGTCTGGGCAGAAATTCAACGCCGTCAAAACGGACAAGCAAGTCAAACCAAAAGTATCAAACAAGTAGAAATTGAAGCATTACTTTGCTGTTCCGAAGAGGTGGGCAAAGAATCCTCAAACCAAGATTTTTATGCATCTGTACGTAATCTTGATAAAAATAACTTCAATCCCGCATTCCTACCATATATCGATCACGTGGTGCTAGTCCATCGCCTGCGCGAAGTCATAGCCCTAACTGGTTTTACTCGCTTTGAAGCTGCAATGCCAAATATTGAGGGTGAAATCGACGAATTAGCGATTAATGTCCGTCGCGCCGCCCTTGATTTTGAAACGAACTGGATACCTGCAATTGAGAATAAAGGCGAAGGTGTTTTTATCTCGTTTCATAAGCAAGTTATGGACGAATGGTTCAAGCGCGATACGGTGAAAAAGCGAGCCGAAGATTTAAACCGTGGTTTTCTCAAATGGCTTGATAGTAAAGGAATTCCTCGGGATAAAGCCGCATTTCCAGGTGTCAAATACGTCATGCTACACTCGCTATCTCACTTGTTGATTACGGCAGTGTCTCTTGAATGCGGCTATGCTGCCAGTGCCATCCGTGAACGTATTTATGCAAGCGATTCTGGGTATGGAATTCTACTTTATACAGGTTCTTCTGGTTCAGAAGGGACTTTGGGCGGCTTAGTAGAAGTTGGTACACGCATTGATTACCATCTCGGAAAAGCCCTGGCGTTAGGAAGGCTTTGCTCGAACGACCCGGTTTGTGCTCAACACGAACCGGAGAACCCCCGCGAAGAACGCTTTCTGCACGGTTCTGCGTGCCACGGGTGTTTGTTAATTGCTGAAACATCCTGCGAACGCCGCAACGAATTTCTTGATCGTGCGCTCGTGCTAAACACGGTTGAAGAATTAGACGCTGCATTCTTTCCAGATGATATTTTTGCCGATGACTTTGTGACTAGTTAATTAGCTACCCCCAAAACCAGCGTTTTATCTAGCTACTTGCCGCACCTAAAAAATGGACAAAAAAATTGACAAATTTATATCATTCACTTGAATCAATCGATAAGATATTATACTCTAATAGCATAAAATACTAAATACATAAAAATTCTTAACTCGCAACATCAAATCCTTGAGGAGAGGCAGAAAGCCTAAGGAGTGAAAAGCAAACTATGCCAAACTTTTAGGGTTACTTTGCCGCTTGTTGTACCGAATTCTAAATTTTACCGATACTTATGGTAGCGCCCACTCTTACACAAAAGCCCCAGATAAAGTCAGGAGAAGGTTGCGACTGTTTAAATCTACCTTTTACCAAAACGCGCGGGTGCAAAGGTGCAGATTTTGTTGGGGTTTAGGAGGGACTTTGAAAATGTACTTATTGTACACCCAGCAAACAGAGCCAAAAGAATACTCACCGCCCTCACCTCATGTTTGATACAGTGGTCAACAATAACGTAGCGGGTTTGGTGCCGCCATTAATTTCACCCTTACACCCCTAATTGTTAACAGCAGTAATCCTAAAGGTGCATTACCCTACCTCCCCAGTTGGGGAAGTCAATATCGCAACTAACACCTATGTCCTCAATAAATTTTTGCAGCAAAAGTAGATTTTTTCTATGACTCAGCCTTCTTCTCAAAAGCGAGCCGAGCAACAGTTGAATCAGTCAAAAGGGCTTCAAGAGTCTGCTGATCCGAAGCACAGGCCACAGGAATGGAGTTTGAAAACCAAGACAATAGCTTGGGCTATGCTTGTTAGTATGCTCCCTGTGCTGACAGTAGGGACAACTACTTACTACTTTGGTAGCCAGTTGACAGCCAAACAGATTTCCCAAGCAAGACAAGCAGATACCACAAGTCTGGCAGAAGCGGAACTTGGACTACACAGACTGCTATCACTGCTGTTAATTGAAACGGGGGTGACGGCAGTATTGGCAGGTGCGATCGCTGTAATTTTAGGGATTTGCGCCATTCGCCCAGTGCTGAATGCTGCTGCAGTCTCTACCACTATGGTGAATAGATTACGTCGAGAAAGCGCGGATTCTGCCACCTCCATCGTCAGCAAAGATGAACTGGCTGTCTTAGAGACAAACATCAACTTCGTCAAAGAACAGCTTCCGGATTTACTCTGGAAACAAGAAGCCGAAGCCGAACGCTCCCAGGTGTTTCACAACATTAGCCGCCGTATTCGCACATCGCTCACTCAAGAAGATGTTTTGCGAACCACTGTAGAAGAAGTTCGCAAGGCTCTAAGAATTGACCGCGTTGCCATCTTTCGTTTTGATTCTAACTTGGATGGAACTTTAGTAGAAGAATCTGCAGCACCTGAGTTGCCAAAAATCCTATGGACTACCATCTCGGACCCCTGTTTCCAAACAGGGTATGTCGAACAATATCGAAATGGTCGTGTTCGTGCTATTGATGATATCTATCAAGCTAATCTCACTGATTGTCATATTGGGTTGCTAGAGCGATTTGCTGTTAAGTCCAATCTAATCGCACCCATTCTCAAAAACGACCAGCTATTCGGCTTATTGATTGCACATCAGTGCTTTGAACCCCGTACATGGCAGCAGTATGAGATTGATTTGTTTGCTCAAATAGCGGCACAAGTGGGATTTGCTCTTGACTACCTTAAGCTCTTAGAACGGATAGATACAAAAGCCGATCAAGCTCAAGCATTTATAAATATTACCCGCCGCATTCGAGAATCGCTCAACGAAGAGGATGTCCTAAAAGCTACCGTTGAAGAAACCCGTAAAGTACTGAGCGCTGACCGAGTGCTGGTTTATGGGTTTGACAGCAACTGGTATGGAACTGTGGTTGCAGAATCAGTGCTTCCAGGTTTACCCAAAGCGTTGCGAGCCAAAATCAAAGACCCCTGCTTTGTTGAGGGCTATGTGGAAAAGTACCAAGCTGGTCGAGTTCAAGCCACCAATAACATTTATGAAGCTGGTTTGACTACTTGTCACATTAGCCAACTCGAACCCTTTGCTGTCAGGGCAAATTTGGTTGCGTCCATTCTCAAAGATAACCAGCTATTTGGCTTATTAATTGCACATCAGTGCTCAGGACCTCGTGATTGGCAGCAGTATGAA
The DNA here is from genome assembly GCF_017982655.1 of Brasilonema sp. CT11. GTDB lineage: Bacteria > Cyanobacteriota > Cyanobacteriia > Cyanobacteriales > Nostocaceae > Brasilonema. Next base: position 2,349 of record NZ_JABXYX010000046.1, on the reverse strand, counting down.
ATCGATTTGTTCACCCAGATAGCTACGCAGGTGGGATTTGCTCTCGACCATGCTAGACTTGTTCAACGAATCGATGCTGAAGGAGTGCAAACTCAATTGCTTGCGGACATGATCCGTTCCATTCGGGAATCACTCAACGAAGAGGATGTCCTCAAAACCACTGTTGAAAAAACCCGCAAAGCAATGAGCGCTGACCGAGTACTGGTTTATGGGTTTGACAGCAATTGGTATGGAACTGTGATTGCAGAATCAGTGCTTCCAGGTTTTCCCAAAGCGTTGCGAGCCAAAATCAAAGACCCCTGCTTTGCTGAGGGCTATGTGGAAAAGTACCGATTTGGTAGAGTTCAAGCCACCAATAACATTTATGAAGCTGGTTTGACTACTTGTCACATTAGCCAACTAGAACCCTTTGCTGTTAAGGCAAATTTGGTTGCGCCCATTCTCAAAGATGACCAGTTATTTGGCTTATTGATTGCGCATCAGTGTTCAGGACCTCGTGATTGGCAGCAGTATGAAATTGATTTATTCACCCAAATAGCTACGCAGGTGGGATTTGCTCTCGACCATGCCAGACTCCTATACCGGGTAGAGCAGGCGTACCAATCTGCTGAAGCGACCTCTGACGAGCAGCGTGAACAAAAAGAAGCACTCCAGCGTCAGGTATTTGAATTGCTTAGAGGTAGTGAAACAGCTGTCCAAACCCTTTCAACAGAGGCTCTTAGCCAGGTGGAGTCCCTTACAGGTGCCTACAATCAAATTCAAGCGTTAGTTGATTGGGCTATGGAAATGCTGATTTGTGCTCAACAAGCAGAACTCCAAGAGCAGCAGCTCACTCAGGCAGTACACGATGGACATTCGTCGATAGACCCGATTTTAGAAAACTTGTGTGATGTCCAAGTAAAGGTTATGGAAGCTGTCGAGAAGGTCGAGCGTCTAGACCAACCTTTTCAAAAGTTCTCCCAGCTCGTGAGCCTCATTAGTAATATAGCATTTCAAATAAAGCTCCAAGCTATGAATACAGTACTTGAAGCAAGTCGCACCCCAGAAACTGGTCAACAATTTGCTTGGCTCGCTGACCAAGCACTTTCTCAAGTGCATCAATTAGAGGCGAGTATTGCAGAAGTACAATTACTCGTTCCAGAAATTCAGACACAAGCTAATGAAGTTGTTGCTGTTATGGAATACGGGGCAGAACAGGCGATGAGCGGGATTAGATTGGCGCAGGAAACCCAGGAGAAGTTCAATCAGATTGTTATGATCAGTGAGCAAATGAAAAAACTGGTCGAGGAGCTTGTCCAGACTGCTCCTGTCCAAGCAAAAACTTCAACCTTAGCAAGCCAATCTATTCTAGAAGTAGTCAGTATTGCCAGCAAGACTTCGGAACAAGTCATGGGAGTAGCTAAGTCTTTAGACAAGCTGTCAACACTCGCACAAAATCTACAGGAGGATGCTGATTGACACTCCCACCACGCTAAAGGTGCCGGGATTCTCCAAGAGTGAACTACCTACACCGACCTGAGTACAGCTACGGTGTAGGCTTCCGGCACGTTTTTCAACACTGCCAGAACTTCCTTCGAGGTACTATTGGTAGTAGAGTCACCCACTACCGGATTCCCTTTACGGCGTTTTAACGTGGGGAAAAGTCCCAGCCCCACGCGCTTAATATTGATTCCCGCATTTATATCACGGTCAACGTTAAACGAATGTTCGACATCCCAGTAAGAGCGCATATCGCAGTCAGTGAAGACTATCTGGTCACGATACGCCAGTAATTGAGATGTGTATGCAGGATTTACTGCGATGACCCTAGACCCAGCTTTCCCGGCTATGTATTCTAGGATTGTAAAAAACTGTCCAAACGCAGCGTCCCCCCAGGACTTGTTTAGTCCCGATTTGGCTGACTGACGATTGGGTAAAAATTTACCCCCCTCATCTTGTTTTGCTTTGTTGCGCTTTGACAGCGCTTTTAAGTTTAAGTCTTCATGGACGAAAACCTTCTTTCCCGTTTGTACCAACGCATGAGCAGTTTTAAACGCATGATCTTTCCTTGCTCTAGCAATGCGTTGATGTTCGCGTCCTTGGCGCTTGGCAAGTTTACGTCTCGCCTTGCTGCCCTTTTTCTTGTTTTCCTTGCGTTGTGATACTTTAGCTAGACGTTTTTCAGATTTTCTGAACGACTTCAATGAAGGTAGCTTCGTTCCTTCACTTGTTGCCAAATAATCCAGGACTTACGCAACTGGCACAATGCGAGCGCTATTTATAGTAGATAAGTATTAATAAGTGGAATGCACGAAGAGGCTTCTGCCGCCTCGTGCAACAGTGATTGATAGTAGTGAAGCACGGTGCAAA
>NZ_JABXYX010000242.1 GCF_017982655.1 Brasilonema sp. CT11 | reverse complement strand
GATTGTTGTGAGCATCAATCACTTTTTGGCGCAGATCAGTGGAGTAAGCTTTCATGTCGATGCACTTGGTTATTGATATACTCCATCCTCCCACACTGTATTTCACTCAAGCGAGAACCGCTATAATGGTCGAGCGTATTTAATGCACCGAATGGGCTGTCGTATTGTTCTTGATCTCCATCACTTGTATCAACTTCCCCTAGTAGACATACTCGAAGTTGATCGCGAAGAATTTGAGGAGTCACGGGCAAGTTTAACGCAGGCGGGTTTTGTGCTACAGGATGCAGAATCGGCGTGGCGAAAGTTTGTCCAGATGCATTCCGCCTACAGCAGCTTACTCAACACATTAGTTCAATACTTCGCCACCACACCGCCCTTATGGACTCATCATACTTTCCCTGCACCTCATCCGCTTGATCGCCGATTTCGCAAGAAAACGGTCTCGCGATAAGCCGGAGGACTTCGGACGTTCAGCGAAGCTCAGTCGAACGCTTGACGCTACGCTTATCGCCAAATTAATCCTCAAGTCACTGATTCGTTGTCAAATCACTTTTTAACTTTTTCTGAAACTTGGGAGTGGTAATGAATGGTTCTGCTTGGCAGACCATCGTACACGTTAGCTAAATAGCACTTGTATTCTGGCAAGTTGTTAGAGCTTGACCGAGTATTCGAGTCCATTACTGAACGCAAGCTCAACTGAAACAAACCCATTAGCGGGATTACGGACATACTCTAAATAAGGCGTGACTCCTGCCTGAACCATATTTATATTGTCTGCTAGCACGACAGAACCGGGGTGAAGTTTATCCAATAAAAGCTGCAAAACATCTAGATACAGATCTTTCCAACCATCAAGAAAAAGTAAGTCAATCGCGCCACCAGGATCACGCAGTGTTTGAAGTGCATCGCCCACACGGATCTCAACATACTGTGATAAGCCAGCTTCTTTGAGATGCTCCGTTGCCTTAGCAACTTTGCTGCGCTCAAGTTCAGAACCGATAATTAACCCACCACCAAGATCACAAAGAGCTGCCGCAAGGTAGATAGTGGAGACACCATAAGATGTACCAAATTCCACAATTCGTTTAGCCGAGATGGAACGAGCTACTCCGTAAAAGAATCTGCCAACATCTCTTGAAATTGGCATTAGCACCTCCTGGAACATCGTCGCTTGCTGTTCTGAACTCGTCGATTTCCAATCAAATCCACTCGCGAAAATTTGCTGGCGAATAGCCTTATCACCTGTATCAGCCAGATCATGTAGTCGTTCGAGTACAGATTGTACGTTTGGAAGCAGCAAAGTTGAGTTTGTCGTTTTTGTAGTTGCCATTTTATTGATTTAATGCATCATTACTTTGACTATAAAAAGTTAGAAGACTAAATGTCGCCTAGATTCTTGCTGGTTTCAACAGATTCTTGCTACTGGTTGAGAAAGATTTTAGGAGTGACACCAACAACGCGCTTAAAGTGGTGGCTCAGATGACTAGAATTGGAAAACCCAACCTGAAAAGCGACTTCAGTAACGCTTAGGTGACGATGTAACAGCAATTGCTTGGCAGACTCTACCCGACATTGAATCACGTACTGGTGAACTGAAGTTCCCATCGACTGCTTAAATAAGCGTGAAAAGTGGTATTGGCTCATGCTGACTTCGGCGGCGATTGCGCTCAGGCTCAAGTTCTGGTTAAGATGATCGTGAATGTAGGCGATCGCTTGGCGCAGTTTGTAGTTTGGTAGTCCACCTTTATAACTGCTAATCGAGTATTTCTTGACAGAATAATGTTGTAGAAGGTGTGATGCTAGCAGAGTTGCAGCTGAATCAGCATATAAACGGCTGTAAACTCCACCTGTTTCTAACACTGATTTCAGTGCTGCCCCAATTTGACAAATCAATGTATCCGGTTGCGCAAAAATTGGCACCAGCTCTACTGTCTCTGGAGAGATAGACTCGTAGGCAATGCGGCTAACAAAGCCAGGATCAAGGCAGAGGATTGTGGATTGTATGTCAAAATTCCAGGACAAACTGTGAGAGGCATTTGCTGGGATAATTGTAATCTCACCTTTGGCAATCTGCCCCACCTGATAGCGTCCATCAATTGTCCGCTTAATTGTTTGATTGGGCTGAGAGTGTAGGATGCAAATTTCGTGTTCAGCATCCTGATGCTCTGAAACTTCACCAGGAGGTTGACAGTAATATGCCACCCGAATATTTTGCCAATCAACAGATGCACTGGAAAGCGTGGGTTCACTGGAAAAGCGAAAAGCGTCTTCCGAAGCGGATTTAAAGACTAACGATTTTTCATATACCATTGTGCTTAGAACACGACTGTCCTGCGAGACAAGAAATATCACAAATTTAGCAACTTTTAGCAGTTGAGAATCTTTGATAAGAGTTGCAAACTTTTTAGCTCAACTTTATCCATTTTGCAGTAACACGTCGCATACGCTAAAACCCTTATGGAACCTAGACTTTGACTTTTTCGATTTCGGCAAAATTAGTGATGTAAGAAAAAGTTTTTGCCACAAAACTACAACTTTTGCCATATCACAAAATTTACGCCGCCTGAATGGATAAAGTCGAGCTAAGCTACCTGGCAATTTTTATACCTTTTCAACATACAACATAAGTGCCCCGCAATTGGCGATATGTGTCTGGCATCAAGCTTCCGGCTTGTGGCATTTCTTTATGATTCTATCTTTTAGTAAAATTATACTACTTTGACCATTGTTGTCCATAGCCTTTTGGTATGTGACACTTGAGGGTGCGGAATGTGAAATCCAACGATATTGACAAACTATTCTCCCTTGTCAGATGAAACAGCCTTGCCTTTTTAAGGGGAAATCAAGGTTTCGGGTTTTCAGTGGGTAAGTCCTGAATTACTTAAAAACTCATAGTTCTATTGAGAAATTTGGCAAATGTTTTTATATCTCTCTAAGTTGCTACCATTATTTTTCTATCCTCTGGGACTCGCTTGCTTATGCTTATTGGTAGCATTTTTTATGTTATGGAAACGACCACGCACAGCAGCACTTGCAATTGCATTCGCGCTGATGCTATTGCTACTTACTAGTAATGGCTGGGTTTCTCGGTTACTTGTCCAGTCTTTAGAATGGCAACATCTCCCACTGACTGAAATACCAACCGCAGAAGCTATCGTAGTTTTGGGTGGTGCGACTAAATCAGCTTTGCCACCACGACCATCTGTAGATTTAAATGAAGCAGGCGATCGCGTCATTTATGCTGCTCAACTCTACCGCCAGAAAAAAGCCCCTATAATCATTTTGAGTGGTGGTCGCATTGAATGGAAGGGAGGCGGTTCATCAGAGTCAGGCGATATGGCTACTATTCTCACGGCTATTGGTATCCCAAAAGAAGCTCTTGTACAGGAACCTAATTCCCTCAATACTTATCAAAATGCGGTGAATGTCAATAAAATTCTCAAATCTCGTGGAATTCGCCGTGTTTTGCTAGTTACTTCCGCAATTCATATGCCGCGATCGCTTCTTATCTTCCAACATCAAGGTATTGATGTTATTCCAGCGCCTACTGACTTTCTCGTGACTCGCAGTGATTTGCAAGAACTGACTAGCACTCCAAAAGCAGCGTTACTAAATGTGTTACCTGACGTTGATAATTTACACATGTTTACGTCTGCTTTGAAAGAATACGTTGGTATTCTCGCTTATCGCTTGCGCGGATGGCTGTAAGTCATAATAAATAGAGATTTGTAAAATAAGTTCGACTTTCAACTTTTAACTTCTAACTTAAAATTAGTCAATATGTCTCAAGAGTTATCGCAAATCATACCCTCTCCTCAATCCGAAGTTGAGGATACATTTTCTGCATACCAAACAACTCATCTGTTTTACACAGAAGTTCAGACGCGCTTAGAGTTCAAGCAATATTGTGAGAGTTATCATATTACAGCAGAGCGCAATCGTCAAGATTTAGAAAAAATGCGGGGCGAGCTAAATATCATGCAGTGGTTTCGTAAAAGTCGATAGGTGTATTCTGACGTTTCACAAGTTCTTCCTTTGGGAATAATGTAAAAGTCATTAGATATAGTAAAGTATGGCCTCCTGCTAAAAGGAGGCTACTTATTTTCAAAAATGATACTCGCAAAATACAGTCGTTGACCACAAAGAAGTTAGATAACTTCTAACTCTGCTTCACGCAAGTGAGCCTTAAATTTTTTGCTAAATTGGACATAAATCGGCAAATTAGCACTGACAGGTCTACCTTGCCATTGATTAACAATACTTATCACTTCACCTTCTGTGCCTTTGATGTCAAAAGCTTGACCGCGATGCTCATTATGATGGTAGACTATGACGGATTCTTTAACCCGGACGCGCTCGCCAATTTTCATATTAGTATTTACACTTAATTTTTGTTCCATAAGTGTCTCCACAGCCATCCCTCACTGAACTTGCTTTTTTGAAAAATAGACTGCTTGCACATTTTATTGCTGTTGGTAGTTAGTTTGCACCAGATATGCCACATTCACGCCTCTGTAGCTACTAGACAAACAAAGCCTGCCCTTGCAGGCTTTATTATTCAATCATTAGCTATAGTCCTTGCCTGCTTGTCCTCCCAATCAAGAAAGAGATAAACAGAGCTATGGCAACATTAAAGTCGCCTCGGACTTAGGCAAGAGGTCTAATCCTTATTATCTTTACTCTTGGATGTTCCCAAGGTCAACTGCTTGCTTAAGATTCTGAAATCATGACTTTATGATTTGTCGGTAAGGGTGATGTCCGCCAGGGGAGTATAATGTATTAATTTTTCCGGCATTTGTCAACTTACTTAATGTTTTAGGAGTCATAAATCATAAGCCCTGCCTTGCCCGCTACGCGTATCTCCTACGGAGACGCTGCGCGTTCGCCTTTGGGATGCGCTTGCGCTTACGTGAACAACAAAATTCCCAACAACTTTTGCGAACTCATACCATTTCTGTATGAAGCTGCGCTAAATTATTCACAAGGGTGTATTTGGTACAAGTGTGATGGGTCTCAAATTGCAAGTTGAGATTAAACAGAGCCGAGAAGAATTGGAAAAAGCTGTTA
>NZ_JABXYX010000241.1 GCF_017982655.1 Brasilonema sp. CT11 | reverse complement strand
CGCTTTCCTAGAACGCAGTCGCGGTAACTTGCAAGCAGCCCGCACCAACGTAGAAGCCGCAATCAAAATTATCGAAGAATTACGCACCAAAATCGACAGGCAAGAACTTCGCACTTCCTACTTTGCTACTCAGCAGGATGTTTACAAACTCTACATCGATTTGCTGATGCAACTGCACAAGAAAGAGCCATCCCAAGGATACGATGCATTAGCCCTACACGTAAGCGAACGCTCCCGCGCCAGAAGTTTGATAGAACTATTAACCGAAGCTAATGCCAAAATTCTTAAAGGCGCAAACCCAGAACTCGTACAACAAGAACGCAACTTACTACAGCAAATTGATGCCAGAGATACACTGCGGCGAAATTTAGAAACTTCACCAAATAAAAACGACTCCACCAAAGCGTCTATTCAAAAACTCACCACAGAAATCGAAGATCTTCTCAGACAACACCAAGAACTGCAAGCCAAAATCCGTACGACTAGCCCAGAATATGCAAAACTGACAAATCCAAACCCGGAAAAGGACATTCTCAAATTACCGCAAATCCAACAACAACTTGATAAAGACACTCTGCTATTGCAATATTCTTTGGGAGAAGAACACAGTTATTTGTGGGCAGTCACTCCCACCTCTATGCAAGTTTACACACTCCCCGGACAAAAGGAAATAGAAAAAGTCGCACAAGGGTTCCGTGAAGATTCGCAGCAAGTAACAACTACTGACTTAGCGATCCAGAGCGCAAAACAACTCAGTCAACTGATTCTCGCGCCTGTTGCCGATAAATTACCCGGAAAGCGTTTGGTGATTGTTGCTGATGGTGGGCTACAAACCATTCCCTTTGGGGCATTAGCTGATATCACCTCAAATAAATATCAACCACTGATTATAAACCATGAAATTATCAATTTACCCTCAGCCTCCACCATCGCCATCCAACGCCAAAAACTCGCCAACCGCCAAAGTGCGCCCAAATCCATAGCCGTGCTCGCAGATCCGGTATACAGTGCTACCGATGAACGAGTGACAGGTAAACCGGAAAATACTCAACTCGGTTCCGAACTCGAAGTTGAACGCTCTGCCCTTAACCGTTCTGCCAGAAGCCTGAAACGCAATGGTTGGGAGAGACTCCCATACACAGCAGACGAGGCAAAAGCAATTTTAAAATCGATACCAGCAGCAACTAGCCTGGAGGCATTGAGTTTTGATGCTAATTACAACTGGGCAACAAGCAAAACCCTCAATCAATTCCGTATCCTGCATTTTGCCACTCACGGATTTGTCAATCAAGAGCAACCAGAGTTATCCGGGATTGTACTGTCATTATTTGATAAAAAAGGCAAGCCAATCAGAGGATACTTGCGCCTGGAAGATTTGTTTAACCAAGACTACCCAGCAGAGTTAATCGTCTTGAGTGCCTGCCAAACCGGACTTGGTAAAAACGTCAACGGTGAAGGTTTAGTGGGGTTGACACGCGGGTTAATGTATGCAGGAGCAGCGCGGGTTATGCTGTCGCTGTGGCAGGTTAGCGATGAAGGCACATCAATACTAATGCAGGAATTTTACACAGAAATGTTACAGCAAAAGAAAACTCCATCAGAGGCGTTACGTGCAGCACAACGCAAGTTATGGGAAAACCCAAAATGGCATAGCCCCTATTACTGGGCGGGTTTCACTGTTCAGGGAGAGTGGCGTTAATTCTTTACTCACTTACACCCCTACACCCTTATCATAAGGAAGCTACTATCAGCTACCGTGCAGATGCGTCAACTGGTGATATGTATTACTATTTTAATTACTTAACTGTGTGGAATATGGATTCTAGATTTTCGTAACGGCGTATTATCTACCACAAGTTACTATGGGTAACTTTAATACATTAAAAGCAGATGTGCTATTATCCCCCTTAAAGTAGAGGAATGCTTATGCTTTGAAGTGGGTTTTATTTTAATAATATGACGGGCTAACTAGTTTAGTCAACCATTATTTGCTTGATGGTAGTATATTTGCAACCGAGCGCCCCCGGTCATTGCTTCGCAGAATAGAGCTAGCTAGTTGACCTGCCGAAGGCAGCAGTGCAGTTTACCTAGTCAGTTAGAGGCTTAAGTTTTAGCCATTTTAAATAGGGACTATATCAGGGACTAGCTGGGAATACGCTAAGGACTAGGAACTATACCAGGGACTATTTGGGCAACTATAAACCGACTCCACCCAAAACTACTTACTCTGTTTTTGGTATTAAACCCTTCTCAACTAGTACTTGCTTAGTCTTACGCACCTCTCTCAAAGTCACCGACTCATGACCGAATAGTTGTACTATACTCAGTATCGTTTCATCAGAGCATTTAAAACCATGAAACGTAAGTCCCCAAACAACCTGCTCAAAGGGACTCAAAGCACCCATTATGTCAAGCACATTTTGGTTTTCCATAAGGTTTTTCATGTTATAAAAAATACACTACAACGACTCATCATAACAAGCCATCAAGCAGATATGACCATTTGAGTTAGCTTTGGTAGAGTTTATTAATACGCGTAACAAGAACTTATGAGTGAACAACTATTGGAACTAGCCCAAGTTGGTTATGAAGCCTACTGTAATGCAGCCAACGGGAAGAACTTTGATGGGGAGCCCCTGCTTAGTTGGGATGAGTTACCAGACCATGCCAAGCACTACTGGTTAGTAACAGCTAATGCTATTTTAAGTCATGCAATGGGGGCTAATGATGGGAAACAAGACTAGAGAAAATAAGTCCAGAGGTAGTCTTAGTAGACTAGAGTAAACCCAACAGAGTAAACCTAGTAGACTAAGGTAGACTTAGTAGACCAGGGTAAACCAATAACTGCGACTGCGGCGACCTACCACGCTCTCTTTGTTTACGAGTATAAATTGCCACTTTAAAATCAAACGTATAGCACTTGCTCCACGATACAAAGGTACTCTTTTAGTTTCTCCCTAGCTTTATTCGTTGCTGCGATGAATGTCACACTGCCGCTGACTTTGCGTCACCTCGTGCGTTTATTCAACTAGACATGTACTAGATAATAACTAGCTAGTATATCGAGTACATGTCTAGTGCTTTTGCGATGAGTATTGCTTTAAGTTTCTCTACACTAGCCATATCTAGCTTATAGCTAGTGTAATGACGAGATTGATGCTGACTTTGCGTCACCTCGTGCGTTTATTCAACTAGACATGTACTAGATAATAACTAGCTAAATGTCGATAACTGTCAGTATTGCTTATAAATTTTCTCTACACTAGCCACATCTAGCTTATAGCTAGTACTATGATGAGATTGATGCTAGCATTGCGCTAGTAGACCACGTTTGAAGAATCATGCCACAAGAGAGAATTCAACTGAACCTTAGACTGGACGGGCAGCGCGATTTTTATTCAGCGATAAAGACTGCGGCAGACGAGCGCGGGATAAGCGTCAATAGCTTTGTTTTAAATGCCATTAAGAAGGACTTGGGATGGGAAATTTCAGAACATACTACCGCTAGTGCTATACCCCAGCTAGACGCAATTCTAGAAGCAGTTCAGACTCGACTAGTGCCTGTGCTAGACACAATGATAGACGACAAGGTGAATCAGCGCCTGGGGGAAGCGTTAGCCTAGCAGCACAAACTGCTGGGCATTCAAATCTTAAAGAGCATGACAGGCAAAGCTTGATCGCAAAGCGAGATGAGATTATTAGTAGATTAAAAGCATCGCACCATCTTGGTAGTCAATCGCCAAAAATCCAGATTGTTAAGCAGGCACTAGATAACATCATTGATATGATATCTACGCCATAGGGTACCATTTTCCCGTTTTGGCACGGTACTCTCCTGAGGCACGGCACTCTCCTCTTGGGCTAGCGTCAGCCCTTTGGGCTATCGCAACGTCGTCTTGATATCAGTCGATGCAGAAGCAGCGTAACTAAGACAGGTGTTTAACCTAATCCTAAGTATTAAGAGGTATTTATGACTCAAGGAAAACTAGAAGTCGTTGTCAAAATTAATGAACTTCCACAAGCCAAGACTGTAGAGAACGGGTGGCAGCAATTTGAGATTGATTGTGATGGACGTATCATCACTATTACCGTCAAGCCCAAGGTGTGGAAAAAGTTAACCGACGCCCAAGCCAACTATCCTCAATGGGTAGCCAGCATCACTGGCAAGATTGGCGAGACAACTGAGAACGGGTTTGTTCTGCTAGAACCAAATATTCAGACTTTCGAGAAGAAACCTAAAGTTGAGGGGGCTGCAGTTTGATTGCAGCATTCGCCCACAACATCCAAGATTTATGAAACCTGGAAATTTACTACCAGGTTCATCATAGTAAAAGAACAATACACCTGATAGCTATGATAGATAATTCCCCAACCAATGGAGACAATACGCCTGAATCGGGCGAACCATTAAAAAAACCTGTTAAGCGGACGAAGAAGTCCGCACAGTTACTCGAAATCAAATCTAAGAAACCTGATACGGGGGTCTTACACGTAGATAAATCAGCCAGCCCTCATACTTCGGGTACACGAGATGACAACACAGATCAACAAAAACAAGGGCTGGCTGATTTATCAGGGGACAATGCGTCGGATGCAGCTGAGCCAGCTATACCTGTTACACAATTAACAGAACCATCACCAGCTACTACACCACCAGAAGCACCAGCAGAAGCACCAGCAGAAGCACCACCAAAAGCAAACGCCCCAGAAACACCAACAGAAGCAACGGTTAAAGAAGAGAAAAAGCAGGAAATAGAGATTCCTCCTGGAACCATATTCCAAGCTGTTGGTGTTATTAGAGGTAACGTGACCTTTACAACCGAAGACGAAAAAACAATAGCTACTATCACTATTGGTGCAAAGGAATACCCGCTCTTCTACGCACCCAAGAAGCAACGTGCATATGACGCGCTAAAAAAAGAAATAGAAGCGACGGGCGAACATGCCCAACGAGTACTCGTTTACCCACGATTTACTCACTTCCCTTCCAGGGACCAGCAACCCAACGTCGGTTTTCAGCTCGTTGGTTTCGACAAAGGGCGAGAGGAAGACGGGGCATCAAAAGAACTTCAAGACCTGGAATTTAAACTCTGTGGCTTGTGGC
>NZ_JABXYX010000045.1 GCF_017982655.1 Brasilonema sp. CT11 | reverse complement strand
AAAATTCTGGTTAAGAACTTTGAACGAACCCTGGCTGGTGCTACGGCCAAACTCAACCTCTGCTTCATCAGGTTAATGATTAAGAGGCTTGCAGCCTCTTGTTAGATGTCAAATGGGTTCTATAAAAGTCCTTTTACATCTCCTAGGGAGACGCTAGGTATTCGTGTATACCTTTTTTACGAGCATCTATCTCAAAAGGACTTACGCGCAGCGTCTCCGTAGGCCATTTTCTCAATCCTGACTCTGTGGTTTTTTCTTGGTGAGAAATTTCCTCTAGCAATCTTTCCTCAGGATAGAAATCTAACGAAACTTTTATCTCAAAATCTTTTGAAGTCTTACTATCTGTGATTGATAGAGAATGAGATAGGCTTCCACCATCATTTACAGATGAAAATTGTTTGTTTAATGAAGAAAATTCTAAAGTAACCCTAATTTCAAGTTTCCCTTTTTGTCTACGATTTGTATTAGGAAGAAGCAGTTCACATTGTATTTCTGATCTCAGGTAAAATTCCCACTCAACTCGATTAAATATGCCTGTCACATTTCTCTTTTTGAAATATTTTTTAACAAACTTGTCTTGACAAGAAAAATTTAAATCATTTCCCTTTGGCTCAAAATATTCAAGAAATTTCTTAACTATTTGAACTGCATTAAAAATTTGATCTCCTAAAAAAAGAATATCATCCTCTTGTTCCAATCGTTGAAATTGGTTACTCAACATGTTAAAAAAACCCCCTTACTAATCCCGAATTCTTGAGATTCTCTTACAATTCTTGCCACAAAATGGACTATTGTCAAATCAAATACATTTATAATACTTATAAACAGGTGAAACAGCCTTCCTTGACGGATTTACCACCTCTTGGTGACTAAAAGAATAGTCATAGGGCTATAGCATAAGAAGCACAGCTTCTCGCAAGCCAGGGTAAAGTAGCGTAAGATAGACAGACAAAGATAGACAATTAACTTACTTTATTTCTCTGCGTAAATTGCGTGTTGAAAACTACATTTTTTAAAATACTACTACACTATTTAACTTAATTCAGGTCTTGTTATAGATAGATATTATAACACAATCAGTAACAAAAGACACTGATTTAGTATTATTGGAATATTCTGACCTTTTAAATTGTAAAAGTTGTCATATATACTCAAAAAAAGATTGAAAAGCTTGATACTGAAGTAGTAATCATTGTAAATTCAATATTCACAAAAAACAATTCTGATATTTTTTAGTATATTTTAAGATATTTTTAGAAAATATGCCGTGTTTTTACTAGCTAACAATGATATGTCTAGTTTCAACAAAAAATGACACAAGTATAAATGAAGCTAATTACTATCTTGTTATTTAATATTTAATATTAATTTAATATATAGGACTCATATTTGATTTTTGTGAAAGTGCCTGCGCTTTGCGCTTAAAAAACCCAGTACCGTTTCTGTTAAGCGTTCCCTAACTCTACTTTGTCAATTCACACTTCACAAAACCGGATTCCTATTTACCCCTTAACCAAACGGTTCCCTTTTGAGGAGGTCTAGGGTGGATATACGACAATTTGTCTATTCCATAAGACTTTCCAAACATTCTTTGAGTATATTTTAAATTATGTTAATTTTGCTATCTCCACACACTGCTAACATGGTGCGTTACACTACATTAACAAACCCCACGTATGGAATATTTACTTTTATACCAGTTATTCATCTCAACGGGTGGAAACGATTCAAACAGGACACATATTAAAAATGTAAATTTTACTTTATAAGATAAAAAATATCAACATAATATCAAATCTAAAATTTCTACTTATTATTTATGTCTGAAGAACTTAACTTTCAAGGTAATGGTATGGATCGCCTCCCTCCCCAAAACATTGAGGCGGAAGAAGCAATATTGGGGGGGATTTTGCTAGATCCGGAAGCGATAAGTAGAGTGAGCGATCGCCTGATTCCAGAAGCCTTTTATCTGAACGCTCATAAAGATATCTATCACGCCGCTGTCAGGTTACACACTCAAGGTAAACCTACAGACTTGCTTGCAGTCATAAATTGGCTAAACGACCACGATATGCTAAGCCGTGTTGGCGGTAGAAATAAATTAGTTTCACTAGTAGATCGTACAGTGTCAGCCGTTAATATCGATGCCTTAGCAGATTTAATTATGGAAAAATACCTGCGGCGTCGATTAATTAAAGCTGGAAATGAAATTGTGCATCTGGGTTATCAGACAGAAACTGAGTTACCAACTGTTTTAGATCAAGCAGAACAAAAAGTCTTTGGTATCACTCAAGAACGTCCCCAAGTCGGTCTGGTTCACATTTCTAACACCCTGATTAATACTTTCCAAGATATTGAAACTCGCCATCAAGGTATCGCCCTACCGGGAATTCCTTGCGGGTTTTATGATTTAGACGGTATGACTAGCGGTTTTCAACGTTCTGATTTGATTATTGTTGCTGGTCGTCCCTCAATGGGAAAAACCGCTTTCTGTCTGAATCTTGCTCATAACATTGCTGCTTCATATAAATTACCAGTTGCTATCTTCAGCTTAGAAATGTCAAAAGAACAACTGGCGCAGCGGTTGTTAGCAAGTGAAGCGGGAATTGAAACGAGTTATTTGCGGAGTGGACGCATTAGCCAAACTCAATGGGAACCTTTAAGTCGTGCGATTGGTATGCTCTCTGATATGCCAATTCATATTGATGATACGCCAAATATTACAGTTACAGAAATGCGAAGTCAAGCGCGGCGTTTGCAAACAGAATTAAATACAGAACTAGGACTAATTATTATAGATTACTTGCAATTAATGGAAGGAGGGGGCGATAACCGCGTGCAAGAACTATCAAAAATTACCCGAAGTCTTAAAGGTTTAGCGCGTGAATTAAGTGTCCCAGTGATTGCTTTATCTCAGTTGAGTCGAGGAGTAGAATCACGTACGAACAAGCGTCCCATGTTATCTGATTTGAGAGAAAGTGGAAGTATTGAGCAAGATGCGGATTTAGTTATTATGTTGTACAGAGACGATTACTATAACAGCGATAGCCCAGATAGAGGAGTTGCTGAGGTGATCATAGCTAAGCACCGTAATGGTCCAACAGGTACTGTTAAACTCTTGTTTGATCCACAATTGACGAAGTTTAAAAATTTAGCCAGACCGAATAATTATTAAATCAGTCAACAGTCAACAGTCAACAGTGAACAGTGAACAGTAAACAGTGAACAAGGGGTGGACGAGTCCGTTTCCTACCTGATAACTGATAACTGATAACTGATAACTGATTATTGATAGGACTTACGCACCATCTGCCATAAACCCGGTTTCTTCGTTCGTATTTGGTTGCGAAACAGACGATTTTTGGTAGAAACCGGGTTTCTTTGCGTAAGTCCTGATTGAAAATGAATTAGTAGTTCGTGGCAAGTTATCAATAGTTATGATTAATAACTAACAACAAACTACTAACGATGAGTCATTACTGAATTTTCAGCAATTCCACATCAAAAATCAAAGTAGCGTTGGGTGGAATAACACCACCAGCACCACGAGCGCCGTAACCTAAGTCGGGAGGTATAATGAATTTACGACGCTCACCTACTTTCATAGTACTCAGTCCTTCGTCCCAGCCTTTGATCACTTGTCCAATACCTACTTTAAAACTAAAGGGTTGACCGCGATCGCGTGAACTATCAAACTTGGTACCATCTTCTAAAGTCCCGGTGTAGTGAACGACAACCGTTTGTCCTTTTTTAGGAGTCGCCCCAGTCCCCTCTTTTAACTCAGTGTACTTAAGTCCAGAGGGCGTGGTGACGACATTAGCATCAGACATATTTTTGCTCGCAATAAGGGTATTGTTTTCTTGTACCTGGATGGGTGCTTCTGTTGTTTCGGTCAACTGGCTAGCAACAGCGGTATCTTGTTTGTTACCGCTTATTTGCGCAAATACCAGAGCCAAAACACAAACCAGCATGAAACCCACGCTGAGTAAAATCGCTTTCAAAATAAATCCTCCTTACTCAGTATTCTGGGTACTTTAGGATAACCAGTAGAACAAAATTTAGTGTAAACCACAAAGCGACCTTTAACGCCAAAGCTTATTTTCTAAATCACGCATTTGACGCTCTAAACGGTCAATTCTACCACGCAGTTCGTCCATTTCCGACTGACGAGGTACCCCCAAGTCCTGTAGCATATTTCGCAGTTGTCGTTGCATAGTTCCCTCCAAATTTCCCTGCTCCGACTTCAACTGCTGTACCATGTCATCCATAACCGCCTTCGCTTGCTCAGGATCGAGCTTACCATCCTTAACAAGTTGGTCGCTGGCTTCCCGCAGTTTGTCTGCAACCAAGGACGTTGTTCCAAGACCTATCGTAAATAACTGCTTCATCCAGTTGTTGTTGCTGTCCATAATTCCTTTCTATCACTTTTTTCAAATCAAACGCCCCTTTCTCATAAATCTACCCTATAGACCTATGGTGCAAGGATAATTAATATAGACTACACCTCTATTCTGACAAACACACACAAAGGATCAAAAGTGTGATAATCGAACAACTGAAGGTGAAAGTTCCGCCCCAACAAACACTCAAGTAAGTTTCAAGTGCGGAAATTTCCGCAGAAATAACCAGGCTAGAAAAATCCTATTTCTTAAATTTGAATTAAATTTGAAATCGCTATTTTAGTAAGTTCTGGGGGAAAACCAGTCATGTTAGAGTTTAACCTGCCGAAGTACTTGCCCTCCGCCGAAGAATTACCCGACTCTGACGATACCCCTGTGGATAACGAATTGCAAGAATTGATACCAGGCTTGCTCAAAGCGATACTGCTGATATTATGAGCAGAACGCATGGACTGGTTTTTTGGGATAGACATGGGTATTTATTCTCACCCAGATAAACCGCCGATTGTACCAGATGGATTTTTGAGCTTGGGAGTAGAGCGAGTTTATGATGAGGAGTTACGACCAAGTTATGTCCTATGGGATGAAAACGTTATCCCGACTTTGGTGCTAGAAGTTGTTTCTCAAAATTATCGCAAAGAATATAGCACTAAAAAAGAAGAATATGCAGCGCTGGGTGTTTTGTATTATGTCATTTACTCTTCCCGGCGTCGCCGTAAACCGCGTTTGGAAGTGCATCGGTTGGTGGATGATAAGTATGAATTGCAAGAGGGAAATCCTGTTTGGCTACCGGAAGTTGGTTTAGGAATTGGGTGCGCTCGCGGGACTTATGGAGGCGTAACGCGAGAATGGCTTTATTGGTACGATGAGCAAGGAAAACGTTATCCCACGCCAGAAGAACGTATTAAAGCAGCAGAACAACAAGCACGAAGGCTGGCAGATAAATTGCGTGAGTTAGGGATAGATCCGGAGAGTATTGGGTAAAGGCGATCGCATTTCTTTACTCAAATTTTGCATCTGAGCGATGAGTACGCCTTGAACTTAAGTTCAAGGCTTATAATCAAAGTCCGTTAAAACGGACTGAAACACTTACCAGTCTGTTTTCATACGAATAGACCACTAATACTTGTATGAAGTAGTGTTTAAATTTACTCAAAAATCACTTCCACTCTTAGTCCATTTTAATGGACTTTGCCTATGAGCCTGGGACTTACAGTCCTAGGCGGACGAGAACCTGCGTCAAATAATATGTTTAGACTATTGACATTTGTTTTACCAGGTGCAAGATGTAAGGTTGTCATATTGCTAAAAATTACGTGAAAATCAGGAAATATGACTCAAGCAGGTGTATATATTCTTAATCAATAACTGAACAAACACGAGTTTTATGCCTATAGACTTTTTAACCGCTTGGGGAGTTAGTACTGCTGTTGGGTTCCTCTTCCAACCAGTGATGAAACAATTTGCCCAAGATGTAGGCAAAGATTTATTAAAAGATATACTCAAAGATGTATTGAAAGCTATTCCTAGCCAGATTTTACAGAAACTAAAAAAAGAAGAAATAGATATTGCTGCTGGAAAAGCACTTAAAGAGTTTTTGTCACTCGTGCAGCAAGAGTTACAAGATGCTGACATTCCTGATAATGAAGTTAAGGAGTATAACAAACCGCTACAAAAATTTCTGAATGAGAAAAAAGTTAAAGAAATACTGGGAACTCCTTTTCATGATGAGTGTCATGCTCTAGATACAATAAACTTAAAAAAGATTTGGAACGAACAGAATTTGTCAGCTTTGCCAAGCGAATTTGATTGGACAAAGCTTGGTAAGCGTTACGTCAAAAAAGTCAAAGCGATTATTCAGGACTCATCTGAACTGAGAGCTATTCTGGATTCCCAAAATATTGAAAAAATCGGAGAAAACACAACAGAGACTGCCGGAATTATCCCCGAGTTTAATTTAAAACAATATCAAGAAGCAATTCGCGAGTGCTACGCCAATCTCAAACTAGATAGTATAGATACCAGCGGTTACGCCTATAACGAATTGCGGCTATGGCGAATCTTTATTCCTCAAAACGTGCGGGAAGTTCACCAAGTTTTACCACAAGTTCACGAACTACCCAAAGAACATCTCCGACGACTGCGAGAAAAGAACGAACTAGAAGCAGAAGAAATTTTACAAGAAGAATTAGAACGTCACAAGCAAGTTTATTTTGAACAGCCAGTAGGTTCAGTTAAAAAGATTGTTGAAAATAAACAAAACTATAAATATATTGTAATTTTAGGTGATCCAGGTTCAGGAAAATCTACATTATTGCAATACCTGGCGTTAGATTGGGTAGAACAAACTCTTGATAGGCTTGATAAGATAGAAAATCCTCCGCCGATTCCATTGCTGATTGAGTTACGCACTTATATGCGACGACGGGAGGACAAAGAATGCAATAATTTTCTGGAATTCTTTCATAAATGTAGTGGTGCGATCGCTCATCTCAATCAGCATAAATTGCAAGAACAACTCAAGGCTGGTAACGCCTTAGTCATGTTTGATGGTTTGGATGAAGTTTTTGATCCAGGTAAGCGAGAAGATGTTATCACAGATATTCACCGCTTCACAAATGAGTATCCCAATGTGCAGGTGATTGTGACTTCTCGCGTGATTGGATATAAAGCGCAACGGCTGCGAGATGCTGAGTTTAAGCATTTCATGCTGCAAGATTTGGAACCAGAACAAATTCGGGATTTTATCAACCGTTGGCATTCTGACACTTTTACTGACAAGAATGATGGAGAGAGAAAAAAAGAGCGACTGCAAAGAGCCATTGACACATCAACCTCGATAGCAGAACTTGCAGGAAATCCTTTATTGTTGACGATGATGGCAATTCTAAATCGTAACCAAGAATTGCCAAGAGATAGAGCCGAACTTTACAACCAAGCATCGCGGGTGCTGCTGCATCAATGGGATGTAGAACGTACTTTGGTGGAAGATAAGAGGTTAGATCCAAAAACAATAGATTATAAAGATAAGCAAGCAATGCTGCGTCAAGTTGCTTACCATATGCAAACCAGTGAGAAAGGTTTGGCGGGCAATTTGATAAGCGCGAATGATTTAGAAAAGATTCTGACTGGGTATTTAAAAACCATAGAAGTTGACAAAGCTAGAGTTGCTGCGAGAGTGATGATAAATCAACTGCGGACTCGCAACTTTATGTTATGTTTCCTGGGTGCGGATTATTATGCTTTTGTTCATCGGACATTTTTGGAATATTTCTGTGCTTGGGAGTTTGTCTGGCAGTTTAAAGAGACGCAAACCCTAGGAATTGAAGAACTCAAGACGCAAGTTTTTGGCAAACACTGGCATGATGAAACTTGGCATGAAGTGTTGCGCCTGATTGCAGGAATGATTGAGCCAAAATTTGTTGGGAAAATTCTTGATTACTTAATAAAGCAGAATGGTGAGTCAGAGAAATTTAGCAACTTGTTTTTAGCGGCTAAGTGTCTTTTTGAGGTAAGGAATAGGACGGCGATCGCGGAAGTCGCTAATAAATTACGCAATTACCTGGAAAGCTTACTCAGATACGGAAATGAAAATCGGGCTTCAAGTAAGCAATTTGAGCTAATTCGTGAAATTCGTACCCAATCTGTTGCAGCAATAGCAACTACTTGGAAAGATGACCTCGATACTCTCACCTGGTTGAAAGAACGTGCCACCGTTGATGATGATTCGGATGTGCGAGTTGCAGCAGTCCAAGCATTAGCCAAAAACTTCAAAGAACATCCCCATATCCTTTCCTGGCTAAAACAGTGGGCAACCCAAAATAATGATTGGCAGGTGCGTGATAAGGCAGTGCAAGAGTTAGTGCATGGATGGAAAGACGATCCAGATACTTTACCAATCTTTAAACAACACGCCACCGAGGATGATCTTGGTTTTGATCGATTATTAGCAATCGGAAAGTTAGCAAGCTTGTGGAAACATCACCCCGATACGTTACCCTGGCTTAAAGAATATGCTATTAAGGATGATAATTCTTTTATACGACGTGCAGCACTGCGAGAGATAGTATGGGGGTGGAAAAACCTGCCTGAAACGTTTGATTTTTTGCGCTATATTGCTATCAATGACCAATTTAATCGTCTATTAATACTTGAAGACAATCCTCGGCAAATAGCACTTGAGGCAATTATCCAGGAATATCCTCACCATCCCCAAACTTTACCACTATTGCGCGACAGAGCAGAGAATGATCCTGATGAGCAAGTGCGGGAGTATGCTCAGAAGAAGTTGGCAGAATTAGAGAAGTAGAAGATCTATAAAAATATGAACAATACTACTACAATTCGTGAGAAAATCAACCAATATCTTGATGGATTATCTTCAGCACGCCTAGAACAAGTTGTTGATTTTTTAGCTTACCTAGCAGACAAAGAAAGTGAAGACGCAACCCGAGAATTACTCGATATTCCAGGTTTTATAGAATCTTTTGAGAGGGGTAAAAAAGATATTGCCGAAAGTCGTGTAAAAAATTGGAGAACAATTCGCTCAGATGTATAACGTTATTTTATCTGCTGAAGTGGGAGCATCCCAAATGTGTAAAATACTTTGTCATTGCGAGCGGAACGTAGTGGAGCGTTCGCGCAGCGTGTCCCCTTGGGACTCAGCAATCGCAAAGTACGGATGTTGCGATTGCTTCATTCCGCTTCGCTTCATTCGCAATGACAACTCATCATTATGAAATATACAATCATCATTCAATGGTCAGAAGAAGACCAATGTTATGTGGTTTTCTTACCTGAGTTTACTGATGTCATGCAGCCTTGCACTCACGGAGAGACTTACGAAGAAGCTCTCAAAAACGCTCAAGAAGTGCTAGAGATGTTAATTGAAACATCTTTAGAAAATAACGAACCTCTGCCAGAACCTCAAACGCTAGCAAAATCTTGGAAAGTAGCATAGAAGTCAATACTTCTCGGATAAGTTTGTTTGTCATGCTGAGTCCTGAGCGAAGCGAAGGAACTGACAGCGAAGTGAAGTATCTCGATCGCTTGCTATAGGTTGAGATTCTCAGGCTTCGCCACGCCAAGGCGAACGCTCCACTCCGTTTCGCACCCTGCGGGAAGCCGCAAAGCGTCTACAGAATGACAGTTAACCGAGAAGTATTGGCATAGAAGTATAATTAGCAAAAATAGAAATACGCGCTCGCTGACAGATATCGGAGAAGTGACAGTACGCATTCTAGATTTTAACAGTAATGAACGAATTCCAGAACGGCAAGCCTTGGTACAAGCTGGTAAGTATCCCTCAGCATCGGCTTTACGACGGATGACAAAGTAGAGAATGAATCTTCAAAACAAATCGATGAGTATTTTGTTCCCATGCATATGAGGAAATAGCTAGAATCAGAATGTTTGCTCTTTAAGGCTACGCTTGTGGACACTGCAACTTGCCCTCGCTGTCATCAACCCGTGAATTCCCAAGCTGTCACCTGTCCTCATTGTGGCACTCAGTTGAAAGCTTATGGACATCCCGGCATTCCTCTACATCGCGCCACAGGGAAGGAGTATCTCTGCGACAGCTGCACTTACCACGCTGACGATACTTGCAATTTTCCCCAGCGTCCTTTTGCCAAAGAATGCATTCTCTACGAAAATATTGAGGAGAGTAAGCAATATTTGCAGCAGCAGCGTTACGCCAACAGCTTCGGTGCAAGTGTGAAAAATTGGATCAAACGCAATCAAGCTTTACTTTTGCTGCTGGCTCTGTTATTCGTGTGTTTAATTATTGCTCTGTCTAGATCTTAACCATAAAGCAAGGCGGTATTTCAGCTTGCCTACTTTGTCAATCCGTAAGTTTCAACAACATTCATAAGTGCATAAGTTAAGAAAAACTTGATTTATAACATATTTAGGGCTTACGCACGAGTTATATCAAGTTCGGTTAATTACTTACAATAAAAAAACCTCACCCCCATCCCCTTTCCTTGCTAAGGAGAGGGGTGCCCGAAGGGCGGGGTGAGGTTCTTGGTCTTTTATAAGTGTTCATCCGGACATGATATAAGTCTTGATATCGTTAATAGTGAACTTTACATTTTTAAAAACAACAGTTTATACCAGCGACAGGAGAATAAATGTATCCATCTGCTAAGCGATTACATGAATTTCGTCCCTCTGTTATTCGTGAAATGACAAGGCTTGCAATCAAGCATAAAGCCATCAACATGGCTCAAGGATTGCCTGATTTCCCCTCCCCTCCTGAACTGATTCGGGCTGCATCTGTGGCGATGGAAGAAGGTCATAATCAATACACGAACACCTGGGGAATTCCAGAGCTTCGCCAAGCAATTTCAAATAATCTGCAAAACTTGTACGATTTATACTATGACCCAGAGGAGCAAATTACGGTTACTTGCGGCGTCACAGAAGGTATTGTCTTGGCGATGCTCAGCTTAGTTAATCCGGGTGATGAAGTTATTGTTATAGAACCATTTCATGATAATTATCTCCCAGCCATTAATTTTGCACAAGCTAAACCAGTTTTTGTGAGGTTGGAACCGCCTTTTTTTCAACTCGATCCAGAACGTCTACGAGCTGCTTTTTCAGACAAAACCAAGGCGATCATTGTTAACACACCTCATAATCCTACTGGACGTGTTTTTACAAGGGAAGAATTAAATTCTATAGCCAGTCTTTGCCGAGAGTTTAATGTTGTTGCAGTTACGGATGAAATTTACGATCGCATCACCTTTGATGAACACCAACACATTCCTCTAGGAACTCTTGATGGAATGTTTGAGCAAACTCTAACTATTAGTGGTTTGAGTAAAACCTTCTCCATCACAGGATGGCGGATTGGCTATGTCTGTGCCCCCACTAACTTAAGTGCAGCGATTCGGACGCTACATGACTTTACAACAATTTGTGCACCAGCCCCTTTCCAGTACGCTGCAGTCGCTGGATTGAAATTGCCAGAGTCGTTCTTCGAGACTCAAAAACAAGCATACACTACCCGACGCGATCGCATAGTCAAAATTCTGGAAGAATATCAATTTATCGTACAACCACCCCAAGGTGCTTATTACATAATGAGTGATTTTAGTCAATACAGCGCTCATGCAGATGATTATGAATTTGCCAAATACCTGGTTGAGGAAGTCGGAATAGCCGTTGTACCAGGTTCTAGTTTTTATTCCACACCAGAACTTGGGCGAAATACAGTCCGCTGGTCCTTCGCAAAAAAAACGGAGACCTTTGATGCAGTTGAACAAAGGTTGCATCTGAAGAAACACAGGAGTGTAGGGGTGTAGGGGCAAAACAAGTCAAAAGTATCAAGTCAAAAGTCAAAAGTATTAATTTTGAATTTTGAGAGAAGTTTGAGCGGAGGTTTCCTCCGATCAAATCTTCGGTGATTTTGAATTTTGAATTTGAGCGTTTGCGCAGCGCCCCCTTAGGGGCTAGCGAGTGACGCGCCGCCCGTCGGGCGCTTTCAACAAACACAATCGATAAAATCCCTAAATTCCGGTGATTTTATCGATTGTGTTTCTTTGATCTTTAATATCAAGCCTGGTATGTATAGCAGTTGCCAGGTAGCTTAGGACATAAACTAATGAGAAAATACGGACACCACGGGACTTTCAAGCCTGTTCCCTGTTCCCTGTTCCCTGTTCCCTCCTATACCAAGCTTAATATAACTTCGGAACATGAGGCGCTTGTTCATCAAACACCGCCAAGTCAAACCAAAAAGTAGTACCAACGCCAATTTCACTCACCAAATGAACTTTCGTGTGATGCTTTTCTATGATATTCCTGACAATAGATAGCCCCAAACCTGTGCCTTCTAGGGTGTGAACTCGGTTTTCAACCCGGACAAAACGGTCAAAAATGGCTTCTTGGTCTTCTGAACCGATGCCAATTCCAGTATCAGAAATTTCCACTCGTACTTTGGGTACTTGATGATGAGAACTGGACTTTGGTTGAAGTTGGTAGGCGCGGAGGGCAACTTTTCCACCCGCTTTAGTAAACTTGAGGGCATTACCAATCAAATTAGCCAACACCTGCAACAATAAATCATAGTGACCGACAACGAGGGGCAATTGAGGCTCAACTTCCTGAATTAATTCAATGCCTTTGTCCCTAGCATTGAGTTGGTAAGTACGCAGTGTCTGCTCGATCGCCTGCGCCAAATCTACCCCCTTCAAGTGATAGTTGCGACCAGATTCTAGCTTTGACAAATCCAAAACATCGTTAACTAAGCGGGTTAGTCTATCGGTTTCATGATTGACAGTGACCAAAAACTCTTTCTTTT
The DNA here is from genome assembly GCF_017982655.1 of Brasilonema sp. CT11. Lineage (GTDB taxonomy): Bacteria > Cyanobacteriota > Cyanobacteriia > Cyanobacteriales > Nostocaceae > Brasilonema. The sequence goes on along the minus strand of NZ_JABXYX010000045.1, from coordinate 43,293 downwards.
GTTCAGTACTCAAGTCTTCCCCATAGTCGTGCAAAGTCTCGATAAATGATTTGATGTTAAATAGAGGCGTTCGCAATTCGTGGGAGATGTTACTGATAAACTGACTTTTTGCCTCGTTAAGTTCTACCTCGCGGGTGATATCTTGTACGGTAATAGCAATACCTTTAACACTCTCTCTTTGCTGGTTAAGAACTGTTGTCATCAGAATGCGGACAGTGCGCTTGATAGGTTCAATCAGCGGTATACGGAATTCAGCACTTTCGCATTCCCCGGTTGCTATTTCATATAAGGGACGGGTAATTTGCATTCCGACAGCTGCAGGCAAGTGATGTAAAACATTTTCGCCTACGAGTTTAGCTTCTTCCCAGCCGAAAATTCTCTGTGCTGTGGGGTTCGCTAAAATCACCTGCATACTATTATCAATCAAGACGGCTCCGTCAGCAATTGTGGAAACCAGCGTTTCTAGCTTAGCTTTTTCCGCTGTCAGTTCCTCAATATTTTGTTCTTCATAGCGCTCCAAGCGCTCTGCCATCTCATTAAAATTGAGAATTAACTCCCCAAGTTCGCCCCCTAGTGGTAAATCAATTTGCTGTTTGAAATTTCCCGCAGTAATTTGTTTTACCCCCACCAGCAACTCTTTTATCGGCTTGGTGATTGTCAAAGCATTAATCACCCCTCCCAAAATCACCATCACCCAAATTGAGATAAAAACAGCAATGGTGACATCACGGGTGAAATTTGATGAGATGACTGCAGCTGAGTTAGGGTTGATCCCAACTGCCAACACACCCAAGTATTTGCCATCCGCAGTCAGTGGAACAAACACATCGGTGACTTCCCCATCTGGCGATCGATGTTGTCGCACCATCGGCTTTTCGGCATCAGCAGCATAATCATCGGGCAGTTCTATCCGCCGTTCAATGGCAAGGGATGTTCCCACCTCCGGTTGCCAAAAGGGAATACCGAAATAAATATTTCCTGTGTCATCAGCATAAAGCATATAACGCACGCTAGAGGTGCTGCTATAAAAGCGTTGGGAAAATTCTGCCACCTCAGTGAGATTATCATTAGCAATGAGCGGAGCAACGTTAGCCGCCAGCAGCAGCCCAAGATCACGACCAAAGCGAGTGTCATTCAAACGTGCATCCACCTGAATTGTATTCACCGCCCAGAAGGTCAAACCACTCATCACCAGAGAGACTACCAAAGTAGCGGCTGCTAAAAGTTTAGTCTGGAGAGTGAATTCCAACCACCAATTGACAATTGCTTGTTTAATTATTTTTAAAACAGTTAGCATCTTAAAAAATCATTATTATGGTACTGACAATGAGAGTTATAAGAAAGTGTATGGTTTACCTAAGACCTCTGAAGGTTTGACTTGTTAGGGTAGGGATAGTTTTCTATTCATCCTTGTTAGGAATTGAAACTACCCCAATAAATAAAAATTAACAGTTTATAGACAAACACGTAACAAAGAGCCAGAAAGCGAGCAATTCAAATTCAAAATATGCCCTCCCTTGCCTAGCCGTAAGGCGAAGGCAGGCATACGCGTAGCATGCGCTTTGCCCTCAGCGTCTCGGCAGGAGATACAAAATTTCAAATTAGGAATCTCACGGTTTATCCGTATTATTACTTAACTCTGTGACCAACATCTCGTCGGTAATACATTCCCTCAAAGTGAAGGCACTGCGTTCCAGCATACGCTTGAGCAAGCGCTTGCTCAAAGCTTTCTCCAATTGCGGTAATATTTAACACTCTACCGCCGTCTGTCACCACTTGTCTCGTTCCTAGGCTTTCGCCTGGCAATGCCTTTGTCCCAGCATGGAACACACTCGTTCCCAGTGCTTCTGCTTGCTCAATACCAGTAATGACTTTTCCTTTCTCATATGCTCCAGGATAACCACCAGAAGCAGCAACAACTGTAACAGCTGCACCCTGCTTCCAAGCGATGGGTGGCATTTGAGCCAAACGTTGTTCAACACAAGCTAGAATTAGCTCTTCTAGGGGTGTTTCCAATAGAGGTAACACAACTTGGGTTTCTGGATCGCCAAAGCGACAGTTGAATTCCAAAACCTTAAAATCGCCTGAGTCAGTGATCATCAAGCCAGCGTAAAGCACACCTCGGTAGTCAATGCCTTTTTTTCTGAGTATGGCGATCGCTTTTTCTAAAACTTGCTTTTGAATTTTTGCCATCAACTCTGGTGTCGCGATCGGCGCTGGAGCATAAGCTCCCATACCACCAGTATTTTCCCCTGTATTGCCCTCACCAATCCGCTTATGATCTTGAGCAGCCAGTAACGGACGAATTGTTAACCCATCCGTCAACGCTAAAACAGAAACCTCTTGCCCTGTCAAGCACTCTTCAATAACAACAAATTTCCCTGCACTGCCAAATTCTCCGCCAAACATGGCATCAATCCCCGCATATGCCTGTTCCACCGTTTCCGCAACGATGACACCTTTACCAGCCGCTAAACCATCGGCTTTGACAACAATTGGTGCTCCTTGGCCTTTCACATAAGATTTCGCTGCGGCTGCTTCCGTAAATACCGCTGCCCGTGCTGTCGGAATTCCTGCTTCCTGCATTAAAGCTTTTGCCCAAGCCTTACTTGCCTCAATTTGCGCACCTGCTTTCGTTGGACCAAAAACCATTAGACCAACAGATTTGAGATAATCCGTAATGCCTTTTGCTAAAGGCACTTCTGGTCCGACCACAACAAGAGTTATCTTCTGGTCTTTGGCAAATTGAGCGATCGCCTCAAAGTCGTCTACTGCCAAAGACAGGTTTTGGCAGCCTTCCATGCTTGCCGTACCCCCGTTTCCTGGCACACACACAACTTGCTCAATTTGCTTTGATTGTAACAGTTTCCAAGCTAAGGCGTGTTCCCGCCCTCCATTACCTATAACTAAAACTTTCACTGGTATCCTCTAAGGTTTCTTGTAAGGGAGAATGCGAGCGGAGCGACTCGCCGTACAATTTTTTCACCAATTCCGATGATTGTGCAAGTCCTAGTATATTGGGCGCACAAATCCTGAATCATTTATTTTGCAAATACTGATTACTTTTAATACAATAAAATTAGGCTACCTTTGGATGATAAAATTTAGTCAACAAGAGTACAAACATGTTGAAGCTAACACGACGACAGTTTGGTCAGCTGGTGATTGCAACCACAACAGTTGCTGGGCTTGGGTCTCTCGCTAAAAGAACCGTTGCACAAACATCCTCAATTATCTATGGTGTACGCATTCCTAAAGCAGGACAACTTGTCATACAGTCCTTAGACTTAGTAACTAAACAAATTCAGGAGCTGACTAGTGTTTCTATACAGCCTAGCGAACGATTGAACAGTATCAGTTATTTAGGTTATAATAAATTTTTACTAAGCATTAGCCCGCTTAAAACTGCTACAAAAGGAAATAATTCCCCTCGCTTATTGACTGTCACTGTAGGTCAGTCTGCAACAAGCACGCCTATCTCTGGACTCGCAAACGACCAGAACCTCGCAAGTGTGTTGGTTACTAATGATGGCTCGCTTGTCGGTCTAACGCACAGAAGTGACAAAACGTCATCCACACTAGTTAATATCGACGCTAATACAGGAGCGATTAATACTATTAATAACATCACACTGCCTGTTACCGAGCGATTCGATAATCTAGCCCAGTCGAGGTTGGATAATGTTGCAGAGTCAAATCGAATAATTTATACGACAAATCTTACGCAACAAGGTAATACAAGTTTGGTGCAGTTGGATTTGACAAAAGGACAAGTAAGCCCAGGAGCGCAATTGACAATTGATGGTAAAGTTTGGAATAGTGGCTTTAGCAGCTTAGCCAGCGCTTCAGGAGACCAAATATATGCCCTTGGTGCCCCTCGATATGTCACACCTAATAATCTCTACACCATAAATGTCAGCACTGGGGTTATGACTTTGATACAACAGTGGGATGTTGTAAAGACTACGACTAGTGTTAATGCCTGATAGATAATTCTACGCTATCAACCATTTATTGTTGATAGGTGTTTTGCATCAAGTAATAGTACCAAATAATCGAAAATTGAGGTCAATGCCCGAATAATGTGTTCCAAGCACTCGCTAGTACTTAATCCCGCATCAATAGCGAGTGGTCAGAAAAATATCTTTAATAACTGGAGTTTAGACTAAATTCTATTTATTAGGCTACAACCCTTGTATAGCAAGCACTTTAGATTTTGGAATCAGAAAGCGGTTATAAATGGGGAAAAGCAGTCTGGATAAGAATTTGGCGGTTTGACAGCCAAAATTAGTCTAAACTCCAATTAATAAGATTAATTATTAATAATCATAACTAGCTCGATTTTGCTCGAAAAACCCGACATGTTGAGTTTTTCGAGCACTTTTTGTAGGCTATAACCCTTGTGAAAACTCTCAAAATTTTATGGACTAGACTAGATCTAATTCCAATGCCAATACTCTCCGCACAATCTCGGTAACTTCCGTTGCCATCCTGGCATCAAGTTCTACCACTTCTCGGTTGGGGTCTCTTGGTTGAAGCGCCTTTCCTCCTCGTAAAGCCATAGTAAATGTGAACAGTTTGGCTGGCTTTCCTAATGCTTTTGGACGACTATCTACAAAATGTACGAGTGCAACGTAGACAGCTTCCATTCTCTCCCTAGTAGAAGTATTCCCATTGCCGAGTTTTGAGATAATCGCAACAGATTCAAGGTCATTTTGTAAACCCAATACTTGAATGGCTAAATCAGTAAAACGAGCTGAATCTGCTCCCATCGCGGTAATGACAGTTGTAAGACTTTCCCAATTTGCATATGGTATGCGCGATTGCCTTGGAATGTAATTATGCCAACCCAACATGGATACTATCCTTGTTAAATCATAGGCAGATACCGCATTACACTGCCATCTAGGAAGCTGTTGATCGGCATTCAAAACCACCTTGAAAGTAGTGGTCTCAACTAACTCTGGTTGTTCGATAAAAGGTTTTTCCCCGTATCTACCGCGAAATATTAAGTCCTGATTACCCGTGATCAGTTTAAGCCATTTCTCTAAATCCAGTGGGAGAGAAAATCTCTTGAACATTGTACCCAAGGAATTTGATGTTGCGATTTTTTGTTCATAGCTGACCATATCCCTAGCTAAATCTTGGAAACGAAAACTATTTTGATTCCCGGATCTGTCTATACCTCTAACACTATAAGAGTCTAAATCTACTTCCGGATTTTTTTGGTTGGTGCGAGAAACAAGATTAAGCAATCCAATTATTTTAGTACTACTCCAAAATTCATCGCACGCGAGTGCATTTCTTCCCAACCATTTTGTACGGAACTTTCCTTGATTGTCGAAACTACCGACGCAAACACAAGCTTCTTTAATATCTTCATGAAGAAAAGTCAGACCTTGCTCATTAATAGACGGAACTTTTCCCCATGCTGGATAAGGACTAAATGTAGCATTAACAGTAGTTCCGCTTACTAAATTTGTACCATTAGGTCTCTGCATTAAACGAGTCGGGTAATCTTTAATTTGTTCAGAGTATGGTGAGGTATTAATACCTTGATACATAAGCACTGGTTTGTCTTCAACACCACCTGCTGCAGCTTGAAGAAATGCTTGATAAATTTGGTCTCGATTATTTTTAGGGTCTATTCCTAAGTTCTCGAGTATGACTTTTTGAGCAAAAATTTTCTGACGTTGAACTCTACCATCCAAGCTGTACTCGATAACTTCGGAATAGGTTGTATTGTCTGGTCGCAAATCCAAAGCGGCAAGTGAATTTTTATTAACACCGACCACTGGGCTAGACTGTGCCTGAGCTCGCTGGATACTATTTTTGAAACCGACTAATGTAAACATACTAGTCAGCAAATATAGTGTTTTCCGTCTTTTCAATTTCATGGAATGTTTGCAATTATATACGACTTGAACATCTTTGAGACGTTAGAGCAGCCTCTTACAAGGAGGACTTGATTGAATTGCGAATTTATTGAACTAGAATAGGACTTACGCATTATCAAAAAATTGATTATGTGAATTGAGTCAAAATTCAGGTTGCGGTTTAGTCAATTCACATTATCTTCTGTTTGTACAGTGCGTAAGTTCTAAAGGGGTGAAACTACTGTGGTTGACTACAACTTGTTGTCACCTTACAATCTCTTATCAAATCATTACCCTTTACTAATGCCTTGTCTAAATCAAAAAGTTCTGTCTTCCACAATAGTGCAGTACTATCACCACTAGCTGAACCGAGCGTATTGCCATCGGGACTAAAACTAACACTATAAACCTGGGCAGCGTGTCCTTTAAGAGTGGTAATTTCTTCGCCTGTCTTTGCATTCCAGATTTTTATAGTCTTGTCATCACTTCCTGAAGCTAACATTTTGGAATTAGGACGAAAACTCACACTATTAATACCCGCTGTATGTCCTTGTAATGTCTTAAGCTCCTTACCATCAGGGATGCTCCAGATTTTAATAGTTTTGTCTTCACTTCCTGAAGCTAGCATTTTACCATCAGAACTAAAACTGACACTATTAACTGCTCCTGTGTGCCCTCTTAATATTTGAATGGGTTGACGTAGCTCTACATTCCAAAGTGTAATAGTATCTACACTCCCTGAAGCTATCATCTTACCGTCTGGGCTAAAGCTGATACTCTTAACTTCGTTTTTTTGTTCTGGAAATGGTGGTGCAATTAAATTACCTTTTTGATTCCAAAGTTTTATAGTTTTGTCATCACTTACTGAAGCTAATATCATACCATCGGGACTAAAGCTTATGTTACCAACCCTCTTGTCATGAGCTTTTAGTACTTTGTATTTTGTCCCATTCACTGGATTCCAAAGTATGATCTTTCCGTCGCTATCCCCTGATGCTAGTATAGAATCATCCGGACTAAAGCTGGTGGTAATGATGTTACTTTCATGACCAACGAGTGTCCTTAGTTCTTTACCGTTCAATTTGTTCCAGAGTTTAATCTGCTGATCATTTCCGCCAGTAGCTACAGTTTTACTGTTGTGACTTAAACTAATGTTGTTCAGTACTTGGCTATGCCCTGTTAGAGAAATAACGTCATTGCCATCAGTACGCCAGAGTTTGATATCAAAGTCTAAACCTCCTAACGCTAGGAGACCATCCTGGTTAATACTAACACTACGAACAGGATTGTTATATACCAAAGTTTTCAGTACCTTGCCGTCCTCAACACGCCAGAATTTGATTGTGTTGTCTTGACTCGCAGAAATCAAAGTTTTTCCATCAGCGCTAAAGGCTATGCTAAAAACATCAGATTCGTGTCGGTCGAGGGTTTTTATTGGCTTAAGCTTTTGAGCATCAGATTCGTGTGGGCCGAGGGTTCTTATTTGGTTAAGCTTTTGAGCATCCCAGAGTAGAATTGTGTTGTCACCACTGGAAGAAGCTAAAAACTTCCTGTCTGGACTAAAGCTTACGGCATAAACGCGTTTGTGGTGTCCTGATAAAATTGTGAGTAACTTACCATTTCGATCCCAAATCCACACTTTTCCATCGTCACTACCTGCAGCAATCAGTTGACCGTCAGGACTAAAGCTAACTTGATCAAACTGTTTTAGAGAATTACTATTATGATTATTGTCTTTGTTTGTGGTTTTAAGAATTTCTGGTCGAGGTTGAATCTTCTTGAATAAGCTTAACTTACTACCATTTACATTCCAAAGTTTCACAGTTCCATCCCAACTAGCTGAAGCTAGCATCTTCCCATCAGGACTAAAACTAACACTATAAACTTTTGCTTTATGTGCATTGCGTTTATCGTCCAGTAAGTCGCCGTTAATACTCCAAAGTTTCACAGTTCCATCCCAACTAGCTGAAGCTAACATTTTCCCATCAGGACTAAAGCTTACACTGTTAACTAGATCTGTATGCCCCTTAAGAGTATTGAGTAGGTTGCCTTTTAAATCCCAAAGTTTAATTGTGTTGTCAGCGCTTGCTGAAGCAATTATCTGTCTATCTCTATCTGGGCTGAACTGAATGTTCCTGATTGTATTTGTATGTGCTGACCATTTGTTGCGTTCCCCTAGCCAATAAACTGTTTGGTCGAGAGCAGTCATCGTCTGACTTTTTAAACTATCTGGGAAGATCGCTTGCCACCAAGAATGCTTTAGTTTTTCTCCTGCTATTAAGCTTGTTTTTAATGCCTCCAATTCATTGTTTGAATTGAAACTTAGTTCTGAGGAATTTACCTGAGCCTGAATTCCCTGAATCTCTGCTTCCCTCCACTGGTACCCAGCTAAGATGGTGAATGCTAATAATAAACCTATGGTAAGTCTATTCCTTGTCTGAATCGCTCGACGCGCTCTAGTCTCCTGTTCAGCTGTTTGGACAGCTTGCTTACGTAGCTCTTCTTCAGCTTTGCGTCTAGCTTCTGATTCTTGTGCTATTTTTCGTGCTGCTTCCAACTCTTGCTGTCTGCGTTCTTCTTCAAGTTGACGATCGCGATCGCGTAGTTCAATACTCAGTTGAATAAAGTTTTGCTCTGATGGACTTAGTTCTTCTCGACGTTCCTTCAGTTTTTCTTCCGCCTCTCCCAAAGGCACACCACGCAACAATACCCCTAGATCTCGTTTTGTCTCTTCCCACTCACGTATAATTACCCTTAGTCGCTCTTGCCAAGCTCGAAACAAACGGTCTTTTTTCATCCACTCTCGCAGAGTTGGCCATTCGCGGATCAGGGCTTCATGGACAACCTCCACGGTATCCTCCTTCAAATTCTCATCGCGTCCGGTAACAACCAAACGGGCTTTGTGTCCTGCTAAATCACTCACTAATCCCCAGTTCTCATCTCCTACTTCATACCGGGTTGCGATGCGACGCGTGTCCTCTGTTCCTTCTCCTGGACGTACTAATTGCACAAAAATTCGCCGTGCTTGTTTTTGCTCTTGTTCATTTAATTGTTGATAAATTTGCTCAGCATGATTCGCTAAAGCTTTTTTCACACCCCCAATCTCGTCATAGGCTTGGTGAGTTAACCTACGCTTTTGCTGCTTATTCCAAAGTCGAGTCAGGGCAAATTCTAGCAATGGAAGATTTCCTGGTTCATTGCCAACATCCTCTAAAATTCGTTGCGTCAATTGTGTTTCCAATTGAACTTCTATCTTCAGCGCTGGTTGCTCAATTGCGCGATGCAGTTCCTCTGGATTCATTGCACTTAACAATTGCGGTGTAAACTGCTGCAACGCATCTCGTAAAGGACGGTAGGCAAGCACAAAGCCATAAAAGTCAGCTCTTAAAGTGAAGACCAATGTTAAACTTTTGTGTTGGATAGCTTGGAGCATCAAATCAGCAAAGCGTTCTTGTTCTTCCTTCTGACAAAGAGTGTAGAGTTCTTCAAATTGATCTACAAACAGCAGAAGACGTTTACCTGGGTTACGTTCTTTAATGCGAGATGTTATCAGATCCAACGTAACGGAACCCTGCTGTATATTTTTTTCTAGTCCAGCCGCTGATCGTAATTGTTGAATTTCATCAATTTCCGGTACTAATTGACGAACTAACGCAGAAGCTAACTGGTAAAATGGCTTATTTCCAGGGCGAAATGATTCAATCAGCCAGTTTCCTGTCATACGCAGTTGGGGAATCAGCCCCGCATACACCACAGAAGATTTTCCAGTACCCGATGGACCAATCACTGCTACTAAGGGCTGTTTATTAACTGCTTCCACCAAACCATTCACAAATGTTTCCCGTCCGAAAAAGAATGCTGCATCTTCTTCACCAAATGCGGCTAATCCTTGATAGGGATTGGGTGGAATAATGTCTTCTTTTTGCTGGACGGAAATGTCTTCTTTTTGCTGGACGGAAATGTCTTCTTTTTGCTGGACGGAGATGATATTAGTTTCGTCTTTTTTAAATAGAACCGGAGTTTGCTGCTCTAAATAATTTATTAAGACTGAGCAACCTAATTCATAAGCAAACTCCATCTGTTCTCCAGCTGCCAAAGCATCATAAAACGCTACAGAAAATGCTATTGCGGCTTTATCTCCAACCGTTTTGTTCATGCCAATCACATATTTAACGTGTTGGCCAATAGCTTTTGCTTGCACCTCACTATAGCAAGCATTGAGCAGTACGCACTCAACTCCTTTTGTAGCAAATAGCTTGAACATACTTGCCAATGCCAAAGCATTTACTTCGACTGGCTGCTCTGTTTCATCTTCTAAGACAATACCATCAACCTCCATACCATGACCACTAAAGTGAATTATCTGAGGTTGGTAGTCTAAAATTGCTCGGTAGAAATCACGCTGGCGTACTGCCCACTTTTGCTCTAAGCAGAACTGCTCACGCCTAGAGGATCGTCTTAATCCTTCATCAATTTCTCGTACTTCTTCATCTAACCGTAACCTTGAAGTACTTTTTGGATTCGCTGCCAAAACCAAAATTGTTTTGACAAAGGCGTTGTTACCATCGGAAAATTGCTTAGAGACCATAAAGTTACAGTATAAATGTTTATGCTGCCCAAAAAAATACTCAAAGGTACTGTATGAAAACACTCTTTTATATATAGATGAAACCGAAATTAACTTATGCACCAGTGGGGGTAAATCTAAGGTAGTAATCGCCAGATATTGTAGTCGCCGTGGCAGCACGTTATTCCTTAAAACTACTCCCATTCCTGCAATTGCTCACTGGAGTTGCGAAGTAAGGAATTAATCTGTTCGCGACGGGTTTCAAAGTTAGCAGCAATCGAGATGAGTACAATACCAACAAGCAAGCCAACTACCCATTTCAAAAATGGGTAATGCAAGCTAAAAATTACCAGTTGATAGAAACTCGTGATAAAAAAGCTGCTTGTACCAACATACAGAAAAGCCCGCACTCGCAAAGCTAATCCAGCAAAAATGGCGATAAGACTCAAAAATCCGGGTATAAATGCCGTATCTTGATCAAAGATAATAGCCCATCCACAAATTAAACCACAGCCCAGTAACCGCACCGAGTGGCGACTTGCTTTCATTGGAAATTCTTTCAGGCTAGGATCGAATTGAGCAACATACAGCAGTGATAAGCCAATCGGTATTACATACCACAAAGCATCACTCAGATGTAAGTCCCAAAACCAACGAAACAACGCCCAATCAATCAGCACTACACTGACATAGGTGAAACGGAATTGTTTTGAAACCTTGGCAATAAAAGCATAAAACCCTGCTGTGATCAGCAAGCCGACTGGATAAATTTCTCCTCGACTTTCCCACAGATATATCAATGGCAAAATATATGCAGCGTTTTGCCAAGGTCTTTTAGACCAGCCCCAACGCTCCCAAGGTAAAATGTAGAGAAAGTAAGCAACAACAGAGGCTATAGGCGCTTTCCAAGGAAGTAACGATTCAGCAAATAAGCGTCCTAATGGTGTAGAAATCCAGAAAATTCTGAACCCTGCTATTTCTAACAAGCCAAGGTAAACCCATATTTGTGCCATCGCGGATTGTGGATGGTAGCTTCCTTGAAAAATGGCATAACGAATCAAAAATACCCCGGTTCCCAAGCCCACAAGATAGTTTATTGCAATGGGGGTGAAGGTGGCAGAAAGTAATAAACAGCTACTAAGAACCCAGTGAATATGAGCAACGACTTTCAGTTCTTTACTGGTTAGGCGTAAGTAGTCTGCAAGCCAAGGCGAGAGAATACGATATGCATACATAATGCCAGTGCCAAGAACAGACATAGCAATTAAGCGATCGCCATATACTCCTCCTGGTGCTTGCAAGAGTTGATAGAATAAAAGCTCATATGCTGAAATTGATATCCCAATCAGTCCCAGATACAGTAGGGGTTTCAATTCTTGACGCCGTCGCCCAACTCCAATAATAATGAAAGCGACAGCAAGAGAAGATAAACCTGTCCAGTTGGCAAAGGTTGAAGAACGCAACGCGACACCAAAGACAGCATATACCAAAGGCAGAATGTGCCAGCGATTGGGAAGTTTTTCGAGTCGGTGTTTTGCTCGCCACCACTCCCCTAAAACTTGAGTCAGCAAACCTAAGGCGATGTTAGCAATTGCAATCTTAATGATAGAGCGTTCGCCAAAACCCAAGACTTCAGCAATCAATAATTCCAGACACCACCCAATACCATAAAAACTCCAATTACTAGGTTGCTGCCAACTGCGATAAACAATTGCCCCTAGAGTTATTGCAGAAGAAGTTAAGTAAAGAAATTCAGATTTCATCAGCCCTTGGTAAACAAGCGTTGAGTGAACACTCAGCAGCAACAACTCAACACAGCAGAGTGCGATCGCCCACTTATCACTTGCCTCTGCATAAATAGCTACTAATTCGTTCTCTCTGGTGCTTAACAATTTACGAATTAGCCATAAACCAACAGTACAAACTGCTCCTGCTACAAACCAGCCCTGTAAAGATAATCTTGCTAAACCAGGCACACCTTCCCATAACAGGGCAGCAATGAAACCCAGTCCAAAACCTACAGTAATTAACGCAGATACTTTGTGTCGCAAATAGCGCGTATTAACAAACATCAAAGCACTAGCAACAGCCAAACCGATTAATCTACCTCCAGATAGTGGTAAAATTAGTGACTGCGCAAGTCCCAAAGCGGCGACACTCAACCAAGCATTGAGAGTCGGACGTGCTACTGTGCTGGCTGGAGATTTAAAACCAAGAATAGCTATACCTGTGAAAGTTATAGGAGTGATTAACCAAACCAAACCCCAACTCTCACTGTTATTACCAGAACCAAACCAAGCTGGTTCAGCATTCATCCATAATAGAGTGTAGCTCAGTGCCGCCAGTCCCAAACCCATATACCATGCACTCTTGTGCCAGACTCCGTTACCCAAACAACAAAACAACCACTCTGCAACCGCCACAGCCAACACAATGCTTGCCCAGACTTGTGTATTAAGATAAGGAAAAAAGCGGTCAATTATTGAGCAAAGCGTTAGCACCCCTGCAATTTGAGTCATGTACACCAGACTTATTCTGGTGGGAAGTCGTCGCTGGCTGACACTTGCTAAAGTGATTGCAGATAAAAGTAAATTTAAGGAACGTAACGTGGGATTTACCAAGCTCACCGCAGTCAGTGAGATTCCAAACACCAGCGTTAATTTTTCCCCAAAATCAGCCAATTGCACCTTTTGAACGCGGTAAAGTCCATCCGTCAACGCCACCATCAAAACAAGATAGGGAAATAACACCACACTCAGCAACGCCCAAGGTGTATTCTGAGAATGAGTTAGTTGAGTAGCAATGGCGATCGCCCATTGTTGCAACCCAGAAGGCACTAACAACCATAACAGCCAAATCGTCTCCAACCCAATAGCGAAAATCGCCCCCACATCCACGCGTGTACCACCCAACTGCAAGCGCCGACTGAAAAACCACAAACCCAAACCACTAACAGCCGTTGCTTGCCAAGGAAAAGCAGCACTTACCGACACCAGCCAACCAAAGAATAGTAGAATACCGCCAAAGAGTTCCCAGGGGAGAGTGAGGGAGGGAGGGAGTGAGGGAGTCAGAGAGATCGAAGAAAGTTCTTTACTCTGTACCCTTGTTTCTTTGTTTTGCTGTGTTAACCGAGTCACCAGCCACCCGCAAATACCAACAGCTAAGCCCAATTCTTGGATTTCTAAGCGGACAACAAAAATCGCTCGTATCAACAGCACAAATAAAGCATAAACAATAACGAGCGAAAACAGACTGATACCTAATCCAGTTTTTTGATCTTCAACTGTTACAACCGTTTGCCTTTGCAGGTGATGAGTGTGATAAATTGTAGCGAGAGTTGTTCCTACTGTCCCTAAATAAACTGCAATTAAGGGAAATCCTGGGATTTGCCAACCCCAATGTAGATACGACAGTCCCAGAATATTGACTAGAGATAATGTTCTCGCTGGCTGATGAGTAGAAAACAGCCGATTGTTGCAAAATAAAAAAGTAATTGCTGAAAGCGTAATAGAAGCTATTGCAATGACAACCCAATTCAAAGGATTTTGCCAAAGATTGAAACTGTCCATTGCCCAAAAGTTCACTGGCACTAACAACAGTGTGACAATCAGCAGCGTCCGAGTTGTTAAGCTTAAATGAGACTGTCTACCAGCCCAAAAACTTATCCCCCAAAAACTCAGAGTATAAGCAAGCAAAACTCCATATTGTCCAGAAGGCGGAAACCTTTGCCATTGACTCGCGGCGAGAACCCCAGAGGATACCACCACTAAAAACATTCCTAAGAATAGCAGCCAGCGGACACTTAATTCTTCGCCCAGCGACTGCAACATCCGAGCAAGAACATTAGGTTTCTTAGCTGTTGGTAATGCATCATCCTGATGTAGAGACGTTGCATGCAACGTCTGTACTTGCGGTTCAGGTAAAGTCTGAGGTTGTAACTCCAGACGACAAACCAGAAACTCTCGACAGATTTGTTTAACTTGAGTATCCGAGATCAAACCCAAGCGCAACCATATATCAAGTCCATGCAATAACTCAGGATTGTTAGATGCAAGCTTGATTTCAATTTTGAGAGAAGGGTCAAAGTTTGGTGACATAAGCCCACGCAGAAAGCGCGATACTTAATCATTATCCTGATAAAAGTTATTTTCGCATTATCTGTGACACTTGCTCGGCTGACTGTTATCAGTTATCAGTTAACAGTTATCAGTTATCAGTTACAGCCCTCCTAAATAAGATATGAACATCCTCCTCTTCTTCTCTTTCTTTTCTTTGCGTCCTTTGCGTCCTTTGCGGTTCGTTTTTTTTGTTCACGACTTATCTAGGATTGCTGTATCAGTTATCAGTTGTTGTGTTCCCTGTTCCCTGTTCCCTGTTCCCTGTTCCCTGTTCCCTGTTCCCTGTTCGAGCTAGTATCCTCTCGATGTCAGATAGCTCAACAGCACCATCAAATGTCTCCTCATTCATGACAAAGAAAGGAGTACCCTGAATTCCCAATCTCATCGCCGTCTCTATGTCCTTTTGAATCACAGCATCGGCTGCATTTCCACTGCGCTGTTGGTTAAACTGTTCGAGATCCAAATTCAGTTTTTTGGCGATCGCAACATACAATTTCTCCCCTAATTTACCTTGGCTTGAAAACAAAGCATCTTGGTACTGCCAAAACTTTCCTTGCTGTTGAGCCGCCCAAGCGGCTTTAGCAGCGGGCATTGCTTCAGAATGAATTGAGATTAGGGGAAAATGTTTGTACGCCAACGTAACTTCATCTTGATGACGAGCCATAAACTGCTTCAACGTCTTGTGAGCTTTGGCACAATAAGGACATTGAAAATCTGAGAACTCTATCAGCAGAATCTTTGGTTCAGTTGCGCCAGTAGTCGGAGATTCACCAATGATTTTGTTGGGATTTGTCTTTATCTCCTGCAAAACTAACTGCTTGGCTTGTTGTTGCTGCTTTTGTTGTTGTTGCTGGTACGCTTGCAAAGCCTCTACAACCACCTCTGGGTGATTGTGGATAATCTGCAAAACTTCGGCTTCCAATTTTGGATTAATAAGATTATTGCTGTCTGCTTGACTGGTGTTTGTGGCTGCTTGCACAGGGGTTGACAAACTCAACCATACTATGCATAGCGCCAAAAATCCTGCTCGTACAGCTTGGCGCAGAAAGCGCGAAGGACAGAAATTAGACCATATACTCATAAAGCAGCGCTATCTTAATCTATGAAGAAGCTGGAATGGTACTTCATCAATATATGTCAAACTTATGTCTGATTTTTTTGCTGTTGATAACGCTCTTTAAACTGTCGTTGCTGTTTATTATGATCGACAATTGGCTCTGGATAACCAGCAGCTTGGCGTTCCAAAGGAGAAATTTTCCCAGTGACTAAATACTCTGCATCCATAGAACGCAATTCGGGAACCCATTGCCTAATGTACTCGCCCTCAAAGTCAAACTTTTGCGCTTGACTGGCAGGATTAAAAATTCGCAAAGGTTTTGGATCCATTCCACTAGAAGCACTCCATTGCCAACCCCCATTATTAGCAGATAAATCACCATCAATCAGTTTCTGCAGAAAATATTTTTCTCCCCACTGGAAATTAATCAGCAAATCTTTGGTTAAGAAACTCGCGACAATCATCCGACAGCGGTTATGCATCCAACCAAGTTCATTCAGCTGGCGCATTGCTGCATCGACGATGGGATAGCCAGTTCTACCCTCGCACCAAGCTTGAAAATATTCTTCGTTATTTTCCCAAGGAAAGTTTTTGAAAGGATCGCGGAAAGCACCCTTTGCTAATTCCGGGAAATTATACATAGCGTGTTGATAAAATTCCCGCCATGCTAGTTCCTGTTGCCATGTACGGATGTTAATTTCTGTTTCGTCACTGCGACTATTTTCTAGCGCTTCTAAAGTGGCTTGCCAAACGCTGCGAATACCAATGACACCAAATTTTAAAGCAGCGCTCAATGTAGATGTACCCTCAACTGCTGGGAAATTGCGCTGTTCTTGATATTCATTAATCGCACTGGCGCAAAACTCCTCTAACCGTTCTTGCGCCGCCGCCTCCCCTGGCGTAATAACCAATTCTCCATCCCAATGAAAACCTAAATCTTTGGCTGAGGGTAATTCTATCACCCCTGAAGCGTTGGCAATTTCTTTTTCGGCTTTTGTCAATCCTTCGGCATTTTCCAAAGTTTCTACAGGAGACGCCTTTGGTTTGCTACTCCAATTCTTCCAAAAGGGAGTGTAAACGGTGTAGGGTTGCTGGGAACCAGTACGAATATCATCTGGTGAGTGTAAGATTTGATCCCAGTTTTTTTCCAGAAACTGGATACCTTTTTCTGTGAGTGCTTCGATAATCGTGCGATCGCGTTCTTGAGAATACGGTTCTACATCCCAATTCCAAAATACAGCCTTTGCCTTCAGAGCGATCGCCAGTTTTGGAATAGCTTGAGTCGGTTCAGCGTGAAGAATCAATAACTGGCTACCTGCTTGAGCATATCGCTTTTGTAGTGACTGTAAACTACCAATCATGTAAGTCACTCTTGCCGGGGCAATATCATCTCGTTCCAAAATATTTGGATCGAGGCAAAACACGCCCACTACCTTTGGACTTTGCTTTCTCGCAGCAGCAAGTCCTGTGTTGTCAGAAATACGTAAATCGCGGCGATGCCAAAATAAAATTAAGTCAGACATTCCATCCTTTGGATAGTTCTTCTGTACTAGCTTAAAGTCAACACAAGTCAAAAGTCAAAAAATAAGGGGAATTCAAAATTCAAAAACAAAATTCTTAATGCGTGAATTTTGAACTTTGAACTTTGAATTTTAAGTAAGCGGGTGGTTCTGTTATCTATCCCAGGGTGAGGGAATTGCCGTTGTTGAAACTATTTCACCCGTCATCAGATAGATAGCAGTTTTGCCGCAAGTAGGACAAGGCACCTTAAACTCTTGCACCGCAGACTCTCCCTTGCATTCGGTCAACAAACCCTGACGACAGTGATAACATTCAAAGAAGACGCGGCTGATTGGCTTGTTACAGTCCAAGATTTTGATATGCTGACACGATTGTGGTCTTGGTTCTTGTGTTTTTGGCTTGTAAGGCTTTGGATAAGATGGCTTTTGTTCTTGCGAATCAATCATTTTTCCTCTAAAATAGGATAACTCTCATCAGACGACATCTGCATACAGTCCTAATATTACTTGTTTCTTTGTGCTTCGTCTTCGATAGTTTGGTCAAGGCGCTCATTTGCATCCTTAAGCTGTTTCGCCAATTCAACAGTGGATACCATTCCAGCTTCAGCCATTTGTAATCCCTCTTGAATGTGACCAGAATCTGCAAGGTATACACCAGACAGGGTGACAATTACACTGAGTACTGTTGCACCGAAAAGTGCGTTAACTGTTAACTGAGCTTGACGGATGCGCTTTTGTAAAAGCGTACGTTTGTGGTTGAAATCGTTGTTTGAGTGTGACATAATCTTAACCGCGTGAATGAGTAAATGAACTTATGTCACTATCGTCACAGACGCACGATCTATTACTGCAATCGAGAGAAAACAATATCAGTAGGAACTTTTTATCCCAACGCCTTTGGTTTATACGACATGCACGGGAATGTGTGGGAGTGGTGTGCTGATGACTGGCATGAAAATTATGAGGGAGCGCTAGCAGATGGAAGCGCTTGGATCGAGGCGGAGGAGAATATAAACAAGTTAAATGATCATGAGAATCATTTGATAATACTACGGGGTGGTTCGTGGCACGACAATTCTGATTTGTGCCATACTGCTCTCCGCTACAGTGACTACCCATACTACGACCTCAGCCTCGTCGGTTTTCGGGTGGTGTGTAGTGGTGCGGCGGCTAGGACTCAATAGCCCTTTACACTTTCGCTATATACCCGAAGACGATGAGAAAAAACTCAAAATGCCCAAAGTCCTTCTCGCACTCTGGGTGAAGGCAAAATTGGCTTATTCTTCTGTGAGCAGTAAATCCTTAAGCATCGGTTCTAGATTCTGGGGACGATAATCAGGACAAGCTTTTAATCGTTTAACTAAACTGCGATGAATAGAAACGATCGAAGAGTTAATAGAACGCAATTCTTCACCCCCCAAACGATACAAGCCCGTTACACTATTATCAAATTTAGTCGTGTAATCTACTTTAATTTGAAGCTCCTCACTATCGTTTTCAGTGGAACAAAACTCTAATCCAAGTTTTTTCGCTTGATTGACCATCCATTGCAAAGAATAATCCGATAGCCCTTGATATTCTTTAGTTCCGCCGCCAACACAACCATGTTCGCCAATAAATAAAACCTCTTTAATCACCTGATCCTGATTCGGATTTTTTGGGTTTCTTTCCATTGGCGTGGAGGGAAAACTTTTACGTTTCTCATCAGTAGCCACCGCATGAAAGGCATTTTCGATAATGGGGCTGAGTTTTGCATCGAAAAATTCATACTTTTTGTTCCAGATTGTGCTAATTGATAGCCAAGGGATAATATCAGGTATCCCTAAAGCTCCTACCGTATCCCAACAACCTAACATTTTGATCGGCACACGATACTGTAAATAATCCTCTTTTGCATCAATTTGATTCGCATTATCCTTACGAAATTGTTGTGCCTTGGGATCACTCGGCCTAATGTTAGGATCTCGATATAGATGATAGGCTTTAGCAATTTCTCGGATCTTAGAACGCTTTAATAAACCACATTTGTAGATCATCCCCGCTAGACAACGAACGGCATAAGCACCACGACTGAAACCCACTAGATAAATTTCATCTTGAGAATCTACATTGTAATTCATACATAAAAAGCGATAGGCATCACTGATAATTCGCTGAATTCCCCAGCCAAAGGCACCACCGCCTAATTTGTTAATTAAATCATCATCATCTTCTGCCGTGCCAGGTTCCGATAAATAGTAAACCATCTGCGGTGTTTGATCGTCCGCCGTATATTTAATTGACCGGGCAAACTTGACCACATTTGTCGGATAAAAACTGTCCAATCGCTCCCAAGTTCCATCACAACAAACCACTAATCGTTTCTTTTTATTTGTTGCCGAAGGTTCGGTCAGTTCGGGTTTAACAGACTCTTCGTTTCGTTTCTTTTTATTTGTTGCCGAAGGTTCGGTCAGTTCGGGTTTAACAGACTCTTGGTTAACAGATTCTTGAGCGTTAGGGATAGATAATGGTTTAGAGTTAGTTATGACGATTGGGAACTCTAGGGTGCCAATACTAGATGGCATTTCTGTCACTAATTGAGTTTCTTCTACAAGATCTTTGCTATCAACTGCTCCTGGTTTCAGCTTTGGCATTTTTGCAATGCGACTACCACAAATGACTTTTTCTAATACTGAACTAAAGCCTTTAATAGTATCTTTTTCAGTGAAAGCTTGTCCCCCTGTTTCGGTGGCAACCCTGTCATATTCTGTGGCAATACTTTGTCGATATCTACTTTTGGAAGTGCCAAAGTAGGTATGAACAGTAACCCCCGCTCCTTTAGCTTTTTGGATAGCTAAATTAGCAGCTTCTATATCTTTTTGCTGCGTTCTTTCCCCACCTTCATCTAAAGCTTCATCCCCAAGGTAAAAGATTGCTCTGGCTGCACCCTCACGCCAATCAAAATAATTGCAGACATCTTCAATGGCACGAGCTGCATCTTCTTGCGCTCCTGCTGACTTTAATTCTCCTCTTTTTCTCCCCCGGAGTTTGGATTCAGATATTTTACAATTTTGTGTCAGATAAGCTCTGATGGTTTGGTCAAAATTTGTCCCTTTCCACGTACCTTCGATACCAAACCAAGCCACTCTTAAATCTGAAGGACAACTAGAATTAGCGGCTGTAATTGCAGCAGAAGCCGCATCACTAAGAGCCTGTGCTTCGTCTTTCATCGAAGGACTAGTATCGATGACGATTACTAAATCAACAGGAGGTATATTGTTTATTTGATTGCTCATATTGTTCTGCCTTTTTTCCCTTTAGCTGAAATCAAATAATTTCATACTTGAAGAGGTGTATGAGTGTAAAGAAAAAAAACTAAACAACAGACATGAATTTCCGATAGTCACTTTTGCAAACGGATTGCTGAAATTTTTGTCCGTGATTATTTGGTAAAGCAAAACTGCTTCTTATAAAAATTGAAATCAAAAATATATAAGTGTCATATATTTAACGCTGGCTTTAGAAAAAATTTATATTTAAAAAATTTATATGAAATCATATATCATAAATTTTATCAATAAAAAATATCACATCCTTGAGATTATACTGTCATAAATATTAGCTGTCTAGATTTCTTTACATTACTTTATCATAATGCACTGGAATTTGACGACTTGCTAGTAAGTGTTGAAATGCAATGCGGTTCATCAGAGCAAACCGACTCGCTTGAGCAACTCGAGTTTAGACTAAATTCTATTTCTTAGGCTACAACCCTTGTATAGCAAGCATTTTAGATTTTGGAATCCGAAAGCGGTTATAAATGGGGAAAGGTAGTCTGGATAAGGGTTTGGCGGTTTGAAAGCCAAAATTAGTCTAAACTCCAATGAGCAAGGGTAAGCTTTTCCTTGTGAAATAACATGAGTGCAATTTCCTGCCTCATTTCAGCGTCAGTCATGCGGGTTGTAGTTAAAATCTCATCAGGGATAATGATGCTCATGAGTACATTCATATCTATCACCCCCATTGTAAGCGTTACAGGGCGATAAGCCGGAGGCTTTAGCTTGTCCGTATCGCAATCCCAAATGCCATCAAACGAAACCCAACATCTACTATCATGTTTAGCGTTGGCTTTCAATCCCTTCAAACGCCACTTTGCTCAAGTCGCGAAACCCGAACTGTGCAAGTGGCTCCCCAACCTACAACTACAACGCTCAAAGAATTTATGAAAATCTATACTTAATGGTAAGAGAAGTCTCATCAAAGCAGGGCATGGGGCAATGGTACGGTTAAAAGTATGGCAGTGGATCGTCTTAGCACTACCGCTGGTAACAATTATCAGCTTCTTGCTGATATCCGCAGGGTTGCAAATCCACGAGTGGCGCATTAATTGGATCTGGGGCGTGTTTATCCTCGTCTTCGTTGGCTGGCGTTGGCTACTGGTTCGATGGACTCAACCTGCCGTAGGGCAAATGGAAGCCGTTGTCGCACAAGTCAGTAAAGAACTGAACTTTTCAGACAATACATCAGACGAGACAACAGTATTACCAGCGGGAAGTGACGCCGCGAATCGAGCAGAAGTTGTACTGCAAGACATCCTCAAAAGATCACAGGACGATCGCCCAATTTGGGAAGACTGGCTAACTTTTTGGCAGCGGTGTCAGGAACTTGTGACTAAGATCGCCCAGATCTACTATCCTGAAGTCAAGTATCCCCTGCTCAATATTTACATTCCCCAAGCTTACGCGTTGATTCGGGGAACAGTGGATGACCTCGACCAGTGGATGCAAAAGTTATCACCCGTCCTCAATCAGGTGAGTGTTGGGCAAGCATACGAAGCATACGAAGTATACCAGAAACTGGAGCCATCTGCTCGTAAACTTTTGCAAGCTTTAAACTGGGCACAGTGGCTGTTAAATCCTGTGGCGGCAGTGGCGAAACTTGCGAGTAAGCGTTCTAGTAACCGGGCAACTGAACAACTGCTGGTGAATTTTAGCCAGTTACTACGGCAAGCTGCTTTGAGGAACTTATCCGGACAGGCGATCGCCCTCTACAGTGGCACCAAACTCCCAATTTCAGAATCCCCCGTTTCCACACCAACTCCACCTCAGGCGAAAACCCAAACACTCCGAGACATCCTTGCCCAAGCACAACCCGTCGTTGCTGTTGAGCAAAAACCTGTCAATATTCTGTTGGTGGGGCGAACAGGTTCCGGGAAAAGCAGCCTGATTAACACCTTATTTCAGGCAGAGCGAGCAGCCGTTGATGTGTTACCCAGTACTGATAAGATCCAGAATTATCACTGGCAAAGCCAAACCGGAGAAGCGCTGACGCTTTGGGATACACCAGGTTTTGAACAAGTCAACCGTGGAGACTTCCGCAAGATAGTGCTAGATTATGCCAAAAATGCCGACTTGCTACTGTTAGTTACCCCTGCTCTTGATCCTGCCCTACAAATGGATGTGGACTTCCTCACAGATATGAAGGCGGAGATTACAGACTTACCGACAATTTCGATTGTGACTCAAGTGGATCGTCTGCGTCCTATACGTGAGTGGAATCCTCCTTATGATTGGGAATCGGGCGATCGCCTCAAAGAAATTTCTATTCGCCAAGCGATCGAGTATCGTGCTGAAACTCTCAGCGATTTTTGCAATCTAGTTTTACCTGTGGTGACGAGTGATATTAAAACGAGTCGAGCTGCTTGGGGAGTGGAGGCGTTATCGTTGGGATTGATGCAGGCGATCGCACCAGCCAAGCAACTGCGTCTTGCCCGTTTTTTGCGCGATCAAGAAAGCCGTAGCGTCGCTGCAGCCAAAATCATCGAACATTACACCTTCCAAATGACAACAACTCAAGGACTGGCTGCACTGCTCAAAAGTCCTGTGCTTCTGTTTCTTTCCACTTTATCAACCGGAGCGCCTAGTTTGGCATATGTGCTTGGAGATAAAATTCCAGTGGAACAAACGCCCATTGTCATTGGTAAGCTACAGATGGCATATGACCTTTTCTCGCTCTTGAATCCTGGTAATTCTAACACACTCAAGTTTGACCTGGTCTCCCTCTGGCCACTGTTGCTAGAAAACTCCGCTACACCAGATCGCAACGCTTGGGCTTTTGGGCACGCTTTGGTAGAGTATTGGACGAGGAATTTGACAGTTGAACAACTGCGCGATCGGTTTGAGTACTATAAAAATCCGGTTTGATGAGTGTGAATTGACAAAGTAGAGGTAGGGAAGAGGGAACGCTTAACAGGGAACGCTTAACAGGGAAGAAGCAATAAAGGTGTACCTAGCTTCGTCAAAAATCAAATATGAGTCCTATAAATGTTGAACGAAAATTTCAACTTAGCAGTTCAATTAACTGAACTCTTATAGCAGTCGCCAGGTAGATTAGGACACGAACTAATGAGAAAACACGGTCACCAAGAGACTTGAAAGTCTGTTCCCTGTTCCCTGTTCCCTACTATAATTACAGCATCTTTTCCAAGAACTGCTGAGCGCGCTCGTTCTTCGGGTGGGTAAAGAACTCTTTAGGTGGCGCATCTTCAACCAAGTATCCCTCATTTAAAAATAAAATTCTGTCAGCCACTTCCCGCGCAAAACCCATTTCATGGGTGACAATAGCCATCGTAATCCCTGTTTGAGTAAGAGCTTTGATGACTTCCAACACCTCTTTCACCATTTCTGGATCAAGGGCGGAGGTGGGTTCATCAAACAACATTATTTCTGGCTTCATTGCCAAGGCTCGTGCGATCGCCACCCGCTGTTTTTGTCCTCCCGATAACTTAGAGGGATAAACATCCGCCTTTTCCTTTAAACCAACCTTTTCTAACAGTTTCAACCCTTCTTCTTGCGCCTTTACTCCAGGAACTCGCTTTACTTTTTTTGGCGCATACGTAACATTTTTCAGCGTCGTCATGTGAGGAAACAGATGGAAGTGTTGAAACACCATGCCGATATTCTCACGAATCTTCATGATGTTAGTTTTTGGAGCAGTAATATCAACTCCATTAATGTAAATCTTCCCAGCAGTCGGAACTTCAAGTAAGTTCATGCAACGCAAAAAAGTTGATTTACCCGAGCCAGAAGGACCAACAATAGCTACAACTTGCCCTTGTCTTATCTCAGTAGAGATTCCTTTCAAAATCTTGAGGTTTCCAAAAGATTTATGCAGTTGTTCGACTTTAACTGCAACATTGGAATTTTTGTTCAATTTCATAATTCTGCTATGTGGCGGAAATTCAGGTTTTTTGTCACTCTAGCTCTGTTTTGTCACTCTGACAAAAATATCGTGCCTATTCTGAAGCTTAGACAGAATCTTAGATTGGACGATCACCTTTTAATGCAATTGCTCCTGGTTATTTTGAAAATATCATGAGTGGGGCTAATGTAGAACACACCCAACCAGAAAAACAGCAGCAGATTGTTACATTTACACCAATGGGTCGCCGTGGTAAGCCAGAAGAACTGATTGCTCCGGTTGTGTTTTTAGCATCAGACGCATCTTCATACTTAACAGAAACTGTACTTTTTGTAGATGGTGGGTATACTACTATATAATTATAACATATCGTGAGGTGGAAGCCATATAGCGTGCATTTGTACTATATTGGTCTTTAGATGAGCGCTTAAGTGAAACATGACTCAAACCTTAACCCCAAGCAAACCACCAATTGAAGGTTCTCATCTGGTTCTATATAACGTCAATTGGGAGATGTACGAGCAGCTATTGGAAATTTTTGCCCAACGTCCAATACCCCGCATGACTTACTATCAAGGAACTTTAGAACTGATGACGCCTTTACCAGAACATGAAAGATATGGCTGGACTTTCGGACGGCTAATCATTATTCTGTGTGAAGAACTTGGACTAGAAATTTTGGGGTTGAAATCGACAACTTGGCGTTCCAAACCAAAGGCTGCTGGTAAAGAAGCAGATGAATGTTTTTATATTCAAAATGAAGCTGTCATGCGAGGAAGAATAAAAATTGACCTCACAGTTGATCCACCGCCTGACTTGGCGCTTGAGATTGATCTAACTCATTCAGCAATTAATAAGATGGCTGTTTATGCTGAACTAAAAGTGCCGGAAGTTTGGCGTTTCGCTAATAATCAACTAACAATTCATATTTTGACAGAGTTTGGTTACATCGAATCTGAAACAAGTTTGGCTTTTGGCTCATTTCCTGTCAAAGAATTAGTGCAATTTCTCCAGCTAGATTCTGAAAAAGGTGAAAACGCTAGAATGAAAGAATTCAGAGCATGGGTGCGTTCTCGTATCTAAGCCTTCGCAAATGTATATACTATAGTCAAATTTTCATGGTGGTGTATTTTTATGGACAGCACAGCAGCTAATTTTAAGAATCAGTGGAATGCAGAACTCTACGATAGTAAGCATTCTTTTATTTCTGAACTTCCTGCGAATTTAGTAGAATTACTATCTCCAAAACCAGGAGAATGTATTCTCGACTTAGGTTGTGGGACAGGTCATTTAACTCATAAAATTGCCAGCTTGGGAGTAGAAGTGATAGGTATCGATAGCGCTTCCACCATGATTGAACAAGCTCGTAAGAACTATCCTCAGCTAGATTTTGATGTGGTAGATGCCAAAATTTTACCATATATCGAAAAATTTGATAGTGTTTTCTCTAATGCCGTACTTCATTGGATTAAAGAAGCTGAAGAAGTCGTTGTTGGTATAAATAAAGCTTTGAAACCTGGTGGGCGATTTGTAGCTGAATTTGGTGGTAAGGGGAATGTAAACGCTATTGTTAGTGCTCTTTTTAACGCCTTACAAAAAACAGGTTCTTCTACTGACATAACATCAAATCCTTGGTACTTTCCTAGCATTGGTGAATATGGAAGCTTGCTAGAAAAACATGGTTTTGAGTTAACTTATGCAACTCTTTTTGAACGTCCCACACCTTTGGAAGATGGCGAACAGGGTCTGCAAAACTGGCTCAAAATGTTTGCAAATAGTTTCTTGAATGGATTATCTATTGATGATCAAAGAAATACGTTAGTCGATATTGAAAATCAGTTGCGTCCAAGTTTATACAAAAACAATACCTGGATTGCAGATTATAAACGTATTCGAGTTATTGCAGTTAAATTATGATGTAACTTGAAAGACAAGTCTGATTAAAGACGAAAGTATAAATCGATTAAATATGACTTTTATAGTATCCCTGGAAACAAAAATTCAATCTTCATTAAATTGAGACAAAATATCAGTGTTAAGATTTGCAACTTAAGAATGATGTAAGTTATATTAGCGTTTAATAGGCTATAAAGAACACCAAAGTTATACCATTTTAAAAAATGTTTGCGACAGATGCCCCACCCGCGAAGAAAGCGCACTCTTCGCAACTATTGGATAGGGTTATGGAGGGGTTTTTGCTTTATTTGTCACATTCTTTTTTTAACTGGTATTATCTCTCCCTATGTAATGAATCGTCAGTGTTAGAAATCCTATGTCTGTTAATATTGTTCCAGATAACGGTAGTAATACCAATAAAAACCATAATTCCATACAAATAGATGTTGCCTTCTTTATATTAAGGCTAAAAAATGGGATTTGGTTCTTTGGGATACCTTCTTTTCTTTTTGGGATTAGTGATAGAAGTATCACTGCCTTGGCTGATGGATATTTGTCTGTAGTAGAAATCATACAAATATTCACAGCTTCATTCTTTTTCTTGAGTTGGCTGTTTTTAAAACCAGAGCAGAGCTTTGATCTTAATGATGTAGATAGCGTTCAAAATTATTTAGAGCAATCTTATCTACGTCCGACGAGAGTCAACAATTTTGACTTAAAAAAGCGACATATCATTAGCCAGGAATATCTTTTACCGTTTCCCTATGTCTGCCAAATTTACCATCTGTTGAATGTAAAACATTTGGAAGGAATTCACAAATTCAGTCTGAATAACTTAAGAGTTATTCAAGTTAGTAGTATCCAATCCACATCTCTTGGTGGGATGATCGCATTTCAAACCCTCTTAGACTCTCCAATTAATATTTTAAGGATTTGGAGACAGCCAATCGTTGAGGTGGATTTAATACTGCACACTCCATATACAGTAGAACTGAGTATTCCAGTTTACAGAAACAAAAGAATAACTGTTATGTTTTATGCCTACCCATCAACAGAGAATGCTCATCATTTTTTGATTGATATCTACAGCGATTTAGAGTGGCCAAAACCTATATTGCAAATTATATTGCACATTGCTTCTGGTTTGACATTGATTGAAGATTTGCCTTATTTACAAAATTTAGCTCAAAGAAATATAGGTAGTCTAATCAACAAAGATAGGCTGTCTAATCACGAAACAATGTGGCTTTTTAATAGATTTGTTGAGCTACATGGTTCAAGTGTAGAAATGCCCAAATTGAAAAATTCAGAATACAGCTTGGACAATTAGTGGGGGATTCCAAGGAGTGATGTAAACTACCAAAATATCAATTTTACTATTCTTGACTGCTGAGTCATTCACACTCAGCAGTCGTTACTTATAAATTAGTACTGGATTATGCTCGTCCTAACAGAGGGGCTGCTGCAAGCAGTGTTTTCGTGTAAGGATGTTGGGGATTGGCAAAAATCTGTTTAGTCGAACCAATTTCTATTATTTTCCCACTATTCATGACTGCAATTCGATCGCACAAAAAACGCGCTAACCACAAGTCATGAGTGATAAATAAATACGTTAACTCAAATTCCTCTTTCAACTCCAGCATCAAATCTAAAACTTGCGACTGCACGCTAGCATCTAACATACTGACTGGTTCATCACAAATGAGTAGCTTAGGACGAGTAATTAAAGCACGCGCGATCGCCACTCTTTGCTGCTGTCCCCCAGATAAATCCGACGGATAACGCTCATAATAAACTTGGGGTGGTTTTAACCCTACTTTTTCCAGCATCGACAGCACCTGTTGTTTTGCGTTCGCTGGATCGGCTAGCTTGTGAATTAGCAAGGGGTCAGCTATACTTTGTCCTACGGTCATCGCTGGATTTAAGCAAGCATGGGGATCTTGAAAGACCATTTGCATTTGCCGCCTAGACGCACGAACTTGTTGGCGCGATAAATTTGTTAAATCCTTTCCCAAAAACTCGACTTTACCTGCTGTGGGACGAATAAGTTGCAATATTGTCCGCGATAGTGTACTTTTTCCGCAACCTGATTCCCCAACTAATCCCAGAATTTCTCCTGGATAGAGTTCTAGGTTGATTCCATCCACCGCTTTAATCGTCTGATTTTGCCGTTTTAACAATCGCTCTACAAAGTTGGGTTCTAAGGTGTAATGTTGTTGTAATTCTAGGACGCGCAAAATCGGTGATTGAGCTTGTGACGAGGAAAATCTTGTTCCCTGCTCCCTGCTCCCTACTCCCTGCTCCCTGCTCCCTACTCCCTGCTCCCTGCTTTCTACTCCCTGCTCCCTGCTTTCTACTCCCTGCTCCCATACTTCATTCTCATCAACTGTTTGAATATGCAAAGCTGCTTTGAGGAGAGACTGTGTATATTCGTGTTGGGGATTCTGGAAGACAGTTTGGGAAGAACCCGTTTCAACCATTTTGCCGTTGTACATGACGCCAATGCGATCGCAATACTCAGCAACAAGAGCCAAATCGTGAGAAATTAATAGCAATGCCATGTTTTCTTCACCACACAGCCGTGTGAGTTCCTGCAAGATTTGCGCCGAGACTGTAACATCCAAACTTGTAGTGGGTTCATCGGCGACAATTAACTTGGGAGACAGAAGCAAGGCTAGGGCGATCGCTACCCTTTGTCGCATTCCACCGCTAAACTCGTGAGGATACTGACTCCAACGACTGGCTGGAATTTTAACCTTTTCTAAAGTCGCAATTGCTTTTTCTTTGGCTTGTTTGCTGGACAATTGCGGTGAGTGAGCTTTTAATGTTTCCAAGCAGTGATTGCCAATCGTCATCAATGGATCAAGGCGCGTCATGGGATCTTGAAATATCAGCGCAACTGCTTCTCCTCGGAATTTGCGCAACTGTTCTGGCGTCATCTCAAACACCGAACGCCCTTGAAATGTCACTCGTCCCTCAATTTGGCTTGAGGCTGGTAGTAACCGCATTGCTGCGCGTCCGAGAGTTGACTTACCGCAGCCTGATTCTCCAACCAATCCCATTCTTTCCCCTGGTTGCAGGATGAAAGACACATCATCTACTGCCCATTGGGTTTTTTCGTCGCTGCGATGAGGGTAAGCGACTCGCAAATTTTCAATACAAAATAAGGCTTCACTCATAATTACGCTATCAGATATCAGCTTTTGTTATGACATCACATATGTCAGGATTATTACCAGAGTATCTTTTAAGAACAACAATATAACTGAGAACGCACCAAGAATTCCAATCAGTATACGGAGAAATCACTTCTCACTTTTATTTTGTGTTTTTAGAGAAATATTTTATACTTATTTTTGCTTGGGTTAGTGGGAAGTTTTTTACCTATCAAAAGTTCAAATTTCAAGGATTCTTGACTTATGACGCAATTTACAACAAGTTGTGCCAAGTAAATATGTAAAATGGACTACAAAATATCAAGAAATTTCCATGAGAAGAGTTTAAAAAAAGTTCAATATTTTTAAGTTTCAATTTTTAATTTTAATTTGTCATTTTTTCATAGGTTACGGCTCGTCCTTCTGGTACTATTTATTGCAATATGGCATTACAGTATTTGATGAGAGTAGTCAGGCGATCGGCTATGGCATCAAGCCTAGTTTTGGCAGTGGAAGCTTGCCGCGCTCCTTGGAAAAACATGACATCTATTTCCAACAGCCGCAGCTGCTTACTCATTTCTGTCTGATTTGACTGTAACTGACCCTCATCGTTGCTGTTTGTGTCCAGATTAACTAAAGGGACAATCTGTTGCTGAAAAAATTGTTGCAAGGATTTCACACGCTGCGCTAGTTCGGATGTATCTACTTTGGTAGTCATGACATCCGAATCCAATTGTTTCAGCAAAACCTTCAATGCGTGATATTTATCGCGAGTTAGAGACATCTAAGTTCTTCTTGAGATACTATTAAAGTCAAGGTAATGTCAAGAAACTTTTCAAATAGACCAAAATTTGTTAAATTTTATTTCCGAATCTGTTGTCTCATATGAAAATTGGGGCTGGATTTGGCATTTTATCGATTTTATGATTTTGAGACACTCGTACTGGATAATTTGCACTCTTAGCCTTGGGGAATGTATTCGGCACACAAGGACGAAAGTGCAAGTCTCAGTAAGAGTTTGTTCATCCAATTTCTGACTTTACTATCAATCACCTAGCCATCCCTTATTCTATGAGCAGCACTGTACTTACTTCCAAAATTGATGTTACGCTTCCAGAATGGTTACAAAGTTGCCTAAATGGGTCATATACAGTAGTAGGCACAGAAACTGAAGATGGCCGAAGGCAAAGCGACATGGCTTTAATTCGTCAAGCATTTGAATTTGCTTATCAGTTACATGAAGGTCAGTACCGTAAGTCAGGAGAACCATACATTTGTCATCCTGTTGCTGTTGCTGGAATTTTGAGAGACTTAGGCGGCAGTGCTGACATGATAGCAGCTGGCTTTCTCCATGATATAGTCGAAGATACCGATGTCACAATTGAAGAGATTGGACAGCGCTTTGGAAAAGAAGTGCAGCTCTTAGTAGAAGGTGTGACAAAGCTTTCTAAAATTAATTTCAAAAGTAAAACCGAAAGCCAAGCAGAGAACTTTCGCAGAATGTTTCTGGCTATGGCGCAAGATATCCGAGTGATTGTGGTGAAGTTAGCAGATCGTCTCCACAATATGCGGACTTTGGAATTCCTTCGTGATGAAAAACGCCGCGCAATTGCTTTGGAAACACGAGAAATTTTTGCTCCCCTGGCTAATCGCTTGGGGATCTGGCACATAAAATGGGAACTCGAAGATCTCGCTTTTAAGTACTTAGAACCAGAAGCTTACCGGCAAATTCAGGAGTATGTCGCTGAAAAACGAACGGCGCGGCAAGAGAGATTGACAAAAATTGCCGAAACTTTACGGACTCGGGTAGAGGAAGCGGGGATCAAGTGTCTCGACATGAGTGGACGTCCGAAGCACCTCTACAGCATTTACCTGAAGATGCACAGACAAAACAAAGAGTTTCACGAAATTTATGATTTAGCAGCACTACGGATTATTGTCAATAGCAATGAGGAATGTTACCGTGCTTTAGCGATTGTTCATGATGTTTGCCGTCCAATTCCTGGTAGATTCAAGGATTACATAGGCTTACCTAAACCTAACCGTTACCAATCGTTGCATACTGGGGTTATAGGTCCGTGGGGTCGTCCTCTGGAAGTGCAAATCAGGACAATAGAAATGCACCACGTCGCCGAGTATGGAATTGCAGCTCACTGGAAGTATAAAGAAACAGGAGGCTCCAATATTATCCACTGGACTCCATCAGATGAGAAGTTTACCTGGTTGCGGCAGCTGCTGGAATGGCAGAATGACCTCAAGGATGCTCAAGAATATTTGGAAAGCATCAAGGATAACTTATTTGAAGATGATGTTTATGTTTTCACACCTAAGGGAGATTTGGTTGCTTTAAATCCTGGTTCCACAACCGTAGATTTTGCCTATCGTATTCACACAGAAGTTGGGAACCACTGTGCAGGATCAAAGGTAAATGGGCGGATGGTGCCACTTTCAACACGACTGCAAAATGGTGATATTGTAGAGATTCTGACGCAAAAGAACGGTCATCCCAGTTTAGATTGGTTAAATTTTGTCAGAACTTCGGCGGCGAAAAATCGGATTAGGCAGTGGTACAAGCGATCGCGCCGGGAAGAAAATATTGCCCGTGGGCGGGAATTGTTGGAAAAAGAATTGGGGAGATCAGGTGTTGAAAACCTGATTAAGTCGCAACCCATGCAGATAGTAGCAGAGCGATGTAACTATCATTCTATGGAAGATTTACTCGCGGCTTTGGGTTATGGCGAAGTAACGCTGAATTTAGTACTCAACCGTTGGCGAGAAGTCGTAAAGGCGCAACAACCTGCTACAGATGCACCTCCAGTTCCTACGAAAGAATTAGCCTCAACAACCAAAGGTTTACGAGATGTTGCGCCAGGAACATCACGCACAACTGACTCACCGATAGTTGGGGTAGAAGGATTAGTGCATTATCTGGCTAAGTGTTGCACTCCTCTTCCTGGAGAACCGATTATTGGTGTTGTCACACGAGGTAGAGGCATTTCGATTCATCGCCAAGGATGTCAGAATTTGGAGAGTGTAGAGTGCGATCGCCTCGTACCAGTCCATTGGAACTCACCAGGCGAAATCTACTCTCGTCCTACGACTTATCCTGTTAATATTCAGATTGAGGCTCTTGATCGCGTCGGAATCCTAAAAGATATTCTCTCACGCTTAAGTGACCACGGGATCAACGTACGTCATGCTCAGGTAAAAACAGCGACAAGTCAACCAGCATTGATTGACTTGGGAATTGAGATACGCGATCGACCACAACTCGAACAGATCTTTACTCAAATCAAAAAACTGAGCGACATTATCAACATTCGTCGTGTCGGTCAAATTGAAGAATAGTGAAATTAATCAGTAATCCGTAATCTCTAGTGATTACGAATTACGAGTCAATCGACACTTTCGTATTTTGTTAAATCCCACGGATGAAATCAGTGGGATATTCTGTGTTCTGTGTTCTGTGTTCTTCTTAAAGTACTTCGCGTCCCATGTAAGGTTGCAGCGCTTCTGGTATCCTTACCCTTCTATCCTCTTGTTGATAGTTTTCTAAAATCGCTGCCATTGTACGTCCCACAGCCAGTCCTGAACCATTAAGAGTGTGCACCAGTTGGGTTCCTTTCTTTCCACTTTCTTTGAAGCGAATTTGCCCGCGTCGCGCTTGATAGTCCAAAAAATTGGAACAACTGGAAATTTCTCGGTACTTTCCAGAAGAAGGAAGCCAAACCTCTATATCGTAGGTTTTCGCTGAGTGAAATCCTATATCCCCAGTACATAATTCTATGACTCGGTAAGGCAGCTGCAACGCCTGTAAAATTGCTTCTGCATTGCCTAGCAATTTTTCCAGTTCCTCACTAGAAGTGCTGGGATGTACAAACTTCACGAGTTCAACTTTGTTGAATTGATGCAGTCGAATCAGTCCCCGCATATCCCGTCCATAACTCCCAGCCTCTCGGCGAAAACAGGGAGTATAAGCACAGTGGTAAATAGGCAAATCTTCAAAATTGAGAGTTTCACCACGATAGAGGTTGGTTACAGGAACCTCCGCCGTAGGCGTAAGCCACAAATCATCCGCCGCACATTTAAAGCTTTCTTCAGCGAACTTGGGCAATTGACCCGTAGCTGTCATAGACTCGGTATTAATCAAAAATGGGGGAATGACTTCCACATACCCTGCGTCTATCTGGCGATCAAGCATAAATTGGATTAATGCTCTCTCCAACTTCGCACCAGCACCTATCAGGGTGATAAAGCGACTTTGTGCGACTTTTACAGCTCTCTCAACATTAAGAATACCCAACTTCTCGCCAATTTCCCAGTGAGGAATAATGTTTGGATTTTGGGGAAGAAACTCATCACCCCAACGACGCACTTCTGGGTTATCTTCCTCACTCTTACCAACAGGTGTAGAGTCGCTTGGTAAGTTAGGAAGTGTGAGTAAAAGTTCTTCGATTTTGGCTGATAGCTCTTTTTCTTGAGGTTCCAGTTTGCCAATCTCAGCTTTGACAGAACTACCTTCATCACGCAACGCTTGAATTTCTGGTCCTTTGGGGTTGCAACCACCTTTTATTTTTTCCGGAATTAATTTCGCTATTTCGTTACTGCGTGCTTGCAGTTGATTTCGCTTCGCTTCCAATTCGCGTTGCTGTTTATCCAACTCCAAAAGCGGTTGAATATCGTAGTCACCACCACGAGTCTTCAACCGTTCCTGAACCAATTGTGGATTGTCCCTTATTAATTTAATGTCCAGCACAGATCTATCCTAGTTTTTAGCCTAGTATTTTCTTTAGAGTTAACACTTCAAAATATAGTACTTCCGACTGGTGACAACTGCAAAAACTAAATAGCGGGAAAAAGTCAATGATCTGTAAAGATAAAGTGAACTTACCAATACCTCTCTACTTCATACTTTCTTGAAAAAACACAAGGAACAGGCAACGCCGGTTGAGTTCATTCTGGTGAATCATTCATCTGTCTTGGTTACAGCAACAGCCTCTTGACTTTTTTGTGAGTGCTCAACTACAACACTCTTGGTTGTCTTGTTGGTATTGTACGGACTCCCCAGCGAAAATTGCTCCTCATTTTTAGAATTTGTCGGTGCCGGTAGCCAATAGCCAAGTATGCCTGTTAAGCCACCCCAGTAAAGTGCTTGGTTGTCCTGAGGTTTATTAGCAATCAGCTTGAAAGTACACAACCCAAGCACTACAGTACTAAAGAAAACTTGTACGGCAAATGTCCATGTTTGATGATTTTTCATAAGAGTTGTATAGAAAAAACTTTAATTTAGTTTTTTTGTGTACTTTGATATCACTCAAAAGTAAAATGGTTATCTAAGTCACTCTGTAGTAAGATTCAACTTAAGCATTTGCACTTTCGCAAAATTATTTGAAAAATTTTTGCAAAATTCTTCAAATAATGAGTAGTTGGTCATTTCAGCAATCCAAAGTGAACAAAGAATGATCAACTAGGAACTACGCTCAGACTGAGGTTTGGAGATGCGGTAGAGTATCCAAATTGACGCGACAAGCCCCCCAAAATGGGCTGTAACCGTATTCGTGTTTGCTTGGACAACAAACATGTCTAAGGGTTGGATACTGCGGCTAGGGTCGATCTGGGTGATTACTCCGGCACCCAATTGCGGTAAAGTCAATGACTTTGTGACTAGAGTCCCAACAATTATTTGCGCTCCCAACAGAGTCACCAGCATTCCTACTAAATGCACCACAATTGCAAAGCGTACAACTTGAACAGTTTCAACTTTGCGCGGGCGGTTATTAGAATTTGAGGATTCTAGTCGATTGCCAAGTCTGGTGTAACGGAAAGCTATATAGATACCTATTGCTAAGGCAACAAGCCCAGCAACGGCAAAAATAGCGCCAAACCCAGTTCCAGGGTTACTACTAGTATTGGCACCTCTCTGACTAAAGACTGCGAACAGCAAAATAACCCCGGAAACAACACCTAGCACTAATTGAATCCAGAAGCTAATCCATCCTGTAAGGCGAAATACTTGGGCAATTGTCCGGAGTGTAGACAAATCTGACATACTGATCACCATTTGTGCTGAGGGCTTGATAAATTTACTATCATACTTAGTAAGTGTGATAAAAGTATTTCTAGTAAACAAATTCCGTACTTTAAACTTTTTTTAGTGTGTCCACTATTCACAATGCTTGAAAAAAATATGATATTTTGCTTAATCTTTAAGCAAAAACTATAGGAAAATTACTGTCTAGCAAAGTTTTGATTAAGTTTTACATAAATACCGCATTTTCCCTTTAAAATTGCTTAGACGGTATTTTATGCTTAAGCAATCCTTAATGCCCTTGGCATTACTTAACACTAAAGATTGGAGCATAGCCGTTGTAAAATCGCTCCTCAATACAATGTCAGAAGCTTGGGTAGAGATACAAAAATTTGTATCCCTAGAGTTGGTGCATCGGTTCCACTTTAATAAAGTGTGA
This sequence comes from Brasilonema sp. CT11, assembly GCF_017982655.1. GTDB lineage: Bacteria > Cyanobacteriota > Cyanobacteriia > Cyanobacteriales > Nostocaceae > Brasilonema. The sequence goes on along the minus strand of NZ_JABXYX010000045.1, from coordinate 7,458 downwards.
AATCTGTCTCATGTTATTTTTACCCTTTGGTGATCCGGCCTAAGCAGTGCTATGTACTCATTTCAGTAGTGTAGTATTATATACTGTTTTTTTCTGATTGTCAGCTCGACCCTTAGGCATTTTTAGTCATTAATTAACCATGAAACTTGAGGATATATATCACTTCTTTGAAAATCCTCCGCCAACTTACCTTTGTCAGGAACTCGCTGTTTGTTATATAGTGTACCTTTTGTCACAAAGCGAATCCTATGGAACGGAGTTGATTCAACGACTGGAAACTGAATATCCAACCTATCGGCTTTCAGATACTGTGCTTTACAGTGCAATTAAATTTCTCGAAGACCAGAAAGCAATTACTGGGTACTGGAAAAAGCTGGAAGGACGGGGACGTCCCAGGCGAATGTACCAAGTCTCTCCAGAATGGCAATTTAAAGCACAGGATTTAGCTCGCTTATGGCAACAGTACATAAGCGGGAGAACAAGTTAACGAATAATTCATAATGAATAAATCACCTCCTGTGAAACACTCATAATTTAGTTTATGGATACTGCTACTCTAGCATCCACGTTGCTGCTCACTTTTTTATTATCGGTTGGGCTATTTTTCTTTATTCGTGCCTCTACCAAAGATCGTACAAAAACCACACAACTGGTTTGCGAGCAAGACGAAGCTACTTTAATGCCTCAATTAAAGGAGTATTTTCAAACACGGTCTTACCGAGTAGCAGCGGTCGATCCGAAACAAAACCAGGTAACTTTTGAAGGCATTGTTAGACCAAGCTGGTTTTTAGCTGTGTTTTTAACAGTTTTAGCAGCTATTGGTCTTGTGTGTCTATCACTGGTTTTGTCTCTAGTTTTTCCCAACCTCAGTACAGTTTTTCTTGGGATGGTGCTGATATCACCTTTGAGTGGTGTTTTTTATTGGCGCAAAGCCGCCAAACTTGAAAAGGTGTCGCTGAAGGTAGAAACAGCCGACGAAAGCGATCAACACTCTCCAACTCAAATAACACTAACAGCCCATCGAGATGAAATCATCGAGTTACAAAGGACATTGGGATTAAAAAGTTCGCAATAGCTGTTATGAGGACGGCTGGCTAAAAACTCTTCCCAAGTAAGGGACAGATGAAAGCCACCCCCCTCAGCAACTACCCTGATGCTAGACTCTTGTCTTAGCATTATTTGTATTAGCTTTAATACCAATTCTAGGACTTAGGCACACTCTACCAATTCTTGGCGTTCTAGCCTATGGCTGACGCCACGCCTTACGGCTATCGGCACGCCCTCCGGGGAGAACCTCCGGTTCCGCTGCGCGCTCCGCAGTCGCCTCTGTCGGGAAACCCCTTCGGGTTCGCCAGATGCCTGGCTGTCGGGAAACCCTCCCGCAGCACTGGTCTCACCTCCTGCAGCGCTGTCTCACCGCTAGCCCCTAAGGGGGCGCTGCGCAAACGCGTCTAAGGCGTCTTGGTCTTGGCGGTATGTGCCGCATGCGCACGCTACGCGTTGCAAGAGCGTCTGGTGCAGGAGATACGATAAATTAAGTTGATTGAGCGATTTTTGCGTAAGTCCAAAACTCAATATAAGGCTACAGAAAACTGTAGAATCTTGCCAACAGAAGCACTCTGGCTCTAGAAAGTGGTTTAATCTTTGAAGCTATTAACATCTCAAATCTTGTAAAACAAGCTAGGGACAAGCAGTCCCGAAGTCACGTGCGTAAGAATTAGTGACTTCTACTCATGCCGCCCTTGATCGCTGCATGAGCAAGCTACGAGGTTTAGCCTAGAATCCCAAGGCTGAATCCAAATGTTAGGCGTAGCCGCGCCGCAGGCGGCGACAGCGAAATTTGGATAGCCCAGGGAGTATCAAAACTTTTAAGAATAAGAAATGGAATAGAGAGAGGAGGTAAAACGACTCCAGATCTGTAGCTTTTCTCCACAAGTTGTAGAAAAAAGCTATATCGCTTGAAGCTGCGTGCCAAAGCTTTGATCAGAACAGGTTCGCTGTATCCTCACTCTCACGTACGTTTTCACACCTAATACTCAACTTATACAAACACAAAGTTTGATTAAAGTTGATAGTCTTAAAGACAAAATTGCTAGCTTAACACTGGCAAGTCAGCTACATTCTTAAAAAAAAATGAAACTAAAAAAAAAACTAGCAATTTCGGTTCTTAATGGTTGTCAGGAGCTAAATTCAAACTCTATGATCACCATATGTTAGTTCAACGACTAGCAACAGCCAGTGACTCCTGAGCTGGAGGGGCTTCGAGTACCCTCAGGCTAGGAAATAAAAAGTGATTTTCTTCAACATATTGAGCTCCAAACAGCCCCTTTTCAGCCCAGAAATAACGGTCTGTTGTGTGTTCGTTTCGCTTTACAAGTAGCAAAGCGGGTGGCAAGATTCCCTCAGCTTGAATGAATTTTCTAGCTGCTGTCACAGGCTTATCTTCACCGCTTTCAATGCTAAATTGAGGCACATGCTCTAAAATTCGCCGCCCTTCTTGGCGACGACGACTCTTTCTCTTGCGTCTTCTTGCCAACCTTCCTTACCTCCTCTAACAAGCGATAGATTGTAGTGATAGCTACAAAATCCGTCGTAATTATAAAAGTTCTAGTTCAAAAATTCAATAGTTTTTAACCTTTTGATACAATCGGATTAATTTATTTTTTTGTATAAAAACCAGAAGCGTTGAACAATATAATTCCTTGGAACGAACTGTTAGTTGCAAGATTCAGTTAAGCTTTGTTAAATAGGAAAAGCCAACTTTTGTTTCTTTTCGTCCGTATAGTCTGTCATTTAAAACAAGGACTGAGAAATGTTAATGTCTACCAGTTCTGAGTTTGTTGCTCTATGCCGAGAGCAATTGGCACTGTTAGCTCAAGGGCTGGAAGCATCTTTGAGCGTTGTTTATTTAACGCAAGAATTCATAGAGGCTTCGACAAGTGAAGCGAAGCTGATTCCTGTGGTAGTTTATCCAGAAACAGCAGTGGAACAGCACTTAGCTAGTGCTTTGGTATTGCCCACCTCAATACCTATCTCAAATCCTAATTGGGCTTCGTATCGTTCCGCCTCTGTCACCTTGGATAAAACACTGTATTCTCGTACAGGTGATGTGTTCAACCAGAAACACAACCGCAATAACCTTCGGTTATTGAAAGCAGCAGAGGATTTTCCCGCTCGATCGCAAGAAAGTACCACAGGAGATACAGCACCACCGCATTCAACAGAGGGAGAAGAATATTTATTCAAAGGCGACCAAATTGTTTTACCTCTTGTTCATGAAGATGTGATGATGGGGTTGCTCGTCACAGTCAGAGAAGACCGAGTATGGAATGAACAAGAAAGGAGTCAAATAGAACGAGTTGCCCAAACACTATGCCTTGCCTGTATTTTGGATCAGCGTCGAGCATGGTTGCACCAGCAATTGCAGCAACAACAAATTTTTCAAGAAAAACAGCAAGATTTACTAGATAATTTATTGCATCAGCTTCGTAACCCATTAACAGCATTGCGTACCTTTGGCAAACTGTTGCTGAAGCGACTGCGACCAGGCGATGCTAACCGCGAGGTAGCAACTAGTATTGTGCGGGAAAGCGATCGCCTCAAAGAATTATTGCAACAGTTGGATGAAGTTATTGACTTGAGTGCAGAAGATTTAGACCCATTAACGTTACCGCAAAAAGAAGTGCTTGTGGAAGCAAACGTACAAAAAGACTTCACAGCACCACTCTTGTTGCCCGGTGCAGGAGAGAAAGAAGTTAATTGTTCTGTATTAAATATCTTGGAACCATTGTTAGTATCAGCCAGAGCTATTGCTCAAGAAAGAAATTTACAACTCATATCCGAAATTCCCCGTAACTTACCTCTAGTACGTGCTAACACCAAAGCATTACGAGAAGTACTCAGCAATATCATTGACAATGCTTTAAAATACACTCCCACTGGCGGCAAAATTTTGATCCAGACCAGACAAGAAAAACTTCATTTTCAGGGAATTGCCATTAGTGACACTGGTCCTGGTATTCCACCACAAGATTTACAGCATCTTGGAGAGCGTCATTACCGAGGTGTTCAAGCTCAAACCGAAATTCCTGGCACGGGATTAGGATTATCAATTGCCAAACAGCTCATACAACAAATGCAGGGCGAAATACAAGTTTTTAGCCCTGCTTTAACTTCCCTTAGCTCATCACCTGATGCACCAGGAACGACTTTTATTATTTGGTTACCTGTTGCTTAGTAAGTCCTGATTACTAACTATTTCAACGAAATCTGAAAGTTTTCACCAATAGTCATTTGTAGGTCAGTGTTCGGGTCAATGGCGATTAACTCAACACTCTTTTTACCAAAGAACAGACCAACCAATCCACCAATAGCAGCCCCCCCCAGAACTTCTCCAGCACTAATAGCCTTATCGCCAATTACAAGCGAAACCGCCGCCGCTGCGCCTGCGCCAAGTGCACTATTCCTAAGAATTGTTTGTGTATTGGTGCCTTTTTTGATAGTTTCGGTCTTAGTAATCACTTCAGAAGTCGCATTGATTGGATACTCTTGACCATTGTTGGTTAAAACGAGTTTTTGGGCAACGAATTGAGAACCACCCTTGTTTTTGACGGGACGAAGCTCACCAACCACTTGACTACCTGCTGGAATGAGCAAATTTCCTTTATCAGTGACAACGTTTTGCGCCACAGTCAGAGTTAAAGGTGCAGTTTCATCCTTAGTCACAAGAATTTTTTGTGCTTTTTCATACCTTATAGGAATAACAGTTCCTTCAGGAATTGTCACCGCGACTGGTTTTGATGGAGTCGGTTCGCCTACTGGTTTTGATAGAGTCGGTTCGGCAAAAGTCACAATGTAGGCTGAGTTGATTGTTGCGGCTTTATTGAAACTCACGAGTGCTTGGTAGAGAAAAGCTGCTACTTGTGCCCGAGTTGCAGTTGTATTGGGACTTAGGAATTTAGCATTAGGATAGTTGACAACAATTTGCTTCTCTGTAGCTGCAGCAATAGGGGTACGGGCATAGCTAGAAATGTTAGAAGCGTCGTTGTAATTTTGTAAGATGCTGTCGGTGTTACCGCTAACGTTGTAATTTAAACCGTTAGAGAGAGAAACTAAAACCTGTTCGCGGAGAATATTTTGGTTAGGCTCGAAACGATTGCCAGGATATCCAGACAAAAAACCAGTGGTGTATGCATTCTGAATCGCACTCGATGCCCAATAATTGCTTTGCACATCGTAAAATCCGACTGCCTGCCGTTCTGGTGCTTTTCGGAAAGCTTTGCCAATCATGGCAGCAAATTGAGCACGTGTGACTGGTTCCTCTGGGCGGAAACTGCCATCTGGAAAGCCAGCAATAATACCTCGCTGTGCCAGTTGTCCAATAAATTCTGCTGCCCAATAGTTAGATTGAACGTCAGTAAAATTTGTTTGGGCAAAAGATGCTGTGGGTATCACTAGAGGTGCGATAGTTCCTGTTGTTATGCCCAAAACCATGAATGCAGCACATCCAGATTGCCAACGAAAGCGACCAAACATTATATTTTTACTCCCCACACAACCTGCTATTTTCTGTTTGTAAAATGGACTACTTTTGGCTGAAATTATTCCAAAAAAAAGTGTTTCGGTTAATTCTTTTGTTCAGCTAAAAGAGTCATTAAAGGATAAAGAATGAAGTGTAAATCACTTCAATTTTCATCTTTCTTCTTTCACCCTTTGAATTTTATTCAGTTCATAACCAGTCCCGTCTATGTCATTTGTTATTACAAATGACTCATGACTGCCTTAACAAATAAATACGCAACGGTAGATGCGCATTAGTTTATTTATTTTCCTAAATGTTTCGCCAATTAAAACGATTTATCCGAAGCATCCCAAATGTGTAAATTCACAGAAAGGATGATTGCTGTGCTCTACCCTTTGGGTTCCCCCTTGGGGTATCTCCTCAGCCTGCACTTTGCACTCACGCTCTTCGCCACCAGGAGGAAAACCCTCCTGGTGCTTACACTCACTACGTTACTTATGCCCTCTGGACACCCTGCTTTGAACGTGGCGGACGAAGACTTTTGGAAAATTGGGATGCTCCTGATTTCTATGTAATCGTAAGACGTGCGATCGATAAAATAGTTGCAGAAAAATGATAAATTTTACATAAATTAGAATAAGCGATATCGCGGCTTTGCCCAATCACACGCAATATCCTCATCTGTCACGCTTTTAAATTAATACAGTTAGAAGCTAGACCATTTACTAGCAGGTTGCTTTCTTTCGGATTTAACTTTAAAGTTGTTGACTTACTTCGTCTTCCTTTCCAGGAAGAGGAGGGGTTGCTCTTCTGGCAGCCCCTTGGTAGTGTGAGGGCAATTGGGTAAAGCACCCTGCCCCTTTGGAGCAGTTGTATTGCAAACAGATAGAACTCACGACCTAAATTAGGAGAAGCCTAATAGTAACCACGGGATACAAACAAACTAGAGCGTAGAGTGAGATCCAAATCTCCTCTTTGGGGTTCAATAACGATAACTTCAGTGTTTTTACGTCTAAGTAGAACACTTGCTGCTGCACCAGCACCTGCACCAAGTATAGGTTCGATCGCTTGAATTTTGCGATCGCCTGTTATCAATGAAATCACACTAGCAGCACCTGCACCAATCGCAGCATCTTGCACTATTTTATCTGTTCTACCTCCTTTACTAATTGTTTCCTTTCTGGTTATAGCCCGAGAAGTTGCACTAATAGACTGTCGTTCACCATTAGGAAGTATTAACTCTTGAGCGACAAAATAAGTACCTTTTTGACCATTTCTGGTGATTGGTTGCAATTGTCCTTCAATTTCACTTCCTTCAGGAATTAACACATTTCGTGAACTGTCTACAAGGTTTCTTGCGACTTTCAGTTTTATACGTGTCGTTTCATCAGGAGTGACAACAATTTTATCTTTGTCATATGTCATTGGCACTGTAAATCCAGCAGGAATTGAAACTCTTCCTGATGGTGTTTGTGTTCTTTGACCATTAAAGATTACTTGTGCAGAAGCAGGAGCAAACATAAACATGGGTGCAATGGAACCTGTTGTTATTGCCATTGCCATCAGTGCAGCGCTTCCTGTTTTCCAACGATGAAATTGACTCATAGTAAAGTCCTTTTGTTCTTTTTCTTAATGTATGAGTTCTTAATCTATGAGACGTGCTGTTACTGAGATTGTTTCTAGCTCTTTTTAAACCTGTCAGTAGGCATATTCCGAGTGGAAAGTGATTTGTGCGACGGTAAGAAGGTGCAATTGTTCCTCTTTAATTCTTATACCGTTCATCTGCTTTAATGAAAAGTAACGAAAGATATATAGAACCCATTTGACATCTTTTAGTGTGTTGAAGTAAAGTGACCGCAAAAGTTGTAAACAGTAGTTATGCCATACTCTAGCAGCCTCACAGACGAAGAGTGGAGAATCCTCGAACCCTTACTGCC
>NZ_JABXYX010000240.1 GCF_017982655.1 Brasilonema sp. CT11 | reverse complement strand
AGATGGGTAGCTGTCTGCGACAATAGCTCGATGCCAGGATTTGATTTCAACTAACAACAAAAGGGTGTTGCGATATGGAGCAACACCCTTTTGTTTTACTTTGACATCCAAACCTCTATCCACAAAATTTATCTAAATAACCGCTACATTCTTTCTTTAGTGCGTTGACATCGTTCAATCCAGACGAGATCTAAAGGTAAAGTCTCTCTAAAGTATTGAGGGTAGAAATGCGAACACTTTAGGTTGTAAAAATTAATATAATGCTCTTATGATGAGCACCTCCAAACCTCGGAAAAAATCTGACACAGGTTACCGTCGGCGTGAAAATGACTGGCGGTTATTTTTGCGTCTACTACCTTATGCCCGCCGTCGTGGGCGATTGCTAGCGCTTGCTATGTTACTGTTGGTGCCAATAGCGGTTGCTAATGCTGTGCAACCACTGCTTATTGGACAAGTTATCTCCCTGATTCGCCAAGAACCAAGCACCTATGAGTTTCTCAGAAATCGTCCGTTGTCACAAGGGCTAAATATCATCGAAGTCTTGTTGCTGATAACGGTAAGTGTACGACTGATATTTACAGGTTTTCAAGGTTATTTGGTACAAAAGCTAGGTCAGCAAATCACTGCTGAAATTCGTCGAGACTTGTTTCATCATGTCACATCCTTGGCCGTGCGTTTTTTTGATATAACACCCGTAGGAAAATTAATCACCCGGCTCACCAGTGATGTGGAAGTATTAGGAGATGTTTTTTCCACTGGAGCTATAGGCATTGTGTCAGATTTATTTTCTATGCTGGTGATTCTCAGCTTTATGTTTTCTATGCAGTGGCAACTTGCTTTTTTGCTATTGATGGTTCTGGTACCAATAACAGGTATTATAGTCTACTTACAAAAGCAATACCGCAAAGCAAACTATAAGGCAAGAGAAGAACTTTCTGGACTGAATTCTCAGTTACAAGAAAATATCATTGGCATCAATGTCGTACAATTGTTTCGACGAGAAAAATTCAATGCAGGGTTGTTTCGTTTTGAAAATGAACGTTACATCAACGATGTAGATCAGACTATCTTTTATGAGTCAGCAGTTTCCGCAACCCTTGAATGGATTGCCCTGATTGGCATTGCAGGCGTTTTGTGGGTGGGCGGTTATTTACTACTGCAACAAAGCTTGACTTTTGGTATTTTATCTGCATTCATCTTATATGCCCAGCGCTTATTCGATCCGTTACAACAGTTTGCGGAAAAATTCACTGTTATTCAAGCTGGTTTCACCGCGATAGAACGCGTGAGTGAAGTTTTGGATGAACCGATAGAAATACGCGATCGCGCTAATCCCAGATTCTCAATTTTGGATTCTCGCTTGGGTTACATAAATGAAATAACTGATAATTCGGAATTCCCAATCGAAAATTCCCAACCTGAATTGGGAGAAATCCGGTTTGAACACGTCTGGTTTGCGTACAAAGATGATGATTATGTGATCAAAGATTTGGACTTTACCATTCATCCTGGTGAGAAAGTCGCGTTAGTAGGTCCCACAGGTGCGGGTAAAAGTTCTATTATCCGTCTTTTGTGTCGCCTTTACGAACCCAACCAAGGACGCATTTTGGTAGATGGTATAGATATCCGAGAAATCCCTCAAGCAGAACTGCGGCGTTACATGGCGGTGATTTTGCAAGAAGGCTTTTTGTTCGCTGGTGATGTCAAAAGCAACATTACCTTAGGAGATAGCTACAGTTTTGAGCAAATTCAACAAGCAGCAGAGAAAACTAACATTGCTGAGTTTATTGAACAACTGCCTCAAGGTTATGATACTCAACTTAGAGAACGAGGTACAAACCTTTCTAGCGGTCAAAAGCAACTCTTAGCATTTGCTCGTGCTAGTATTCGCAAACCAGAAATTTTGGTACTGGATGAAGCAACAGCTAGTCTGGATGTAGGAACGGAAGCTTTGATCCAAGAAGCTTTAGACAAACTGTTAGTAAAACGTACTGCGATCATTATTGCTCACCGCTTGTCCACCATTCGTGATGTGGATCGAATTTTCGTACTCAAGCGCGGAGAATTAATAGAACAGGGAAGTCATGAACAGTTGCTGGAACAAGGAGGAATGTACGCGACTTTGCACAATTTGCAGATGTTAGGAACTTGACATCGCTGAAAGCTTTAATATAACCTTAACTTTTGGTCAGGTTACGGTTCACATTTTGGTCAATTAATGGGTAGAAGCACACTGAGCGCTTTTTCTTTTTAGGAAAGTTTCAACTTGCTTTATTAGGTAAACTTTTATATGCGTAATAAAGCAAGGCTGGGTTGCGATACGCCAAAGGCGTCTGCCCTCTGGGCAATCGCTTGCCTTTAGTCTAAACTCCAGAAGTTAAGCTATTTCTCTGTAAACTTTTTGCGCTTGCAGCTTTTTTGAATGCTGTCTTTTGAATATGGCTCCAAATCCTAGTGCTGCAACTGAGCCTAAGATCGTGAGGGGTTCTGGAACAGGTTTGGTAACTACTAACGAAAGATTATCTGCGTAAGAGTCGTTTACCCGCCCTCTTACATAATTGGCGTTCAGCAGTACATTGATTTGACGTGTACCCACAGGTACAGAGCCATTAGCTGACTGCAAAAATAAGCCTGTGGTGTTGTTTCTTTGCGCGGGTGTCGGCGCAGTAATACTAGCTATACCCAGAGACTGCTTACCTTGATTAAGAAAACTAATGTTTAGTGATGCGCTATCTTCATCTGTGCCATATCCTCCCAACCAACCGCTCAAGTTAAATGTACCTTGACCTGCATCAATAGTTGAAGCTAGATCGGATACATTGATTAATTGCGAAGCGCTGGACGAGGCTCGATCAGCACCGCCAAAGAATAAATTTGCTCCGCGATCGCTTGGTCCGGGAACATTAGTACCAGGAAGAGTAACGCTCACTACATTGCCTAAGGGGTTAGTAAAGTTAAAACCTGTTGCCCCGTACTTTACTACACTGAAACTACCTGTAGTAGTCCAGCCAGGGATAGTAGGTATATCAGCCCCAACAGCATTACCGATTGGATCTCCTTGCCCTTGTTCTGCATCGCCATTCACGATCAAGTTAGTGCCAAGGGTGGCTGCATGGATGGGACCCGAAAGCAACAGACTAGATGCAAGTCCTAGTATCAAGGTTGTACCAATCTTGGTCATTGCTTGAGAAAAGAAGGGAAAGATAGTTAGCTTATTCATTGTTTGTTTTCTCGTTGGGTTGACTAACAGCTTGTTTCCAAATAAAACAAAATTCATTGATTTTCTAACTGTGGCGCTCCAAAGCCTACTTTAACTAATTGCTTTTTGGCAGATGCTTGTTTTTTCTTCAGTGCAAAAGCTACATTCACAGCAAGTAAAATTCCACCAACTCCTTGAGGTTAGGGAACAGACTTCGCACTACTAAATCCATACTTTGCCTGTATTTGTTGTCCATCTGGCGAAAGGATGTAATTAGCTAGTTGTGAACATAGCAGAACTCGCACCTTTGAGTAGTGTAAAACCATAGTCAGCTTGGACTTTTAAGCTATCTGGCAATTCCACTATCTGTAGACTTGGTGAAATTTGTTGAGCAGATAAAGCACTGGTGTAATACACTAAATAAATGTCTGCTTTATTAATATTTTGCAGAGGTAGACTATGCTGGTTTCCGGACTATATATGCATAATTTTTGGTTAAATTCATAGTACCAACTAAATTGGCAAGAATCAACTCAGTTACGTAATTAAACGCTGACTTTATCAAAACTTTAACCAAGACCAACATCGCGAAATCTTGTTGAGGTCAGGAAAACAAGGAAATAAGTACAGGAGTTGAGAGCCAGCATCCTGAATGAGTTGCCAGGGGGTGCCCCAAAGGAGCGATCGCTTATCTTCTGTTGCACCCACTTGACTTGCTTCTATCAACATTTGCTCTTTCCAAATATGAGCTATCTTCTCAGGAACGCCTAAGAGCAAACGTTGGTAAGCAAGACTGGCTATTTAGGGCAATGTTCTGTGGTGTATCCATACAGCACGCATGGAGAACGCGGCTAGAGATATACTGACAAAACATTGAGCAAGAGCAAAAAGCATCAATTATGGGTAAACTCACCTTGCCACAATTAGAACGCCATTTATTTTCTGCTGAGGCGAGTATTGCCGAATTAGAACAGCAGAAAGAAGCGTTTGAACGCCCAGAAGAAGCGGAGGCGGAAGCTGGGGAAGAAGGTGAGGAAGAACCAGAAGCGGTTAATATTGTCAAGGAATTAGACACAAAGCTTAAGCATCTGAAAAATTTGGTTAAAGAGCCGAAGAAGGAACTCAAGATTTTAAAGAAGTCGCCGTTATTGAATGCAGATAAAATTGCTGAGATTGAGACGTTGATTAAGCAGACTGAAGTAGAAATTGCTGAGATTGAAACACAACTAGAACCATTAAAGGAAATTACCAAGCAACTGAAGGAAGCTAAGGCAAAATTGAGGACGCTAAAAAAGGAATTGGTAAAGCGTTTGGATGTTGCACGTGCGGTGTTGACAAATGAAAAATGTCAAAGTTTGGTGTTAGGAATTTTTAAGGATGGCTTAATTGTTGAATTAGAGAGATATGTCACCGCGCACCGTCAGCAGGTGATTGCAGCGGTGCGGGTACAAGGGAGATTTATATTTCCACTGGCGAGTGGCGATGCTACCGCATCCCATGATTGAGTATGTGGTGGTTCATGATCTGGTGCATCTAATTGAACCAAATCATTCCAATCAGTTTTGGGATAGAGTGGAGCGTATTGTGCCGGATTATTTGGAAAGGAAGCGGTGGTTAGCTGAGAATGGGGCGAGTTATAACCTTTAGGGACTTGGGGAGTGGGGCGATATCGCTTTTCATATCAAATCCGTTTGTATCGGAATGATTTCTCCTTTCTCTCCCTCTGCGTTCTCTGCGCCTCTGCGGTTTTTTAATTATTCAGATTCAAGCGGAAACGATATCATATCATACGAAATCCGCATTGATAACCCCCTTTATCCTGTATCGGTAGAAGGCCACCAATGATAGTTAGTAAGAGCAGAAATTTCCGACGTCATTTCAGATAAAACACAGCAACGTTGAGCTAAAACTTTC
>NZ_JABXYX010000402.1 GCF_017982655.1 Brasilonema sp. CT11 | reverse complement strand
GTAAGAACCATCGGTTGCTGCACCATTTTGAACGGTGGTTTGCTTGGCACCTTGATCTTGGTTAACTTTGCCAGTACGACCGTAAGTGCTGTAACCTGAACCATAACCATGACCATAGCGGGTGACGCTAGTGCGAGGGCTTCTTGCATTTTGCACTTGGCGGCTGTTGGTTGTAGAGGTTTGAACTGTAGAACTACCGTTAACAGCAGCACCATTTTGCTCAGTATACTGGTCAACGTTTTGTGATTGACCTGCAAATGCGGCGGTTGGAGCAATCATCAATCCAGCAGCCAGTAAACCGAAAGCAATAGATTTGTTCAACATAATTTTTTGACCTTGTTAGTTGTGTGTGTGTTGTGAAACTGAAAACTTATCTGTTGTGGTGAAAGTATGGCGTTGCATTTTGAGCACATATTTGGCAACGCCAAAGCAGCAAATCAATAACTAGCGAACATTTTGGCGCTGGTTGTTGTTGGTGCGGCTGTGTTGGTCAGTGGTAGAACCATCAGTTGCAGCACCATTTTGAGCGGTGGTTTGCTTGGCATTTTGATCTTGGCTAACTTTACCAGAATGACCGTAAGTGTAACCGCGACCATGACCGTAGCGCTTCGCCACCGTGCGAGGGCTTCTTGCATTTTGCACTTGGTGGTTGTTGCTTTTGGAGGTTTGAGTTGTTGCACTACCGTTAACTGCTGCACCGTTTTGCTCAGTATACTGGTCAGAATTCTGTGATTGACCTGCGAATGCGGCGGTTGGAGCAATCATCAAACCTGCAGCCAGTAAACCAAAAGCAATAGATTTGTTCAACATAATTTTTTGACCTTGTTAGTTGTGTGTGTGTTGTGAAACTGAAAACTTATCTGTTGTGGTGAAAGTATGGCGTTGCAGTTTGAGCAAATATTTGGCAACCCCAAAGCAGCAAATCAATGACTAGCGACTAACGAGCATTTTGACGTTGGTTGTTGCGGGTGCGGCTGTCTTGGTCAGTGTAAGAACCATCGGTTGCTGCACCATTTTGAACGGTGGTTTGCTTGGCACCTTGATCTTGGTTAACTTTGCCAGTACGACCGTAAGTGCTGTAACCTGAACCATAACCATGACCATAGCGGGTGACG
>NZ_JABXYX010000239.1 GCF_017982655.1 Brasilonema sp. CT11 | reverse complement strand
AGACGATTGCCAGTGGTAGTGATGATGAAACAGTAAGACTATGGAATCTCAACGGGCAGCTACTACGATCTTTTAAAGGGCATAGCAGTTCAGTCAAAAGTGTGGTCTTCAGCCCGGATGGCAAGACGATAGCCTCTGGTAGTGCTGACAACACAGTAAGACTATGGAATCTCAACGGGCAGGAACTGCGTACCCTTAACGGGTATAGCAATGATTGACTTATTAAATTAACCAATTGTTACAGTCACTTCGTTACACAATGTGACGAAGTGAGACGGATGTATTTTACACTTGGGACGGCAGGAAAAGCAGTAGGAAAAAGTAAGATGTCCATCTTAAGAGCGATAAAAGATGGTCGTCTTTCCTATGTAGAAAAGACTGATGCAGGATATAAGATTGACCCGGCGGAGTTGTTTAGGGTTTTTCCGCCTGTAACAGACAGCGTTATAGATAATGATGTATCTCGTGACGATGCGTTACAGGATGAGATACGGGGTGTAACATCTTTTTCTGCTTTGATTTACGAGGAGAGATTAAAGGCGTTACAGCAGAGGATTGAGGATAAACAAAAGCAGTTAGAGGAATTGAGAACTGACCGTGACCGCTGGCAGCAGCAAGCGGATTACTGGCGACAGCAGGCAGCAGGCTTGCTTGAGGATAGACGTTCCGTTGGGTGGTTTCGGTCGTTGTTTACTAGGAAAATAGCGACTTTCTGATTACGGTATACGTTTTCAAAAATCAGGTTGGTAAGGGAGAATGTCTCTGAAGAATCTCGCATTTTGATTTTGGTATACGTTTTCAAAAAGTATTACTGGAAGGGGATTTCGTCTTATGATGAAATTGTAAGACGAAATCATAACAGAGGTAAAAGTTCATGTTCAAAAATCAGGTTGGTAAGGGAGAATGTCTCTAAAGAATCTCGCATTTTGATTTTGGTGTACGTTTTCAAAAAGAATGACTAGAAGGGGATTTCGTGCTATAATGAAATTGTAAGACGAAATCATAACAGAGGTAAAAGCTCATGCCAAGGGGAGGCGCGAGAGAGGGGGCAGGACGTAAGCCGAAATATGGGGAACCGACGAAGTTAAGACGGGTTCCGGTGAGTTTCACAGCGGATGATGTAGAAACGGCAGTAAGAGCAAGGGGAATAATTAAGGAACTGACGGGGTTGATTTCGGAGTGGCACAACCAGGCGCAAGAAGCGGCAAATCAAAGTGCGACAGGTAAACCCCCAAGGACGTATGATAAAGCACTGAAGTTGCTGGAAGAATTGAGTGACTTATTGCCGCCTAATTCTTAAATGGTAATTGTTTGAAATATTGAGATTTATCTTTCTGGTTCCCAGTCTCTTTCTTGTTTGTCTTTACTCGGCTGGTTACCTCGTTCCCGTTCACGATACTCCTGCCAGAATTTCAATAACTCGCGTTGGTCTTCGGTGATTTCATGTGTCGGTCTGGTGGATTGTAGTTCTGGTGTGGTCGGACTGCTTTTTTTAATTTCGGGTGTTATCTGCTGCAGCTTTCTTTCTTGTTGTTCGCGTTTCTGTCTTTCTTCCTCCTTGGCGAGTTGACGTTTTAAGTCCGCTAATTCACGATTAAGTTTTTTGAGTTCGTCATTATCCTTCGCTTTATCTGGCATTTGGTATTTCTGCGGATGTTTCTCTGCTTTTTTCCGCATCTGTGCAACGGACATAGATTCGTTAATCGGTGCACGGTCTTCGATGCCGCGTTCTTTAAAACTGCGATGGTCAACTTGCATATCTAACCCGGCTTGTTGAAGAGCACGATTATTATGATTAGCCCAGGCAGATCGCCACTGCTTGAGAAGTTCTTTTCGGTTCCATTCAAGGCACTTATCCCCGAAGCCATCCCCTTTAATTTTACGCATTGTGAGGAGGATATGTGCATGAGGATTATGGGAATTTTCACCAGTGAAATTGTGATAAGCGATGTCTGCAATCATGCCCCGGCTGACGAATTCTTCTTGGACGAATCTGCGTACTAGCTCGGTCTTCTGCCGGTGGGTCAATTCTTTGGGAATACTCAACTCAATTTCACGGGCTAACTGTGCATCCCATCGCTTCTCTTTTTTCTCGATGGCATTCCATAATTGGCTGCGGTTCTTCATCCAGTCAGGGGCATTGTCAGGCGCTAAAATTTCAGCTTGGTAAATGGATTGTTTGCGGGTGTAGTCAAAAGTTTTTCCAAGCTGGTCATCAGTGATTTTTTCACCAGAGCGATAGGCAGCCGACGCGGTGGCAGCTTGTCCCTTGCCACGAGAAACAATCTTAGCGCTCAGGTGATAATGTCCTTCCTGTGCCATGATGCGACCCTGTGAATTTTCTGGTCAGCGATTGGAGTCCAGAGGGCTTAGCCCTTTGGCACGCGAAAACCCGACGGCATAGCCGGAAAATATCTGATGAAATTCAATAGAATTTTAGCAGGTATTTTAGGGTTTTATAAGCGTGCTCTTCAATCGCCAGAGGGGCTACGGCTGTTGGTAAGTTGGTACGAAAGCCCGCCACATACGGTGATTGCAGCGAGAGATTTCGTCAATAGCTTATAAAGCGATAATTCTCACTCTCGCTAAAAACATATCTACATTTATTTATGATTATTTAAATTAAAAGGTAAATATGACTAACGAAGTAGAGAGTTTTCAGCATTTATGAAGGAGGTAAATTTAGATGTATAAGTTAACAAAAGAAGAAGAAGAAATTGTAGAAAAACACCGAAAATTTAATGATAGGATAAATTCTGTTCCCGAATCAGAACGTATTCCGTTATCAAATCCAAAAAAGTGGAATTTTCCTATCGGGATGGATGACAATGGTGAGCTATTCCCGGTTCACGAAAAGAAACCAAAAAAAAGCATTAAAAATTTAATTCCCTTGGTGAGATGGAAGTCCTGATATTCCCTCGGAGCCGACACCTCCCGAACAGCAACGCGCGCAGGGCGGGTCAAGAAAAATAGGAGCTGCTGCACCGCATTTTTCTTGAGGCGAGCGAGCACGTTGCTTCGCTGGGAAAAGGATAGAGGGCTGCTAAAATGTCATCGTTAGTCGAGGGCGCGGGAGGAATAAGCAAAGACAGCGTAGCGAAGTGGAGTGGAGTAAGCGGAAGCCGTGAAGCGGCTGTAGCGAGCGAAACGAAACGAAGCGAAGTGGCGTGCTGTTCCTGCCGCGCAATGCCGCACCCCCTAAGAGTGGGGGGAGGACGATGGCACGGCAGGGGGTGCGGCAGTCTTGCAGGTGCTTCGAGTAAGCGTGTTGGCATCACGAGAAAATGAACTGCACCGGCAAGACAAATGTAAAAAGCCCGAAGGGCAACGATAGCGGGGTATGCCAGGGCGGGGGAGGATGTGGCGAGCCAGTTTAGAATTCTTTGTTTTTTAACCCCTTTAGAATCGTGTTTAAATGGGGCAAACGGTCAGAGGCGGTATTTAGATTATGCAGCCGAGATATGACAATCAGTGCTTAAAACAGCAGCGTGAGAAATTAATAGCTCAGAGTAATCAATTAGTGGGAGAGAGTAAGGAGCTAATAGCTACAGCCCAGGAATTGATAGCTGATAGCCAGGAACTGAATCTAGAAATAAAGAATGCTAGTCAATATTTAAAATGCCTCTATGCGCCCCGTAAAGGGGTGTAGGAGACGTGATAGGGGGTGCTTGGCTACCAGACTAGCTAAAAAGATTTTAACCCCTCTAGAATCGCGTTTAAACGGGGCAAAATTCCAAAGCTTCTCCTTGTATTTATACCTTAGAAACAATTAGCCAGTTTTGAATGTGCCTCAAAGGCAGTTGGGACAAGGCTTTGAATGGGATTTGACAGTTCAACGTAAAACCCCCTAGAATTTGGGTTGCGACACCAACAAAATAACTAGGGGGTTTTATGATTATTCGTGCCGGCTGTGAAAAATCAGCGGCCTATAAATCTATGTTAGGACAAGATTCTTCAGATGTCGAGTACCTAACAGATTTTTCTTCAAAGGACAAGCCGTGGGATAGTCACCGTCAGCTTTCGGAGCGGATAGCAGACCATTACAGTCAGTCACCGCATGAGTGGCAGCGTAAGTACGCAAAGCGGATTTCAGAATGTGCGCCGATTCTGGAGTATGGATGGGTTAGCGATGCTGAAACAGGGGAGATGCAGTTAAGGCTTTATCATGCTTACCTTTGTAGAGTGAGGTTTTGCTCATGCTGTCAGTGGCGTAAATCGATGAAGTGGAAGTATCGTATCTACTCGGTGTTACCGGAGATAGAGAAAAAATATCCGGGTTATAGATGGGTGTTTTTGACCTTAACGGTAAAAGACCCGTCTCTGAAAGAGTTGAAGGACTGCTTAGGTCGTATGCGTGCTGGATGGAAGAATTTGCAGCGATACAAGGATTATCCGGCAGTAGGGGCAATTCGCGGATTGGAAATTACGAAGGATAAAGATAGCAATCCTCATCCTCATTTTCATGCTTTGCTGTTGGTTTCACCTGGGTATTTTTCAGGTAAAAAATATTTAAATCAAAAACAATGGATAGCTCTTTGGCGTAAAGCTTTGAAGATTGATTATGACCCGAATGTAGATGTTAGGAGTGTGAAACCAAAAAAAGGAACAGAGGGGGAGAATGCTGCTATCAGGTCGGCGGTAGCAGAAGCATTAAAATACTCTGTGAAGTCGGATGAATTAGCAAATGACCCGGACTGGTTATACCAGATGACTGATATTTTGCATGGGGTGAGAATGGTGGAGGTTTTTGGAGAGCTTCGACCATTTTTCCGTGAATTGGAAAAGGAAGAAGATGACCTTGTGCATTTAGAAGATGACCCAGAACAATCAGGAAATCAGGGGGGAGAATTCTTTAACTGGATGACATCGAAGAAGCGGTACGGAAGAAAGAAAAAGTCAATTGATGCTGAATTAGCGAATTAGGTTTGACTTATTAAATTAACCAATTGTTACAGTCACTTCGTTACACAATGTGACGAAGTGAGACGGATGTATTTTACACTTGGGACGGCAGGAAAAGCAGTAGGAAAAAGTAAGATGTCCATCTTAAGAGCGATAAAAGATGGTCGTCTTTCCTATGTAGAAAAGACTGATGCAGGATATAAGATTGACCCG
>NZ_JABXYX010000238.1 GCF_017982655.1 Brasilonema sp. CT11 | reverse complement strand
TTGATTCGATGCATGATGTCATCGATACTCTTTGCCAAGCGCTTAGAGAATTAATGGACATGCCAGAAAGATTACGTTCAGTTACTAATTTTCCACATTTGAGAATTACGTTTTAGAACGCGGATTGTTATTACATAGTGTTCGCTCTCAAGCGTGCGTCAAAATCAGTGCCCTACCAAAAATTTTGGGGTTAAGGTTGCTTCATTGCATGAGTACGTTGCCAATTGTCGTAAGGATTGGCACAGGAAAGTGTCTGATCAAATCTGCGACACAGCAGGGATGGTGTTTGTTGTAGACGCGGAAGCGGCTTGCCGCAGGCTAGATTTGAATCTTGTGGGGTTATCCAGGGGGATGCTGGGTAAGCATTGCTTGGATGCTGGCTTTGGTCAGTTCTTCAACATTCTTGAACAAACCTGTTTTAAGCGCGATGTCTATTTCCAAAAAGTAGATAGTCGCAAAACAAGTCAGATTTACCCCAACTGTGAAACCGAGACAGGGAAGAAAGAGCTTTCGGAACGTACTCATACTTGTTCAAATTGCGGCTATACGACTGATAGAGATGTTGCAGCCGCTCAAGTAGTCGCAATACGCGGACTAGCAGCCGTAGGGCATACGGTCAAGATGCGCCGCTGAGGGTAAATTCGTTGGAATCCCCGTGACGCAAGAATCCTCGTACCAATAGGCGCGAGGAGTGTCAATGACTATATTCAGTGCTCAGATGAGCGATCGCCTGTTTAATCCACTCCTCCACATAAGCATCTTTAGGAAGTCCAATATCTTCACTGACGACATGCAAGGCATGACTCACCTCATTGGCAGTGTAACCCAATGCTAGGAGAGTCATTTGTACTTCTTCGATAATACTTGGTGCTGGACCGCCTGTCGCGACGAAGAAGCCTGCTGTCTTACGCCACTCTACTAACTTGCCTTTAAGTTCCAAACAGATACGTTCTGCGGTTTTTTTGCCAACACCAGGGGCTTGAATAAGTAATTGAATATTACCTGTGATTATCGTCTGCACTAATTCTGGTAATTCCAAAGTGTCCAACAGGGCGATCGCTATAGCTGCACCAACACCACTAACACCTAACAAGTGGCGAAACACATCTCGTTCTCCTGGTGAACCAAAGCCATAAAGCAATGGTACCTCTTCTCGAATTTGATAATGGGTAAAAATCTGCACTTCACCTCCAGTATTTGGCAACTGCTGTGCCAGTCGTGCAGGGATTTGCAAATCATACCCAATACCATTGACTTCCAAAGTCAGAGTATGGCGGTGAACGCTATTGTCTTGGATAGCAGCAACAATGCCTTTGAGATAGCTAATCATTCTAAGAAACCAAAGTGTTTTAAACCTTCGAGTATTCCACCTGCACAAAAATTTGTTGCCAGGTAACGATAGTCGGCAGGATGTTGGTTATACCATTGAAGTAGCTCTGGGCGAGCATTTCCGACAATAATTCCTCTTTCAGTGCCAACAGAGAATAAAGCAATATCATTACCAGAATCGCCACAAACAACCGTTACCTCTGCTACAAATTTCCACTTTTGGCGGAGAAACTGTACTGCCTGTCCTTTATCGCTTCCAGAAGGTACAATGTCAAGGTCTATACCGCTACTATAGATTAAATTTACGTCTAAACCAGATTTTTGCAACTCTGACTCCAGTTGGGGTAAAACCCTTTGTGCAACATCTTCTTGAAGGAAAAAACTCACCTTGAAAGAACCCTGTTCTGACTCAGGTTGCGAAACTAACTCAGGAAAAGCAGTCGTCGTTGATACTATAATGTCACGGTTCCAACCTGGTGAAAGTTTTTCTGACCATTCTGAATCAGGAGTATCACTGCCGTCAAGATAAATTTCTGTTCCTACAGATAGAATCAGGGCATCGGGTTCTAAAAGATTTTTTTCATCTTTGATCTGTTGGTAAAGAAAGGGCGATCGCCCTGTGGCATAAACAATCTTACTACCGTACTCTTGGCGTGACTGTTCTAGGCGATCCTTCAGTTCAAGCAGCGCGTTGTCGTCACCTACAAGAGTATTGTCTAAATCAGTTACGAATAAGAATTTAGCCACAGCAACCTCTTTTATTAGCTTTACCACCAAAAAAAAGTTTATGCTGATTTGGTACCAATCTCATCTGTCTTCAGATTTTAATAGGCAACAAAGAACTATTGCTCCTTCAAAGTTTCAATCAATAAATCTACTTTTTGCTGTCGATCCTGCAAAAAACCTTCACATTGACGCAAAGACTCAACAGCAGCTGCAAATTGCTCAAACACTTCTTCTAATTCCAAATCACCCGCCTCAATGCGAGCAATAATTCTCTCTATTTCAGCAACCTTAGCCTCGTAATTCCAACCTTGATTCATAAAAAGTCTCCGCATCCTCATATTGTGGCGATGGCCCTGTGCGCCCGTCCGGAAGGGGCGAATGCTCAAAGGGCAGACGCCAGAAGCGTATTGCACTCTTCAGGGAATCAGAGTCTTCTCAATACGACGGTCGGGAATGAGCCACATGACTGCGACTACAATGTATAACAAACAGGCAAACCATGAGTTGACAAAAGCAAGTGGAATTGCCAAGGCATAAAACACCAGCGATACTTTGCCCTTGAAATCTCGACCGAGTGCAGTCGCCAAAGTGGAATCTCTGCCATGATGACCAATCAGAGTACGGGTCAAGATTATGTAAGCTAACGCAGCAAACAACAATACCGTACCATAAAGGGCAACTGGTATAGCGGCGAAATGGTTCTCGCCCATCCACCCAGTGACGAAGGGGATTAGCGACAACCAAAACAGCAAATGCAGATTAGCCCAAAGGATAGAACCATTTACATGTCTGACTGCTTGTAACAAATGATGATGGTTGTTCCAATAGATGCCAAGATAAATAAAACTAAGCACATAGCTCAAAAATACCGGGATCAGCGGACGCAATGCCTTTAAATCATACCCATGCGGCACTTTCATTTCCAACACCATAATAGTGATGAGGATGGCAATCACGCCATCGCTAAATGCTTCTAACCTCCCTTTCCCCATCTGTGTACGCCCTCCTTTTTTGCTTACATTTCCAAACCGACACAACTTCCAGAGTGAACTACGACGTGTTTTGCTGGTTGAATCAATACCCTACTAGGCTAAAAATTTAAAGCTGAGTCCTATGGCTAACGCCACGGCTGCGCCTAACGGACACGCTACTTTGAACGACAACGCTAGCGCTTTAACCCTGAGCGTAGCCGAAGGGTTAATTGTTAACTGTTCCTGGTTTTTCCGTAACTTTAACTTTAATATCACCTTGACCCAACTGAACCAACAACTCCTCTCCCACACCTAACTCAGCAGCAGAACGAGCAATTGCACCATTTTGTTGACGCACCACCGCATAACCACGTTGTAAAACAGCTTTAGGATCAAGAGTAGTTAACTTTTGGCGTAACATTTCTATATGCTGCGTTGCTTGGTGTAATTGCGTTGTTGTCGCACGCACTAATTGCTGACGCTTCCAACTGAGTCCCTGTATTTCCTGCTGCACTTGTCGATCTAACCGTAAGCGCCGCAGACGGTTTCGCTTTTCTTGCAGTTTGTTTTGTGCTGTTGCCAAACAAAAAGATACGCTTTGGTGTAAAGCAACAACTCGTTGCTGATGCTGAGTATATAATTCTGCCAGTGCTGGAACAATCAACTCCGCCGCAGCTGTAGGTGTATGCACTGCAGCATCTGCCACTAAATCTACCAAAGACTCATCCCTTTGATGACCAATCCCAGTAATTACCGGAATGGAACAACAAGCAACTGCTCGCACGACTCGTTCATCATTAAAGCAAGCTAATTCCTCAACTGCACCTCCACCCCTTGCTAAAAGTAGCACCTCAGCACGTCCATCCATCTCCACTCGTCGAATAGCATTCAATATAGATTCTGGGGCTTGCTCACCTTGGACTGTAGCAGGAGAAAACAGAACGTATAAACCAGGATACCTTTGTTTGAGAGTTTTTTGAATATCGCCCCAAGCCGCAGCCGTGGGTGAGGTGATAACAGCGATTGTTTGGGGATTATGAGGAAGCGATCGCTTTGTTTGCGAATCAAATAACCCCTCAGCCTGCAACCGTTTTCGCAGTTGCTGATAACGTAGCGCTTGCAAACCAACGCCAGATGGCAAAGCTTGCCAAACAGAAAGCTGATACTCTCCCCTTTGAGGATAAAGCCTTATACTACCTAAAATAATTAACTGCTCACCTCGAATCGGTATCTGTGCCAGTTTTGTCAATTGGCTATTCCACACTACACACTTAATTGCAGCACCACCATCAGGATCTTGTAGCGTAAAAAATAACCCACTGCGATGCTGGCTGGCGCTGGAAACTTCTCCAGTCACCCAAACTCGTTGCAATTGTTCGTCTTGTTCTAGTAAAAAGCGGATATAGTCAGTTAAACCAGCGACCGAGAGGGCTGTTTCAGGAATCTGGTTGGAAGATCTGTCGGATTTTATCATTGAAGTTTAGATAAAGAATCAAGGATATTCTCATTGTGGGAGAAAGTTGTGTTATATTGAATAAAGGTGAATAACCCGGAGCTAAAAACTCCGCCTTTTTGATACTAAGACCGCTTAGGCAACAAGGAGGTGATGCCCATGATAGAAAGTAGTACAATTATGGGTCATCAAGTTGCAGTTAGCCGGCTGTGTGCCGGGGCTGTTCTCTAGCAGTTAGCTCTAGTCTTTAATTAAGACTTAGATTAACTAATTGGCTAGGCTAGCTTGGAGTCCCTTCCGGCAGTCTGGTTGCAACTTGAAGACCCGCTACACCGCTCTAGTTCTAGGTCAACTGACCTAAAACTAGAGCGGATAGTTTTATGTAGAGTAATTGGAATCATTGTGTAATATTTACCCAAAGCTAGCCCAAAGCTAAATATACAGGCTAAAAAGTGGAACTCCCAAATCAACGGGTACGTAGTGCAAATTTTCTGGGAGGTAACATAAGGCGACTAATTTATTGGCAATCAAACAAATCGCGAATAAGCTTTTGCGAACAATATCTGACTGAGTTCATTGTTTGTGCTTGCAGTAGTGCACAAACTTTTTGTTTTTTCACATACTGTAACTTTTTCTCCGTGAGTGTTATAGCTGTTGCCACAAAGGTTAGGACACTGCATCTTTAAGGACGGACTCGATCGCTTGCCGTAGACAAGCAAAGCTAGATAAGCATTTGCGAATCCGACTTTTGAGCCAAGCCCAACACTTCTCA
>NZ_JABXYX010000044.1 GCF_017982655.1 Brasilonema sp. CT11 | reverse complement strand
GGTGAAATTCCAGATTGAATGTCACTATGTACAGACGTTGGCTCAATTTGTAACTTTTTTAATGCAAAGGAATGCGCAGTAAGCCCACGTAGAGTTTCGCCAAATTTAATCTGCTACAATTTTTGAGCAAAAATGGCCTTTGAGTCCAATTTTCCTGGATTAAATCCTCAAAGGCTATTACTCAAAATTATTTAGCTGATAGTGTTACAATAGTTTCTCAAACAATGGTTATCTTATACCCTGATATTCTTCATCTTTTAACCCTGGCTTGAAAAATATCTAGCTCATGTTACAACGTATTGATCAGTTATTTGAAAAAAAATGTGTGAACTCCGCAAGCAATAGCTAACGCTTGCTCAACAAAAATCCCAAATATAAAATATTTACATCCATTTCATTAAGTATATGCAAGAAAATTTGGTTAGCTCTACTCATTATATTAATGATTTTTATGCCTTAACTGAGCAGGAGCAATATAAAATATTGGTGGAATGGAATGATACAACGGTAGATTACCCTAAAGATTTTTGTATACATCAGTTATTTGAAGCACAAGTTGAAAAAACTCCAGACAATATTGCTGTTGTCTTCAATGAACAGAAATTTACCTATCAAGAGTTGAACCACCGAGCCAACAAAGTAGCACATTATCTGCAATTTTTGGGTGTGGGAACAGAAGTTCTGGTGGGGATTTGTGTTGATCGGTCTTTGGAAATGATAGTGGGAATGTTGGGAATTCTCAAGGCGGGTGGAGCATATGTACCCTTAGATCCAACATATCCTCAAGAACGTTTATCGTTCATGCTGTCAGATTCACAAGTGCAAGTGCTGTTGACTCAGCAAAAGTTCGTTGCAGAGTTTACTGAAAGTGGCGTGAAGACGGTTTGTTTGGATACTGACTGGGAATTCATCAATCACCAAAGCCAAGAGAATCCTACGAGCGACGCGACGGCTGAAAACCTGGCTTATGTCATCTATACATCTGGTTCTACAGGAACACCAAAGGGAGTAGCTGTACCGCATCGGGCTGTCAATCGGTTAGTATGCAATACTAACTATGTGCAGTTAGACAAGAGCGATGCCTACGGCGGTAAACTACGCATTGCCCAAGCCTCAAATGCTTCCTTTGACGCAGCCACTTTCGAGATCTGGGGTTCTCTCCTACACGGGGCTAGGCTGGTAATCATTCCTCAGAATGTTGTGCTTTCGCCCCACCATTTTGCAGCGTGCATCCGCGAGCAAGGAATTAGTGTATTATTCTTGACAACAGCCTTATTTAATCAGTTAGCGGGCGTTGTTCCTCAAGCATTTAAAGACCTGCGATACTTGCTAATTGGCGGCGACGCTTTAGATCCCAAGTCAGTCAAAACAGTTCTGAGGAATGGACCACCACAGCGATTGATAAATGGTTATGGACCGACTGAGAGTACAACATTCTCTTGCTGGTACTTGGTGGAGGAGGTTGCAGAAGGGGCAACAAATTTGCCGATTGGTCGCCCAATTTCCAATACACAAATATATATATTAAACTCCAAACTTCAACCAGTTCCCATTGGTACTACAGGCGAATTATATATTGGCGGCGACGGTTTGGCACGAGGCTACCTTAACCGCCCAGATTTAACCGAAGAAAAATTTATTCCCAATCCCTTTGGCAATTCAAAATTATATAAAACAGGTGACTTAGCCCGTTATTTACCAGACGGTAACATTGAGTTTATCGGTCGAGTCGATAATCAAGTGAAGATTCGCGGCTTCCGCATTGAACTCTTAGAAATTGAGGCGGTTTTGAGTCAACACCCGGATGTATCTCAGGCAGTGGTGGTTGCCCGTGAAGAAATACCTGGTGACAAGCGGCTTGTCGCTTATATTGTCCTTAATCAAAAGTCAGAAGCGATGCCTGCGGCGGGCTTTGCCTACGCTACTACTTTAAAAAGCTTCCTGGAAGCAAAGCTGCCCAATTACATGGTGCCAGCAACCTTTATGATTTTGGACACCTTGCCCCTCACCCCTAATGGTAAGGTAGATCGTCGGAACCTTCCAGCGCCCGATCGCTCACGCCCCGATTTGGAAGCAACCTTTGTGGCACCTCGTAACTCAATTGAGGAGAAGTTAGAGATCATCTGGGCTGAGTTACTAAGACTTGAGCAAATTGGAGTTAATGATAACTTTTTCCATCTGGGTGGTCATTCCCTAATTGCAACTCAAATGCTTTCTCGCGTGCGCGAAGTTTTCCAAGTCGAGTTATCTTTTCACCAGATATTTGAAAACCCCACCATAGGAAGTTTAGCTCAACTCATTGCACAGGGTCACAAAGAGCAACAGTGGCAACATCCTGCCATAGAACGAATTCCTCATGAGGGACTCTTGCCAGTTTCCTTTGCCCAAGAGCGAGTGTACTTTATCCAGCAATTGGCTTGTGAAAGTAACGCCTACCAATTCCAGGCAACGATGCGATTTCGAGGTTGGCTTGATGTCACAGTATTACAAAAGTGCCTCAACGAGATTGTACTGCGTCATGAAATCTTTCGCACGACTTATCCGGCGGTAAATGGAAAGCTATTTCAGGTAATTAACCCACACCAACCAATCAGTTTCACAGTGATTGACCTCCAGTCATTCCCTGAATATGAGCGTGAAGCTGAGGCTCAAAAGCTAATTGAGATAGAAGTGCAAAAGCCCTTTGACATGAATCAACTACCATTAGTTAGGTGGGTTTTGTTGAAGTTGAGCGACCAAGAACATTTGTTGATCCACATTGAGCATCACATGGCTCATGATGGTTGGTCATTCAACGTGTTCCTGGGTGAGTTGGTAGAACTTTATCAAGCATTCTGTTTGGATCATCCTTCCCCGCTTCCCGAACCACTCTTGCAGTTCGCGGACTTTGCTCATTGGCAGCGCGAATGGGTTAACACCGCAGAAGCCCAAGCCCAATTAGCTTACTGGCAACAAAAGTTATCAGGTAGTTCTCCTCTATTAGAATTACCCACAGATCGCCCCCGACCAATAGAGCAAACTTACCAAGGCGATCAAATCAGGATGGAACTTCCCATCGACTTGTGTGAATCTCTTAGAGTTCTTAGTCGTCGAGAGGGTGTCACCTTATTCATGACGATGCTGGCAGTTTTTCTAGTCATGTTGCACCGATACACTGGGCAAGACGACATTAACGTGGGGACAGCTGTTGCCAATCGGCGGATGCACGAGATAGAGAAGTTAATTGGCATGATTGTCAATAACTTGGTTTTACGCACCGATTTGTCAGGTAATCCCACATTTCGGGAGTTACTTGGTCGAGTGCGCTCCTGTACTATGGAAGCTTATGCTAACGAAGACTTACCTTTCGATAAAGTGGTGGAAGTTCTCAAGCCAATACGCAACTTGAGCCACAATCCGCTGTTTCAAGTGATGTTCAGCTTCCATGATTCCCCAATGCCGGACTTGAGTCTCCCAGGCTTGGACATCAGCTTGCATGAACCCATCAGCAACAAATCCGCCAAGTTTGATTTGGATTTTCTGGTTATACCGCGTCTTGAACAACGGGTGCAGAATGGTTCTAAAACAGGAGCCAAAGGAATCACCTTAGTCTTAGAATACAATAGCGACCTCTTCGATGCTGCTACAATCCAACGAATGCTAGAGCAGTATCAAAATTTACTATATAAAATTGTAGCCAACCCAGAACAGCATATTGGGGAATTACCTCTGTTAACCCAAGGTCAACAACAGTTACTGGTGACATGGAATTCAACTCACAGAGAATATCCGGAGAGGGAGTGTATCTATCAGTTATTTGCGGCTCAGGTGGAGTTAACGCCTAATGCTATAGCTGTAGAACAGGATGGTCAACGTTTAACCTACCGTGAATTGAGCGATCGCACCAATCAACTAGCACACTATTTGCAAAGTTTGGCAGTCAAACCAGAAACCCTAGTTGGTATCTGCGTTGACCGTTCCCTAGAAATGATTGTTGGCTTACTCGGCATTCTCAAAGCAGGTGGTGCCTATGTACCCCTAGATCCCGCCTATCCAAAACAGCGACTGGCTGACATTCTTGCAGATACGCAACTAGGCATTTTGCTGACTCAAGAAAGATTCCGGTCTCAATTACCAGACTATACCGGAAAAACAATTTGTTTAGATACGGACTGGAAAGTAATTGCTCAAAACAGTACAGCCAACCCGATTAGTGACGTTCAACTCCACAACCTTGCCTACATTATTTACACCTCTGGTTCCACGGGTAAACCCAAGGGGGTAATGATCGAACATCGGTCACTGTTCAATTTTGTCATGACTGCTATCCACGAATATGAAATTAATGCAACTGACCGCATTCTCCAATTTGCTTCTATTTGCTTTGACACATCTATTGAAGAAATCTTTCCTTGTTTGTGTGTTGGTGCAACATTAGTGCTACGCACTGAACAGATGTTGCACTCCAGCGATGAATTTTGGCGGTGTTGCCAAAAATGGGAATTGACCATTTTGGATCTCCCCACAGCATATTGGCATCAGTTGGTCACGGAACTTAACCCTCAAGACGGACGTATTCCTGCTAGTCTGAAAACTGTGATTATTGGGGGAGAAGAAGTTCAACTAGAAAAAGTGAAGCATTGGCATAGTTGCGTGGCTCATATCCCCCATTTACCGCAATTATTTAATAGTTACGGACCAACAGAAGCAACGGTTATCACCACCCTACACTACCTCAATTCTTCAGCAGTTACTTCCGTTTCGATTGGACGACCTATAAGCAATGCTCAGGTTTATGTTTTAGATCAATATCTGCAACCTGTACCTGTAGGAGTTCCTGGAGAACTGCACATTGGTGGAGTTTCCTTAGCTAGAGGGTATTGGCAACGTCCTGAACTTACGGCAGAAAAATTTATCCAGAATCCGATTCCTTATGCAACCTGTGACCGACTCTACAAAACAGGTGATTTGGGGAGGTTTCGAGCAGATGGTACCCTGGAATATCTCGGTAGAGTTGACGATCAAGTGAAGATTCGCGGCTTCCGCATCGAGTTGGGAGAAATTGAAACGGTGCTACGTCAACATCCACAGGTGCGTCAAGCTGTCGTCATTGCACGCGTTGACATTCCCGGACAAAAGCGGCTTGTGGCTTATGTCGTACCGCACCAGCCGCAACCAACCACCGATGAATTACGTTATTTTCTCAAACAGAAACTGCCAAATTACATGGTGCCCTCGGCGTTCGTGCTGCTAGAAGCGTTGCCGATGACTCCCAACCGAAAGGTAGACTATCGCGTTTTACCAGTCCCCGACTTTTCTCGCAGTGTCGAAGATAAATTTCTTGCCCCCCGCACACTTACAGAAGAGAAATTAACAGCAATCTGGTCAGAAATCTTAAGACTAGAAAAAGTCGGCATCCACGATAACTTTTTTGAACTGGGTGGAGACTCTATCCTCAGCATTCAGATAATTTCCCGTGCCAATCAGGCGGGTATCCAAATTGCTCCCAAACAGCTATTTAAATACCAAACAATTGCTGAGTTAGCTGCTGTGGCAGGCATCACTCGCTCTGTTAAAGCAGAACTTGGGTTAGTCACAGGTCAGGTGATGTTGACACCAATCCAGCAATGGTTTTTCGAGCAGAAATTGTCCGAACCTCATTACTTTAACCAGTCAGCACTGCTGGAAGTGCTGCCAGATTTTAAATCAGAGCAATTGCAGCAAGTTGTACAACAATTGTTACAGCATCACGATGCTTTACGTCTGCGATTTGTGCAGGAAGGGGAAAACTGGCAACAAATTAACGCCGCCACACAGGAATCTCTGCCATTGAGTGTCATCGATTTGTCGCACCTTTCGCCAGAAGAACAGCAAACAGCGATGAAAGCTGCTGATGCTGAACTCCAAGCTAGTCTGGATTTATCTACTGGGGCGATCGCACGAATAGCACTGTTTCAATTGGGCAAGAATCAACCAGGTCGGTTACTGTTAATTATCCATCACTTAGCAGTAGATGGCATTTCCTGGCGAATTTTGCTCGAAGATTTGGCTACCGCCTATGAACAAATCAGCCGTGGCGACGCTATTAAATTACCACCAAAAACAACTTCCTTTCAATATTGGAGCGATCGCCTGACAGAATATGGACGATCAGAGGCGATCGCCACGGAGTTAGATTACTGGCTGAGTGAGTATAATTTTAAAGTTACTGCCTTGCCAGTTGACTATCCTTCAAATAAAGAAGATAACACCGTAGCCTCAACCGCTTGTATGTCACTTTCTTTAACTGAAGAACAGACCCGCGCCCTATTGCAAGATGTGCCCTCTGCTTACAACACTCAAATTAATGATGTGCTGTTGACTGCCTTAGTGCAGAGTTTTTCCCAATGGACAGGAGAACGTTCTCTGCTGATTGATCTTGAAGGTCATGGACGAGAAGATTTGTTTGAGGATGTGGATTTGTCGCGCACCGTCGGCTGGTTTACCACCTTATTCCCCGTTCGGTTACAGCTAGAAGAAGGTGACGATCCAGGAGAGGCTTTAAAGTTAGTCAAAGAACAACTGCGAGGCATCCCCAACCGAGGTATTGGTTATGGTGTACTGCGATATTTAAACGAAAACGCCGCAATACGCACAAAACTACAAGCACTACCCCAAGCACAAGTGAGTTTTAACTACCTTGGTCAGTTCGATCAGGTGCTTAAGGCATCTGATGTGTTGGGTTTGGCTAAAGAATTTAAGGCTGAACAAAGTTTACTCAATAAGCGCAGCCACCTGTTAGGAATAAGCGGCTTGATTCGCGCTGAAAAACTAGAAATGACTTGGTCTTACAGCGAAAAAGTTCATCAAAGAACTACCATTGAGCGTTTGGCTTTGGGGTTTATGGAAGCATTAAAAACCCTGATTGCTCACTGTCAATCACCTGATGCGATCAGTCATACTCCTTCTGACTTTTCAGCAGCTAAACTCAGCCAAAAACAGTTAGATAAATTCCTAGCCAAAATCAACAAAAACAAAACCAAGAAGAGGTAGTTTCGTGGATAATATCGAAGACCTTTATGAACTTTCGCCCATGCAGCAGGGGATGCTCTTTCATACCCTTTATGCACCAGAATCTGAAATTTATTTTGAGCAATTGCTTTGCATCCTCTGTGGGGAATTGAATTTTCCAACCTTTCAACAAGCTTGGCAGCAAGTTGTTGCGCGACACCCAGTTTTACGCAGTTCCTTTTATTGGGAAGAGATAGAAAAGCCCTTGCAAATGGTGAGTAAGCAAATGGAACTCCCGTGGGTGGAACTGGATTGGCGTCATTTAACACCCAATGAACAACAACAGAATTTAGAGGATTTTTTAGAAGGCGATCGCCAAAAAGAATTCGATCTTTCTCAAGCTCCCCTAATGCGCTTCACCATCATTCAGCTTGGGGAAAAAACTTATCAATTTATCTGGAGTCATCATCATATTCTCTTCGATGGTTGGTCGATGCAGATTGTGCTGAAAGAAGTTTTAGCTTTGTATGAAGCTAATCAACGAGGCGAACATTTACGCCTACTTCCCGCTCGTCCCTATCGAGAGTATATTGATTGGTTACAGCAACAAAATATTACTCAGGCAAAGAACTTTTGGCAACAAACTCTCCAGGGGTTTGAAGTTCCTACTTTATTGGGAGGGAACAGGGGACAGGGAAAATATAACGAGCAGCGTTTTCAATTATCCCAAACGGTAACAGAAAAATTGCAATCTGCGACGCGACAGCACCATTTAACTTTGAATAATTTGGTGCAGGGAGCATGGGCGTTACTAATTTCCCGTTACAGTGGGGAAAGCGATGTGGTTTTTGGTGCAACTGTATCCGGTCGCCCACCGAATCTAGCGGGAGTCGATTCAATGGTTGGGCTATTGATCAACACTCTTCCTATACGGGTACAAGTTACATCCAAGACAGAATTATTACCCTGGCTTAAGCATTTACAAAGCCAAGCATTTGAGCAGGAACAGTATACCTACTACTCTCTGGCAGAAATTCAGCGCCTAAGTAATGTTCCCCCAGGAATACCACTGTTCGAGAGCCTGTTAGTATTTGAGAATTATCCGCTCGATTCTGCTGAACAGGAAAGCAAAAAAAGCTTAGAAATTAGTCATCTTCGTTGTTTTGAACGCACGAATTATCCTTTAACGGTAGTGGTTAATCCTGAATCAAAATTGTCTGGCAGGATTATCTATGATACCAGTCGCTTTGAGGAACAAACAATTGAGCGCATGATTGGACATTTTCAAACATTGCTACAAGGAATGGCAGCCAATCTACAACAATATATTTCCCAATTATCTCTGCTTAGTGCAGCCGAAGAAGAACAATTAATTCTGCAAGAAAATCAACAAAAAACAGCTTCTATTCATTACAAATGTATTCATACTTTATTTGAAGAACAAGTAGAAAAAACCCCTGACGCAGTAGCAGTTGTGTATGAAAAAGAATACTTAACTTATCGAGATTTGAATAATCGCGCTAATCAATTAGCCCATTACCTACAAGCGCTAGGAGTTAAACCTGAAGTACGGGTGGAAATTTGTGTCGAGCGCTCGCCTTTAATGGTGGTAGGAATACTCGCTATTCTCAAAGCGGGTGGAGCTTATGTTCCTGTAGATTCCGCTTATCCTTCCGAAAGACTAGAGTTTATGTTAAAAGATGTACAGGCACCCATCTTACTAACACAAACTCATTTGTGCGAGCAGCTGCCAATCGATAATCAAACTGTGGTGAATCTTGACTCAGATTGGAAAATAATTGATCAGTACAAAGAAGATAATTTGCCAAGTGAAGTTAATCCAGAAAATTTAGCTTATATCATTTATACATCTGGCTCAACGGGAACACCAAAAGGAACAGAAGTTCCCCATCGTAGCATCATTGGTTTTATGTTTGGGGTTGATTACATTCAACTTGATGCAAACCAAATTTGGCTACAACATTCATCAATTTCTTGGGATGGACTAACCCTAGAACTTTGGCCGCCCTTGCTTCATGGGGGGCGTTGTGTACTTTATCCCGATCAAATTCCCACACCAGAGGGCTTAAGCCGTATCATCACTGAACAGCAAGTTAATACCCTGTTTTTGACTACAGCCCTATTCAATCTCATGATTGATACAATGCCGGAAGGTTTGTTAGGAATTAAACAACTTTTGACAGGGGGAGAGTCAGTTTCTGTGGCTCATGTTCGCCACGCCTTGGAACTATTACCGGAAACCCAAATTATTAATGCTTATGGACCTTGCGAATGTACAGTAATAACCTCTTGTTATCCAATTTCCAAACAACTTGGTCAAAATGTCCATTCAATTCCCATTGGAAAACCCATTGGTGATAGGACAGTTTATCTACTAGATAGAGATTTACACAGAGTTCCGATTGGCGTTCCTGGCGAACTTTATGTGGGTGGCGCGAGTGTTGCTAGAGGTTACTTAAATCAACCAACCTTAACCCGTGAAAAATTTATTCCTAATCCTTTTCTTGAAGGTGATACACTTTACAAAACTGGAGATTTAGTCCGCCGTCTTCCTGATGGAAATCTGGAATTTTTAGGTCGAATTGATACACAGGTAAAAATTCGTGGTTTTCGTATTGAATTAGAAGAAATTGAAGCAGTTTTAAATCAAAATCCTGACATTAAACAAGTCGTAGCCATTATACGAGAAGATGAACCTGGGAACAAATACTTAGTTGCCTATCTCCTAACCACGGACAACCCACCAACTGCTAGCACTCTGCGAAACTTCCTCAATCAAAAGCTGCCTGACTACATGATTCCCTCTGCTTTCGTATTTCTTGAGGAATTCCCCCTCACGCCTAATGGTAAGATAAATCGCCGTGCTTTACCTGCTCCAGATGCTTCCCAAAGAAATCTAGAGGTTGATTTTGTTGCTCCGCGCACGCCTACTGAACAAGAATTAGCCATGATTTGGACTGAAGTTCTTAAATTAAAACAAATTGGAATTTACGATAACTTTTTCGAGTTGGGTGGACATTCTTTACTGGCTACCCAAGTTGTTTCTCGATTAAGAGAAGTCTTTTCTCTAGATTTTCCTCTGCGTTATGTGTTTGAAAATCCGACCATTGCTGAACTAGCCCAAAAAGTGATTGATCAACAGATTGAACAAGCAGAAAATGATGAGCTAACACAGCTTTTAGGGGAAGTTGAGCAGTTATCAGAAGAAGAAGTGACCCAGCAATTACTTTTTTGAGTATTAACAGTACTCTTTTTTATTTTTCTGTGTTCTCTGTGCCTCTGTGGTTCTATTCAAAAAAAACTAATTTTCAACAATAAGTTTAAACAATAAATATTATGAGCGATATACTAAAACGTCTTGAAACCCTTTCGCCAGAAAAGCGAGAATTAGTTCTACAAAAACTGAAAAAGCAACAGCAATCTTCACAAAATGACCACAGGTTAACTCCCCCCCTCACACCCGTATCGCGGGAACAACCCCTTCCTCTCTCCTTTGCCCAACAAAGATTGTGGTTTCTTGACCAACTAGAAGGGGAAAATTGTGTCTACAATGTCCCGTTTTTCTGGCAAATTAGCGGATTTCTGAATATCAGTGCTTTAGAACAAGCGATCGCAGAAATTGTTCAACGTCATGAAGTCTTACGTACTAGTTTCTCAGTTGTCGATGAATCGCCAATACAGGTGATTCACGCTAATCCCCAGCTGACAATACAAGTACTAGACTGGCGACAATTAACAGAAAAAGACCAGTTAAAGAAAGCCCACCAGTTAGCGACAGAAGAATTGCAACAACCCTTTGATTTATCAAACCCACCTTTGTTGCGGGTAAAGTTGTTGCAACTAACTGACCAATCCCATTTGTTGTTGCTTGTCATCCATCATATCGTTTGTGATGGCTGGTCAATGGACATCTTCCGCCGTGAATTGTTCACCCTTTATACCGCATTTTGCGCCGTAAAACCGTCTCCCTTACCAGCATTACCGCTACAATATGCCGATTTCGCTCATTGGCAAAGACAATGGCTACAGGGAGAGGTACTGCAAACGCAACTCAATTACTGGCAAAAACAATTAGCTGAAGTCCCGCCTCTGTTAGAATTACCTACTGATAAACCGCGTCCATCAGTGCAGAGTTTCAGGGGGCGTAGCGAGTTTTTGAAACTCAATCAAGATTTAACACAGAAGTTGAAGCGTTTAAGTCAGGAGTCAGGAACAACCTTGTTTATGACTCTACTGGCAGCATTTACGCTGTTACTGTCGCGCTACAGTAGACAAGAGGATATTGTGGTTGGTTCTGCGATCGCCAATCGCAACCGTCGAGAAATAGAACCACTGATTGGCTTTTTTGTCAATACCCTAGCTTTGCGTACCAACCTGCAAGGAAATCCAACCTTCTTAGAATTACTCAACCGGGTAAAGCAAGTAACTCTGGATGCTTATGACCATCAAGACTTACCTTTTGAGAAATTGGTTGATGAATTGGGCATAGAGCGATCGCTTTCTCATCATCCTCTGTTTCAAGTCGCTTTTAGCTTGCAAAATGCAACTCAAGAGAAATTAGAAATTCCTGGATTAACTCTGACTCGTTTTGAGTGGGAAAACACGACGACACTGTTTGATTTGTCGCTGATTTTTCGAGAAACGCTTCAGGGATTGATCGGAGAATGGGAATATGCGACAGATTTGTTTGAACCTACAACCATTCAACGAATGGCAGGACATTTTGAAGTTCTGCTTCAGGCAATTGTTGATAACCCTCGACAACCTATCAATACTCTGCCTTTAATGACAGCGGCGGAAGTGCTGCAACTACAATGCTGGAATCAAACTCAAATTGAATATCCTGAAGATAAAACTCTAGTTGACTTATTTGAACAACAAGTTAAAAAAAATCCTCATAATATCGCTTTGGTGTTTGAATCTCAAAGCTTGACTTATCAGCAACTTAATCAAAAAGCTAACCAATTAGCTCATTATTTAATTCAAAATCACCAAATTCAGCCAGATACCTTAATTAGTATTTGTGTCGAACGTTCTATTGAGATGATTATTGGTTTACTCGGTATTCTCAAAGCAGGTGGGGCTTATGTGCCGATTGACCCCAATTATCCCAAACAGCGGATTGGGTTCATGTTAGAAGATTCAGGGACATCGGTGTTGCTGACTCAAAGTTTCCTCACTGAGCAATTACCACTAACTGAACTGGAAAACTCGCCTAAGATTATTTGTTTAGATCAAGAAACTTTTGCCCAAGAGTTAACAGATAATCCCAGTCCTCAAAGTACACCATTAGATTTGGCTTATGCGATCTATACCTCTGGTTCCACCGGACAACCCAAGGGAGTAATGATTTCGCATCGAGGACTGGTGAATATGACTTTGGCAGTTGAGCAAATTTTGCTTCTTCAACCCCAAAGCCGTGTGCTTCAGTTTGCTTCTTTCAGCTTCGATGCCTCAATTTCAGAAATTGCTACTGCCCTCGCCGCAGGCACTTGTTTGTATCTTGCTAAAAAAGAAACCTTGTTACCCAGTCAAAGCTTGGTTGACTTCTTAGCTGAACACAAAATTACCCACAGCTTTTTGCCTCCTTCAGCTTTATCTGTCTTACCTCAAGCTACCTTACCGGATTTGCAAACCATAGGGGTTGGTGGTGAGGCTTGCCCAGCAGAATTAGTTACCCAGTGGGCACAGGGACGGCGTTTCTTTAATTGCTATGGACCAACGGAATCTACGGTGAATGCTGCGATCGCTCTAGTTCAACCCAATGGCAAAAAACCGCCTATCGGTAAACCGTTGCCCAATATCCGCATCTATATTTTAGATGCATACAATCAACTATTACCCCCAGGAATACCAGGAGAATTGTGTATTGCTGGAGTTGGTTTAGCTAGAGGCTATCTCAATCGTCCTGAAACTACTGCCGAAAAATTTCTGGAAGTTGAGTTATTCGGGAAAATCGAGCGAATTTACAAAACTGGCGACTTGGCAAGATGGAACTCTGATGGAAACCTTGAGTATCTGAGTCGTATTGACGATCAGGTTAAACTACGGGGCTTTAGAATTGAACTCGGTGAGATTGAATCAATTTTATTACAACATCCATCAGTTAAAGAAGCTGTCGCCATTTTATCTGAAGCTGATAATAATCCCAGGTTAGTGGCATATGTGACGACGGAGAAATCCGTCAATTTAGGGGGTCAATTCAAGGACTACCTGAAAACTCGCCTACCGAATTATATGGTTCCTAGCCAGATTTTGGTATTAGATAAATTCCCCCTTAGCCCTAACGGTAAACTAGATCGTAAAGCCCTACCAGCACCAGATCCAGCTACTTCCAATGACTTTGAAATGCCTGTAACTTCCACAGAAGAACTACTGGCTACTTTATGGCAAGGTTTGTTAAAAGTTAAGTCTGTTGGTCGCCCTGACAACTTCTTTGAACTGGGAGGACATTCCCTATTAGCAACCCAATTGGTTGTCCGTATTCGTGACAGTTTTGGGGTAGAATTACCTGTCCGCAAGGTATTTGAGCAGAGCGTTTTGTCTGAGTTGGCTACAGTTATTGACAAAGCTGCTTCCGGGTTCACCCTACCTCCGATCACAGCACAGCCAGAAAATGAACCCAAAACTCTGTCCTTTGCCCAATCAAGACTCTGGTTTTTAGCCCAGCTTGAAGGTAAAGGCACTTCGGCTACCTACAATATGTCAGCGGCTCTGCAACTTGACGGCAATTTGTGTATGGAAGCTTTGCGTGCAAGTTTTGAGTATCTCCTCGAACGCCATGCTATTTTACGCACCTATTTTCCTGCACTGGATGGACAACCTCAAGTCGTCGTCAAAAATCTAGAGGATATAGAAGTGCTGGAGATCGTAGATTTACGGGAAGCGCCTCAGCAAAGAACGGAAATTGTACAACGTTTAGTCGATACTCATGCTCAAGAACCCTTTGATTTAAATACTGGTCCCCTGTTCAAGGCAAAACTGTTGCAACTTAGCCAACAGAAAAATGTGCTGCTGCTCAATATGCACCACATTATCAGTGATGGCTGGTCAATGGGTGTGTTTAAGCGCGAATGGGAACAGGCTTATGCTGCTTTTGCTGCGGTGGATACTCCAAATTTGTCACCATTGCCAATTCAGTATAGTGATTATGCAGCTTGGCAGCGAAGCTGGCTACAAGGTGAGATTTTAGAAAGTCAGGAAAATTACTGGAAACAACAACTAGGCGATGCCCCCCGATTGCTGGATTTGCCTACCGATCATCCCCGTCCAGCGCAACAAAGTTATCAAGGTGGGCGCGAGGAATATCGTTTAAGTAGTGAACTGACTTCATTACTTAAAACAGTGAGTCAGAAACACGGGGTGAGTTTGTTTATGACCCTGTTAACAGCTTTTAGTATTTTACTATCTCGTTATAGCCGCCAAGAAGACTTATGTGTCGGTATTGCGATCGCCAACCGTACCCATAGCTACACAGAAGGGTTAATCGGCTTTTTTGTCAATACTTTGGTATTGCGAAGTCAAGTCAAACCAGAGCAAGGATTTAGCGAGTTACTTCAACAAACCCGCCAAACTTGCTTAGATGCTTATGCTCATCAAGATATTCCTTTTGAATATTTGGTAGAACAGTTGCAACCAGAACGCAGTCTGAGCCATAACCCCTTATTCCAAGTGATGATGGTGTTGCAAAACGCCGTAGGGGCGGGGGCGAATGTTAGTTTACCAGGGCTTGATATTCAATATTTGGAACAAAGTTTCCCGTTTGCCAAGTTTGACCTGACACTGGATCTTTGTGAAAGGGGCGACCAACTGCATTGTATGTGGGAATATGCCACAGATTTATTTGAGGCTGAAACAATTAGGCGCATGGCAGGACACTTTGAAGTCTTGCTGACAGCAATTACTCAAAATCCCCAACAGCCTATCAGTAAACTACCCTTAATCACTACAGCAGAAATCCAACAACTGCTAACCTGGAATCAAACCGATACCGATTACCCTCAAGACCAAACACTGGTGACTTTGTTTGAACAACAGGTAGCAAAAACACCAGATAACATTGCGGTCGTGTTTGTAGACGAGCGCAGCGAGGCTTCTCGCAGAGTAGAGCACAGCTTAAGTTATCAAGAATTAAATCAAAAAGCAAATCAACTGGCTGATTATTTGTTGCAACTGAAAAAAGAACAACAATTGCCTGACAACCCATTGATCGCGATTTGCATGGAGCGATCGATCTCTATGATTGTTGGTATTCTTGGTATCCTCAAAGCAGGTGGGGCTTATGTGCCGATTGATCCGAGTTATCCCCAAGAACGCATTCATTTAATGCTCGAAGATAGTAATGCTTCTGTATTACTAACAACAAACCCCATCAAAAAGCCACTTTCCCTTGAAAAACTGCAAAAGACCTGTCATGTAGTGTTTTTAGAGCAAGAAACATGGGTCAATCAGCCAACGGACAATCCCAACTTACAAAGTCGTTCTGATGATTTGGCTTATGTCATTTATACTTCTGGTTCTACAGGAAGACCTAAAGGTGTTGCGATCGCACATTCTAGTCCGGTAGTTCTGGTAAAGTGGGCGCATTCAGTTTTCAGTGCAGAACAGCTTCGAGGTGTCTTAGCATCGACCTCAATGTGTTTCGATCTGTCCATTTTTGAAATTTTTGTGCCTCTAACGCAAGGTGGTAGCGTCATTGTGGTAGAAAATGCACTCTACATTGAGCAAGCATCCAACAGTATTGTGCCGATAACATTAATTAACACTGTGCCGAGTGCTGCTGCGGAACTGCTGAAAATGAATGCTATTCCATCCAGCGTGGAGGTAATTAATTTAGCTGGCGAACCATTAAAAAATACTTTGGTACAGGCTTTATATCAAACCACATCTGTAAGAGAAGTTTATAATCTGTACGGCCCTTCTGAAGACACAACTTACTCGACTTTTACAAAAGTTGCTAAAAATGCCCAGCACGAACCAACTATCGGTAAGGCGATCGCCAACACCCGCATCTATATTCTAGATAGCTATAACCAACTCCTTCCCCCTGGCATTCCAGGGGAACTCTGTATCGCTGGTGCGGGTTTAGCACAAGGCTATTTAAATCGTCCCGATCTCAGTGCTGAAAAATTCATTAACCTCAAGCTGTTCAACCAAACTGAGCGAATTTATAAAACTGGTGATCTAGCCCGTTGGCTACCTGACAGCAATTTGGAATACTTAGGTCGCATCGATCATCAGGTCAAAGTTCGTGGTTTTCGGATTGAATTAAGTGAAATTGAAGCGTCATTAGTCAAACATCCAAAAATTCAGGAAGCAGTTGTTATTGTTAGGGAAGAAACTGATCTTGATAAACGTTTGGTAGCTTATATCGTCCCAACAGCAACAGATCAGCACACAAGCCAAGGTGAAGTGGTGGAATTGTGGGAACAAATTTTTAATGATAGCTACTCTCAGCAACAAGCCCCAACCGATGACCCAACTCTTAATTTAGCAGGTTGGAATGATAGCTACACAGCACAACCCATTCCCCAAACAGCAATGCAGGAATGGCGAGATACAACAGTTGACCAAATTCTGGAACTTGAACCGAAACAAGTTTGGGAAATTGGTTGCGGTACAGGGATGTTATTATTTCAAATTGCGCCTCATTGTCAGCATTATCTGGGTACAGATTTTTCACCAGACGCATTGCACTATATAGAACAACATCTTAAACAGCAGTCTCTTAATGACAGAGTTACCTTGAAAGCAAGTGCAGCTAACCAGTTTGACGGCATTGAAACAAATGCTTATGACTTGGTAATTATGAATTCTGTCATCCAGTATTTTCCCTCCTTGGATTACTTTTTGGAAGTTTTGCACGGAGCTGTTAACGCTGTGACGACTCAAGGAGCAATCTTTATTGGGGATGTACGAAATCTCAATCTGCTGGAGGCTTTCCACACCGCAGTTGAATTTTATCGCGCCGCCGATGAATTATCAATTAAGGACTTGCGTCAACAGATTCAAAAAAGTATCCGTAATGAAGGTGAATTACTAATTGACCCTGATTTCTTTATCGCCCTCAAACAACGAATTCCTCGGATTAGTCATGTGCAAATTCAATTGAAGCGAGGTTTTGCTCAAACGGAAATGAGTCGTTTTCGTTATGATGTTGTTTTACACTTAGATCGGGCAGATACTTCCGTCGCGCAATCTCAATGGTTAGATTGGCAAGACCAACAGCTGAATCTGGAAACAATCGAGAAAATTTTAACAACTCAGCAACCGGATTTGCTTGGCATTAAGCATATTCCTAATGCACGTCTGACCTCAGAAATGGTGCTGTTAGAACAAATTGCTCAATTAGAAGGTACTGTTTCAGACTTAAAAGCAGCAGTTGCACAAGCCAAATTAGGGATAGAACCCGAAGCGTTCCGAGCTTTAGGACAAGATTTACCTTATACACCTTTTATACAATATAGCTCCACAGGATTTTCTAATTACGATGTTGTTTTCCAAAGGAATGTCCCTGGACAGGTGACTTTACCACGATTCCCAACAACAGATAATTTGCGGCTGAAACCTTGGCAACATTACGCGAACCAACCGCTGCAATATCGCACCAATCAAGTTGATCCAGTTTTATTAGAAGAATGGCGGGATTTTCTGGGCAAAACTCTCCCCGAATATATGATCCCTAACCATTTCACTGTCTTAGAAAAACTACCACTGACACCAAATGGAAAAGTAGACCGCAAAGCCTTACCAGCGCCAGATATAGCAGTTCCAGCCACAGACATTGAATTACCCGTAACAGAGACAGAAAAATTGCTGGCTCAATTGTGGGCAAAGCTGCTTAAATATGAAGCGATGCCTGCGGCGGGCTACGCCTACGCCCGCCAGGATAACTTTTTCAACTTGGGGGGACATTCCCTATTAGCAACCCAACTTATTGCCCGTATCCGCGACACCTTCAAAGTAGAACTGCCACTGCGTAAGGTATTTGAGTACCCTACCCTCAGTGAATTGGCGAATTATCTCGATACCTGCATTTGGGTTAATTCCACCGACGAAAGTATGCAGCCTCTCAACCCAGACGAGGAGGAAATCGAACTTTAAATTATCACAGTTGAAAACACGTCCTCAAGTAAAATTTATCTTTTCATCATAAACTTAACCTATGATTGCCCTATCTGATTCCATTTTTCTGACTCCCGAAGCATACCTGCAACTAGAAGAAAAAAACAATATCAAACACGAATATATTGATGGTCAAGTTTACGCAATGGCGGGAACAACTGACACCCATAACACCATTGGTTTAAATCTCGCTTTATTCATTCGTAACCACTTCCGAGGTTCAGACTGTCGAGTTTACTTTGCCGATGTTAAAGTCAACCTTGAAAGACGTAACCGCTTTTATTACCCTGATATCATCGTTACCTGCGACCCTAAAGACCGAGAAACCTCCACTTATAAAATCTTTCCTAAACTTATTATTGAAGTCCTATCTGAGTCCACCGAAGCCTTTGACAGAGGTGACAAATTCAACGACTATCAAACTCTTGACAGCCTAGAAGAATACGTTTTAGTTAACAGCAAACGCCAACGATTTGAAACATTTCGTTGTAATGACCAAGGACTATGGGTGCTACAAACTTATACACCTGATGACCAAACCTTTGAACTCCAAAGCATTAATCTAACAGCTTCTTTTACCGACCTTTACCAGGATGTAGAATTGGAAGCGATGTCTACGACGGGCTACGCCAACGCCCCAAAACCAGATCTGAGTTAAAGATTGTAAACATTTTAAAATCCTTACTACTTACTGTTAAGAATTACTTTTTCATATCGACAGTCAAGTTTGATTATGTCTGACTAAATATTATGACAAAAAATATGACAAAAAATAAGCAGGTAGTTTCTTTAATGCTTCGTTTGCAGAACATGGGCTGCCGAATTTGGGCTGAAGATGATAAGTTACGGATTCGTACTAGCAAAAACGCCCTGACTTCTGAACTCAAGCAGGAAATTCAAAACAACAAAGCAGAAATATTAGCATTTTTAAATGCTGCCAAAGCCAAAACTATTATGGCAGAGGAAATTCCCACTTTAAGCGCTGATGCCCCGAAATTTCTTTCCTTTGCTCAACAACGCCTCTGGCTGTTAGCACAACTGACTGGACCATCAGCTACTTACAATATGCCGATGGCTTTACAGTTGGAAGGCAACCTTAATATTGATGCGTTGCGCTCTAGTTTGGCTTATCTGCTTAACCGTCATACCAGTCTGAGGATGTATTTTCCTACAGTGGCGGGACAACCGCAAGTCCTGATCCAAGATTTAGACAAAATCGAAGTTCTAGCAGTACTAGACTGGCAAAACCTTAATGAACATCCTAACTCGCCAACCGTTCAGCGTTTAATCGATGCTCATACTCAAGAACCGTTTGACTTAAATACTGGCCCTTTGTTTAAAGCTAAACTGCTACAATTGCAAGAACAAAAATATGTGTTGCTAATCAATATGCACCATATTATCAGTGATGGCTGGTCAATGGGAGTATTTGTTCGTGAGTTACGGCAAGCCTATACCGCCTTTACCCAAAGTCAAACCCCAAACCTTGCTCCCCTACCCATTCAATACAGCGACTATGCAAACTGGCAACGAAACTGGTTACAAGGGGAGGTATTAGAAAACCAAATCGACTACTGGAAACATCAACTCCAGGATGCTTCTCCATTACTGGAATTGCCAACTGATTATCCTCGCCCAGCACAGCAAAGTTACCGAGGCGATCGCTATCTCTACTCTCTCACGCCGGAATTAAGTGCTGCCGTTAATACTTTCAGTCAACAACAAGGCGCAAGTCTATTTATGATCTTGTTGGCAGCTTTAAGTCTTCTGCTTTCTCGTTACAGTCGTCAAAACGATCTGTGTATTGGTTCTCCCATTGCCAACCGTACCCATAGTCAAACTGAATCATTAATTGGTTTCTTTGTCAATACTTTAGTACTGCGTACTCAAATCAAGCCTGAGCAGAGTTTTATCGAGTTTCTGCAACAAACTCGCTCCTCTTGTTTAGATGCCTATGCCCATCAAGACATCCCCTTTGAGCTTTTGGTAGAAAAGTTACAACCAGAGCGCAGCATGAGTCATAATCCATTATTCCAGGTGATGTTAGCGCTGGAAAATAATGAAAGTCCAGACCTGAGTTTACCAGGATTAGAGATTCAATGGCTGGGAGTCAAGGGTGCGATCGCTAAGTTTGATTTAACACTTTTGGTGATGGAATATGACAATCAGTTAAATTGCTCTTGGGATTATGCTACCGATCTCTTTGAGAAGAGTACTATCCAACGGATGGCAGAACAGTTTGAAGTTCTGCTAAAGGAAATTCTTGATAATCCGCACCAACCGATCAACACTTTGCCTTTGATGACAGCAACTGAATTGCTGCAACTACAACGCTGGAATCAAACTCAAACCGACTATCCCCAAGATAAAACTTTAGTTGACCTGTTTGAAGCACAAGTTGAAAAAAATTCTCAGAATCTCGCTTTAGTCTTTGAATCTCAACAGCTAACTTATCAACAACTCAATCAAAAAGCGAACCAATTAGCTCATTATTTAATTCACAATTATCAAATTCATCCAGATACTTTAATTAGTATCTGCGTTGAACGGTCATTGGAGATGATTATTGGTATACTCGGTATCCTCAAAGCAGGTGGGGCTTATGTGCCGATCGATCCCAATTAT
The DNA here is from genome assembly GCF_017982655.1 of Brasilonema sp. CT11. Classification (GTDB taxonomy): domain Bacteria; phylum Cyanobacteriota; class Cyanobacteriia; order Cyanobacteriales; family Nostocaceae; genus Brasilonema. The sequence goes on along the minus strand of NZ_JABXYX010000044.1, from coordinate 36,478 downwards.
CCAACTGAGCGTATTCAGTTCATGTTAGAAGATTCTGGGACATCGGTGTTGCTGACCCAAAGTTACCTCACTGATCAATTACCACTAACTGAACTGGAACACCCACCTCAGGTAATTTGTTTGGATGAGGAAACTTTTGCCGAAGAGTTAACAGATAATCCCAGTCCAAAAAGTACGCCTGATGATTTGGCTTACGTCATCTATACCTCTGGTTCGACGGGAAGACCGAAGGGGGTGATGATTTCGCATCAAGGACTGGTGAATATGACTTTGGCAGTTGACCAAGTTTTGCAAATTCAACCCCAAAGCCGTTTGCTTCAGTTTGCTTCTTTCAGCTTCGATGCCTCAATTTGGGAAATTGCTACTGCCCTCGCCGCAGGGGCTTGTTTATATCTTGCTAAAAAAGAAACCTTGTTACCCAATCAAGACTTAGTGAACTTTTTAGGCGATCGCAAAATTTCCCATGTCACGTTACCTCCTTCAGTCTTATCCCTATTACCTCAAGCGACGTTACCTAATTTGCAAACCGTAGTTACTGCTGGTGAAGCTTGCCCAACAGAATTAGTTACCCGATGGGCAAAAGGACGGCGTTTTTTTAATGCCTACGGACCGACGGAATCTACGGTTTGTGCCACTATAGCTCTAGTTCAACCCAACGGCAAAAAACCACCTATTGGTCAACCGTTGCCCAATATCCGCATCTATATTTTAGATGCAAATAATCAACTATTACCCCCAGGAATACCTGGCGAGTTGTGTATCGCTGGCATGGGTTTAGCAAGAGGCTATCTCAATCGTCCCGATTTGACTGCTGACAAATTTCTTGAAGTTGAATTGTTTGGTAAAACTGAGCGAATTTACAAAACTGGCGACTTGGCAAGATGGGGAGATGATGGCAACCTTGAATATCTCGGTCGCATTGACGATCAGGTTAAATTACGAGGCTTCCGCATAGAATTGGCTGAAATTGAAGCGAGTTTGTTGCAACACCCTTTAGTAAAAGAAGCAATTGTCACCTTATATAAAACTGAGAATAACCAGAGTTTAATTGCCTATGTAACGGGAATGACCACTGATTTGCCTACCCAATTAAAAAATCACCTCAAATCCCGTCTACCCGATTACATGATACCTGCTCAGATTATCGTACTGGATAAATTGCCTTTAACTCCCAATGGCAAAATTGACCGTAAAGCTTTACCTGTTCCCAATTTTGAAGTTGGAAGCTCATATACAGCCCCGCGCAATCAAGTGGAAAAACAGCTAGCACAGGTATGGTCTGCTGTACTCGAACGTCAAGAAATTGGAATTCATGATAACTTTTTCGACTTGGGCGGTCATTCTTTATTAGCAATGAAATTGCTCAATAATATTCAACAGGTTTTTGACCAACAACTTGGCTTGAGCAGTTTATTTCAGAATCCTACTATTGCTCAACTGGCACAACAACTCGGTAATACTGAGGTGCAACAGTCCCATGCCGATTTACTATCACTCCAACCTCAAGGAGATGCCGTCCCTCTATTTTGTCTTCCTGGCGCAAACGGACACGGTTTCTATTTTCGAGATTTAGCCATCAATTTAGGAAATGAGCAGCCAGTGTATGGACTCGAAACTCCAGGAAGAGACGGACTGAATGCACTCCCTGATTCAGTAGCAGCCCATGCCACTCAACTGATTTCGCTATTACGTCAACAGCAAGCGAAAAGTCCATATATACTAGCAGGATACTCTTCGGGTTGTGCTGTTGCTTTTGAAATGGCTGCCCAACTCGAACAGCAAGGTGAAAAAGTGGGTTTACTAGCTATCTTGGATTCTGCACTGGTTTCTCAGCCTGAGTATTTAACTGATAGAGCAGATATTGATTGGATTTGGCAATTACTCCAACGGATTGAAGCCTTAAAGGGAGTTTCTTCAGGTTTGAAATACGCTGATTTAGCTGCTCAACCTGACGATCAAGCCCGTTGGGATTTGGCGGCGGAGTATGTATACCGATATAACGTTCTACCGGAACACGCAAGCCTTTCTTTACTCAAAACCAATATGCAAGTGATGAAAGTGCTGACGCTCAATTACGCGAATTATCAGCCTAATCATCGAATTTCTGCCCCCATTGTTTTATTCCGCGCTCAAGAAGTTCATGAAATTCTTTTGCAAGAACTCCAAGCTATTTCCGATTACGATTTACCAGATTGGGGATGGCAAGCTTATACTCAAAAACCTGTTAAGGTGATATCTGTACCTGGAAACCACGGTCGAATGCTTTCTGAGCCTAATGTAAAAATTTTAGCCAGAGAATTACTAAACACCATAAAATAATTTTACCAAAGTTCTAATGGAAATTATCGTTGTATTGAGCCTAAACTAATTTTTAAAATATGCAATCTACAACTTTTGTTAAGAAAACTTCAACGAATGATTCTTCTCCGGGTTTTAATCAATTTTGGGAGAATGTCAGAGCACTAACAGGATCTTACTGGTATCCAACAGAGGCAGGAGGAAGAGCATTTTCAGATGTTCTTCGTTCATGGGGAATGCTTATTCTCCTGATATTGTTAATCGTCATGCTCGTAGCTGTAACTGTCTTTAATAGCTTCATTAACCGCTATTTGCTTGATATCCTCGTTGAAGAAAAAGAACCTACTAAACTTGTTCAGATATTATGGCTTTACGGTGGTGCTCTTGCCTGCGTAACGCTCTTAATAGGATTGTCTAAATTTGTTAGAAAAAAAATCGCTCTTGATTGGTATCAATGGCTAAATAATCAGATTTTAGAAAAATATTTGAGTCATCGCGCTTATTATAAAATCAACTTTCAATCAGATGTTAATAATCCAGATCAACGAATAGCTCAGCAAATCGAACCTCTGACCAGCAATGCTCTCAGTTTTTCGGCTACTTTTCTAGAAAAAGTGCTGGAAATGTTAACTTTTTTAGTAATTATCTGGTCTCTTTCCAAATTGATTGCAATTGCATTGATTGTTTATACCATTATAGGCAATGTAATTGCTGTTTACTTGGCTCAAGAATTGAATAAGATTAAACAAGAAGAACTAGAATCTCAAGCAGACTATACTTACAGTATCACTCATGTTCGTAATCATGCTGAATCAATAGCTTTTTTTGGGGGAGAAAATCAAGAATCAAATATAATTCAACGAAGATTTTATCAGATTATTAAAAGTACTAAACGCAAGATTGATTGGGAGAGAAGTCAGGATATTTTTAACAGAGGATATCAGGCGATTATCCAAATATTTCCATTTATAGTATTCGGTCCTTTACAGATTAGAGGTGAAATTGATTTTGGAGTAATTGCCCAAGCCAGTCTAGCGTGTAATTTGTTTGCCACTGCAATCGCAGAAATAATCAGAGAATTTGCAAATTCAGGAAGATTTTCTAGTTATGTTGAGCGTTTAACTGAGTTTTCAAATGCTTTAGAAGAAGTGACTAAACAGCCCGAAAATGTGAACACAATTAAAACAATAGAAGAAAACCGTCTGGCTTTTGAGAATGTTACCTTACAAACGCCAAACTATGAACAGGTGATCGTCGAAGACTTGTCACTTGTTGTTGAACCAGGAGAAGGTTTACTAATTGTTGGACCAAGTGGACGAGGTAAAAGTTCTCTGTTGAGAGCGATCGCTGGTTTGTGGAACGCAGGTACAGGTCGTCTGGTAAGACCATCGTTAGAAGAAGTCTTATTTTTGCCCCAACGTCCTTATATAATTTTGGGAACTTTACGCGAACAGTTACTCTATCCCAATACAAATCGTCAAATGAGCGATGCAGAACTCGAAGAAGTTTTGCGACAAGTCAACTTGCAAAACTTGCTTACGCGAATCGAAAGCTTTGATACAGAAGTCCCTTGGGAGAACATATTATCGCTGGGAGAACAACAACGCTTAGCTTTTGCACGATTGTTAATTACTCATCCCAACTTTACTATTTTAGATGAAGCAACCAGTGCTTTGGATTTGACAAATGAAGGCTATTTATATGAACAACTCCAGTCAACAAAAACAACTTTTATCAGTGTTGGACATCGAGAGAGTTTGTTTAATTATCATCAATGGGTTTTGGAACTTTCACAAGATTCCAGTTGGCGACTTTTGACTGTTCAGGATTATCGCCTTCAAAAAGCCAACGAAATTATTACTAACCCTCCCGACAACTCTCAAATTACAGAAGCCAACGAAATTATTACTAATCCTCCCGACAACTCTCAAATTACAGAAGTCAACGAAATTATTACTAATCCCCCCGAAAACCCTTCGACTACGCTCAGGGTAAACCCTCAAATTACAGAAGCCAACGAAATTATTACTAACCCCCCCGAAAACCCTTCGACTACGCTCAGGGTAAACCCTCAAATTACAATAGATGTTTCACCACAGAATCAATCCTTAGAGCCACCAGAAACCAGCACAATTTCAGGGCTTTCTCATAAGGAAATGCAAATATTAACAGGCGTTAGTATTAACACTATTAGAAGCAAGGGAAGTCTTGGCAAGACTATCACAACCAAGGATGGCGTGACTTACCGTTATGACAAAGATCCCAACGTGTTAAAATGGGTCAGAGTTTAGGGTTCTGTTGCAAAAAGTCTTTACAATCTGTTAGAAGTAAAACTGGTGATAATCATCTTGAATGGCAAGCTTATAAATGAACTTCAAATTTTTGGAATAGAACCTTTTTTATAATCAAGGTCATGCTTACTAAACAGCAAAGACAACTAGTTACTTACAAAAAAATTACGATTTATGAACGAATATACAAATTACCTATTATAAAAAGTAGCAGATTAAAAGCGATTCAAAAAAAGATTAAAGAACGTCGAATATTAATTCAAGAAGGTGTTCGGCATCATCAGCTTTGGGGAATAATTAAGCGGAAAGAAGAAATTAGTCAAGCTCAAATTTTTCAAGAAAGCCAACTATTAATAAAAGATTATACTCACCTGATTGATTTTCTAGAAAATTATAAGGTGAGTTATCAAATTTTTTTGGTTAAGCTGACTGATGATTTGAAAAAACTGTTTATTCAAAAATACCTTGAAATAGAAAATTTAGAGAAGGAAAGAAAAAAACTAGAAATCAAAAATTATAAAAAGAAAATAATCATCGATGAATTAAAATGGGAAAGACAAGAGAATTTTAAAGCACTTTTACTATTGAGTAATGCTTGTTTTTTGATGTTAGAAAAAATAAAATTGCTTAGTGAAGGACTGAAAAATCTGGCAGAAGATACCAAAAACCAAAAGCAAATTGTCCAACAAGTAGCCAAAGATTTGGAAGTTTATCAAGAAATTTACGAATATCAAAGAAAAGCCCAGAAAGTTCGTAAAGAAATAGTAGAAATAGCCGAGACTGCAATTAATTTTGAAAAATATTTACAAGATTACTTTAATCCTTTTCAATCGTTAATAGATGAAGTAGTAAAAGTAGATGAAGATTTTTACTCAACTGTTGGAGAAATTAAAAATTTGGCGGATAATATTTTCGAGTCTCAGTCTAATTTATTAATTCCCAAAGAAACTGACGGAATTTCTGAAACGTTTCTAGACTTTATGGTATCAAGTTATGAAAAAAAAGAAAGATTAAAAGATGCTTTTATGAAATGTCAATTGTTAGATTGGCAAATTCATAATTTTGATTCAACTGATAATTTCTTCTCTTTAAACAAAGACATTAATTCAATCTCTAACTATATTTCCAATCAACTTACTGAACGAAGAAAAGAGATAGGGATAGCAGAAACAAATTTTGTTCCTATCACGTCTTTCCCTACTGCTCAAGCCACTGAATTGACAAAACTGACTAATGACGATCGCACCTGCGGAATGTGGGTTAAAAATAAAAATAAGATCGATTATACCAAATTGCAAAGTCTTCTTGCCCAGCATAAGTGGAAAGAAGCTGACATGGAAACCACTACATTAATGCTAAAAGTCATAGGTAAAAGTTATTGGAATGAAGTTTATAAGGAAGATATTGATAACTTTTCTTGTAAACACCTCCAGACTATTGATCAACTGTGGGAAGAATACAGTCATGGTTATTTCGGCTTCAGTGTTCAGCAAAGTATTTGGAGCGAAATGGGTAGTCAAGTAGACTATGAAGCAGAAAAGAGACTCGGCGATCGCCTTGGTTGGCGAAAACAGGGAAACTGGTTAGATTATGAGCAACTCACTTTTGAATTATCCCCCACAACACCCATAGGACATCTACCAGCACAATGGTTGCACTATGAGCAAGATACCTTGGATTTATCCCCAAAGTCATCTGCAGAACACCTTTCTATGGGAGCATGGCGAGTCGGATCTTGGTTAGTTTGGCAGATGCATTTATTCTTTTCTCGTGTCAAAATTTGTAACATAACTTTACCTATTCGTTAATCGCACATTTTTTAATAATACCGATAAGTGAAACCAAAGCTCATTTGAGGATAGACATGAATAATAGTAAGCATTCTGATGTAGAAATAGAAATTTTACTTTTGGGAAAATGGCGTTTTAATACGTCTTCGGAAAAAATCACTATTGAATTTAAAGATGATATGACTTATGAACAAACCAAGATTCAAACATTCCTTTTCTCTAAACCTAAAGAACTTCTAACAGGTAATAAATTTACTGGGGTATGGTACGTGAATCAAAAAAAATTGTATTTAAATGTTAGAAGTATGCCAAAATCATATTTGAATTTAAAGATACCACTAGCTTTTAAAATTTCTATAGCAGATATAGTAGCCACTTTAGGTTCTGTCTTTGTGCCAGAAATTTATGAAGTTATGAGAATTAATAGTTCTAAATTTTTAATAATGGATAAAGAGGAATCAATTATTGGCACAAAAATAAAATAATAATTGCAAGGAAGTTAACTGACATCTTGCACCAAGAAAAGTCGTACAGGAGCCATTCTGAACGTCAGACACCTACGGAGGGAGAACGCGCTTGTGCTACAACGGGGCGGCACGTTTTGGGGGGAAGCTTCCCCCCAAAAGCTGCGAAGTCTGCCGGATGGAAGATTCCACCCGGCGAGCTTCGCGCCTTGGGAACCCCAACGCCCTTCGGGTTCGCCAGTCGCCTAGATCGGGAAAACGCCACATCCTTCAAGTCGGCAGAGCCGCCCAACGGAGTGGCTCCCCTCCTGCAGCGCTGGTCTCATATCGTGTCCGGTTAAAGACTTATCATTAAGACTGCAAGGGAGCAGGGGGCAGGGAGCAGGGGGAGAAAGAGTTTTCACTCTTTTTGCACAGGTGCGGAAATTATAACTAATTAGGCGGACATGATATCACCAGATGCCTGCGACGGGAAACCCGTCTATGTCCTGCGGACACGCTAGCCCCGATAGGCGTAGCCGTGCCGCAGGCATAGGGGGCGCACTCTCGGACGCTATCAGCACTGGCTCCGCAACGCACTGGCTCCCCTCCTGCATGGCTAGCGCTCCTCCTGACTCCTGACGCCTTCATTCTTTTGTTAAAAACCTTGTGGCTTTAGCATACTATTTCACGATCGGGGCTGAGCCAAAACTTGGCTAAAACCGTGTCTCATAATCAACTTGCAAACGACTGTCGTCTGAGAAACTAGTTGAACCTCGCACAAGAACATCATCATTGACTCGATAGATAATGTTATAACGGAAAGGCTCATCGGTTAAGAAAATGCGCGATAGGGAAACGGAGAAATTCTTACTTAAATCAAATACACCTTCTGCTGTCAAACCGAAAACTGATTCATTTTTGCTCTGCTTGGAAACAGAGGTAGGAGAGATACGAAATTCACTAAAGCCAATCGCCTGTCCGATCGCAGTAATACTTCCTTGCAAACTACCGAATATAGTAGAACCAGCTAGGGTAGCAAGTCCAGTTGTTGCGTCTGATTGACCGAAGCTATTAATAATAGAACCGCCCAACAGGGAAATAATTTCTGCTTCACTGCGGCTAGGTTCGCTAGTTAGTTCCAAATTACCAGTTGACAATCGACTCGCTGGTCCTGTTGCTGTGGCGCGAACACGAACGGTACGTAAAGTCCCAAAGTTAGTTGCAGAAACATCACTAATTTCGCTAGAAAAAGGAGAGGACAAAACGCGATTAGCTGTTACCCCGCTTGCCTCTGGTACAATTGCCACAAGCCGGACATCTAACTCGGGGTCGAGTCCTCGACTGGGTGTAAACTCTGCAGTCTGTTCATAACCCCGTTCTAAAGTAAACTGAGTTGTAAATAAGTTGACTTGTCCTCCCGTCAGACGAATAACTCCATTGGGAAGAAGTTTTGCTAATGAACCATTGATAGTCAAATCACCTTTGGCGTCAAAGCTGAGTATAGAAGGACTCAGTTGACCTCCTGGTACAAAGCCGCCGAGTATCGGCTGAGTGGAGACACGAATACCTTTATCTAGACTAAGCTGTAAATTATTAAATCTTATAGGTAAATTTGGTGGAGTCGGGGTGGCTGCTGTGTTACCTTGTGTACCTTCTGGTTCAAGACCATATGTTGTTGTTGGACTATCAGGTGTAGTACCTTCTCCCGTTTGTGTTTGTTGGATGGTGAAAGTCTTTATTGCATTATCGGTTGTCTTTTTTGTACCTGATGGTTTCGCACTAGCTGTATTCGATTGTCCAATCACAACTTGACCATCACTCAGGGTAATTTTTCCACCAATATTAGGAGATAGTGCTGTTCCACCAATGACAACATCACCTGTGACTCTGCCTTGATACAACTGTTGAACTTTCAAATTCAGATTGTTCACCGATACAGTCAGAGGATTTGTTGCAGCTTGCTGCTGTGCTGCTTGATTTGCAAAAATGGGAAGAATTCCCGCAGCAGTCACATTACCTTTATTGTATTGCCCTTGAATACCTTCAACCAATAGTGTGTCGCCATTAAATTGCAGCGTTCCTGTGACATTTGTCAAGGGTTCAGTTAAGGCTTGAGCTTCAATAGTTGCATTATCGACTCTGGCGACTCCGTTAATAATTGGCTGCTTTAAAGTTCCTTGAATATCTACATTAACTTCCCCTAGACCATCCACCCAACTGACTTGTTGATTGGTAAACAAGTTTAACAGAGCTAAGCCTTCATTCTGCACTTTGGCGTTGATCCTAATTTGATCGCTATCTGGTTGAACTGAAGCGAAGGGCAATGCAAAAGGTATGTTTCCTGTAAGATTAACAGGTTCTGTCCCAGTTAACAACAAGGTACTACCAAAATTCAAACGAGCATTGTCATAGTTGAAATTTAATTGCCCTGTCTGCACTGGCTGTTGATTTATAGTACCATCCACCAGTGTCAATTCTCCGATCGCGCTGGGGTCTTTTGAATTACCACCCAATGTAGCGACAGCACTCACATTCCCTGTAACATCAACTGGTAATTTGTCTATGAAAGGCTGTGCAAGTGATAAAGGTAAATTTGTCACGCGCACCTGTCCGGACAGTTGTTCTGTTCCTAACTGCCCGGAATAAGCTACAAGTCCTGGATTCAAGTCCACACTCAAGGGTAATAGTGTCACAATACCATTTGCAAAAGTGCCTCTGGCTATGACATCTTTTATTGAGTACTCACCCCATTTCCAGTTATTGCCCTGAAAATTAAAGCTAGCATTCAACCCTGACTGTAAAGAACCAGCAACTTCAATTCCTCCACTAAGAGTACCTTGTAGTTCTGCAAGTGTGGGCAAAGTTGTTGGTTCTTTTTCTTGTGTTTGCTGTTGTGCAACTAGGGTGACAATTTTTGAGAAAAACTCTAGCTGTTTTAGCAAATCTGCATCTGGCAAACTAACAGGTTCTGTTTGCAAAACTCCTGAACCCGCCAATTTTGGACCTTGCAACCCTCCACCAAAATCTCCAAGGTCAAAAACTTTGAATGCTTCTAAGAGTCTTTGGATTTTCGTCTGGTCAAAGTTAGCTTGGAGTTGAAATTGGGGGTTGTTTCCTGTTTGCACATTTCCACTCAGGGCAATGCTGCTATCTTTTATCCGCAGTTGACCATTTGTTAAGCTAGCAGCACCATTAGCATAACTGATGTTACCTCGAAATTCATCTGCTGTGACTCGACCAGCACGAGGTTTGGCGATCGCCACATCTCCCGCCGCGCTATAGTTATTAAGATTAACGGTTAAATTACCCGATGCTTGCCCAGAAAGAGGTTTTAACGTATTGTTAGGAATAAATCCCTCAGCAAGAGCGATAGGAAAACTTCGCACATTGACGAGCAAGTTGTCTCCCTCTGTTCTACCCGTTGCAACTGCCTCACCACGTCTGAATAAAAATGAAGTTGGGCGATTGTTCGGACTAATATCAACTGCAACTTGGTCTTGCCTACCTGCCAGTCGCAATTGTCCTCCTTCCCCTCCCTGATATCTTACATTCCCAGCTAACACAGGGTCAAACGCTAAACCATTGACATTTAAATTTTCCAACCGGATGTTTCCAGAAGCGTTAGGAGTTGTTGGAGTACCTGTGACTTGTCCTGTAAAATCAAGTTGTCCTTTCAGCGCTATCTTACCAGGAAGATTACCGCTCGCTTTCTGGAGATTGTAATTCCGCGCTTGGACATTGAGATTGAAACCAGTCACTTGAGGTGTACCCGTTTCTGGTACTTGAACAGCAACAACACCGTTAGCACTCAATCCGGGAGAAGTTGCACGTTGAAGAATAATCTGTTGTCCATTCCACTGAACTTGTGCTGTGATTGGTTGTGCAAGCAGCGATAACCCTTGTGATAAGCCGACTTGTCCTGCAACTCGAATATTTGAAAGCGCAAAAGATTCAGTTGTTCCTGCTAACTGTAAGTTGCTATTAAGTCGTCCTTGCAGTTGTTGGGAGAAACGGTTGAGTTGAACTTGAGAAATATTAGCAACTGCTTGCCAGCGACCATTATCAAGATTAATATTTCTGACGTTAACCGTACCTCCTGCCACACCATTAAGGTTTGCTTGTCCAGAAGCTTGAATCGTTGACGGTTGAAAGGAAGCGGTGGTTCCCGATAAATTCAATTGACTGTTTAAGACTCCCTTTTGAAGCTGGGGTGGTACCTGTGCAAAACGGCTTAATTGAATTTGCTGTGCATTAAGAAGAGCTTGCCAACGACCGTTATCAAGATTAATATTTCTGACGTTAACCGTACCTCCTGCCACACCACTGAGGTTTGCTTGTCCAGAAGCTTGAATCGTTGACGGTTGAAAGGAAGCGGTGGTTCCCGATAAATTCAATTGACTGCTTAAGACTCCCTTTTGAAGCTGGGGTGGTACCTGTGCAAAACGACTCAATTGAATTTGCTGTGCATTAACAAAAGCTTGCCAGCGACCTTGTGTTAGCTGACCTCTCGCCCTAATTGTACTACCTGCCACTTTCGCAACAGCATCTCGCAAGAGAATACTATTACCCTGTTGATTAACAACAACTTGCCCAGTGGTGGGATAAGTGGCTGTGGGTGCTTGCAGCTGTGCGACTGTTTGGAGATTGCCAAGTGACCCAAAAGTCCTAGCGTTTGCTGATATATTACCAATGGTAAAATTGGGTGAAGCTTTGTAAGCTTTGGCGATCGCATCACCTGGTAAATTCTGAGCTAGGACATTCAATGAAACTCTGCCTTGAGGGGCCAATTGAAGTTGACCGTTTGCTGTAATTTTGCCTCCGATTTGTGGCGTGGCTTCAACGCTAGCAATATTAACTTGTAACGGTTGCTTACCAAGAGAACCAGAGACTTTGGCGTTGGCGGATATACCACCAATATTGAAGGGAACTGAAACGCCATAACCTTGGGCGATCGCATTTCCTGGTAAATTTTGAGCTTGAACATTTACCGAAACGTTACCTTGAGGGACAAGTTGAACTTGACCGTTTGCGGTGACTTGTCCTCCAGCTGGCGGCGTTACTTGAACACTGGCAATATCAAGCACCAAGGGTTGTTTACCACCGCTTGGTGAACCAGAAATTGCAGCTTTTGCTGATACATTACCAATAGTTGTAGGGGGAGTAAATCCGTACGAAGTTGCCAGTGCATCTGCTGAAATTCCTTCAGCTTGAATGTTAAATTTCGCTCCACCTTGTTGGGGATTAGCTGCGAGTGGAATTTCACCGCCACCTGTAATTTGTCCACCTGTTGCAGGAATTATCTGCAGATTAGAAACGGCAATAGTAGATGCAGTTTGAGATACACTCAGACGAAAGCCAGTGCTAATAGTCTTAAATACAACGCGGTCAACTTGAATGGGTTTTGTGTTGCTTGCTGTTCCACTCAAAATTGGCTGTTGAATTGATCCTTGCAACTGAATGTTTGATTGTATTTCTCCAGCAACCGGAACGGGTAAATTAACTTTCAGGGAATCGAGAACATTTTTCGCACTAACCGGCTTTACCTGAGCTGAAATGTTGAAACCTGTTTGAGTATTGAGAGATCCATTGACCAAAGTCGGAACTTTGCCATAGTTCGTGCTGAGATTTTCTAGAGTAATTGTCTGCCCTTGGAAGGTTAATTTGCCATTGGAATTGATAAACTTTTGGGGAACCTTTTGAACTTGAGCCGTGACTTGATTCGCAACAGCCGTTCCATTAATCGCAATGTTCTGCTTATTGCCTTGTTGGGGATCTGGCTCTAATTGTACCGTTAAGTCAGCACCGACACGACCTGCTTCCAAAACAATTGGTAACTGAATTAATCGACTGACATCAGATGCTAGAAAATTCTGCGTTTGTACCTTGAGGTTCGTTTGTTGTGATTTCAGTCGTGTGTCTCCGCTGATTTTAACTGTCCCTCCCCTGGTTGGTTGAGCACCAATGTCATAGGTAACTCCTTCATTTTTCGGCAAAAATCGTGCAGTTCCACTCACTCGATCTAAAGCAACTGAACCTTTGGGTGTATTTGGTGTTGATTTTGGCACTAACACCACATCCCCATTTTGAATTTTTAGTGTCTGCAACTCAGTTTGAATAACACTTTTTCCCTCTCCTGTCTTAATTTGAGTTGTCACCCAACGCCCTTGCCTATCTTGTTCAAGGTAGACATTAGGTTGAACTAAAGTGACATTTAACCCCAATGTCCGTTTGAAGATAACTTCCAAGGGTGAGAACTCTACTTCCACAGCTTTTGCAGCAACTCTGTCTGGATCTGTGGGAGTTGCTGGTATTGAAAGTGAGCCAAATCTCAGGCTAGAAAGGGAAAATCGCTCAACTGCTCCTATTTTCACTGGTCTTCCAAGCAGTTGCTGAAGATTTTTTTCTACTAATGGTGCCAAATCTTTATACACATAGTTCCTCGCCCACAAAACACCACCTGCAATTCCAGCTAATAAAATCACTCCGAAAACAATACTAGTACGTCCTAACAGAAGGAGCCACAAACGACGATTCTTAGGCTCTTGTTCATTTTCTGAATTTGGAGAGCGCGTCATACTCGTTACCAGTATTGTTAGTTTAAGTGGGTAATTAAATTAGCAATTTACAGTTTCTCAGGCTGAGTCAAATAACTTTAAATTGATTCTCAAACAATAAAAATTATGTTACTGGAAATTGTCATGTTTGGTGGAACTACTTTTTGTGAATTTTGATCAACGTGACTGCTCCACTGTAATTGCATCATCAATACTGAAAACGACTATAGCGAGAAAATAGGGTAAGATGCTGTAATCTTCGTGGAGAAATTCAAGTTATGATCACAAATCTCACTACAGAAGTATTTTTGCAACTATCAAAAGGAATAATTAAGCGAAGACACGTATAAATTGCATATTTTATAGTGATCACCGTCATGATTAACAATCAATAAACAAGTTTATTTTGAACACACTACTCAACAGTTATCAGTTATCAGTTGTCAAGTTTTCTTGTGATTTGTAATACAAAAATTGATAAAATGCCTGATACAAATGATGTAAGAATTCACCACCCAGGAGGAGCCAGCGCCGGGGTGAGGCAGCGCTCTTGATAGGGTTTCCCTCCGCAGGCGACTGCCGAAAGGGTTTCCCGACTTGAGGCGTCTGGCGTTCAGAAGCCAGAATTTGTCAGGAGTTTAGCACCGTGGGGTATTTTCATTCATGAAATATTCCCCTGATTCTTTAACTATGCTGACTCCTGGATTCTGGCTCCTGAATTCTTACCAAATGATTTTTTTACAATTATTTACCTCTGCGAGATAAATTTCTGCTTTCGGTGCTGGCTATTTGTATTAACCTTAAAGTTAAACGGTATTAAGGCAGTCAGAGTCTCTCACTTCTAAAACCGCTGTGTTTCAGTCGGCGTATAAATCTCGTTATGTAACTTTGATAATTGCGTAGGTAGCTGGTCACTCATTTAACGCTCCTTACTTGTTGTTGTTTTAGTTTGACTCTAGACTTTGTCGCAAGTCATCAAACTTTAGCCACCTATCCAAAAAATGATTTAGATGTTAAGATTTTTTGTCAAGCTCAATTTTATGAGTATAAATACTAAATTTTTGTAACTCCATGAATTTAGGGTATGCATCTATGCAATCATCTGAGCGTCGTCGAATATTAATTGTGGACGATTGTGAACTCAATCTGGCTTTGCTTCAAACTGCTTTAGAAGAAGAGGGCTACGACGTTGATACAGCCAACAATGGGAATATAGCTTTAGCAAAAATAGAGGCTTCGCCACCTGATTTAGTTTTGTCAGATGTGATCATGCCTAAAATGAATGGTTATGAGTTAGCCCGATGTATCCGCCAAAATCAGAAGTTACCTTTCATTCCTATTTTGCTGATTACAGGTACTCAACAGATGAGTAGTATGCAAGAGTTGGATATATGGTTTGATGATTTTATCCGTAAGCCCATCAATTTGGATAGATTGCTTGCACGCATTCAGGCGTGTTGGAACTAAATCAGAGAAAAAGCAGTCAGCCATGTTGATGTGACCACGTTTTGGTCAATGCTGAGAAAATATAAAAATAATTGTCACTCGGTAGGGCGTAGCCCTCCTTTGAACGAGGGAACTTTGAATTCAAAAAAAGGTCATGCTCTACACAAGTGTGAGATAGGTTGGCAAATCAGCCCAAGTCCAAGGAGCAATTGCTAATCCTGGCTGCCGTCGCTATAGCGATCGCATCTTAAATTTTGCCCACAAGTCTTTATGCATATATTCTTGTCTTTGTCAATGCGTAAGTCCTAAGGTTAATAATCTAACTCTCGGCGACCTTCCAAAGCTCTTGCCAAAGTCACCTCATCGGCGTACTCCAAATCCCCACCCACTGGTAAACCAAAAGCAATCCGCGTCACTTTGGTAAATGGCTTTAGTAATTGACCAACGTACAGTGTTGTTGTTTCACCTTCCACACTTGGACTAATTGCCAAAATCACTTCTTCAGGCTTGTGCTGACTCACCCTTCGCACCAAAGCTTGGATAGTCAACTGTTCTGGACCAATGCCCTCAATTGGAGAAATCACCCCACCTAAGACATGATACTTGCCTTTGAACTCACGGGTTTTTTCCAAGGCAATCAGGTCACGGGAATCTGCTATCACACACAGAGTCGTGTTGTCACGGTTTGGGTTGCGGCAAATTTCACAAACTGGTTCAGCAGATAGG
Organism: Brasilonema sp. CT11; assembly: GCF_017982655.1. Taxonomy (GTDB): domain Bacteria; phylum Cyanobacteriota; class Cyanobacteriia; order Cyanobacteriales; family Nostocaceae; genus Brasilonema. Next base: position 20,927 of record NZ_JABXYX010000044.1, on the reverse strand, counting down.
TGAAAACAAACAGAACACAAACCCACTTGTTTTTTTGCCTCAATCAAAGCTTGCGCCAGAGCCTCAACTTCTGCTTCTGGTCGCTTTAAAATATGTAATGCCAGACGCTGGGCAGTTTTAGGACCGACTCCAGGTAAGCGTTGGAGTTGTTCAATTAAACGTGCTAGAGGGCGTGCGTAAACCGTTGTCTTATCTCCAATGAGTTCTAATCATAACTATGATGGCATTTATGAGAGCTTGGTGGGCACTGTTTGGGAGTTATTTGGTTATTACTCATTTGAAACACAGGGGTGTAAGGGGAGCCAGTGCTGTGGTGAGGCAGTCCGGTCTTGGGGAGCCACTGCATTGGGCGGCTCTGCCGACTTGTAGCATGTGGCGTGGTTTCCCCCATGAGGAACTGCCGAAAGGGTTTCCCGACTTGAGGCATCTGGCGTTGTAAGGGTGTAGGGTACTGCGTGGGCGTTGTAGGATATAAGCTGGACAACTCGTCAATCTTTCCGGAATGTCGCAGGTCATTTTTGTATAATGGTATTGCTCAATGACCTATCTGACCGTATTGAACAGACAGGCAAACATCAAAGTAGGCGTAACAGCCTTGCCGCAGAAAAATCGGTAGATCAAAGGAAAGAATTTGCCGCTGGAAGGTGTATGCACAGTCCATGTGAATTCTTGAATCACAATCAAACTGCCTTGGAATACGCAGGGCGGCTGCGCGGGTTCCTCTTTGTGAGGATAAAGGTAAAAAATACCTCCAGACGCGGTGTAAGACCAATTTGTAGCAATACAAAAAGGCAGCGGCGAATGAGACGCGTTTGTAGAGCGTGCGCCTTAGTGCTTAGCTCTTACTAGAAACGATGCTTCGACTGCGCTCAGCAACAACTCCGTTTTATTGGTAGGTACTTCACCCGCTTACCAGGATAGAGCATACCCAGAGTCGTTAGCGATAAACAGTAACTCTTGTTTGCTGTCTAAATGCTGCCTAAAGATATGCCGGAAAAATCGATGCAAACCGAGGCTCAGTTGAGGAAATTCAACAAACTCTTCTGACACCGGACACCGAAATTGTAAAGGAGGAACTCAACGTGTTTAAGCAAATTCTGACAGGTAGCTATATTTTTGTTTTTCTTCTTGTCAGCAGCCTGTCGGCTCATGCACAAGCACCAAAACCTACATCTCCATCTTCATCTCCATCCCCTCAAGTTCCAGGAACATCCCAAACCAAAGTGAGTCCAGAGGAACTTCAGAAATTTGCAAACTCCATAAAACAGCTCAGAGCGATAAAGCAGGGAGCAGTTCAGCAGATGGGGGATGTTATAAGTAAGTCTGGTTTGAGTCAAGAACGATTTTTGGAAATATATAAATCACAGCAAAATCCTCCAGAGAAGCTAAAACAAGCAATGACATCACAGGAAAAACAACAATATGAAAAAGCTGTTACAAGTTTAAAGTCAATTCAGGAACAAGCTGATACAAACATGCAGCAAGTTTTGCAAAAGGAAGGGCTAGGTTTAGAACGTTTCAATCAAATTCAAGTAGCGATCAGCCAAGATCCGGCACTTAAGCAAAAAGTGCAGCAAATGATTAAAAGCTAGTCTTGAAGGTCACACCCAAAGAGTGTAAGCAATTTTGTGAACATGCACAACTCAGGAGTCAGAATTCAGAATGGACTGCCTCCATTCTGAATTCTGACTTATTTTTTATTAATCCCGAGTTGCATTCATTTTGGTAGAATGTCATTTTATCAGTACTAGTCATCACCCCTCTGAGTCAATTATGGATAACGAGGTTGTTCTTTTTCTTGTCAGCGCCAGTGTTTTCATTCTCTACCTCATCTTCTCTGCGTTAACTGAAATGGGCACAAAGTTACCTTGGAAAAAATAGCGGTGAGTGAGTTTAACTCTCAGCTTCAGGGGCGAGGTGAGCATTTATGTTATGAGTGCTGCTAGATCCTATATTGTGCATATAATTCCAACAACAGAAGAAGGGAGTGTGGTTTCTATGTCATCCATCATCAGGTTTGCTACTGAACAGGATGCTGAGCAAGTTCTGGAAATTTACGCCCCTTTTTGCGAGTATTCACCTGTGTCTTTTGAAATTCAACCACCAACTCTAGATGAAATGCAGCAGCGGATTGCAAAAGTCCTAGAGAAGTTGCCTTGGCTGGTGTGCGAACGTGATGGAGAAGTTCTAGGATATGTTTATGCTACACCTCATAGATACCGAACTGCCTATCAGTGGGCTGTTGATGTATCTGTTTATATCCATGATGCAGTGCGTCGTTCTGGGATAGGACGAGCTTTATATACATCGCTGTTTAAAATTCTCGTACTTCAAGGTTACTACAGCGCCTACGCAGGTGTCACTCTCCCAAACACAGCCAGTGAAAGGCTTCATAAACTAATGGGATTCCAGTTCATAGGGATATATCAAGGTGTAGGATACAAGTCTGGTGCGTGGCATGATGTTGTGTGGTATGAGCTATCTCTGCAACCGCGAACACCGAATCCCAAGCCTCCTATCAATATCAACGTATTACACAGTACCTTAGAATTAGAATACGCTTTGGCAAGTGGATTACCTTTCCTTAAGCTTGGTGTCAATTAAAAAATTATTTCACACACTGAGATTTCTAATTTTTGCCAAACTACCCTGACAAACTGCTAAATTTCAGGTTAAATGTTTCAAGATATGCCCCTTCAGAAAGTGGTCAGGTACTGTTTGTGACACAAGAACAAAAAGCCTCTCGTTCTTTTGCCGGAATTGCTGGCATTATCGCCGTTGCTACGTTAATCAGCAAATTTTTTGGGCTGGTACGCGAACAAGCGATCGCCGCCGCTTTTGGTGCGGGGGGTGTTGTCGATGCTTATAACTTCGCTTACATGATCCCCAGTTTTCTGCTAATATTGCTAGGTGGGGTTAATGGACCATTCCATAGTGCGATCGTCAGCGTTCTAGCCAGGCGCAAGCAAGAAGAAGCTGCTCCCTTGGTGGAAACAATGACAACCCTTGTGGGTGGTTTGCTGCTTTTGGTAACGATTTTCCTGGTGATATTTGCTCCTAACTTGATTGACTTAGTAGCACCAGGTTTGGATACTGTTCCTAACGGAGCATTCATCAAAGAAAGCGCCATTGTGCAACTGAGGATAATGGCACCGATGGCAGTTTTAGCAGGACTGATTGGTATTGGTTTTGGGACTCTCAACACAGCGAATCAATACTGGCTACTTTCTCTGAGTCCTTTATTTTCCAGCATTATTCTAATTCTTGGTTTGGGTGTCCTCGCTCTGCAACTAAGTCATAAAATTAGCTCTCCTCAATATGCCATTTTAGGCGGAATGGTTTTAGCTGGGGGTACCTTAGCCGGAGCATTCCTGCAATGGTTGATACAGCAAATCGCCCAAGCACGAGCAGGGTTGGGTACGTTGCGCCTGCGATTTAATTTTAAGCAGCCAGGGGTGAGCGACGTACTCAAAATCATGGCACCAGCAACCTTTTCTTCTGGGATGTTGCAAATTAATCTCTACACAGATATGTATTTTGCATCGTTCATCCCTTCTGCTCCTTCTGGGTTGCGTTATTCCAATATCTTGGTGCAAACTCCTTTAGGAATTATTTCTAATATCATTTTATTACCTTTATTACCAATATTTTCTCGACTAGCTGCACCGGAAAATTGGACAGAGCTAAAATTGCGAATTCGCCAAGGAATGATACTCACTGCCTTCACCATGCTACCAATGGGAGCGCTAATGATGGCGCTGTCTGACCCGATTGTACGAGTGGTTTATGAACGCGGTGCTTTCAAGCAAGGAGACTCAGCGCTGGTTTCCTCCATACTAGTAGCTTCTGGTTTGGGAATGTTTGTTTATTTGGGGCGAGATGTTTTGGTGCGCGTGTTTTATGCTTTGGGTGATGGTCAGACACCATTTCGCGTTAGTATGATTAACATCATATTCAACGCTTTGCTAGATTGGATTTTGTTTAAACCTTTCGGTGCTCCTGGTTTGGTACTAGCAACAGTTGGAGTAAATTTCATCTCGTTATTAATGTTGTTATGGTTGCTTGATCGCAGGCTGGATGGTTTACGTTGGCGCGAGTGGAGTTTGCCAATTTTAGGTTTAGCTACTGCAAGCTTAGTAGCTGGAGGAGCAAGCTATGGCACTCTTGAGGTTTTGCAGAAGTTTTTAGGTGAAGATGCTTTACAAATTCAACTGGTGCAAATATCTATTGCTGGTTTAGTTGGCATCGGCGTTTTTGCTGTGATTGTTGCCATGATGAAATTACCGGAGATCGAGATTTTTGTATCTCGTCTGCGTGAGCGCTTTTTGAGAAGGTAAAGAATAACTCAATTACTATTTGGAAGTGAGTGGTCGAAGGCGAATAGGTGCAAAACCAGCTTGCTCAACTAGTTTTTGACCTTCAACGCTCAAGAGTAAGTTAGCATAAGCGATACCAGCCTGCTCATCTCGACCACCGTCTTTTTTGATGATGATATAGAGTTTCCGAGTTATTGGATAAGAATCATTAGTAAAAGCTTGTTGATTTACCATGTCAATGTTTGTGCCGCTAAACGGAGGTATATAAGGTTTATCAGCACTCCAAGCCAGTGGGAGAAGTTTTACATGTACGGTTTTTTGGTTGACAACTTCTGAAGCTGTAGCGTAACCAATCCCACCAAGAGTTTTAGCAACCTTATTTAAAGACTCAGTTGTGTTGTTTACCTCTTCAAAAGAACCGAACTCTTTTCCCGCTAACACCTTGTTTTGGAAGAAATCCACAGTACCGCCCGCTTTCGGGTTACGGCTGAAGACTGTAATATTCAGATTAGGACCACCTACTTGCTGCCAATTTGTGATTTCTCCAGCAAAAATTTGCTGCACTTGTTGCAGGGTTAAACCTCGGATTGGAAGCCCAAGGTTTACATAAACGGCGATGCCATCAATTGCAACAGGTCTCTGCTCTAGTGTAAAGCCTTTTTTTGTAGCATCTTGTGACTCATATGGTTTAAGAGTATCGGAAGACTGAGCAAAATTCAGTTCTCCGTTCAAAAGCATTTCAATACCCGTTCGTGAACCAGGTTTTTTTTCTTTTGGATGAGTATATTCCAAGTTAAATGAAGGCTGTGCTTTGTTAATAGCGGCAATTACATCTGGAGAGCGCAGAGGAGCAAAGCTTGTAGAACCACCATAGTAAAACGTTCCTGAGGGGACATTTTTTACTTTAGCTAAAGTTGCTATACAAGTATTAAGGAGTACCTCTTGAAGTGGACAACGACTTGCGCTTGATAACAAATCGATCCCACGATAAGTTCCTAAACCGACTGCTAGAATAATCCCAGTTACCATAACTAGCTTTAATCGTTGCCACTGCTTTTGAGACTTTATTTTTCCTAATTCATTGCCAGCCCAATTCTGGTTAAAAATGCTTTCATAAATATGATTGCCAACTTCTAATTGTCCCTGATAATTAACTACCAAACCTAGTCTTAACAAAACGAGTTGTTTAGGACTGTCATTAGCTATTACCTTTTCTGATAGCAAAACTTGCCGATAAAGTGACAGTAAATTTTCGGCATCTTTATTCCGCACAAGATCATCCCGTATTTTCCTCAAGTGCTCTGGTTGGTCTTGAAATTCCCAGTTGTCGATGATGCGCTTACGTACCATCCGTTCTACCCAATCAGCTTCATCCTCTCCCTGGCAAATTGGAAATTGCTCATTGAGGATAAGTCGGAAAAGCTTTTGGGCAAGAACTGGTTCAGATCTCGTTACTTTAAGTACTTTTCTAATTACACGCATAGGATTGCTAACCTTCTGAAGCAATTCTTCTGCGATCTCAATCGTTTGTCGGTCTGCTTCTGCTAAAGTCCCTCGTTTGTCTAACACTCGACTAGCAATTAAAAACCGATGTTCATCAATACTGAATTTATTCTGTCGATCCAAGCCTTTATCGACTAACCAATTCCATCCTTCCTCAAATGCCTGTCCACGCAACAGCCGTGAATCATCTTGATAGTGACTTCCTACCCAAGCGCTCAGAGCCTCTGCATAGGGTCGAAGCTTCTCCAGTTCCTGGATCAGCCACTTTTGGTTAAAAACCTTCTTATATATAGGGTTGTAAACTTTCAGTTTGCCATTATGCTTAACTACCAATCCCGAGAGCCGCAATTCCATTTGTTCGTAAGAGGGATCTGCATCTATTTCTTCCTGTAACAAAATGGATTGGTATAGTCCGAGTATTTGCTGTGTTCGGTGTTTATTGGCAAGGAGGCGATCGCGGATAGTTTTTAAATGTTCTGGCTGATCCTGAGATTCCCAATTCTCAATAATTTTTGACATTACCACCTGCTCAACTGACAGGGGATTTTCGACTGTTGATCCCTCTGATATGAGCTGACACAGCTTTTGAGTTAAAAAAGGCTGTCCTCCTGTCCAGTATAAAATCTCTCTTAGCACTTCCTGGGGATCACTAACCTTACCCAATAGCCCGTTTTCTAAAGTCTGGGCTTCCTTAAACTTAAACCCATCCAAGGCAATTGCCTTGCCAATATTAAACGGGGTACGAGCTTTATCTCTAATTAAATCCGAAGGCGTTGCTACTCCTAGCAAACAAAATGTTAGCCTCTCGTACTCTGGTTGATCAACTCGCTGGTTGTAACAAGCCCGAATCAGCGCGAAAAAATCATCACTTGAGAAATCTAAGCTGATAATGCTGTCTATCTCATCGACAAAAATTACAATTCTTTTTCCTGGCACATGCACCAACAAGACTTCTTCAATAAATCGATCTAGGAGCTGAACTAAAGAAAGCTCTTGATGCTCCTGCAACCAGTTTTTTTGATTCACCTTACCAAAGAGGTTAAATCCCCGCCACAAATCAGATACTATACCCCCGTACCAGTTCTCTGGAGTTAGGTGTTCGCTACCAATTCTGGTGATATCAACAGCAGCACAGCTAACGCCAGACTGCTTCAGTTCATGCATCGCCTGCACCCGCAAGCTAGACTTGCCCATCTGCCGACTATTGAACACGCAGCAAAACTCCCCAACCATCAGCGCATCATATAGTTGTTTGTCGGCTTGCCGCTTGACATAGCTGGGGGCATTTGGCTTTAAGCTGCCACCGACCTGATAGTAATCGAAGGTTAATTCTAGAGTTGAGTTCATTTTGCCCCCAAGTAAGATGAAAAGTAACTGTGATAAAGTTGACAGCTAAATTTGACTTGATTTGCATCAAACTGCACTATGCCCATGCTCTCTAACTTGTAAGCTGGTATTTGCTGTATCTGTGTTCTCCCTCCTGCATTAAGCAAAGTTCTCAGGGCTTCGAGTAATTCGGAGTGTCCACTTAACATCACCCAAAGTCCTTGCAGATGGCTACTATAAATTCCTTCTAGAGTGGGAGCAGTTTGCAACAGTTGCTCTAAACTCATGTATTTCTGATGCAGGTGATAAAGACCTAGCTGAATTAAGTAAGGATGTCCACCCACCATTACTCGCAGTTGTTCTAGTTCAGTGTTATCTAACGATTTCAATCCATACTCTTTTGCCAACTGCTGTACCTGGGCCAAAGTGAGATTTGTTAATTTAACGGGTATACCGATATTGAATGGGGATTGATTGATATTAAGTGGGATATACACTTCTGTTGAATAAGCCACCACCAATCTCAACTTTTGCCAAACCTCTAAGTTATTTGCTTCTTCATGCCAACTCCTGAGTAAAGTAAAAAACGCCTTGGCAATTTTTTCATACTCGAAGAGCCGATCTACTTCATCCAACCCCAAAACCAAAGGTGTATGTATTTGCTCCAACAAATAAGCTTGGAAATAAGTAGTACAGCTGACCATACTGCCCAATCTTTCGTTATCCCAATAATCATCTATACGCAATTTAAGATTAAGTTGTTGGGTGATATTGGTACAAAACCACTGCAAAAAATGATCTAGATTGTCAAGGATTAATTCTTCGGCTTGCCGTAGATTTAAACGTATTGTTCGGTACCCGCAATGTCTAGCCTCAGTCAAAATTATATTTACTAAGGAAGTTTTACCCATCTTTTTTGGAGCTTTAATTCTGATAAAAGCTCCAGATTGCAGCACTTTTTGCGAACAGAGTTTTTCCAGGAACAAATGCTCATTATAAGAACGCTGAATGTAAAAAGGAGACAGTGACGATATGGGACGCCCTGGAAAATCAGGCTTAATTTGGTCGGGACGATGATCCTCCCAGTAATCAAAATTGACCCACTTCGGTTTGTGTTGTACAAACACGTCCACCAATTCTTGCCGATAGGAGAAGCGTTCTCCTTCTCCATTTACCAGACCAAATTTTGTACATACTTTATTTAAATGTCTTCTAATCGTAGATGTATCACGATTCCTCTCGTTAGCAATTTGCTCATCGGTCTCGCCTGCCAAAAATTTCTTCAGCACCTTTTTTTGGCCAGGTGTCAGTTCGTCTAATATTTCGTTGAACTTTTTTCCATTCATCTTTTTCAAGCGCTTTTTGGCTAGTAAATTGACAGAAGTCTGAGAACTTAAATACAATCTTGTAAGTTCGGGATAGGGAACTTTATCTAACCGAGTTTTTATTCGCTTGATGAGTAAACTTATATGAATTTTTCAGGGGATTGCGCGGAGCGTAGACGCCAAGGGCGTATCGCTTTCTCTCAGTAACAATGAAACTGTAGCGTTATACTCATGGTGACTATACTTAAGACTATAGAAGTCTTTTGAGTATATAGCGATAAATTTTACTTACATTTTAAGCAAAAAATAATGATTAGAAATATTTGTGAGTAATTTTGCACAAAGTTTAAATCAAATACTACTTGTGCATATATAACAGCGGTACTTATGCACTTATTTGCTCTTCAGTTATGTTGAATCTAGATTTTTTTATCACTCAGCAACTCTCAGACAGCGAGAAATGTGATTTTTAGTGCCTAAACAGGCTACCCTCCAAAATTCAAGGTTAAATCTGAGATAAGAGCTTAAATTCTAGTTTTTTAAGGAAATGGTCATGAACAAACTATTTAAAATTAACAGAAATCCAGAGGATTTCAATAGGAACATTGCAACACAATGGTACAAAGAACGCTCCAGGCAAGCGAGTACAAGTTTTAATCTAGCTGTCGTTTTAGCAACAGCTACTATCATCTTTGGTATCGCGACTGCTGTTTCAGTTTGCAGAAATAATGTATCAGTTGCAGCAGCAACAACAGCTGTAGGACTTACCTCTGGAGCTGCTAGTAGACGCTTATTCAAGTTATATGATGATACAAACAAAAAACTGGATGATGTTGCCAAGGAGATATTGGATGAACAGTAAATATCCTCAACACTATAACGATTGTAGATTTCTGAACCTTAAATTGTCTACTTTGTTCACCCAAATGGGTGAAACAGTTTCACCCAGTTGGATCGCCTAAGTGCGTGAGGTTAAATTTTGTTAAAAAAGGGATTCTAGTACTAGAGAAGATTGATTGCACTAATTCACTCTAGTTAAGAGAAACCTATGAAACTTACAAAATTACTCGCTTCTACAATTGCTGTTGCTTCTGTTGTTCTTTCTGCAGGTATTGCTTCAGCTCAAAACGTTCCAACTCAAGAAACTGCAGCACGTGGTATGAACGGTAGCTACGTTGGTGCTGGTCTTTCTGCTGGCGTCACCAATGGCGGACGACAAAATGATGCGGCTACATTAGGTGGAAACGTTCAAGGACGGTACGCTGTTCCGAATGCGCCTGTTTCTGTTCGCGGTTCTGTTTTGTTTGGTGGTGATTCAACCGCAATTATACCAACATTAACATACGATGCACCCATCGCGAAAAACACTAACGTTTACATCGGTGGTGGTTACGCTTTTCAGACTAATGAAGGTTATGCAAGCCAATTGGGAAATAAGAATGCACCTGTCTTAACTGTTGGTGCGGAAACACAAGTAGGTAAAAACACCGTTCTCTATAGTGATGCTAAGTGGGGTATTGACGCTTATAGAGGCAGCGATGCTGACGCCCTCAGCTTACAAGCCGGAGTTGGTTACCGCTTCTAATCCTTCATAGTCAGTAAAGAAGGATTCTGATGCGAAATCACAAAATGTATAGGAGTAGTGAAGCTTTTCCTCTGATTTCAGGAGCTTCACTGCTCCTTCGCTATTTTTGCAGTTCAACTTGATTAAACGTGAAATGTCATTGCGAGTGAAACGGAGTGAAACGTTCGCGCAGCGTGTCCCCTTGGGACTCAGCAATCTCCCCAATCACAAACTACTACAACAGAACACAACTTGATATAAGTGGACAGATATATTTAATGCATTGCGAAGCGCGTAGCGTGCCTGGAGGGCATACGAAGCCAAGCGATCGCAAAGACAGGAGATTGCTTCACTCCACAACAGAACACAACTTGATATAAGTGGACAGATATATTTAATGCATTGCGTTAGCCTAGCGTGCCCGGAGGGTATACGAAGCTAAGCGATCGCAAAGACAGGAGATTGCTTCACTCCACTACGTTCCGTTCGCAATGACATATCACAAGTATTTTGCCGGACATGATATCACTCAATGGCATCCAGCTTTTTTGCAACTCGGGAGAACTTTATCAGAATGTGCTGCCAAATATCGACGGTTCTGCCAAAAATATCGACCGCAAGCGAAACCAGAAAAACGAAACTGCTGGGGCAGTAGCTTTTTACCTTCACTGTTAAAAAGTAAGAACAAAGCAAAGAAGTTTCCAGGACAGATGAGTTTACCTTGGGACAAGCAAAGAGTTACAGAATGTACTGAGGTGAATGAGATAGCGGAAAAATTTATTCAAGCCAACTGCTATCTTCCCCCAGTGCCAAGTATCAGATCGGTGGAATGCTGATTTTGTCCTGCAAAAAGAGGGTTTAAGAAATCTTTACAAAATTCAGGAACGCTTATATGTTACAGTTTACAAGTCGCAACGCGAGAGAAGAGAAGACCGTGCGTCGCTGGAAAGAAACCATCCGGTATCCACTTTAAGGATGTCGGCAAAGTCCCTCGAATAGTAGGGCTATTTTTTTCAACGACGCTGTATTCTGAGTAACTAATCAACCACTCCGAGCGTCTTGAGTCTCCCGTTTCTTTGTCATTATACCATCCAACTGCCTTGGCAAACCGAAGATAATTTTCTTCATCTTTGCTAGTCCAGTCTTTAAATTTTATACCCAGTCGATTCCCAGTCTTAATCCATACTTCCTTTTGTACACTAAAGCCAAAACGTTTGTCTGAATTGGCGACCAAAAGTTGGTCTATTCTTCGCAGATCTGGACAAGAAAAACTATTAATGTTGTCTTCATCTAAAAATCTTTCTTTTTCTCTTTTAGCAATATTGAGCATGAGTTTTTCTGTTTGAGCATCAGCGTCTGACCATTTTTTTGATTTTAAAGAATATTCAAGTTGAGCATAGAAATGTTCAGTAAGAGATTTTTCAACCTGTTTTATTAATCCTTCTTTGGGACTGTTTTTGGAGAGCAGGTCAATTAGTGCTCGATGAACAGATTCAATATTTTTAGCTGTGACAAACTGATTCTCTTTGGTAAAATCAGTTTCGTTTGGATAATTTTTTCTAATGTTAAACGCTGTTGTATAAGCTTTGATAGCTTCGTCTATTTGTTTGTTTTTTACTGATAAGCTCCCTTGGATCTTATAGAAGAGTACTTGAATTTGTAAAGCTTGGCTAGATCTGAATTCATTTTTATTAACTTCTAATAAGAATTTTTTGCTTTCTTGAATTGCTTGCTTGGCATGATTCGGATCTTTTAGCTCTTGATATGCTTGCGAACTAGCAGCCAACACAAGTGATTGTTTGAGTTGATGTTTATCAACATTAAAAGATAAAGCAGAGAGTCTTAAAGCTTCGTCTGAATAAGAGGGGCTTTTTTTGCGCAAGTCTCCAGCTAATTTATTTAATTGTCTGACAGCTTTAACTTCTGTTTCTACTGTATCAAATTTCCTCTTGGCTAGTATCCCTAAAAATATTGCTCCTAGCACTGCTATAACTAAAACAATAAACCCAATATTAATTCGTCTTTGAGCTTTTCTATTAGCTTCACTGAGTAATTGATTTATTTGCTGTGCCGCTTCCTTATCCTTCCTTTCTCTCTCCAAAGCAGCTTCTTGTTCCTTAGTAGCAATCTCCTCTTGAATCTCTTTCTCTTTACTAGCTGCTAAATACTGTTTATCCTGATAACTTAAATTCTTATCACTCGCCCATTTTTCAGCTTCTTGTAATGCCTTACCCCTCAACAATCGTGACTCATCGCTTCCTCCAGAAGCCACCCAGAATCTAAAACTTTCGGAGTAAGGACGCAGATTTTTTAATTGGTTTTCAATCCAGTTAACGTCAAAAATCTCTTGATAAATGGGATTATAAACTCTTAACTTGTTGTGCTGCCTAACAACTAATCCTGAAAGTTGTAGCTCACTTTGCTCTAAAGTATCATCTGCTGTTATCTCAGATTCTTCTTCAGTTAGCCGAATTTGTTGATACAGTTCCAGCAAATACCCAGCCCGTTGTTCATCCCGCAAAATTCTAGCTCGAATTGTTCGTAAATGCTCTGGTTCATCTTGAGATTCCCAATTTTCAATGATACGAGATTTCACCACCTGTTCAACAGAACGAGGATTGTCTTGAAAAGACTCTTCTACCATAAACTGACACAGCTTTTGCGTCAGAAACGGTTGTCCTCCCGTCCAGTCTAAAATCTCCTTCATGACTGCTTGAGGATCACTAAATTTCCCCTGCAAACCTTTTTTTAACGGTTCAACTTCATGCAATCGAAACCCAGTCAAAGAGATAGCTTTACCAATATTAAACGGAGTGCGTTGTTTATCTTCTATTAAATTGCTCGGTGATGCGACTCCCAACAAGCAAAAGCTGAGGCGATTATATTCGGGATTATCAGGACGCAGATTGTAACAAGCACGGATAAAGGCAAAAAAATCATCTGTAGGAAACTTGAGACTGAGAACACTATCAATTTCATCAATAAAAATAACAATATTTTCTTGAATTTCTGCAAGTAACTTCTTTTCTAAAAAATTCCCAAATCGTAACAATGATGAGTTTAACTGGTTCTCCAACCACCACTCCTTGAAATTGACATCCAAGTCAAAGCTGTCAATCAGCTTAACAATCAAATCTGCGTACCAATTTTCTTGTGTAGCAGTCTGAATACTGACGGAGGATAAATCAATAGACGCACATTCTACGCCTGCTTCTGAAAGTCGGCTCATTGTTCTCACGCGCAAGCTGGACTTTCCGCTTTGCCTAGAATTCAGCACATAACAAAACTTTCCTTTTTGAAGTGCGTCAAACAATTCGTTATCAGCTTCTCTTGTCACATATGTGCTGGCATTTCCGGGCAAGCTGCCAGAAAAGATATATTCGTTAAATTCCTCAACCATATCTTACCCCAATCGTGCTGAGAAGTACTGACGGTATAAGTCACAACTAGGAACGCAAGCGTTGCGAATAATTTTGATTAACCCCAGACTATGCAGTTTGAACATAATTTCGGGATTAAGTTGAACGGGTTCAAGAGCGATCGCAACTTCTTTATATGCTAACTCTAACTGAGAATCATCTTGCAAACACTTTAGTTGTTCTCGTAAATGATGGCTAAAGATTCCCTCTTCTGTGGGTGCGAGTGTCAATAGTTCCTCTAAGGACATTTCCTGGTTTTTAAGATTGGCGAATGCTTCTTGCATGAGATAGGGATGTCCGCCTAGCAACGTCATCAGTTTAATTATGCCTTGTTCTCCCAACTGAATATCTACTTCATACAACTGAGCCATTTTTTCTACCTGAGAAAGGTTAAACTCAGGTAACTCAATTGGTAATCCAACATTAAACGGTGAGCGATTAGTGTCCAGGGTTGGATAAACTTCTGTAGAATTAACCACGACTAACCTCAGTTTCTGCCAAATTTTCCCCATTTTGTCACCCTGTTTAGCAGTTTCGTACCAACTGCGGAGGAGTAAGCAGAATTCTGAGAAAATATTTTCGCATTGAAACAGTCGCTCAAAATTATCTATAGTAAAAACCAGAGATGTATCAACCTTTGGTAACAAATACTTTTGAAAATAACGAGTACAGCTAGTATTTATTCCCAGTTCATCTTGCCAATAGTTCTCCAATTTCGGCTCTAGTTCTAAAATATCCGAGACATTAATACATAACCACTGTAAGAAACTTTTTAAATTAGTGAGGACAGAACTATCAGCAAGGTTCAAATCTAACTTCGCTGTTTTGTAACCCTTCTGTCTGGCATAGTCAAGCAATTTTTCACTCAACTTAGTCTTGCCCATTCTCTGTGGAGCTTTAATCCGAATCAGCGCTCCTGGTTGTACAATTGCTTTATAACATTTCTCTTCAATGGGTGGTCGTTCAATATATATGCTTGTGTCTGGTTCTGTAGAAGAATTCTCAATCCAAGAAAGTTTCTTTTTCAAATTTGGTATTTGCCCTTGTGAAACATCTTCCATTTGAATAGCAACTAATCCTTCCTCAAAAGCTCTTTCAATAATATCTTGACTATCTGGATTTTCGTACCCTAGTCCATCATAAAAGCCAATAGCAAATACAATAGCAGTTCTGTCACCAATCGGCTTATTCATGCCAATAGTATAATTAATGTGTTGGCTAATTGCTTGGGCGGATTTTTCTGAATAACAAGCATTCAGTAATACACACTTAACTACATTGGCGTGTAGCTTAAATAATGCTGCTAATCCCGTTGGTGATACAGGTTTATGGTTCCCGCCATCGTCTTCTAATACCAAACTACCATCTTCCATGCCATGTCCACAAAAATGGACAATTTGAGGATGTTCTTCTGCGATCGCCCGACGAATATCCTGGGGACGTACAGCAGTTCTGATTTTTATTTCAAACAAATCCCGGTTTATTGCCCGTCTAATAGCTTCTTCTATTTGGCGAATTTCTCTATCCAAACGTAATCCATCGGGGATTGCTGCTAAAATTAATACTTTATTATTAGACATTAGGCGATCGCTCCTTCATTCTTAACGGAGCTAGTAACTATATTAGGCTTTCACTCTGACACTTTGAGGGTAGGTTTTCCACCTACATAATTGTTCCGTTGTCAAGGTATATAAATCTTGCTAGCCATCTCCCCATACGGATTTAGGCTAAGCACAATAAGAGCCTTCTGGTTCATTTGACTTGATCCTTTAATCACAAACTACTATAACAGAACGCAATTTGGTACAAGTATCGGATTGAGCAACAAAATTGTATAACATGAAAAAGCATTCTACAATTCTGAATGTATTACCATGCTGCAAAATCCTGTCATTCGCGCCGCTGTTGCAATCAGTCTTGGCGCAGTTGGTGGAGCGCTTTCGCGCTATTATCTCGGTTTATGGTTCAATCAACTTTTTGGTACAGAATTTCCCTACAGCACACTGATAATTAACATCAGTGGTTGTTTTGTGATGGGTTTGTTTACCACATTATTAATAGGAGCATTAAGAACGATTTCTCTTGATACCCGACTGTTAGTCACGACTGGCTTTTTAGGAGCTTATACCACGTTTTCAACTTATGAGTTAGATACAGCCAAGCTGCTTCAACAAGGTAGCTTAGAAATTAGTTTATTCTACTGGTTTTGTAGTGCTGTATTAGGAATGGTATGTTTTCAGTTAGGAGTCATCTGCGCTAATTTTTTCCAGATTAGAAAGGAATGAGAATTCATCAGGGTAACTGCAAATAGACTTATGAAAAAATGACATCCAAATATAAAAAGAATCAAAATTTATATTAGTCTTCCTAACAAAATTCCCAACTCTATACTAATCAACCCTAATAACGGACTACCCAACCAATAAAGTAAAGCAGTTTTATAGCCCCTAGCTTGTAACACATTTGAGGTGTCTAGGGCATAAGTAGAAAAAGTAGTGTATGATCCTAAAAATCCTACGGCAACGAATAATTGCACAATCTGAGAAATCCCAAACTTGGATGTAAGGGTAGTAAAAAAACCCATCAAAAAAGCCCCAGTTATATTAATAAAAAAGGTTCCATAAGGAAATGCTGTCCCGAAGCGAGACGTAAAAAATAAAGTAAGATAATAACGACTTAGGGCACCTGGGATTGCTCCTAAGCTAATGGCAAAAATAGTAGAAATTGCAGAATTCATATAAGTCACTAACTGGTTGTTTTATATTTTTATTTAGTGCATTTAAGTCAAGTTATTCGTTTTAAAACTTGAAGTTAGTGAGTTATAATATACAACGAATTTGGCAATATGTGAATGCTTTTATAAGATGCCCCTGTTCTAGCTGTTTTTATCAGTTATCAGTAACCAGTTATCAGGTAGGAAACGGATTCGTCCACCCCTTGTTCACTGTTTACTGTTCACTGTGCACTGATTTAATGTTTAATATTCAAATTTAGAACATAACTTCCCACTAGGAGATCTCCCACCCACAATTCATATTCGATAGATAAATTCTCTGGTAAAGGGTGTCCGCTCACTGTTAAATGACGAGTAAAATTCCGCAAGCGAATAGGTTTATTTGGTTGTTGTGAATTTTGTTGTTGTAAATCATTTGGCAACCAATAGTAAGTGGTGCCAGAAACGCCCTGTTGCCAAATGTGACGGTAACTCATTTGAGCGTTACCTTGCATAGTCATGACGACTCGTTTTGGAGAAATCTCAAACCACAAGATTCGGCGACTGGTGTTGACATCAGCATTACTTTGCTCTTGGCTACCTATACTCTCTGGACTGAAAAAGTTTGTCATTTCACAATCTGTGACAGGTGGTGCAGTCAGTACTATCTGGAATCGATTACGATCCTTCTGATGCAGTGTCACCGGAGTTTCCACAACAGACCAAATTGGTAGGTCTGCGGACATAAGTGATACAGATACTGACTTGCAATGATGAGTTATCATGGGAGTGATCAGGGGTAAAAACAATATTAAAAAGATTTTTGAAATACACCTCTACTTATCTCATAGCTGAAAGCAAGAGTGACTTATGCACTAAATTCATTCTGATAAGTAGAGCCACATTGAAAAGCGTAAAATAGAGTCTTTGCGATTACTTAGCTCGACCCGAAGCGTGGAGCGAATTAATGACATTTTACGTTTAATTAGGTTAAGCTACTTAACATCTGCTTGATCATGTTTGCAACTTAATATCTGCTTGATCATGTTTGCAAAATGTCAAATATAGGAATTGGGTTTGGTTTATAAACGAACTCGTTGAGGTAGGGAACACTTAACAGAGAACAGGGAACGCTTAACATAAACTGTACCTAGCTGAGCAAAAATCAAATAGGGATCTTATATATAGAATGTTAGGATATAACACACTCTTGTAAATACCTATGTCAAATCCATGACTTAGGTGTGACGATTTTGATGACAAGCGATCGCCCCTATATGGCACGGCTAAGATTGGCACCACTGAGGTTGACATTGGCTTGGGGGATACCAAGGCTTACGATTTTTTGAAGTGCTTGAATTCTTGCCGGACTATTGAACTTTCCCTCAGCAGCATCGATGGTTGCCCGAAGTTGGTTTATTTCTTCTATTTCTCTTGCAACAACAACTTTCAGGAAAAGAGCTAAACTCAACAGAAGAATCAAACCCAGTCCAATGAACTTGATTCGATGATCCCGTCTGTGTTTCAAGCTTCCTCCCTTAGCGTCTCGGCTCATAAAATAACTTTTCCTCAATTGTGATACCAAGTTGCGTTCACAGAGAAAAAAAACCGCAGAGAAACAGACAAAGAGATAGGGAGAGAGAAATTCTCTGTATAAATGCAACGTGCGTATGACATAGCTATTTTGGCATCGCTTCTCTATTCCTTGTCCCTACTTCTGCGGTGGCAAACCCAGCTTGGCACGAAACGCCTCATCGTATTCCGCCTTCTCCCAATTCTTGGCAGATTTAACTTGCTCGGGAGTCAGATTTTTGGCACTGCTGAGGTTGGCACCGATGAGGTCGGCACTGCTGAGGTTGGCACTGCTGAGGTTGGCACCGCTGAGGTTGGCACCCCTGAGGTTGGCACCCCTGAGGTTGGCACCCCTGAGGTTGGCACCCCTGAGGTAGGCACCCCTGAGGTTGGCACCCCTGAGGTTGGCACTGTTGAGGTTGGCACTGTTGAGCTTGGCACTGTTGAGGTTGGCATCGCGGAGGTAGGCACCGCTGAGGTCGGCACTGCTGAGGTCGGCACCGCTGAGGTCGGCACTGCTGAGGTAGGCATTGCTGAAGTTGGCACTGCTGAGGTAGGCATTGCTGAAGTTGGCATTGCTGAAGTTGGCACCGCTGAGGTTGATATTGCCTAGGGAGACTCCAAGGCTTACCATTTCTTGAAGTGCTGGGACCATTGTCCGACTATTGACGCTTGCCTTAGCATGATTAATGGTTGCCCGAAGTTGGTTTATTTTTATCTCTCTTGTAATAACAACTCCCAAACAAATAGCTAAGCTTAGGGGAATAACTAAACTTAGTCCAACAAACTTGATTCGATTATTCCGTCTGTGTTTCAAACTTCGTTGAATAAAATCTTGAGCCAAATCCGATAGCGTCAAATTTCCAACTTGCTCTTGCTGAAATGCTCTTGCCTCCTTCAATGGCTTCCCCTGCAGTAAATAATCCTTCGCCTTTCCCCTCTCTCGCCACTCAATAGCCGCTGTCTCAATTTTGCGTTTTTGTCGGAGTTTGTCTCGGTTCTCATCAAGCCATTTTCGTAATTGCGACCAATGGCGAATCAGTGCTTCATGGGCAACATCCACCACCGCAACTTTACCTGAGTTTGCCCCTTTCTCAATTAAGGTGCTGGTGACAACTAACTTCGCATCTGCTAACTTTTGAATCACCTGCTCCACTAAAGCTGGCGATCGCTCGGATGTGACTAAATCTCGTTGGAAAACCCGCCTGCGAGTATCCTCCGTTCCTTCTCCTAGCTGTGTCAGTTCCAGAAAAATCTGCTTTGCTGTCACTTGCTCCTCGGTTGATAAAGACTCATAAACCTGATTAGCACGTTTTTGCAGCGTTCCCTTGACTCCACCAAGCCGAGTATATGTGGAGAGCGTTAAT
This sequence comes from Brasilonema sp. CT11, assembly GCF_017982655.1. GTDB lineage: Bacteria > Cyanobacteriota > Cyanobacteriia > Cyanobacteriales > Nostocaceae > Brasilonema. The sequence continues at coordinate 1,822 of NZ_JABXYX010000044.1, read as the reverse complement.
CTCTCGTCTTCTCGCTGTTGACAAATCTCTGTGAGTGTGTATTGCAACAACGGCAAGCTTCCTGGTGAACCTTCGACATCGGCAATAATTTGGTTAACGAGTTCTGGCTCAACTTCCAAACTTACCTGTTTCGCAGGCTCGACAATTGCCTGTCTCAATTCTTCTGAGTTCATGGGCGTGACTGTCACCAGATTTTGCTGAATCTGCTGCGCCAGTCCGCTATACTCTTGCTCCGCACACTTGCCAAAAAAATCCGCCCGCATCGTCAGCACCAAACAGAGTTTATCGCCTGTCTTCTCCAAAGCACCCAACAGGCACTCAAAAAACTGCTGTCGTTCTGTGATGTCTTTGCACAGGGTAAAAACTTCCTCAAATTGATCCACTACCAGCAGCACCCGCTTGGTGTCCGCAGTGTCAATCAAACATCTTAATCCCTCAGATTTCTTGGCAATCAATTCCTCTACTTTTGCTAACTGGGATGCCCGATCAATCCCTGATAACTCCGAATCCACAAACGCAAGTGCTAAACTTTGCAGTGGATGCTCACCTGGTTGAAAAATCTTGATTTGCCAAGTCTCACTACCTGACAACCGCCGCCCCAGCTTCAGCTGATAAAGTAATCCTGCCCTAACGACACTCGACTTACCACTCCCAGATGCTCCCAGCACCGCCAGGAAATTCCCTGCTCGCACTCGTTCTATGAGTTGGTCTGTGAGTGCTTGTCTACCGTAAAAATACTGAGCATCTTCTGGAGTGCAATCAAAGTATTGCAATCCCCGATAAGGACAAATGCTCGTGACAACTGAATGACTAGACTCAATATTTGGCGCTTTCAAAGTGCGTGTCAGGTTAATTGCACCACCGAAATTAGCAAACAAGGGACGCTGGGGGAATGCTTGTAAACGTTGATTGAGAACATCAATCATAGTGTAATTTGTCACCCATATACCAGAATGACCTTTGGGGTCAAGTGCTTGCAGTAAAGCGTCCGTCAGGACACTATGATTGCGACTCATCCCCTCATAAGCAACCTCAAACTCTCTTGATGCAGCAATAAAACACCTATCCCTTCCTTTCCCCCTATCCCCTGGATCGGCTTCGGCAAAATTCAGCAACTCACCACTGTAACAGCAATCCAACCAGATAATCTGTTGTTTGATTGGACTTTCTTGCAGTAGTTCGCGCAGCCATTTCAAGCGAATTCCCCAGTTTCCCAAATCAGGGTTGACATCGCTGGTAGCGAGAAAGCCTTCCTGAATTCCTTTATTTTTACGCAATCCATGACCAGAAAAATACAGCAGCGCAGTATCTGGAATATTTTTGCCTTCTGGCTTAAATAGTTGGACGATCGCTTCTTCGAGTTGAGTTAATGTGACTTGGGTTTTTTGACCAACGCGAATTGTGTTATTCTGCTTATCCTTGACACCGGGTAGGCGTTTGACGTTAAATTCGCCGTAATCTTGTAAAAGAGTGGCGATAGCCTCGGCATCCTGTGCAGGTGCTGTCAAAGCAGTTAAACGCTCATAACTATAAGTATTAATTCCAACTACCAAAGCGTCTCGGCTCATAAAAGACAGCTTCACCCCAGATTGACAGAGTTATTGCTTAACAGATACAACATCATAGCCAATATTTCAGTATAAATACAGTAATATAATGATAATTTTTTAATTCCTTTGAGTCAGCAATTTCTACTATAGCGGTTCTCAGTTGGGTGCAATATAGTAGCAGCAGTGGGTAAACCATCCAATAATGTCTTTTTTCGTCACTGCGTTTAAAGCATTTGTAATGGCATCATCTAATTCTTGATAGGTTCGGGCGG
>NZ_JABXYX010000237.1 GCF_017982655.1 Brasilonema sp. CT11 | reverse complement strand
GCTTGAGCAAGGACTACGAGATTTTACCGCAGACCCATGAAACATTTGTCCAGGTTGCAATGATTCGGTTAATGCTTAGAAGGCTCGCTTAATTCATTCCTTTAATACTTTCCAAACATCCTCTAAGATTTCTCACAAAAACTTTTCATAAAATTCCTAATTTTCAATCCCTATTTCTGGAGATTGATATAAAACCTGTTGTCATCTATAAAATTAGGTAAGATAGACTATTTGGCATTACCCTCGTTGTATCTTATGCAAACTCCAAACGGTGTGACATCTACCCTGCAAGACGTATCGCGCAGAGAATTGCCAGAGATAGTGAGAGTTCAATTGCAAATGCTGTTGGAAGCGGGGGACTTGCAGGGAGCAAAAGCGATTTTGGTACCTGTACAGGCACCAGATATCGCCCAGGCGATTGAAGGCTTACCAAAAGCAATGCACGCTTTGGCATTTCGCTTGCTTTCTAAACAAGAAGCGATCGTTGTTTATGAATATCTTGACTATAGCGTCCAAGAACGGCTGATTGAGGAATTGAAAAGTCAGGAAGTTCTTGATATTGTTGAAAAAATGTCCCCAGATGACCGAGCGAGGTTATTTGACGAATTACCAGCAACAATCGTTAATCGATTGCTAGAACAACTCAGCCCCAACGAACGCCAAGCAACATCTTTACTGTTGGGTTATGAAGCAGGAACTGCTGGACGGATCATGACACCAGAGTTAATCTTGCTCCAAGAAGATTTTACAGTGGCTCAAACTTTGGAGCGGATTCGCAGCGTCAATAATGCGAGCGAGATGATTTATTATCTCTATATTACTAATGCAGCAAAGCGGTTGACTGGAATTTTGTCTCTACGGGATTTGGTGACTTCTCAACCAGAGGAAAAGATTGGCAATGTTATGACTCAAGAAGCGGTGTTTGTCTACACCGATACAGACCAAGAAGAAGTCGCTAGGATGATACAACGATATGACTTTCTTGCTGTGCCTGTGGTGGATCGAGAACAGCGTCTTGTTGGTATTATTACCGTTGATGATGTCATAGATATCCTACAAGAGGAAACAACTGAAGATATCTACACATTGGGTGGTGGAGTACAATCACGAGGTGACGGCTATTTTCAGTCAAATTTAATTTCAGTGGCTCGCAAGCGAGTTGTATGGTTGTTAGTCTTACTTGTGACCAACACTGTTACAGGAAGTATTATTAAATCTCAAGAAGATATCTTGTCGAAAGTGGTAACGTTGGCGGCGTTTATCCCCTTGCTCACTGGTACTGGTGGTAATGTTGGGGCGCAGTCCTCCACAGTGGTGATTCGTGGAATGAACACTGATGAAATGGGTGCTTTGAAACCATTGCAAGTTGTTGGAAGGGAAGCACTCGCAGGTGCATTGCTGGGAACAATATTGGGAACGATCGCCACAGTATGGGCTTTCTTCTTGCAAAATAATTTAGAGGTGGCGATCGCAGTTGGAGCTAGTCTTGTAGCTATTTCTATTTTAGCCTCCGTCTCTGGTTCCGCACTCCCGTTCTTGTTCCGCCTACTCCGTTTAGATCCAGCATTGATGTCAGCACCCTTTATCACCACAGCTGTAGATGTCTTAGGTGTGTTGATTTACTTTAACTTGGCACGGGTTATTTTAAAAATGTGAGAAGCACTCACAAAGCAGTTACCAGTTACCAGTTACCAGCGATCAGTTATCAGTCATCAATTGCTTATTCCCTGTCACTGTTCCTTGTTCCCTGTTCCCTGCTATAAGTGCCTACACACCGGATTCCTATAGATATGCGCGTTATTATCCAGCGAGTCAAATCATCTCAAGTGACACTTAACGGTGAAATTATTGGTAAAATTGGTCGAGGGTTAAACTTGCTTGTAGGCATTGCCGACACAGACACTGATGCTGAACTTGATTGGATGGTGCGTAAATGTTTGGAACTGCGACTATTTGGTGATCAACAAGACGGATCGCGCTGGGAAAAATCTGTACAAGAAATAGGTGGCGAGTTACTAGTCATCAGTCAGTTTACGCTTTATGGTGATTGTCGCAAAGGTCGCCGTCCCTCCTTTGACCGTTCAGCAGCTCCCAAAGTCGCTGAAGAATTGTATAATCGTTTTGTTGAAAAGTTACGCGAAAGCGGTTTGCGAGTCGAAACAGGTCAATTTGGGGCAATGATGCAAGTCTTGATAGAAAATGACGGACCTGTTACTTTGTTACTAGAGCGAGAAAGAACATAAGAGTTTATACGGAAAAATAAAATCTCAGCAGCCGCTAGACTCCTATGTACGAAAAGATGAGACAATATTAAACAAACAATAACAAAAGTTTAAATTCACTCATCATGGCTCAAATTCAGTTCTCCAGAGGTAAAGACGAAGAAGGCATTCCAGAGGTGCGCTTGACGCGATCAAAGAGTGGTGACAGTTCAACAGCAACGTTTATCTTCCAAAATCCCAAAGCTTTGGATAGTAACAGCGAAGAAATCACTGGGATGTACATGATTGACGAAGAAGGAGAAATTGTTACCCGCGAAGTCAAGGGTAAATTCGTCAACGGTAAGCCAGAAGCAATAGAAGCTATTTATCTGATGAGATCCAAAGATGAGTGGGATCGCTTTATGCGGTTTATGGAGAGGTATGCTGAACAAAATGGTCTGGAATTCAGCGGAAAATCTTAAACAGTCATGAGTCAAACACAAACTCAGATTGTATAAAGTCACAAAACATACCGTATTCCACAGAGGTTTTCAGGCACTTTTCATTTTTTGAAAGTTCTAAAGTCCCATTCATAGTCTGTTGAATTTCTGTGTACTGTTGGAATCACTTGTGGGCTACTTGAGTTGTTTGTTCAGGCTCGATACTGCCCAGTTTGGTATCACCCATGCCTATTCTGGGCTTGTTCTAAACTCCGCAACCCCATTAATTGCTCTTTTTCGGTTATCTTCTAACCATAGTTGAATTGTCTTCTTAAAGTTTTTATAAGTCAACACAGACAGTGTTGCATTCTTTTTTTTAATTGGTATGACTGATTCTAAATTGTCTGAAAAATTTTTATATTTCTTAATAATTCAATTTGTTGCAATTGATAAATATGAAGTTATTCAACCATTAGATAGAGTAAGTGTAACCAACTATTTTCATAAACTATAGAGGTTATTATAAGTCGTCTTTACTTTAACGTGGATGTTAATGTTGTCCTGTGAGCCTTCTACATTGCGTGTTCTAGTGGTTGACGATCACGAACTCACTCGTCTAACCCTAAAATTAGCCTTTTCTGCTCAGAAAAATCTTCAAGTTGTTGGTTTAGCCAGCAATGGTCAAGAAGCTGTAGAAATGGTTAAACGCTATCACCCTGATGTGATAGTACTAGATTTACATATGCCAGTTATGGATGGTTGGCGTGCTTCGGGTTGTATTAAAGCGATCGCTCCAAATACCCAAATCATTGCTTACTCCTCAGTCGAAGACAACAAATCTCAGGAAACGAGGGAATTGGGTAGCTTGGATGCTTTTTGTAAAAAAGAGACACCTACAGGCGAACTTATTGCCCTGGTTAGAAAATTGGGACAAAGTCCATCTAATGATTGGTAGCTGGATAAATGATACAACAGACCAACTTGGGAAATGTAAAGCTGCGTATATGGAAACTAAAGAATATGGAGGTTTTGAAGAGCGTCACACTAACTTACAGTTAGGGTTTGATGACGCTATTTTTTGTAATTTGTATCCCTTGTTAGAACTTACTAAATTTATGTTTGTGGAAAGGTGCGTCTATACTCATCAATAAGCTCATCCATTTCTTCGAGAGCTTGATTCACGTCAACTCTTAAAATTCCCAAGTTTGGCTGTTCCAACAGACTGAGTAAATACTCTCGTTGACTTTGAACCTTAAGCACTCGTTCTTTGATAATTTGTGCATCCATTGCTATCCTCCTGTCTTCAACTGATAGATTTACATAATACAATTGCGCACAACGCCCGAAAACGTGCAAATAGCGCTATCACTGTTTCAGGTGACACAAGAGGTACCTGTTGTTAAACCCTTGAAGCCAAAACCTTGCACTCTTGAGGCTATAAAAACAGTTCCATCTTTCAGTTCGCTACAACTCAAGCTGTCGTTGCCGTGTAATTGGAGCTGGGCTTTGAAAACCGCGCTTTCTATTAACAAGCTAGACAGGCATGATGGCTGCAAATTGTAACTATAGTACCATTTTTTCCCGCTTTTTGCTAGCTTTTAGCGAGCAAATCTCACCTGTGTTCTACTTAAATCTACGATAATTGACTGCTGCTCTTCCCTAAGTTGTTCCTGATCACCGATGATAGAAAAATAATGGTACTAGGAATACATAACGAATTAAAATCATGTTAGGTCAAATTTCATTGGGAACGCTAGGTATAAGCATCGGCGGTGTTTTGACTATCATTGGTTTTGCTGCCTACGCTGCAGACAATGCCACACTCAATCTTATCGGATTTTTTTATGGAATTCCTCTTTTACTAGGAGGATTAGCACTCAAAGCTAACGAGCTTAAGCCTGTGCCCTTGAGTCAACCTACGACGCCACAAGTGTTGACACTTAGAGACAAGCAAGCAACTCCTACTCAAAATAAAATTCGCCAAGACATTACTCGACATCGCTACGGTCAAGACGTGCATTTATACGAAGCGCTCTCATTTCTGAAGCTTGGTTCTACAGATGATGATATACCAGTTGTCACACAATTACAAGAAACAGAAATTAATGAAGCTTATGCTTTGATTTTGAAATTTGATTCGCCAGCGGTACCAATTGAAGTTTGGCAACAAAAGCAGGAAAAAATGACTAGTTTTTTTGGCCCAGGAGTAGAGGTAAAAGTGACACAGCCAGAATCTGAGAAAATTGATTTGACGCTAATTGCTACTAAAAAGTAGTTATTATTCATTAGTTCTGAGTGATTTGATGAAAAGGAGTCACAAGTCAGCGAAGAGGCATGGGAGCACCCGAGCACTCCTTGGAGGGGAGAAGACCCTATACGGAGTTTGACACGAAAAAGGGAACAATGCGATCGACAGAGCAACAAAATACAGGGTTGACCAAGAAGGGGTGTAGGGGAGCCACTGCCCTATGGCGCTCCGCCACGCCTTACGGTGAGTAAGCGCGCTCTTGGTAGGGGAGCCACTGCGTTGCGGTGAATCCAGCGCTGCCTCCGGGTCTCCCGACCTAGGCGACTGGTGAACCCGGAGGCAGCCAGTGCTGTTCGCGCAGCGTGGCACTTTGTGCCATAGACGGGAAACCCGTCTATGGCA
>NZ_JABXYX010000401.1 GCF_017982655.1 Brasilonema sp. CT11 | reverse complement strand
ATACTAAGTTGCAGTCAAATGTGGTAGGGTATAAAAAGGGATTACGAAAACAGACGTGAAATCCAACGGGTGGATATGGGTCAAGTCACGCAAGCCTTTCCTCATGTAGACTTAGAGACGGTTAAGCAAAAAGTAAAGTTAGCATCATCGCATTGGGAGAAACAAAAATGGCTGGTTATATACAATGCGATCGCTGACCCAAGAACAGCATCCGAGATTGCTTTACACGTAGGAGTATCAAAAGGGTTTGTACGAAAAGTAATTCAGCAATACAATCGTCAAGGAGAAAGGGGGTTCTCCACACCAGGTAAAGGGGGGAGACGTAATAGCTATTTAAGTTGGGAGCAAGAAAAGCAACTGATCGATTCGTTTAAAGAAAAAGCACGTCGTGGTCAGATTGCAACAGCGATTCAAATCAAACAAGCCTATGAACAAAAATGTGGTTTTCCCGTTCATAAGACTACAATTTATCGACTACTAGAACGGCATCAATGGCGCAAAATTGTTCCAAGACCTTCTCATCCCAAAAAAGACCCAAATGCTGTCGATGAATTTAAAAAAACTTTTCCGATCTGGTAGAGCAGATCAATCAAACAAGAGACCCATCCGATACTAGACCTCTATTATTAATGGCAGGAGACGAAGGAAGGTTTGGTCGCATTGGAGAGGTTCGTGCTTGTTGGTGTCCACAAGGTGTACGTCCAACTGTACCCAAGCAACAAGTTAGACAATATGTTTATGCTTATGCTGCAGTTGCACCATCTTTAGGCAAAATGACCTGCTTAACTTTGCCCTATGCCAATACCAAGATGATGAATTTGTTCCTGAAACAAGTTTCTCTAGAATTTGCCGATTATTTTGTGATTTTACAACTGGATAAAGCATCTTGGCATCGCTCTAATTGTTTGACTGTTCCTGAAAATATTCGTTTGATTCTCCAACCAGCTCACAGCCGGTGAATTAATGCCTGTTGAACATATCTGGGAGGACATTCGAGAAAACCACTTTTATAATCAAGTCTTTCAATCTTTAGATCAAGTTGAGGATGTACTCTGCCAAGGCTTACGAGAACTTTGTTCTGATTGCGCTCGCCTACGTTCTTTAACTTTTTTCCCTCATCTCAGGATACTACCTCTGAACGCAACTTAGTAT
>NZ_JABXYX010000236.1 GCF_017982655.1 Brasilonema sp. CT11 | reverse complement strand
TGTTAACAGCCGCGTTTCTTCACTTCGGCTTCTTGCACCTATTCCTAAATATGTTAGGTCTTTATTTATTTGGTCGCTTAATGGAATTTGCCCTCGGAACACCCCAATTTTTCCTGTTGTATTTTGCAGAATAAGTGGCAACTTGCCGTCCCATTTATCTAATGCTCGATTTTGCAAAATTTCTGGGGTTAGAGTTTCATTTAGTAATTTATGTACTTCAGCCTGTCCTTTTGCAAGATTAACTTTTGCCTCTGCTTCTTTTGATGCTTTGAGCGCTACAAACTCTGCCTTCTTTGCTTCTTGTTCGGCAATTTGTTTCGCTTCTACTGCTTCATCAAATTTCTGAGAAAATTGAACATGCACAAGAGAAACATCATCCACTGCGACATGATAGTTTGCTAATCGTGTCGTTAATGCGTCGTCTACTTCGGTTTTGACTTCTCCTCGTTTAGTAATTAATTCCTCAGCAGTATACTTTGCCATAACTGCCTTGAGAACTTCTTCAATTGCTGGGTTGAGAATCCGGTCTACAACATTTTTTTCATCCCCAATTTGTTGAAATATGCTATTTACTTCCTGTGGAATTATATGCCAATTAAGTGCTACATCTGTAAAAATATCCTGCAAATCTTTGGAAGAGGCTTCAGCGGAAACATCTTGTTTTTGAACTCGAACACTTAATTTATTTACTGTATTAACAACAGGGATAATAACATGAATCCCTTCTCCTAGTATTTTGTCTTGTACTTTTCCAAATTCCATCAATACCCCCCGTTCACCTGCGTTGATAATCACAAAAGGCGTGAGGAAGATGGTGATCAAGCATAAAAGTGCAGTTAGTTTACCCGCACTGTTAAAGGCTTTACTTTTTTTCATAACTGATTTGGGAACGCCAATTTTTCAATAGTCTTCAGTTATCAGTTAAGCACCTATAGCAATCCTCCAAAGATTTTTGAGAATCACTTCTTGAGAGTCTTAACGCTTAACACGAAAGAAGGAATAAAGCCGTACCCAGAGCAAAAATTAAATTGGAGTCCAATAAACAGAACAAACAAGCCTTGCTTAGAATAATTCAATCTGGTTCTACACTTAAATGTATGGGTATAAATAGTCCCAGCCTGAAGAATTGGGATAGGCTTGGCTTGTTTTTTTCAGGTGATAAGCCAGACGCTTGACGCTCTGTTGTCCAAACATAGGTTTGGAACGTTTTGCAAAAGCTACCCTCGCTCACGAAGAAGAGCAATAAGCCAGAGGACTTCGGACGTTCGGCGAAGCTCAGTCGAGCCGCGTGAACGCTCAGTCGAACGCTTGACGCCACGCGTATCGCGCTTAATAATCAATTTATAGTAGATAAGCCACAACTTGGGTTACTAGATGGTAACATCTTCTGGTTCGAGTACTCATATAGCTGCTCTACATTATCAACTCAACTGATTCAACAACGGACGAGCCAGGAAAAAGCTAGAAATCGATTTAGCATCAAGTAGCTCACCGTCAAGAATAGATTTCTCTAGCTCATCTGGAGTGAAAAACACTGTTTCCAAATCCTCGTCTTCGTCTTGTGTTGGTGCTTTCTCCAGCTTTTCTAAATCTTGTGCTAAATAAGCATAAATGATTTCATCAGAATAACCCGGAGCGAGAAAAAATTCTCCTAGTTTTTGCCACTTTTGGGCACGGTAGCCAGTTTCTTCTTCTATTTCACGCTGAATTGTCTGTAGGGGATCTTCGTTTGGTTCCAATGTACCAGCAGGAAACTCTAACACTCTTCCTTGAACTGCAAAACGATACTGGCGCAAAAGTATCAGTTTACCTTCTGAAGTGACGGGTACAGCTAAAGCGCCACCTGGATGACGAATGCATTCCCATTCTCCTTCTGCGTTGTTAGGTAATCGTAAGCGATTAACCTCAAAATCAAATTTGCGTCCTTTATAGTACAAGCGCTGTCTGAGCAGCTGGGGTAATTCTCTACCTAGTGGCATAGTTCAATAATTTGCTTTAAAAATACACAGACTAAGGCTTTGCTGGAGATGTCAAAATCAGCGTTATCTGTATCTGTTAGTGGTAAACTTAGTAGCCACCAACAAGTGTACTTCAGAACAGCCTACCTATCTTTTACTTCTCAGCCTTCTTGTCGCATAGGATAATGACCAATTTTACTACCAAGGGCAATCGCACTATTAACCTTTATTAAGTAACGTATTTTGCTTGCCTGTTTTGTTTTTGTGTTTTATATTTTTTCAGCAGTACTATTGCTTGATGCAATAAGAAAAGATAACATTTGTATAAATAAAAACATTAAACTACGACGAAAATTTTACCAAAAACAACATATCCAATCATTCATGGGGTGATATACTATCACGAATGTAGTGCAATGATCAAAAAACTTTGGATGGTGGTTAGATTGCAACTGCTTGAAGTGAGGAATTAACGTGGTTAAGTTTACCTCCTGGTTCAAGGAACGACCAGAAAAGTCGAGTGAAGCTGATAAAGATCAACGAAACTCGCCGCTAAGTGATCAAAATGAGGAGAACGAGGGATTAACACATGAAAATGATAAGACAACACCAACCAAGCCAGCAAGGCAAAACAAATTACTGAACCAGATACTTTCCAAACTTCCGCTCAGTCACAAACCCCTTTATCGTCGTTACTGGTTTTGGGCAGGGTTGGGTATAAGTAGTGGAATTATTGCCATTGCCTACGGAATTCGAGCAATAGACCAAGGTTTACCAGATAAAGCGGAACTCAGCGCAATTGTTCGAGAACGTACACTGACTATTAAAGCTGCTGACGGTAGCATTATACAACAGCAAGGTGAAGCAACTAGAGAACAGTTAAAAATAGAGGAAATACCAGATAAACTTAAAAAAGCTTTTATTGCTTCAGAAGACAGAAGATTCAAGGAACACAACGGAGTTGACCCCCAAGGAATAGTTAGAGCAGTTTTAAATAACTTGCGATCGCAAGACGTGGTGGAAGGTGGTAGTACCATTACGCAACAACTCTCAAGAATTCTGTTTCTCAAACAAGAGAAAACTTTCTGGCGCAAGATCAAGGAAGCGCGATTAGCACAAAAAGTAGAAGGGCAATTGTCCAAAGACGAGATTCTAGAACGCTACCTGAATTTGGTTTACTTGGGTTCTGGTGCTTACGGTGTCGCAGATGCAGCATGGGTTTATTTTAGTAAATCTGTGGATCAACTCACCTTGGATGAAATGGCGATAATTGCAGCATTACCTCCTGCCCCAAATCGCTTTTCGCCACAAGTTAATAAACAAGAGGCAAAACAACGGCGAGATTTGGTACTACAGCGGATGCTGGAAGATGGATTTATTACAGCAGCCGAAAAACAAAAAGCAACTGCAGAACCAATTCACCTCAAACCTAGTCCGCCCAAACGATGGCAAGAAGAAGCCCCCTACTTTATTAGCTACATTCAAAAAGAATTGCCCAAGTATGTTTCCCCCAAAGCACTGCAAGCAGGCGGTTTCACAGTGGAAACGAGCTTGAATTTGAATTGGCAGAAAGCAGCGGAAGCAGCTGTGAAAAAAACGCTGCGAAATGAGGGGCGCTGGGAAAACTTCAAGCAGGCGGCTTTGGTTGCCGTTGACCCCCGCAATGGTGAAATTAAGGCAATGGTTGGGGGAAAAGATTTTGGTAAGAACCAATTTAATCGTGTCACTCAGGCGCAGCGTCAACCAGGTTCAACATTCAAGGGGTTTGTTTATGCAGCTGCTATAGCAAGCGGGATGGACCCTTACGACACCTACCTCGATGCACCCCTAGTTGTAGATGGTTATGAACCGAAAAACTTTGATGAGGGTTACCGAGGCGTGCTAAGCATGAGAGACGCCCTCACCAAATCGGTTAACATTGTTGCGGTGAGAATCCTAATGAAAGTGGGTTTTCAACCAACTATCCAACTTGCCCACAAGATGGGGATTCAATCGGAACTCAAACCTATGTATTCCTTAGCGCTGGGTTCTTCTGAAGTGAATTTGCTAGAGTTGACCAGTGCTTATGGTTCTTTCGCCACTAAAGGCTTACACGTAGCTCCTCATGGTATTACCCGTATCCTTGACCGTCAAGGTAAGGTGATTTGGTCTGCTAATTTTAAGCAAGAGCGGGCGATCGATGCAGACAGTGCTGCTATCATGACTTGGATGCTTCGTAATGTTGTGCTAAATGGAACTGGTCGTGCGGCTCAATTAGGTAGACCCGTTGCTGGCAAGACTGGCACGACTGATGATGCTCGCGATTTATGGTTTATTGGGTATATTCCCCAAATGGTGACAGGGGTTTGGTTGGGTAACGACAACAACAAACCCACCGACGGTAGCAGCGGTAGTGCTGCTAACACCTGGCATGAATTTATGGAAAAAGCCGTCAAGGAAATACCGGTTGAAAAGTTTCCAGAAAGACCCAAGTTAGAAGGTCGAAAAGCTACGATTAAAGCAGTACCAGTCAAAGCTAGGCGAATTATCAATCGCGCTATTACCTTTGATGACCAGCAATCTGATGAAGAAGATACTCGCAGGTCATACAGACGACGAAGTCAACAAGTAAATTCTGATGATAGTGGTGAAGAGCGTTCATCTAGAAGACGCAGATATAGAAGACGCGATTCTCAGGAGGATCAGCAACAACAACAACAACAGGAAATCTCAACACCTAGAAGGCGCTATAGTCGTCGTTATCGTAGTGAAGAATCAAGTTCTAGTAGTGAGTCATCCTCACAACCATCTCGTTCACGGCGGCGCTATCGAACACAAAACTCTGATTATTCACCTCCAAGAAGGCGTAGACGAGAGTATACAGCGCCGCCTGCAAACAACCCTCCTCCCTCAAATTCAACTTCTTCTCCTCCAACACGTTCGTGGCGGGAAAGACTTAGACCTACTACGCCATCTTCAGAAACAAGTCCTGAAGGTTAAAGATGGTATCAAGTCTGCCCTTTAGCAGCTTCTAAGGGGGCGATAAGCCGAAGGCTTGACGCTACGCGATCACCCCCTTAAGCTCAGAAAAAATTTGTATGGATAAAAAGAATTCCACCGCCTACGGCATCTCCCCGAAATCGCGGGGAAGTTTTGGACTTTGGACAAAAAAATCGATGAAACTAATTAATTGTATAGAGACTGTCTTATTAATAACCTAAGTTGCGGGTTATTAAATTCTGAGTGAAAAGTATAGTTATTGCCACTCGGGTTGCGGCATACTAAGGAAGATCCAGAACATCCTAAATATTCCTATGCCCGCTCCCTACAGTGATGACTTACGCTCAAAAGTGATGGCAGCCATCGACCGTGGTGAAA
>NZ_JABXYX010000043.1 GCF_017982655.1 Brasilonema sp. CT11 | reverse complement strand
TCTTTCCATCCAAGCATTTGACCGTTCAATTACCCACCTCGCAGCAACCGGAACAAACCCAGATATCCTTAATTCTTTCTTTTCTTGTTTTGATGGTTTTGCCGAAAGTTCAAACCTGATTTTCGTCCACACAGTCTACCGCCAATGGTCGCGGATAGCCAGGTTCCCACAAAGCTTCCCAGTGCAGTGCTTGAAAGTCCGGAGTTTTCCCGACAATTTCTATCTGTAGCGGATTTTGCCCTTTGCGTAGCCGCTGATATTGACTATAAGCATCTCTATCTCTAAAAACTTGGTTAAAGAAATTTTCCCCATACTTTTTAATACTGGCGGCTGCCCTCTCGGCTATGATCGTGTCGCTAAAGGGAAACTCCAACCACTCTTCAAAATACCACTCCAGTTCTCTTTCTTCTTTAGAAGTGAATGGGTTAGTGATTGTAAGTGAATATTCTTCACCTTCAAATCTCAGAGTTACCTCAAAGCCGGTGTCGGTTTTCTCTTCTTCCCGAATCGTGATGACTGGCATGGTGTGACACTTTTAACACAAAAAAGAATATTTAGTTATAGACTACACATTCGCTGTTTGCGTTTCCGTATAGCTGTATCATCTCCAGGGCAAGGCTGTTGGAAATTCTCTCTACTTAAGTTCACTGCTGGTTAGCACTATTTATTACACATATAACGTAGATTTTTTGGTGTTTTTTGAGTATAATTTAATATAGTTTAATCATTTTATACTTAAATTACTAGTGAAAACACTAGTAATTTTGTCTTTATTAACTTACAAACTGTCAGCAAAGTAGGGTTTTCTACTATTAAACATTGGAATCGATTTATGTCAGATCCCAACATTGGTCGTTTACTCGGCAAACGCTACGAACTCCAGGAAATAATTGGTACTGGAGCAATGGGTAGAGTCTATCGTGCTAAGGACATTTTGTTGGGTGGCGTACCTGTTGCTGTGAAGTTTCTGGCTCTATCCACCCAAAATCAAAATCTGCGAGTGCAAGAACGCTTTGAGCAAGAGGCAAAAACCTGTGCCATTCTTGGACAAAAAAGCATCCACATTGTCCGAGTCATGGACTATGGCGTAGACGAGAATAATACTCCGTTCTATGTTATGGAATACTTGCAAGGAAGCAGCCTGAGCAATATCATCCGCCACCAACCACTCTCTTTACCAAGATTTTTGAATTTGGTGCGTCAAATTTGCTTGGGATTACAGTGCGCTCATAATGGTATCTTTGTAGAAGGCAAAATATGCCCAATTATTCACCGCGATATTAAGCCCAGTAATATAGTGGTCATTCAAGACCATAGTTTCGGCGAATTAGTCAAAGTTCTAGATTTTGGTATTGCCAAGTTACTACATGCCGATACCAGCTATACTGACTACTATTTAGGCACTATTGCTTATTCTTCTCCCGAACAGATAGATGGTCAGGAATTAGATAACCGTGCTGACATTTATAGTTTGGGAGTCATGATGTTTGAGATGCTTACAAGCAAAATTCCCCTAGTCGCATCAACCAACTCTTTTGGAGCATGGTACAAAGTACACCACTATCAACAACCACGATCATTAGCTGAAGTTGCACCCAATCTAGAGCTACCACAGAGTGTGAAAAATTTGGTTATGAGTTGTTTAGCCAAGACACCAAGCTCACGTCCCCAAAGTATAAACGAAATTCTTCAGGTTCTGCGATCTTTAGAACAGGGCGATGCTCCTCTGCAGCCGTCCCTTTGGGGCGATCGCGCAAGTGAAACTTTGCCAAATCACGATCAAGCTCCAACTGTCTGTGTCTTAATCAAAACAGATGTTGATACCAAGTTGCGTTCAGAAATAGCATTTAGAAATGGGGGAAGAACACAGACTCACAGACTCACAGAGTCAGGGAGTGTGGGAGTGTGGGAGTCCGAAAAAATATCCTTTCCTCGCTTTTTTGCTCCTTCCTCATCGTCATCCCACCTACTATCTTTGAATTCAACTCAGTATGACGACAACAGCCAAGCAGTGACGCTATCATCTGGATTGATACAGGAAATTGTACAGCAAGCTTGTTGGCCCTCGAATAAACCGATCGCCGATATCGTCTTTCCTAGTCCTCTGGGTTTGAATGGTAAGGTACTACCCGCCTTGTGGGTGATGCTACCGCATTTGGAAATTCAAAAACGTTTGGTTTGTAAGCGCTATAATCAATTTCTTTTTATAACTTCTCCTCACCCCATGCTGCTATGGATTACCCTCATCTACAACACTATGCATGGTGCAAAATGGCTAACATACTACATTGATCTCAAAACAACTTTCGGGCAAAAAATCACTCGCCTACTCAGACAAACAGGTTACTACCCGATACTGTTCTTTACTCGCGAGACACCAAATCGTTGTGTTGATGTATTATTCTCAAGTATTGCTTCTACACAACGCCTGTGGTTACATCACTGGGTAACGATGAGCAACAAGCTGGTTTCTTCTGCCGAACCACAATTTAGTAAAACTTTACTTAAAACTGAGTATGAAAAGATCAAACCCCATATTTTGGCAAAGATACAAGCAATGGATACAGATTCCTCATTTGACTTTTTCGGCTGAAAGGAATACACTGCTCACCCGTGTGATTTCTACACCATCCTTCCATCCTTTTGTAAAGTTTTTTTAACAAGATATGTATACAATCATGAACTAAGTTATAAGAAATATAAATACAAAGAGGATGAATAATGGAATTTAGAGTAAACTAATGACTGGAGTTTACATGAGCTAGACGAGTTAAACGCTAGTTGATGGAAAACACGTGCAATTGCATTTCTCCTCCAAACCTGCAATTTCGTAGCAGCGGAGTGTCGTAGATGCATAAAGCGAGTGTGGCCCAATGTTAAGCCAAACGATATACGTCATAAAGTGAAACTCACTTGCAAAAGATCAATGATCGTTGGTAAAATCTCTAATCGTAGTTGATCCTCTAAGTTGACGCCCCGGCATCCCCAGCTCATTTCCTCCTTGGAACTTAGCAAGAGAAGGAGGTCGCCTACTATGGCGGCGCTACTATTCTATGCTGCCCAGGTCGATCCCTCGTCTATTCCCCATTGGTGCTTAAGAAGCTGTTTATAAGTCGCTTCCCGAAGTACCATCTGCTCATAGAGCTTGACTAAAAAGTCTTTAGCTTGGTCATGGCTCATATGCTGCACTTGAGTGGCGAATGAGCGAATGTTAAATTGCTGTTCGAGGCTCAGTTCGATGGGTTGATTCATGATGAACTCCTAAAAAGAAAAAGTAAAGGTGATATAGCCGTCGGCTGAACTAATAGGGTATCTAGCTAAATTTTTATTTGTCCAAAATATTTTTACCTCCGTATTACGAACGATAACAATAGTTTGACAAATTGCCCATACCCTAATGGGTAAATTTTCGGTTGTGAGACCTTGTTGGTTAAGCCAACTGATATAGATCCCAAGTTTGTTGAGGCAGATTCCGGGAAAATATGGGTTTTTTAACCCTTTTTTTTTGCAGAAACTCCCTTAGTTTTCCCTAGTTTGAGATTCGGGCTGTTTCAAAATGTAGAAATTGTTACATAACTACACTGGTATAGACAAAAGTTATTGCGCTCTTGTCCCACAAACCCTGTTCTTTTAGGGTATTTCAGGTAGGTAAGAATGAATTATATTCGCTCTACCTCATTGAGTGCAAGATGTCAATTACACAAAATAAGATAATTAGCCTCCTGAGTTAGAAACTTAAGAGGCTATAAGTATATGTATCAAACTGTAAACAGGAAAAAAGCTCAGTATGAACAAATTTTTAGTGGTATGCAGCAATACGGTTCACTGAGTCATGCTAAAGCCAGATGCTTCAAGCTTCGGGTAAAGATTTTTTGGCTTCAGTTGCAACAGCTTCTACCTCATCATTCGCCAAAGTTTCCAATATGGATTTTGCATCTGTACCGCCTAAACGACTTAAGGCTTGTACCAGCCTATAACGCACTTGCCAATCTGGATCTGTTGCATAGGGAGCCAACAAGGGAATAGCCTGCAAGTCTCCCAATTCGCCAAAAGAACTAATGGCTGCAGTTTTGACTAAATCATTTTCTGAAGAAAGTGCCGTTTTTAGCAACTCAAAACTTCTTGGATCGTTCAACTCTCCGAGTGTAGCGATGATGCTGAATTGTACAATCCACTCGTTGCTGGTTTGGTAGAGTTGTTGTAAATCGTCAAAAGCCTCACGCAGCCCAAGAGCACCCAAACAATCTGCTGCGGCTGCTTGAACATCAGCTTCGGGATCATTGAGCAAGCGATCGCGCAATATGTTTAGAGATAAATCTAAATCTTGTTTACCCAGCGTATCCAACTGACTCACAGCTGAGTACCGCACACGGGAATTGCTATCATTTACAGCATTTTGAACCAACTCAAAACCTAGCTTTGGCTCTAATTGACGAATTTGGTTAACTGCTCGCAAGCGATCGCCTAAATCTTGAGATTCCAGCAGTTGCTTGACAGATTCAGGAGTAATACTCATTTAATTATCCTAATTTTCAAAAATGTTTTCAAAAAATAGTTATCAGTTATCAGTTATCAGTTATTCAGTTATCAACTGCTCGATAACTGTTAAGCGTTCCCTGTTAAGCGTTCACTATTCAGTGATCTTGACTCGCTGCCATTGCTCGAATGATGTCACCACGAGTGAGGATACCAATAACTTGGCTCTCGCTGTCAAGTACTGGTAGGCGGTGGACGTTGCGATCGTGCATAACTTTAGCAGCTTCTGTGACTGTTTTGTCAGGAGCAATAGTGATCGGGTTTTTGCTCATGACTTCGCCAACAGTTTGCCCAAGTGCTTTGTGCAAGTCACGTTCGTAATCTCCAGGATTTTCCAAATAAATAACGCTATCAAGAAACATAATGTAAGCCGGAGGGGTTACACCAGTTTGTTGCCACATTAAGTCCGTTTCTGAGATAATACCGACTAACTTCCCAGCGTCGTTCACAACTGGTAGTCCACTAATGCGTCGTTCTGCCAGGATTTTAATCGCTTCCTGTAGAGGAGTTTCTAGTTGGACGACGATTGGATCACGGCTCATGATGTCGGCAACTGTTTTAGGCATTGGCTTGCTGTCACTTTGTTATTAATCTACCTGGTTTATTGTAAAGAATTGTGGGTGTTAAGCTTATCACGTTAATACATTGTTACTTATCGGGAAGTAGGGGAAGAAGAATAATTACTCAAATTCCGTCTCACAAAAGACTTGTAACAAATCAACACAGTTAGTAATTGCTCCTAAATGGGCGATTTCGTATCCGTGGGTGTTCTGTGTTGGAAATGCCAAACAAGCACCGCGAGCAACATGACCAAATTTCATCGCAATAGAAGCATCACTACCAAAACCACTGATTGTTGCTAGCTGTACTGACATATCTAGTTGCTTGGCGCAGTGACGCAGTTGTCCATTTAACGTTTCATCGTAAATTCCATATCCATCTTGAGAAAGTATCACAGGGCTTTCCCCGTCTTCAATAGGATATTCTGATGAGAGAGGACAAATTTCCAAAGCAATCAAAGCATCTAAGCGCTGGTTTTGAGTAAAGAAAAGTGCTCCAATTGCTCCCACTTCTTCTTTTGCTGATGCGACGAGATAGACATCGACTGGTGGCTGTTTTACCTTTTCGGCAAGTGCTAGTAAAATAGCAACTGAAGCTTTGTTATCCAAGGTGTAACTGGCAATGTAGTCGTTTAACCGTGTTGGACGTTTTCGATGCTTGCCGACAACCATTCTGGTACCTGGTCGAATACCAGCTGCTTCCAATTCGGTTGTGGTACATTTTGTTTCTATCCAGGCATTTTCCCATTTAACAGGCGTGTCTTCCTGCTGGACTTTTTGGGGTGATTCGTGGGAAACGTGACGGGAACCAAAACTGAGAATACCGCTGAGTGTTGCGTTATCTCCTAGTAAATCTACCACTCCTTCGCCATAAACCCACGGAAATGAACCGCCTAGCTTGCGAACTTCGACTCGACCTTTTTCGCCAACTGTTTTCACAATTGCGCCTATTTCATCTTTGTGAGCAGTAATCGCAATCTGTCTAGTGGAATCTAACCCTGGAATTTTAGCAATGATATTGTCAGCGCGATCGCACCATACTTCCACTCCTAGTGCCGCAAATTGCTGTATCAAGAATTGGTTAATTTCTGTTTCTGCACCACTAGGAGAGTGATGCATAACTAATTCTTCAATTGTCTGAAATAAGCGATCGTAGTTGCACATCGTTTTTTTAACTAGGTACTTTACTGAATTAAGAACTGCTATAAATAGTAGGCAAAAGCCCAAATTTATACAATTCAACCAGCACAAATGTATCACCAACAACGCCAAAGTTTGCTTTTCACTCTTTCGGCTATACTGACTGGAGCAACTCTTTTAGCTGGAGTTGGAATCTACGTAGTGCTCAAAGGCGTGGAAAGACCAGTAGCAGTACCTAACCAAACAATAAGTACAGAAGAAGACATAACACAAGCACCTGTCGATACATTAACTCCGCCTCCACAAGACACATTGGTTTCATCACCACAAGACACACCAGTCCTAGCAATTCAAGAACCGCGAAACGAACTAGGGAAAAACCTTGGTGGTGTTGATTGGCAAGGAAAGGACTTACGCACGATGAAGCTGCGTAATGCTAACTTAGGTGGTGCAAATCTTGCAAACACTACCTTGAGTGGTGTTGACTTGAGTGGAGCTACCTTGAGTGGTGCGAATCTTGCAAATGCTAATTTGAGTGGTGTAAATTTGAGCAGTGCTAATCTCAGTGGTGCAATTCTTGAAAATGCGAATCTGAGCAGTGCTAATCTCAGTCGCGCCGACTTGAGGGGTGCCAATCTTGATCATACTAACCTAGAGGGAGCTGTTTTGAGAGGAACTCTTCTAGAAGGTGTAAACCTGAGCAACACAATTATGCCTTAGGCAGTTCGCTCTAGGTAAGCGACTCACGTATATGATACAATGTAAGTGACGAGCATCACTCCAATAATTGATACTTATCACTTTCCCCAAATTTGTTTATCTCTTAGTTTGGGAGGGAAGACAAATCATTCTTGTATTTAGACTACAAGTACTGATTTCTTACTTGGCAGTTGTGAGGAATAACTTATGCGAGAAAAACTATTGCTAGCTGTTACTCTGACATTTGCCTTAAGTTTGTTTACAGAACTGAACTGGTTTTCTTCAGCCCGTACAGCCACAAACAGGACAAATTCTGATTTATCAGCTTTCAGTGTTACTTTACGTCAATAACAAGAATTATAAGCCATAGCAACAGTGATATGACTAGGAAAATAAAAAAAATATAAAAAGATATGTCTATGGAAACACTGAGCCTTCAGGCAAACACATTGCGACGCCAATAATGAAAAGCCGAATTTTAGCCACCAGCGTATTTTTCACGCTTATCGGCTTAAATCAGACAGTTCTAGCAGCAAATCTGGAACATGTTAGACAGTTACTAGCAAGCAAACAGTGTCAAAACTGTGATTTAGCCGGGGCTGGTTTGGTGATGGCTGATTTATCAGGAGCGGATTTAACTAAAGCCAATCTTGCAGGTGCGAATCTCAGCCGCGCTAACTTGAGTGGTGCTAACTTGAGCGGTGCTAACTTGAGTGGTGTTGGTTTATTTGGTGCTAACCTCACGGGAGCCAATCTCAGTGGGGCAAATTTGCAGAATGCTGATTTGCGACATACCTATTTAGTTAACGCTCAATTAGATGGTGTGAATCTTAATCGGATTAATTTGCAAGGAGCAATCGGCATACCATCGCAAATTGCTACACATGAGAAATTTTATGCTTGGGGTGTTACCGAAGCACAAAAAGGCAATCAACAGCAAGCAATTGATTATTTCAATCAGGCTATTGTCATCAACCCTGATTATGCAGGTGCTTATCTAGCTCGTGGTGTTGCTCGTTACCAAATATTTGACCGACAAGGTGCATTTCAAGACGCTCAAGTTGCTGAAAAACTGTTTAGATCCCAAAACAATAGCAGTGGAATACAAACAGCACAAGCTTTTATCAAAGAACTGCAAACACCTTACGAAACTAAGGTAAAACCTGCCAAACCTGATTTCATTGATTTTGTAGGAAGTGTTGGCTCTCTACTACTCCAGTTTTTGCCATTTTAGTGATTAGTAGTCGGTGGGTAGTAGTATTTTATCAGTTACCAGTTATCAGTTATCAGTTACCAGAAAGAACTCAGAAATCAGGAGTCAGGAGGAGCCAGCACTGTAGGACGGTCTCCCTCCGTAGGTGTCTGGCGTTCAGGAGGAAATGCTAGATTCTAGATGCTGGATTCTTTATTTCTTTATTCTGAATCCTGAATTCTGACTCCTGAATTGTTCACTGTTCCCTGTTCCCTGTTCACTGTTCACTGTTCACTGTTTGAACGACAATTCATAACTTATGACTAATGACTATTTCTAAAGAACTATGGCAAGCAAATCAAGACATAGCGCAAGCTTGTCTTGAACATCCCTTTGTCCAAGGTATCGGTGATGGTACTCTTGAGCAGAAAAAATTTGCCTATTATGTCGGACAAGATGCTTTTTTCTTAGAAGCCTTTGCTCGTGCTTACAGCATAGCTGCAGCTAAAGCACCAGATTTCTCAGTTTTTACGACATTTCACTCCTTGGCTGATGGAGTTTTACAAGAACTGAAACTTCATGAGGGTTATGCAGCAAAGTGGGGAGTGAGTTTGCATTCTGTGGAACCTGGAGTGACTACCCGTCACTATACCGACTTTTTGTTAGCAACTGCTTGGAGTGCTGATGTGGGTTTAACTGCTGCAGCGATGTCTCCCTGTATGGGTTTATATGCTTTTTTAGGGAAACAATTGGCTGGTGATAACATTCCCAATCATCAATATGCGGATTGGATTCGTACTTATAGTGGCTCAGATTTTCAACCATTAACGCAACAATTAGAAGAGTTGGTTGATTCGTATACGAGTCGCACGACGTTGGTAGAGTCAACTTATCGTTATGCCATGTTGTGTGAGCGAGATTTTTTCCAAGCAGCATGGGAATGTTTATAAATCGCCGCTTGTGTTTGCTTCTCTGATTTGTGAAAATTACTTTTTCAGTGAACCGCACCAGGCGCAAAGTAAGCACCACCAGAAGAAGAAAGAGAGATTTTGACGTCCCTTGTAGCGGGCAAGGTAGGGCTTATGATTTAAGACTGCCATATCACATTTAACTTCCTCTGTGAAGAATCAAGTCAACTGCGCCGTGCTTGGAATTCTATATGAAGCGTAAGACAACTACACTCATTAATTCAAAAAACTTAACAAACAAGAATGAGTGCAAATAGTCTAATATACAACTTTAATTGCTGGTAGTGTTTACGCCCTAACAAACTATTATTTGTGAGTTGTTTACCAATGACTTAGTTTAGATTGTCATCATGATATTTTATCTATTAATGAGAGAATTTTTCACAACTCGACTTGATCACACAATTCACTCAACTTAGTCTGTTCTTTGAGGCACACTGCATGCAAGAAATTTTGTTAAATCGTGCAATGAGCGTTGATGATTTGTTGAAACGCTATCAGACAGGAGAAAGAAATTTCAAAGGTGTAAACCTGATAGGTGGTTACCTAAATGGAGTCAATCTCAGCGGAGCAAGTTTAAAAGGAGCTTCTTTAAGTGAAGTTGATTTGAGTAAAGCAAATTTGGTTGGGGTTGACTTGACAGAAGCATCTTTAGTGAGAGCTAACCTTACGGGGGCTAACCTCACCGAAGCCAATCTGAGTGGAGCAAATCTTCATGAAGCAAAGCTCACAGGAGCTATCCTTGATGGAGCAGTCTTGAAAATGGCAGACTTGATAGATGCAGATTTCACCGCTGCAAATCTAGAGGGAGCTAATCTGTACGGGGCACACATGATGGGTACTCTGTTGCAGGGTGCGATTATGCCAGATGGTAAAATCAATAATTAGCTACGGTAGCTATAATCTTTCGGCGAACCCGTGAACGTCAGCTCTAAAGTATCTGATATGTTGAGATAATTATAAAGTAAATGTGCCAATAGAAAGATGACGGCGCAAGGAAATTATCAAAATATCAGAAAATTTAAGAAGCCAAGTTGTAACGCAAGGAGTGCAGCGATCGCCCAACTGAGCAATGCTGCGTGCCGTTGGTTTTCAAGATGAAAATTTCTCCAAAGCTATTGTTGGTATAGCCAATGGCTATAGTACTATTACCCCCTGCAATATGGGGATCAACAAATTAGCACTCATAGCAGAAATTGGCATAAAAAATGCTAAGGCAATGCCGCAAATGTTCGGCACAATTACCATCAGCGATGGCATTTCTATGGAAACCGAAGGAATGAAATATTCCTTGGTATAGCGGGAAGTCATCGCTGATTCAATATAAACCGCTTGCAATGGGCAAAGTATGGACGGTGTTCTTGCCATTGGCGGTTGCGATAAAAATATGCTGGAGGCAATGATAGCGATCCCATGAACATCCCTGCCATCTTTGTTTATGGCGGTACCATCAAACCCGGACATTACAGGTGATTCAGTGGGACTCATTACTGATGGACGTTTTTCGGGTGGTACCTACGGTATGGTTGTAGATCACGTTGCGCCAGAAGCAGCAGTTGGGGGGGCGATCGCTCTTGTTAAAGAAGGCGATAACATCACCATTGATGCCCATGCTCGTTCACTACACTTACATATATCTGACGAAGAACTAGCCCATCGTCGTGCCAATTGGCAGCCACTTCCACCCCGTTACACTACAGGTGTGCTGGCAAAGTATACCAAGTTGGTATTTTCCAGCAGTCTAAGTGCAGTAACGGATTTGAATTTGTTTTAAGTTTTTACATTTGTATTCCTTTACGCCCTTGCTTGAGCCACTTTCTGTAGCTGAGCATGGACATGATCATTGTCAGCAATAAAAGAGGCGTTAAGGTTGATGACTCTGGTATAGGCTGTACATTTCCTCCGGGTGGTATTTCACCTCCGGGTGGTGTCTGACCTCCAGGAGGAGTTTGACCTCCCGGAGGAGTTTGACCTCCAGGAGGAGTTTGACCTCCGGGTGGGATCTCGCCTCCGGGTGGTGTCTGACCTCCGGGAGGAGTTTGACCTCCGGGTGGGATCTCGCCTCCGGGTGGTGTCTGACCTCCGGGGGGAATTTCGCCTCCGGGAGGAGTTTGACCTCCGGGTGGGATCTCGCCTCCGGGTGGTGTCTGACCTCCGGGGGGAATTTCGCCTCCGGGAGGAGTTTGACCTCCAGGTGGTGTCACACCACCGCCCGGAGGAGTTTCAGCTACATTTCTTGAGGAATTATCATCTCCACCACCCAAAAGAAAAGGTAGAAGAATTAAGGGAATACCAGCGAGTGCCCAGTATGGGAACCCGCCACCTCCACCTCGTGTGACAACATCTGCTTCAGGAATAGGAGCAAATTCTTGGCTAATCACGTCTCCCCCGGGCAATATTGGCAGTCCTCCTGCAACAACATCTCCTGGAACACCTTGCCCAGCAATCTGGTCAAACTCTGGAGGAATACCAGCATTTGGACGATTGAACGGAGCTCCTTCTGGAGAGTATGGTGAGGAGAGGACATTAAGAAGTCTTCCTTCTAGTTGCTCCTCATTGCCACTGTTCAACGCACGCAACCCTTGAGAGACATTATTCACATAATATTGCTTGACCTCTGGCGGCAAATCTTGAGACTGAATCTGCTGCTTCCAATTAGGAATTTTTGCGACCTCTTGCAACAGCAAACGCCCATAGGAGTATTTCAAATTCAGTAACCCACTGCGAGGATCAAGCGAGTTTCCAGATCCTTCAGGTGACCAGTAAAAGTTCTTGGTAACCTGTCCCAAACCTGCTTGGGGTGTCTGACTAACTGTTTGCCCAAGAGTATACCGATATCCATCCATTATATGAGGGTCGTCGTTCTGCCAGAATGAGGTGTACGGTATCTTTTCAAGATTAGGATTATTTCCGTAGAAAGAGGCAAAATTTTGAAAGTTTTGCTGTCCTCCAGCGGCTCTGATTAAGAGGTCATTGTAACTAGGTCCGTTATTAGATTCCACTAATTGCTGTAATACTGCGCCAGACTTGTTACAAGCAGCACCAAATCCCACGTCACATCCAGGAATGACTCGCATTTTACTCAAATCCTGGCCGGAGAGTTGATACCGCAGATAATTTGACTCTAGTCCTGGCTGGACACCGTAATGCCCAATACTGAGCTGAGCCAAAGCCTGTTGAGGCCCACTCAGTATTGCCGCCATATAAGATGAGAACGCGATAAGACTTTTTGTAATACGAGATTTAAACAAGATGAACCTCCAGTTAATAAGGCAATAGGGGACTGAGGAAAAACCAATTTCTAATTCAAAAAGATTATTTGAGAGAGTTTTCTTTATTTCGTTTTGAATGTTGAATTTTTCTACACTCTCCCTCCATGGGATTTCGCCTGAGAAACCGGAGAAGAATCTAAATTTTGAGGCGAGTTGATGTTAATCGTGATTGCTGTGCCCTGAAGTTGTCCTGTAATGGGCTGATATAGCACAAATCCACGGCTTGCTACATCAAAAAGATACCCTCGACCTGACGCAGGCACTTTTCCTTGCTTGACGAGAGTTATGAAGGATTCTAAATACCTTTGGATACCTTGATGATCCCCTTGATTTGTATTCGTATAGTTTGAAATCAGGCTCATGAACAAGTTCAAGCTGCGAACGTCCTGTCCCTCGCTCAGAGTGCCATTTTCTAGAAAAGAACTAGCCACAAGCGCTCCATTAACTTGTTGCACTTTGAACAAAGTGTAATAGCGCTTCTGTTTTGTTTGATCTTTGACATAACAAACCCAGGAACCATCTGGCTTCTGTGTAAAACCTGCCTTTGCCAGGTTAGAAAATGGAGAAGGGCTTTGCTTATCTAGTGCTGAAGGCGGTAATTTCTCGCCGCTATCAGAAGAACAAATATTTTGTTGTGTTGTTGTCTGTTTGGGAGTTGTTGGAGTTTCCAACGCTCCTGCAACATATGGTATGGCTGCTAACGCAAACACAGACAGGCTGAATACACTCAGCGAACGGGTAATGACATTCATGGGGTTTGTGACAGTGTATAGCTCAAAAAAAGTGTTTCCTAGTTAAAAATAGGCAGTATAAGACTTTTTACTAAAGTGTCATACCCATAACATCTCAAATGCTAGGGTAGACAAGGTTATAAATCTTCACATGGAAGATGATTATCTTAATTATCTGTGTAACAGTGTGTTTTTATTATCTTAGTAAAGACAAAATTTACTAATTTGCATGAATTAGCAGAGACTGCTTATCAGCAGGTTAAAAGATTTTACTAAGGCATATGAGTTTGGTAAAAGACTGGGGTATGTGTTTCTTGTATTTTGACGTAAAAGCTAAGGTCAGTGTTCCCTAAAAAAACTCTTCGCTTAGGTGGATGGGTATTGTGTTTACAAGCGCTTAACGCTTGCTATTTCAATTCATCTCTTTTTAATTTGTAACAAATAGTACTTGTTCTTTGCTTCTAACCTAGGAATGATAATTCATTATCATTAAAGAAAGAATTGTCATTTTTTTGTCTCAGTAGAGAATTCAATCTGTTTAAAGATATACTGCACTAATTCTTGAGAGTACTCAATGATTTCACTCAACTGTGACAACAACCTTACGAGTAAAGATGAATGGACAAAGACAAACAGCTATTATCAATGCACTTCTATCTAGGGATAGAACACATTCTCCCCTAAAGTTTACAATCAACCGGATAAATTTTTGCTTACATAGAATCAAGTTCATCAATTCATCATCTTGCTTTCAGTGTCCGTTGTGAAATACTCTATGGCACTTATAGCCGAATTCTATAAAGATATCAGTCTAGGCTTTGAGCAGACGAAAGATTTTCTTAACCACAGCGTTAACTCTTTAACGACATCAGCACAACAGATTGGCGAGTCTTGGCACCAAAGGGCATCTCAAGCAACTAATCGTACTGTTGATACAGTGACGACAACCCTTGAGCAAGCTAAAGCTTCTGTTGAACAAACATTCCAATCAGCAGATCAAGTCAAAAATACAACATCTGTGGCGGTTCAAACAGCTATTTCTTCTGCTATGAGTGATTGGTTTGAGCAACATCCTACACTTTTGCGGCTGGTTCAAATTCTTGGTTGGGCGGCTAACCACCCAATCATCAGTTTAGTGGTTCTGCTTTTTGCCCTTGCTGTTACTTGGAGCGTGATCAAAGCAATTGGTCGTATCGTTGAGTCAGCCAGTTTATCAGTTTTGCAAGTTCCTTTGAAATTACTCCAAGCTCTTGCAAAGCTCAGCTTTGTATCATTTACCAAACTTGGTAACTTGGCCTTTAAGCAACTGAGCGATCGCAAAACCACTGATATTATACCAACTGTACTACCTACAATCTCTCCACAAATTCACAAAGATAAGCAACAAAGATTGGTAGAGATTTCTACTCGACTAGAGGAAATTCAACAAGAACAAAATCACCTTTTACAAGAAGCCGCAGAGCTTTTGGCTTCAGAAAAAATTGATACAGAAGCACAAATGCAGCACTATATCAAATAAAGGGTGGCAAAGAATACCAATTCAAAATTCAAAATTCAAAATTAAGAAAGCCTAAGATAACGAGGGTTTGAGACTGTGTATCTGTCGCATTCTTTTTTCAAATTGGTATAACAATTCAAAATGGACTGCGTCCTTGCACTCTATGAAAACTTTTCGCAAAATGAAAGATACTTTCAATTTGAAGATTTAAACCCCAAGTGAAACTGAGTAGCGACAGGCTGGGGTGAGGCAGCGCTGCTGGCGCATACCCTCAACACTTTTATACTGAAAATTTATAAATATATTTAAAAACTTGATTTTGGGAGAGCAAAATTAATTAGTTAAGGGATAACACATTTTCGACACAAATATGAAAAAAATCGTCAAAAGTTCATAATATTTAAATTTTTGCTATTTTTATAAGCAGGTGAGAGACAGATGGACGAGAATTTCGTCCATCTCCATAGTGGCTTTTTGGCAAAGCGGAAGCTCTATTAGCAGAGAGTTTGCACATTTTTTCCTGCCAGGATACCTGAGCAAGGGAAACTTTTGCGAAAAAACAATACAGAAGATAGAGTCAAAATTCCGCAATCACACTATGGTAAAAAACTAAGCCGATGAAAATAAATTGAAGAAGAGGTAGATCGCAATGAATCCAGAAAATAAGATATCGCCAGCTTTCGAGCCATTTCTTGCTGAGATGGGGCGGGATGACAAGCGCGATGCGATTGTGATCTACAAAGCGCCACCAGTTGAAGGTTTGCCGCCACGAGGTCGTTTGCGTGAACTAAAAAATCGGCTGGTTGAGGTTCAAAAGCGGGCTGCTAATCAAGCAGCTGCAAAGCTTTTTGATCAGTACCAGGAAGCAACTGAAGACATGGGATATCAAAATGAACCTTTAGAGGTTTCTCCTATCGGTTCTGGCGCAATGCCAATGGCGACAGTTGAAGTGACTCCCAAGACGCTAGAAGCCCTGGTGGAACAACCTAATGTGGTTGCTATTCTGCCAAATCAAAAAATTCATCTCATCCAACCCCGGAAAGTGGAGTATTCTGAGCTTTTCACCGAGGAAAACAAAGATAACGTCACTTGGGGATTAAAACAGCTTGAAATCCCTAAATTATGGGAGACAACCACCGGCGAGAACATCAATGTGGCGGTACTAGATACAGGAGTGTATGCTGCCCATCCAGCACTCGAAAAACGAGTCAAAGAGTTTGTGGTCATTGATCCACTTGGTCGGCGGATTAATGCCAAGCCAGCTTTTGACTCTGGACAGCATGGGACTCATGTTTGTGGGACGATCGCTGGAGGTAAAACCCCAAAAGGTCTCTCTATTGGCGTTGCGCCGCAAGCTAATTTGCTAGTTGGTGGTGTTCTGATCGGAGATACGACTTTACGAACCTTATTGGAAGGTATTTCTTGGGCGATCGAAAGAGGGGCTGATATTATCAACATGTCCCTTGGTTTAAGTTATTACGAACCTTTGTTCGCTGAGGTACTTGACATATTGGTGATGCAGTATGGTATTTTACCTGTAGTCGCGATCGGCAACGAAAACCACGGTAACACTAGCTCACCTGGCAATGCTTATAATGCCTTCAGTGTGGGTGCAATAGAAAAACTGCCATTAGACAAGGTTGATGTCGCATTCTTTAGTAGCGGAGCGAGTCTCGTGTTTCCAGGAGACGCTCCAAACGTTTTGGTCACAAAGCCAGATGTTGTTGCCCCAGGTGCTCAAATCTACTCCTGCATACCGCCGACGAGAACACCTCACGGAACCTACGAATACAACTATATGGATGGCACTTCTATGGCAACTCCCCATGTTGCAGGCGTTGCAGCTTTACTGATGGCAGCTAAGCCAACAGCAACTGTAACAGATATTATGAATGTACTCAGGGAAACGGCAAAACATCCAGGGGGATCAGCTCGTCGTCCTGACAATAGGTGGGGTTGGGGTTTACTCCAACCTTGGGAAGCTTTGAGTGCTCTTAGTTGAGGACTATCAGGGAAGTGCATCATGTATTATAATGGCAAAAACAAGATTAGTTCTGAGTTTGCGTGTCGGCTAAATAATCTAGCGCCTCAACAGAAGGTTAGCGTTATTGTATTTTTAAAGCTAGAAAATTTAGATAAGCCAATAAGCTTGCGGCAGTCACGTGCTGAACGCAAAGCAGCGATGGAAGGGATACGCAACTCAGCCAAGCAAGCTCTAGATTACATACGCAAAATCATACAGGACTTTGGAGGCACACAGTTAGCCGAAAGTCCTGATGTTCTAGGGACAATTCCTGTTGAAATTTCTGCCGCTGGTGTCGAAGCTCTTGCTGCATCTGATGCAGTCAAAGCGGTGGTAGAGGAACAGGATCTTATCCCAGCAAACACTACCAACAGATTCTACATTTAAGGTTGTGAGTGTTTTAAAAAGGAATTTCTGTTTTGCTGAGTACTTGTAGCAAGTGGCTGAAACATCAGTTTTTATTATAAGCCCTAGGACAAGTTTTGAAAGCGAACAGGGGAGAATTTGGTAATAATTTCGTCTTTCATTCCAAAGACCCAATTAGCAAAACGTTGTGCCAGAGGAGGCACAATCACAAGGGGATTGCTAAAACCAGAAAAAACGTGAACGCTTTCGCGCTCTGGAACCAGACCAATCAAGGGAAGTGCATCATTACTGAATGACACCAAACAATGATGCCAAGTTCCCGGTAATTTGTTTAATTTTGGCAAAGTTTTTCCGATGCTTGCTCTTAACTCAGCTTCACTTTGCTTTGAGTCAACATAGGTGTGAGGATCTGTGATGGCGCGGCTGATTTGACCAAGGCGAATACTACCATCTCGAAATTGAACTGCGCCTGCATCTAAGATAGGTGATACTAGCTCAAGACCTGATTGATTCCACAATTCGTCATTTTGAGTGGAATCTGCTTCTAATTGGAATCTTTTTAGATTTGCTGGCATGACTATGGTACGCAGTTGTATATCTACAGGCGGAGTTTCAATCATTTCTGCGTGAGTGAAATACAGCTTGGTAGAAATACCTGATGATTTGAGGAGCTGTCGGCTCAATCCACCAGCACACACCACTGTATTAGCAGTGTTATATGTTTCTTTTGTTGTTGTCACTGCTTTTGGCAGTATTTTCACAACTTGGGTAATCGCCATTTCACCGCCTGCACGCAAAAAGGCGTTAATGTAAGCTTGGGTGGTTTTTCCGGGATGGATGTGACCGTGTTTGACAGTTAAAGCAGCCGCTATAGCCTCTTGATTCAACAAAGGTTCTAATTCACAAGCTTCTTTTGGACTGAGTAATTTGGGAGGAATAGCAAAACGAGTGTAGGACGCCGCCACGCTTGCTGGGTCTGTATCGGCCCAAATGGTTGATCCTTCGGCTGCGCTCAGGGTCAACAATAAATCTAGCTCCCGGAACTCAGTATCAGCGTCCAACTCTTCCGACAGAATGCGGTGACGTGCGATACCTTCGTCGCACAATTGGCGAGTGAGTGGAGTGGTACCAGACCAAAAAGCTAAACCACCATAACTATAACGAGTTGCATTGTGTGGCGTTGCATATTGCTCTAGTAAAAGCACTTTGCAGTCTTTTTTTACCAGTTCGTAGGCGAGTGCAGCACCCGTAATACCAGCACCAACAACAATCCAGTCGTAGGTTTTCATTGAATATTTTTATTAAGAGCCTTAAAAGATATTCTCTCTGTTTAGTGCTACTCCGACACCAACCAATTTAATTATGAGATTGTCATCCTACCGCAATTATTTGCCAACAGTCACCTTCATAGTCTTTCTATCTGAAGAACGATTTGAAGTCGCATCTTGACGTTTTGCTTGGGTAGGAACGCTCAGTAACTTAGGCTTTGTTGAGCTTAAAGTTAAGGTAGGTGAAGGTTCAGGCGCGGCGACTCTGGCTTGACCTTTTCTGAAAACTATTAAAGTGATATTTGCTTGATTATTAAAAGAGCGTTTTACGGTACCACGAACAAAAGTACTAGCAAATTTTTGACTTCCGGCAAAATTAGAATCTTTCAATTCAGAGGTGATTGTCACATTTTCGTTTTTCTTGCTTGTCAAAAAGTTATCATTCCCGGACGTGTTTAAACTTGCAGATAGAGAAAAGAACACTAAAGGTTTTTTTCCAATACTATCTGGGTTGGATAATAAATTGGCAAGATAGTCTGGAAGAGTTTGTTTCGGTATATCAGAAGTATCATATAAAAAGAAGGAAACTTCTCTAATAGCGCTAACATTCTCTATATTTTGTGAAGCATTTATTAATGTTTCTAAATCTAAGGCAGATGTAAAATTAAAAGATAAAGTATTTCCTGCATTGATCAAGAAATTACCAACAATAGTTGCATTAGTTTCTGCGAATCCAAAATAATCTCTATTTTCACCCGAAGCTGAACTAGTTGCAAAAGTCGATATTACTGTATCGTCAGTTTCTACGACTGCATTATTGTAAACAGTCGCTGTACCACCATCCGCATGAGCTGAGGTATCAGCCTGATTATTACTATTGACAGTGGAAAAGCTTTGACTCAAGTTTGTTAAAAAGAAATCTCCATAAGAAAGAGCAGAAGTCGCCGCCTGAGTAGGTGACACGGAGGGTTCAGAAGTAACTGTGTTTGGAGTAGCCATGAAAAAAAACCTCTTTGCAAATTTTTAGTATAGAGCTTGACGTCATTTATATCTACAATTTAACCACTATTATTCCAGAAGAGTCCTTTAAAATCTTTGGTCTAAATCTACCTTTGTGAACTATAGCTAGTAATCCCAAAAATAATAGTAAAGCTAAACTAGTTGAAGGTTCAGGTGCTGTCACTCTTGCCTGACTTCTCCTAGTCGCAATCAAAGTAAGATTTGTTTGTTTTTCAAAATAGCGTTGGAAAAAGCCCTGATACTCAGCCAGAGTTTGTTCTTCATTTCCTTCAAAATCAGTTTCTTTATAATTTTCGGTTAAGGTAATATCTGAACTATTATGATAGCGCAGAGAATCATTTCCAAGAGTATTGATATTTCCACCAAGAGAAAAGAAAGAAAGTGGACTTTTATTGATGATGTTTGGATTGTCTAATAAATCAATAAGAATATCAGAAAGAGTTTCTTCTGGTATGTCTGAAGTATCGAACAGATAAAAGGCAATATCCCCTTTTGCTTGAGCATTTTCTACTGGAGATGCATCTACTTGTGTCCCTAGATTTAGAAAAGAGGAGAAATTGAAAGACAAGGTTTTACCAGCATCTATATCAAAATTAGCAACAATTTCCGAATCGCTTTGTACAACTCCTGTGTAGTTTCTACCTTCACCACTCACTGTACTAGCAACATCAGTAAATGCTCTGAGTGGAGAATCTGACGTTTCTACGGTTAGATAATTTTCCAAGCTTACAAAACTGTTCGGACCCATAGCAATACCTTCAGTCTCACCATGATTGCGGCTGTTAAATTCTGTGGAAAGAATTCCATTGAAATCTGTCAAACTTAATTCTCCATCAGAAAAAGCAAAAGTAGCAGCTTGACTGGGTGAGGTGAAAAGCACAGAAGTCGCTACCAAGGGAGTAAACAGTAGCCTAAACCGCTTGGCAAATCTCAGATATTGCTTCATAAAATCCTCTTAATATTTAGTTTGCTTCTCTGTGTTGCGAGACTCTTGATAAGAGATACAAAAGGAGCGATCGCGATTCCGTAATTCTCAGGCTACTTTTACGAAAGCTACATAAAATCTACCTCTGTATCAAAAAATGATAAAAAGATCTTCACCCTATCCCTCTGTCTGAAGCATAGGTTATATTTTAAACTTTCGTTAGAGTAAAAATACTAGGTTTTTTCATCTAGAATTATTTAAATATTTCTCAAATCTTGATAAAAGTTTACAAAAAATATACAATTTATATCAAACAAATACCGCAAACATACAGTAAGATTTTGTGTAAATTAGGTGTCGTCATCTTTTGTATTTTGTAATACAAAAGATGACGTTATCATAAATGGGACAAGACTTGCTCAAATGATAATTATAAAAATTACAAATAACAGGTTATATCTATTTTTGACACAAATAGATTTATGATAATTAAACACTTGCGATAATTACTCATAAATTGGTTGGTAAGTTCTCTAAAAGAAAACTTTTTTGAGGGACAAGAAAGGCAAGGTAAGCAACACTGTGTTGCAATTTTTGCCTTAATTTTACTTAAACATTGTTTTTTTTAGATCGCAGTCTAAATTTCTCTATTTCAGTGTGTGGGGGTTGCCATGAGAAGATTTTTACTAGCTTCTGCCAGCGGAGCCAGTTTTCTATGTTTAATTGCCAGACCATTATCTGCACAAGTAATACCGAATCCAGATATTGCTAATAACACATCTAAAATCAATTACACGGTAGAACAACTATCACAAAACAGCAGTACTGTAACTGAAAATACAAGTAGTGTTAATGACACACAAAAAGACAGCCAGAGTCAGAGAAAATTCATTGTATCTACAGATAGCAAACAACAAAATCTACCTACTTTAAATCAAAAGCAGGAAAGCAAGAATTTAGGACTCACTGCAAAATCTGCAAATCAAGTCCCTGCATCAAATGTAATAGCACAAGTCACATCTGTATCGCAATTATCTGATGTACAGCCTACGGATTGGGCTTTTCAAGCACTGCAATCTCTAGTTGAGCGTTACGGTTGTATTGCTGGGTATCCGAATGGCACTTATCGAGGCAATCGCGCGATGACTCGCTATGAATTTGCTGCTGGCTTAAACTCCTGTCTCAATCGAGTCAACGAACTTGTTGCCACAGCAACTGCTGATTTGGTAAGAAGAGAGGATTTAGCCACCTTGCAGAGACTGCAACAAGAATTCGGAGCAGAACTGGCGACACTGCGAGGTCGGGTAGATGTTTTAGAAGCTCGCACAGCAGAATTGCAAGCAAATCAGTTTTCTACAACCACTAAACTGAGTGGTGAGATAATTATAGCAGGCATTGGTGCCACGGGAGGCGCTCCTGGTAGGAATGATCCAAATATCATCCTGACAAATAGAGTGCGGTTGAATCTCACCACGAGCTTCACAGGCAAAGACTCACTAATTACTGGTTTGCAAGCTTATAACTTTTCAGGCGGTTTAACTGGTAGTGGTAGCATTCAAGAATCTTTGGGCTTAGCTTCGCCTATACTGAGTTCTAGTAGCGCTCGTGTCGGTTTTGAACCACAATTTCCTGGGATCGACCCTAAAACTTTGTCGAGCACTGGTAGCAATGACATTGAGCTTTATAAGCTGCTTTATATCTTTCCCGTCGCTAAAAAATTAACTTTGTTTGCTGGGACTGCAGCGGAAGTGTCGGATGCCTTTCCTAGCATCATACCTTTTTCTGGTGAAGGACAAGAAGCGATTTCTCGCTTTGCAGGTTTGAACCCCGTGGTACGTGTCTCCGGTGGTACTTCGGGTACTGGTTTGGCATCGGCTGCGGGATTCATTTTTGACATATCAAAGCAGTTCGATGTGAGAGCTTTGTATGGCAGTGCAAATGCCAACATTCCTACTTCAGCCGCAGATATCCTGCCGGGAGTTTCTGGCACACCTTTGGGAGCAGGTGTGTTTGGGGGTAGTAGTGTTATCGCAACACAATTAACCTTTAGACCAAGTAGTTCGATAGATCTTGCTCTAAACTATGCCCACAGTTATCACGAAATCAACATCCTGGGTACAGGATTAATCAGTAGTGATATTGGTGCTTTGGCTGGTGTTTCATTGGGAACACCCGTTGAACTAAACTCCGTTGGCGGTACAGTAACTTGGCGTTTGTCTCCAAAAGTTGCTTTCTCTGGCTATGGTGCAGCAATGTTTGTTGATGATTCTTCTGGGCGTGTTAATGCTTCTACCACCTTCACAAGTTGGATGGTTGGATTGCACTTTAATGATTTATTCAAACCAGGAAACAATGCGGGGCTTATTTTTGGACAGCCACTTTATCGGACTTCTGCAGATGGTGATGCTAGACTGACTCCTGATGGTGAGCGGCGGGCTGTTCCTTACCATTTAGAAGCTTACTATCGTTTTAAAGTCAGTGATAATATCAGCATTACTCCTGGAGCATTTGTTTTGTTCAATCCTGAAGGCAACAGTAGAAACGACACAACAACTGTAGGTGTACTCCGCACCACTTTCACCTTCTAAAGGAATTCAGAACGCAGAACTCATACAAGACTGACGCAACGAGACCTTGAGTTGTGGGAGGGTGTAAGGGGAGCCAGTGTCCTTCGGGTATGCCTTTACTCCCTTCCCGGTGTAATATTATCTATCTTCTTTTTGATTTTCTTGGCGTACTTGGCGACGCCAGTCGCCTCTATCGGAAAAGCCCTTCGGGGAAGACCGAAGGTCTCGCTACGCTTTAGACCTCTGGGCGTGCGCAAAGCGCATACGCCAGATGCCTGCGGAGGGAAACCCTCCCGCTGCACTGGTCTCACCGTCATTCTCGCTGGCTCGTCTATGTCCTGCGGACACGCTGCGCTAAGGCGGTTTGTTAAATAAGGTATTCTTCTGGCGGTTCGGGAGTAGCTTCTTCGCTGTAATGGGTACGCAAATAATTTATCTGTACCTATCTGTGGTTTTACTTTTACAAATTTGACTTTTGCAATAAATTTATTCAATAACCGCTCAAGAGCTACTTGAGTGTTCAACGTTTTGCTAACGTCCCTCACGGTGGCAAAATTCGTGTAGAATTGGCACCAGCATTAGAAACACTCTACAAGCTAGCAGCAGCACAGCAGTCATTTGACTCGGTGTCCATTGATGCTAAAAAAACTGAATATGTGCAGTACTTTAAAATACTGATAGACGACGATTTGTTGTCCACACAGATGAATCTGTGTGGACAACACGTTGCCTCAGGGGCAAGTTTACTTGCCACCACAGGAGCAAGTCAAAAATGGGGAGGCGATGATCGCATTTCCCTCCAACTGCATCGTCGTCTTAACAAGGGAAGGAGCGCATCTGTTTGTCCGCTTAACCTCTGACTCGCCACCAGCCACTGGTTCCACTATCATGTCACAATTACAACTATGAGAGAGCAGATTTTTGCAATCTTCCAAAACTTGGGCACTCTTGCATTACTGGCGATCGCATTTCCCTTTAACTGCACTGTCGTACTCGCATCGCTGCTGTGGACTTTTTTCAGCAGACTGTTCAGCAAACAAGTGGTTTTGAACCAGAATCCGAGAAATATCTTGATCGGTGGTGGTAGAATGACCAAAACCCTTCAGCTGGCGCGATCATTTCACGCTGCTGGGCATCGAGTTATTTTATTTGATCTCAACCAATACTGGTTCAGTGGTTATCGATTTTCTAACTCAGTGGCTGGCTTTTACACAGTTCCTGACTCGCAAGAAGACTTAGAAGGCTATACTCAAGCCGTGCGTGCGATCGCCAAAAAAGAAAACATAGACTTTTTTGTCCCGATAGGCATTTTTGCTGCCAGCTACTTTGACTCCGAGCGTAAGCCAGTGTTATCAGGCTATTGCGAGAATTTTCACTTCGATGCTGATACAATGAGTATGCTGGATAACAAGTTTACGTTTGCCCAAAAAGCACGCTCACTCTCGCTATCTGTCCCGAAAACCTTCTTAATTACAGATCCCGAACAAGTTCTTAAATTCGATTTTTCCAACGAAAAGCGTAAGTACATTCTCAAAAGTATTGTCTATGACTCTGTTTTACGCTTAGATCTGACCAAGCTACCAATGGATTCTCCCGAAAAAATGGCGCTTCATGTTAAAAGTAAGCCAATTAGTGAAGATAACCCTTGGATATTGCAAGAGTTTATTCCCGGAACAGAATACTGTACTCACGATACGGTGAGAAACGGTGAATTAACGGTACACTGCTGCTGCGAATCATCTGCTTTTCAAGTCAATTACGAAAACGTTGAACACCCAGAAATTCAAGAGTGGGTGAGTCATTTTGTCAAAGAACTACAACTGACTGGACAACTTTGTTTTGACTTCATTCAGGCGGAAGATGGAACGATTTATGCGATCGAGTGCAA
Organism: Brasilonema sp. CT11; assembly: GCF_017982655.1. GTDB lineage: Bacteria > Cyanobacteriota > Cyanobacteriia > Cyanobacteriales > Nostocaceae > Brasilonema. Next base: position 32,660 of record NZ_JABXYX010000043.1, on the reverse strand, counting down.
CGCTCGCGCTCACTCTGCGATTACAATGTATTACAACCATCCAGGTTTTGCGGATGCCTATCTTAGTAAAGAGCCTCCAGCTGAACCTCTGAAACCCCTGAGTGATAGTAAGCCTACTTATTGGCTTTATCACGAACTTTGGAGACTTAATGAAATTAGATCGTTAAAGCAGTTACAAAAGTGGTTTAAAAATATTTGGCGAGGAAAGGATGCAATCTTTGAAGTTAACGACCCACTACCATTCTTAATGGTACATCACTGGCACATTCCTTTACTATTACTTGATAGTTTGCGCTCCTTAAGAACTTGGGTGAGGATTGATTTCAACATCGGGAAACTCATACAGTTTGGAGAAGACGTAAGATATAAAAGCTCTACCTCTGTAAGCCGTAAATGATAGTAAGCCTGTCTTGAAAATAAGGAGGGAAGGAGTGAACGCAGTTAATGACGACTACTTATTGGCTTGATCACGAATGAATAACATACTGGCATTGAATTAAACAATCACTCTCTGTCTACCTTACCGTAGTTTGCGGTTAAATTAGCTGAAAATGGCTGTAACTGGTGTAGCTAGAAATCGCTGATGTTCGCTTGATTGCAAAAATTTTACCCAAATCCAAAATAGGGTGGGGAGGCAAGGATAGGCTTTCCCACCTTACCATTGACCTGTTGCAAGTGACACAACCCCCGTTTTTGTGTCTTTTGTATTTCTCTACCCAAGCATTTCCAGATTTCGTACTGCGCCTTGATCTGCGCTCGTCGCCAGCAGTGCATAAGCCTTGAGCGCGGCAGTCACCCGACGCTGTCGGGGTAGCTCAGGCTTCCAGGCATCTTTGCCCTTCGCTTCCATGAAGACACGACGATTGGTTAATTCCTCCGCCGATAGATCCACATTGATGGTACGATTGGGAATGTCGATCACGATGCGATCGCCGTCCTTGACCAGAGCAATATTGCCGCCCGCCGCCGCCTCCGGAGAGGCATGACCAATCGAGAGGCCCGAAGTACCTCCTGAGAAGCGACCGTCGGTCAATAATGCGCAAGCCTTGCCCAGACCCTTTGATTTAAGGTAACTGGTCGGATAGAGCATTTCCTGCATGCCAGGTCCACCACGCGGACCTTCATAGCGAATGATCACCACATCGCCCGCTTTCACTTCATCGCTGAGAATTCCTTTGACAGCAGCATCCTGACTTTCAAAAATACGCGCCCGACCTTCAAACACATGAATGCTTTCGTCTACGCCTGCCGTCTTAACAATACAACCGCGCTCAGCCAGGTTGCCGTATAGCACAGCAAGTCCGCCCTGAGTGCTGAAGGCGTTTTGGACGCTGCGGATACAGCCGTTTTCCCGATCCAGGTCGAGTGATGGCCACCGGGTTGATTGACTGAAAGCTTGCTGAGTTGGGATACCCGCAGGGCCAGCCTTGAAGAAGGTGTGGACGGCTTCGTCATCGGTACGCATGACATCCCAGTGATCGAGCGCTTCTTTGAGCGTCTTACTGTGAACCGTCGGCACGTCTGTGTGGAGCAGTCCGGCACGATCCAGTTCGCCGAGAATGCTGGGGATGCCGCCAGCACGGTGAACATCTTCGATATGATACTTGGGTGTATTAGGTGCCACCTTACAAAATTGTGGAACTATGCGCGAGAGGCGGTCGATGTCGGTCAAGGTGAAATCAACATCAGCTTCATGAGCGGCGGCTAGTAAGTGCAGAATGGGGTTGGTGGATCCGCCCATGGCGATGTCCAGCATCATGGCATTTTCAAACGCTTTGAAACTGGCCACAGAGCGTGGCAGGATTGATTCATCGTCCTGCTCGTAATAGCGCCGGGTAATACTGACAATGGTTCGCGCGGCGTTGAGGAACAGATCCTTGCGGTCGAAATGGGTTGCGAGCACAGTGCCGTTACCTGGCAAGGCAAGGCCAATGGCTTCGGTGAGACAGTTCATGGAGTTTGCGGTGAACATGCCAGAGCAGGAGCCACAGGTTGGGCACGCGGAACGCTCATATTCCTCGGCAACCTCGTCGCTGATACTGGCGTCTGCGGCAACCACCATGGCATCCACCAAGTCCAGTTTATGCTCCGACAGCTTTGTTTTGCCGGCTTCCATGGGACCACCGGAGACGAATACTGCGGGAATGTTGAGACGCAGGGCTGCCATCAACATACCAGGGGTGATCTTGTCACAGTTGGAAATGCAGACCAGGGCATCGGCACAATGGGCGTTGACCATGTACTCGACCGAATCGGCGATGATCTCGCGCGAGGGCAGACTGTAGAGCATCCCGTCATGGCCCATGGCGATGCCATCGTCCACTGCGATGGTGTTGAATTCCTTGGCTACACCACCAGCAGCTTCAATCTCACGGCACACCAATTGGCCTAGATCCTTGAGGTGAACGTGACCGGGTACGAATTGGGTAAAAGAGTTGGCGACCGCAATGATTGGCTTCTCGAAATCCGCAGTCTGCATTCCGGTGGCACGCCAGAGCGCACGGGCACCTGCCATATTGCGTCCCTGGGTGGAGGTTTTGGATCGATAGGTCGGCATGGCACATCCTATTCGTCTAAGGGTTTTTAATAGTTTAGACTTTTCAATCGCATCGTCAAAGATGATTCTCGATTTGAGCAAGTATTCTTACCAATTCGAGACGACTTGACGATCATATACGCGAGTGTAGGAAAGCTAAGAAGCAAGGGCAGAACTGCATCTGCTTGTCCCACTTGATTTTTCCAAGTGACCAGCCACTGATTCCACTATCATGTCACAATTATAAGTATGAAGGAGCAGATTTTTGTAGTTTTCCAAAACTTAGGCACTCTTGTATTACTGGCGATCGCATTTCCCTTAAACTGCATCGTCGTTTTGACTTCACTATTGTGGAACTTTCTCAAGAAACCATTTGGCAAGTCAATTGTTGTCAACCCCAATTCCAAAAATATTTTGATCGCTGGCGCGAGAATGACGAAAACTCTTCAGCTAGCGCGTTCATTTCATGCTGCAGGGCATCGGGTGATTATAATTGATATTGAGAAATTCTGGCCAAGTGGTAATAAATATTCTAACTCTGTTGCAGGCTTTTATACCGTTCCCGATCCAAGCAAAGACTTAGAAGGCTACGTTGAAACCCTACACGCGATCGCCAAAAAAGAAAAGATCGACTTTTTTATCCCGGTAGCCATTTTTTCTGTCATCCACTATGATCACGGCAAGCCACCATTACCAGACTTTTGCGAGTTTTTCCACTTCGATGCTGATGTCATAAAGATCCTGGATGACAAATTTGCCTTTGCCGAAACAGCGCGATCGTTCGGTTTATCAGTCCCCAAATCCTTCAAAATTACCAATCCCGAACAAGTCATCAACTTTGACTTTTCTCAGGAGAAGCGCAAATACATTCTTAAAAGCATTCCCTACGATCAAATACGTCGCTTGAATCTCACCAAGCTACCTTGCGATACACAAGCAGAAACAGCAGCATTTGTCAAGAGTCTGCCTATCAGTGAGCAAAACCCGTGGATTATGCAGGAATTCATCCCTGGAAAGGAATACTGCACTCACACTACCGCGCGAGATGGAGAGTCAAGAATGTACTGCTGCTGTGAGTCGTCTGCCTTTCAAGTCAACTACGAAAACGTTGATCAGCAGGAAATTATGCAATGGGCGAGTCACTTTACCAAAGAACTGGGAAAAACCGGGCAACTTTCCTTTGACTTCATCCAGGCAGAAGACGGAACTGTTTACGCGATTGAGTGTAACCCCCGTACTCACTCCGCCATTACTATGTTTTACAATCATCCAGGGGTAGCGGATGCCTATCTTGGTAAAGAACCTCTGACTGAATCTTTGCAGCCTCTTGCTGATAGTAAGCCAACCTATTGGCTGTACCACGAAGTTTGGCGGCTGAATGAGATTAGATCGTTTAAGCAACTGCAAACTTGGGTAAGAAACATTTTGCGGGGGAAAGAAGCAATTTTTGAGGTGAGTGATCCCTTACCCTTTCTGATCGTACATCACTGGCAGATTCCCTTACTGATTCTCGACAATTTACGAAGACTCAAAGGTTGGATAAGAATAGATTTTAATATGGGCGAGCTGATAGAGTGAGAAAAAAGAAATCCGGTATTCATTGGTTTTCCTCACCCAAAATCAAGGCAGACATTTTGTAGGTGGTAGGTTTATTCAAGAATCGCTTAATAAGTTGCCTGTAAACGGCTTAAAAGATATTCTCCTGCAAGAATAGGAGGATAAATAGGTGATTTGTCCCTCTGACAACTTTCTAGACAAACAATTTCTGTATCGTCATTGGGATGACAGAAAAATGCCACAGAATATCTTGACTGGTTGAGTGTATCATCATTTGGAATCATCACTCGATGCTTGGTTGAGCAAAACACGTGATTTGTCCAGCGTTCCATTAAATCACCAGTGTTGACGACGATAGTATCAGGAATTGGTGCAGCTGCAATCCACTTTCCTGATGCTGTTCGTACTTCTAATCCCCCAACTTCATCTTGAAATAACAAGGTAATGCTGCCATAGTCGGAGTGTTCACCAGCGCGAACTTGTTGTAGTTTGGGTGGCTGGGATAAAGATGGATAGTGCAGCAGTCGCAAAGTATGATTTTGCTGGTTATGGTTTGTGGCAAAAAAATCTTCTGGTAATTCTAAAGCCAAAGCGATCGCTTGCAACACCTTGTTAGCAAGTTCTGTACAAGCTTGGTAAAAGTTGAGAATATGAGGGTTTTTTGCAGGAGAAGATAATTTATCTGTGAGAGCTATATCTGTTAACTTTTGTTTACCAATATTAAACGCCTCTTTCAAGTCTCCTGGGTTGTTGGGGTTAAGTCGTTCTCTTTCAAAACCAACGTAACCTTGATTGCTAAATTCATCAGTCCAAGCTAACTGTTGCTTTAGTGTTAAAGGTAAATCGAAGAAGTCTTTGCTTTGTTTAAGTACTTGGTTAATTAAGTTATGTGATATGTTTGTATTTTTTAAGTACATGAATCCTATTTCATAGCAAGCTTGATAGATTTGTTGAACGATAGTTTGTTTCGCTGTTGCTTTACCAGTGGTGAAGGCAGACAAATCAATAACTGGAATTTCAAGCATGTTATTTTGTTATTTATTTGATAATGACTGACGTCTGGGATACATATAAAGTTAGTTCTCAAGCCTAATTAAGAAACCCAGTTTCTTGAAGAAACCGGGTTTATATTTACTTTAATTTCAACAAAATCACACATTAAAGCGGAACAACATCACATCGCCTTCTTGGACGACGTAATCTTTTCCTTCACTGCGAACTTGCCCTTTTTCTTTGGCAGCATTCATTGAACCCGCTGTGGATAAATCCTTATAAGCAACAGTCTCTGCCCGAATAAATCCTCGTTCAAAATCGCTGTGAATCACACCGGCTGCTTGTGGTGCTGACATTCCTGCTGTGATCGTCCAAGCACGGGTTTCTTTTTCTCCTGTGGTGAAGTAAGTACGCAAACCTAACAAAGTATAAGTAGCGCGAATTAAAGATTTTAAACCACCTTCTTCTACACCCAAAGATGCCAAGAATTCAGACCGTTCTTCTTCTGGCAATTCAACTAATTCCGATTCAACTTGGGCAGAAACGACGACAACTTGTGCATTTTCAGTTGATGCAATTTGCCGCACTTTTTCTACGTATTCATTACCCGTTGCCAATTCATCTTCAGACACATTGGCACCATAAATGATTGGTTTATTGGTGAGCAGTTCTAGTGGTTTAATAATCTCAGCTTCTTCTTCGGTCAAACTAACTTGCCGTACTGATTTCCCTTCATTTAATGCAGCAGCTAATTTTTCCAGCAAAGCTAATTCAATCTGTCCTTCTTTGCTAGTACGAGCTTGTTTACGGGTGCGTTCAATCCGTCGTTCAATTTGTGCTAAATCGGCTAAACCAAGCTCCAAATTGATGATTTCAATATCTCGTGCTGGCTCAACTGAACCAGCAACGTGAATGATATCATCATTATCGAAACATCGCACGACATGAACAATTGCATCAACTTCCCGGATGTGGGAGAGAAATTGGTTACCCAGTCCCTCCCCCTGGCTAGCACCCTTGACCAAACCGGCAATATCTACAAACTCAACACGCGCCGGAACAATTTGTTTTGAGGAGGAAATCTTCGATAAAACATTTAACCGCTCATCCGGCACAGAGACAACGCCGACATTCGGTTCTATAGTACAAAAAGGGAAGTTGGCTGCTTCTGCCTTGGCATTGGCAACCACGGCATTAAACAAAGTCGATTTTCCAACGTTAGGGAGTCCGACAATTCCGGCTCGTAGCATTTTAGATTTGAAATTTTGGATTTGGTACCAAACGCTATATTAAAACAAAACTACTAGCAAGGAGTTTTAAATAGGTGCTGGAACTGGTTGAGGAATAGGTGCTGGAACTGGTTGCGGAATCGGAGCAGGTACAGGTTCTGGTACTGGTCCTGGAACTGGTTGAGGCGCAGGATTGGGTACAGGTTCCGGTACAGGTCCTGGTATAGGTTGGGGAATTCTCGGTTCCGGTGATGGTTCGGGATTTGGTAATGGAGGAGGAAGCTGTGGTTCAGGTAATTGTCCAGGATTGGGATAAATCATAGTATCTTTACTGAAATCATTCGACCTTACCAACCTAGATAACAACAGATGCTGCTGACATCTTCCAATATGACTATTTGCAACGGATGAAATAACTGATGTAACGGATAGATTATCTGTGAGACTTACAAAGTAACTCATCCACTACATCCGCGACAAAATCCGTTGCCAAAATGCTCAATCAAAACCAAATACCCTTATTAGACACCTTAAAAGCCAGTGCAGAACGTCCTCACGCTTCTTTTTACACCCCAGGACATAAACGAGGACAAGGAATTTCCAAATCCTTAAGTGATGTTTTTGGCAAAGCAGTGTTTCGTGCTGACTTGCCAGAATTAGCAGAATTAGATAACCTTTTTGCACCAAGTGGCGTTATTCAGCAAGCGCAGCAACTCGCGGCTGAAGCTTTTGGCGCTTCACAGACTTGGTTTCTTGTCAATGGTTCTACCTGTGGAATTGAAGCGGCAATTCTTGCAACTTGTAATACAGGAGATAAAATTATTCTGCCTCGGAATGTTCATTCTTCTGCGATCGCAGGTTTAATTCTCTCCGGCGCTATCCCAATTTTTATTCATCCAGAATATGACTCAGTTTTAGATATTGCTCACAGTATCACTCCCACGGCTGTACAAGCTGCGTTGGAACAGCATCCTGATGCGAAAGCAGTATTTATGGTTTATCCCACATACTACGGTGTTTGTGGAGATGTGAGGGCGATAGTCTCCCTCACCCACCAATACAATATCCCCTTAATTGTGGATGAAGCACATGGCGCACACTTCGCGTTTCATCCCCAATTACCCACTCCAGCTTTAGCCGCAGGTGCTGACATCAGCGTACAATCTATTCACAAAGTACTAGGTGCATTGACTCAAGCATCAATGTTGCATGTTCAAGGCAACAGGATAGGTATTGACCGTATTAATAAAGCGTTGCAACTTGTACAATCGACTAGTCCGAGTTATTTACTCTTAGCTTCTCTGGATGCAGCACGTCAGCAGATGGCGCTTGATGGTAAAGAGTTAATGTCTCACACATTGGAATTAGCCCAACAAGCGAGAACTCGTATTAGTCAAATCCCTGGTTTATCGGTTTTGGAAATCCCTCTTAATGAGACATCACCTGGTTTTGTTGCTTTAGATAAAACCCGATTAACCGTCACTGTTTATGGCTTGGGTTTGACTGGCTTTGAAGCTGAGGAAATTCTTAATGACAAGCTGGGCGTTACGGCTGAATTTTCATCACTACAACATCTCACTTTTATCATCAGTTTCGGTAACACCCAAAAGGATATTGAACAACTTGTGCAAGCTTTTATTACCCTTAGTAAAGAGTATCGAAAAACTCCATCTCCTGCCTACTCCCTATTAATGAGCGAAGGAAAGGATTTGTTTAGCATGACAAGAAATTCCATACATCTTTCGCCTCGTGAAGCTTTCTTTGCTGCTACAGAAACCTTGCCATTTCAAGAAACCTCAGAATGCATTTGTGCGGAAATCATCTGTCCATATCCACCAGGAATTCCTATCTTGATGTCTGGAGAAGTTATTTCTCCATTTGCCTTGGAGTATTTACAACACATTCAGGAGTTGGGTGGATTTATCAGCGGTTGTGCTGATACAAGCTTAAGAACGTTAAAGGTTGTGAAAGTATGAAGAATTAGCTTTTCTTGACTAAAGCGATCTGCGCTCCGCGCAGCAGCGTTTGCGCAGCGCCCCCTAAGGGGCTAGCTATCGCCTACACTTCTGAGAAACACAGGGGTGTAGGAATGGAATTGCTCATACACAAGTTGGCTAAACATCCAAACCAACGACTGTTAACTCAGGTGGATGTTCAACAACAAACTGATAATATACCTCACTTTGTGCATGCGGTGAAAGAGCTAAAGACCATTCCAATATTCCCATCTCACCAAGTTGAATTTGCGGATTACTACGGTTGAGGCGGACTTTAATTTGTTCGTTGCGGCTGATTGGTAATTGTTCAATGACTTTTAAATTTGCTTCTTGATTTTGTAAGTTAGTTATAATTATCCGATAACCATAAGTAACCCTGCGATTGTTGCCAATCAGTTTTTTCTCTACCTGACGTTCTACTAAATCACGTTCAATTTTTAAACCTTCATCAATTCCTAAGTTGAGCTTAAACTCTTGCCCTGATGCAACATTTTCTAATTGAGTTGTTCCAACAAATATATTATCTCGGAAAATATTCGCTTTCCCTGGTAATAGAGTGACACCATTAACAGTATTTTTCACCTTTGCTTGTAGATAAGCAAAGCTAATCAAGCGTGGTATTGCCACATACTCAAAACTACAAGGGAAATCATCGTTAAAAATTGTCGTTTTATGAGGTGTGCCGTCACTGGCAATCTTTCCACTGCTGTTCACCTCAAAAGTGACTGTATTTCCTTCTCTAGAAACTTCTGCAACAACAGTTTCTGCAGTGACTAAATTTTCCTGTAATTGTTCGGTTTCTGATGTTGGATGATCTCCACTAGGAGGAGTAGGCATAGCTGCTAGTCTTTGCATACGCAAAAACTCTGGTGGACGCAGTACGTCAATGTACCAAGGTTCTAGTAATGGTGGTAAAGTTCCCAACCCAGGTTTTGCGGTAGACAAAGTCAGAGATACGTTCGTCCAATCTTCACCTGTACTTTGGGTGACTTCAGCAAGATAGGTAAGATTGATGGAATTGCTGCTTGTATTGACTCGCAAGTCATACAGCGGAGTCCAACTAGCGTAATTGACTACATAACAGACTTCTAGCTCAAACTCTCCAGCACCCGCAGGCTCAATCGCCACACTCAAGGTAAAACTTTCCTTGGGTGATGGTGTTTGTAGTTGTTGCCACTGTTGACGCAGAACCTGTAGCTGCTTGTCTAATTCTTGCTGTTGGACTTTGCACTCCGTTGTCGCAATAGCATACTCGCTGTACTGGCTTCCTAGAAAGTTGAGAAAATCCAAAGTTTCGCTCAAGCTAAGATTTTTCCGCGACAGACTTTGTGCAAAAGGTTCCTCTGTTTTCTCACGTAAACCTTCAATAAACTTTGACTGCAAAGCCAAAGCATCAATTTGTGCTTGCAAGAGGTTCCATTCTGCTTCTAATTGCTGGATTTGCCTTGTCAAATGGCTCAATCGTTCGGCAAAGGGTTCGCAAGAGAAGACTCGCTCTGTGCTGACTCCCAGTAGGTGTACTGCAACTTCACCTCTACCACTAACCCTGACGGACTCAGTTAAGAGCGTAACTGGCAGTTGGACAATTTCTAATTCTCGTTCTTGTCCGGTTAGTGCGATAAGCTGGAGGACTTCGGCGTGAGCGCTCAGTCGAACGCTTGACGCTTCCTTGATCGCACTTCGTCGTGTCACCAGGGCAATATCCGTATACACTATCACAGATACAATCTCGGTTCCTACTGTTTTTCGCACAGCCGATGCTTCCTTTACTAGTCACTGTCAGTTTTCTCTGATTGTGAATGCTTTTGCTGCTTATTTAATGGTATAGGTGAACTGTCCCTTAACTAACTGCTGCCTTAACCCAAATATATCCTCCATTTTTGCTGAAAAGGGGCATTGCTAATGTAGCTGATGATTTCAATCCAAAGGCAGATTTTTTACTGCTTTGAAACTGTTAGTGATATTAGTTTTATCAAGAAATTTATACCTCTCTAACTATTTTTGTCTGCTTGAAAAAGACTAGAACCTAGTGTTTGATCTGCAAATTGCTTTGCAGCATCTAGTAGATACTCAAAATAGGTACGAGCAACGATAGACAGTTGCTTACCAGCTAAGTAAACCATGTACCAATTTCGTTGGATGGGAAAGTATTTTACATCCAGAATGGCTAAATCTTTATTATCTGTCACTAAAGTATGTCGAGACAAAACGGAGATTCCCAAGCCACCAGCAATTGCTTGCTTAATCGCCTCGTTGCTGCCCAGTTCCAGCTTAACCTTCACCATCACTTTCTGATGATCAAATAATTCTTGCACTGATCGCCTTGTTCCTGAACCTGGTTCGCGCATAATAAAAGGTTCATCAGCAAGACGTTCAATCGAAATATTTTTTTCCATTGCCAGAGGATGATTAGCTGGTGCTATAACGACCAAAGGGTTTTCTAAAAATGCCTGGTAATTGACATCTAAATGTTCTGGAACTTGGCTCATGATATACAAATCATCCATATTACTGCTCATACGTTCCAGAATGCCTTGATGATTTGTCACTTGCAGGGCGATATCAATTCCTGGGTAAAGTTGGCAAAATGGACCCAATAAACGTGGTATGAAGTACTTAGCTGTAGTAATGACTGCCAACCGCAATTGTCCTTGCTTTAACCCTTTTAAATCTGCCACTTTCATTTCAAGTTGGGCAATTGTGTCGAAAATCTGCCGACAAGTGGCAAACAGTTCCCGTCCCGCTTCTGTAAGATAGAGGCGCTTTCCTACCTGCTCAAACAACGGCAACCCAACTGATTTTGTGAGTTGCTTAATTTGCATGGAAACAGTGGGTTGAGTGAGAAAGAGTTCTTCAGCGGCACGAGTAAAGCTACTGTGACGCGCCGCAGCCTCGAACACCTTCAACTGGTGCAGCGTCGCTTGGTTCAAGAGCGATTCTCCTTTAATAGTGATTTTTATAGATATAAATCTAGTATCACTGAACACTTGAAATTGATATAGCTTTGCTCATCTAAAAGTTACAAGTGTTGACGCTCTGACTTTACCTCGCGGCTCTTGCTGGAGATAGTTGCTTCTTTGAATATAAGGCGGATGCTCGAAACATAGATAAATATCTATTAAAACTATTCATATAATGGTATTTTCCTTATCATCGGGATAAAGTTATGATTCAAAGAAGCACTCAACAGCGTAAGACACCTTCCAGCCAAGGTTACATACCTTGATGCTAAGTAGCTCAAGTTACGAGTTATGAGTGATGAGTGGTTCGTCATTTGTGAGCCAGTAGGGTAAGTCCAGTACTGCTTTGGTGGGTAACCAGAAAGCGGATGACTGGTGAGACCAGCGCTCTTTGGAGGGTCTCCCGACCTAGGCGACGGGCGTTCCCGATAGCCGTAAGGCGTGGCGTTAGCCATAGGGCGTGCCGCTATTCCCTGTGCAAGTGCGTGCCCCCAGGGCGAACGGACAGATCAGGAGGGTCATTTGTAAACGCAAAAGACAAAGGACTCATTCTTCAAAGCCAGTTTGCTTAACCAGGGAAATGTCTACACAACTGGCTACTCTTAGCTCTTAACTCTTAACTTTTTCACTGGCAGTCATTCTTCGGTCATTTTTAGAGGTAACCTGGTTAAATCTGGCAATTCTACTAACTCTGTTTCTGCGACTTGCTCCTTGATGTTGATAGGTAACTTTAAGGGTTGACGTTCTTCTATCCAGCAACTTGCAACTGGTAAGGTTTGCTCTAATTCCTCCAATGGTCTTGGAATGACCATGACTGCGTTTAACTCTCCAATGCGTTCTGCTTCGTACATACCAGCTTCTACTGCCACCGCGACATTTGCCACCGACCCACGAATAATGGCTGTACACAAACCCGCACCAATTTTTTCGTAAGCTGCCAATTGGACATCGGCAGCTTTCAACATGGCATCAGCTGCTCCCACCAACGCTGGAAATCCCCTCGTTTCTACTAAACCAATTGCTTGGTTGCTCAGGCGGTTGTAGCTATCTTGAGAAAGTGCACTCAGGCGGCTGTTGATAGGCAGTATCACTTCTAGGTTGGGATAAGGACGGGCAATGACCAAGCTAGAAACCAACTGACCAAATTGTTCAGCAGTTTGCACACCAGACTCTACCGCCAGACGTACATCAGCTATCCCACCCCTAACGATCGCAGTACAGTGACCACTGCCAATTTTTTCATATCCAATCAGGTGAACTCCAGCGGTTTTGAGCATCATATCCGCTGTACCAACCATTGCTGGAAAACTGCGGGTAGACACTAATCCCAACGCACTTTCACTGAGTGTGTCTCGACGGCGCGATGCCTGGATATTGCCTATAGACCTTTGACTGTATGCCTCCATTTCAATTCTCCAGGGTACTCAATTGTTAGTTGCTCTTTGATTGCTGACAACTTAACAATTAACACTTATTCAGGTTCACCGTCAGATATAGGTTTGTTTAACGACTGTTTATGGGGAAACAATGTAACTAGCAGCTTTTGTATGCTTTGTTGTCCATAAATGTAACTACCGATTTGAGAGTCTTGAGTGGAAGCTGGTGGGGATAAGGAAGATGAGGAGGGAGATATGGCAGATGATTCCTCTTTGCTTGCCTGTCCTTTTTGTCTACCTGTCCCATTTTCTGACTCTGTAGTACTGAAAGCAGGGTTAGTTATGGATGATTCCTGGGTTGTTTGTTCCGTTTGTGTAGGAGATTCAGAAATACGGCGACTTGTATCTCCCAGAATAGAACCCGCAGGTAGGACTTGTCCCGGATCAACAGAACAATTAAAAATTGTTGTTGCTGCCCCAATACAAGCATTTGCCCCTATTTTACCTTTACCAACCATCAAAAAACCGGCTCCCAGGTTTGCTCCTGCTTCTACCTCAAGTGTTCCTTCATGGACTTGGAGAATTGACCCCATACCAATACAAACACCCGAACCAATAATTATTTTGCTGTTTGGAGCTGCTTGGAGTATCACACCTGGTGCAAGTACTGCACTTGGATGAATTATCACCTCGCCACTTATATAAGAATCAAAGTCATAACTTGGGCGCAGTGGCGGCACAGACATGATATGTAACCTCGGAAGCCTTTGAATAGGAGGGAGTGAGGGAACCAGAAAGTGAGGGAGTGGGAGAAGTTTTTCACCGCTCATTCGCTCCTGTTTCCCCTTGTCCCCAGTTCTTTTTGTTTGTTTGTTTGTCCGTTTGTCTTATGGCCGTTGGATAATTGTTTCCACTATGCGGCGTTTAGCTTTTGGCTCAATACCAATAAGTCGCACGTACTCCCCTTGGTATTGATCTAAATAGTTTTCTAATGCTGCGGCGGCTTGTTGTGCAGAACGAGTCTGAATTTGCCCAGCGCTTGACCACGAATTTATGCGAAAACGTCGCTGGTCTACGTGTTCTACACTAATGTTATACCCACCATTGATGAGTTGCTGTAGCTGTTCTACTACATCGGAACTGAGGCGGTTACTGGTTGCTGTTCCTGTTGATCTGGCAGAATAATTTACCGGCACCCCACTAGATGGCGCACTACCTGTAGACTTATAACTGTCGGATGAGCCAACAGGACCGTTAGGACGTTGGATAATACTTTCTAATACGCGCCGTTTTGCCTTGGGGTCAATACCAATCAAGCGTACGTACTCACCTGGATGATTTTCCATACATTGTTCCAATGCGCTAACAGCTTCTCTTGTGGAAGTGACTTCAATGGACTGGCAGCTTTGCCATGAACCTGTACGGAAGCGACGCTCGTCTACGTGTTCTGTACCAATTTTGTAACCAGAGCCAAGGAGTTGTTGTACTTGGTCTACAGTTTCGCCACTGAGTTTAGCACTACCACTGCCGTTGCTGTAACTATTGCTGTAACTATTATCGTTGTAGCTTCTGTTTGTTTGATTGGTATGACCTTTGAAGTTAGCAGGCGGATTATTTACGACTCCATCTGGGCGTTGGATAATTGTTTCTAACACGCGCCGTTTACCCTTGGGGTCAATGCCAAAAAGACGAACGTAGTCGCCGCTGTGACTGGTCAGACAATCTTCCAAAGCTGCGACCGCCTCACCAAGTGACCTTGCTTGTATTGGTGTACAACTTTGCCAAGAGCCAGTACGGAACCGCCGCTGATCCACATGTTCTGTGCCAATTTTATACCCTTGATTTAACAGATAACGTACTTGTTCGACTGTTTCAACACCCAAGCTACTTCTTGCCACGTCATTACTCCTTTCAAACCCATTATTGCTTGTATAAGATTTAGTCAATTCCTTCCGAACAGTATTTATACACATACTATCCCCAGCACAGATGTAACCAGAGCGCAAGGCCTGATTAATCCCAACCACATGATGAGCAAATTGTTTATCCTGTGCTTGCACATCTGGTAAGCGATCCGCTTGCTGCTGAGTTGTTATTATTGCTCCTGAAGGTACGTATTTACCTGGTGGAATTTCCACATCTTGAATTAAAGCATGCATCATCACGATGCAACCTGCTCCTACTCTGGCGTTGAACACCGTGGAGCGAAAGCCAATGAAGGAATTATCCCCAACATAAGCTGGTCCATGAATGAGCGCCATGTGAGTAATAGATGCATTGGTGCCAATCCATACAGAGTACTCATTTTGGTCATCACCAATAACTCGACCTTGCTCCAACCCATGAATCACGACACCATCTTGGATGTTGGTGTTTTCACCTATGTAAAAGGGTGTGCCTTCATCCGCTCTAATGGAAGTTCCCGGAGCAACCATTACATTTGCGCCTACAAATACATCCCCAATAATGTTGGAAAAGGGATGCACAAACGCTGTTTCATCGATGTTTGGCTCAGCTAAAGTTTTTGACCACGGGGTTGGGGGTGCCGCCGTGCTGCGGACTGCCATCGCTAGATTCCTCCTCTGTTTCATTAGTCAAAAGTCATTTGTTTACAGTTAATCACCCAACGGGAAAGTCCAACGGGAGAGCCAGTCGCCTGACGCCAGATTCTAAGAAAGCGGGAAGGCTTCCGCCTACGACGGAGGGAACCCCCCTTCGGGTTCACCAGTCGCCTAGGTCGGGAAACCCTCCAAAGAGCGCTGGATTCACCGCAAGGCGCTTCTCTCCGCACAGAAGTGGCACATGAGGCAAACCCTCAAAACAGCGCGCTTACTCACCAGTTGCACGCGCAGGAGCAACCAGTACTGTTGGCGTCCTTTGAGTGCGCCCCCTATGCCTGCGGTACGGCTGCGCCTATCGGGGCTAGCCTGCCCGTAGAGCATAGGAGGGTTTCCCTCTCCTAACGGAGACGTCGGTGCATAGCCTTGGCTCACAAATGACTCATAACTATCATGACTATCTATAACTGGTCTTTTTTGCTGTAAATCACGCGGTCTTTAACGTGGATTGTATCAATTATTGCCACTACTGCAGCGTCTACTGGACGTTGTTCGTTACCCATAACTTGACGGGCGGCACTACCACGGCTAATTAGTACCCACTCATCTATTCCCGCACCCACACTATCAGCGGCCACCTCGTATTCTGGCAAAATTTGTCCTTGTTCATCTACTAATTGCAACAGCAGTAGCTTAGTACCTCGCAGAGTTGGATCTTTTTGAGTGCTCACTACTGTGCCACGAACTTTAGCAATTTGCATTACACGTTATGGTCTTCTGTTGCCGAAGGGACGAATTGCGTTCACATTCTCCCGGAACTGTTCTACATCTTCTGTATAACGAATTGGCAGGACGTATTCCAGGTTTTCGTGAGGACGAGCAATGATGTGGGTAGACAGCACTTGTCCACCATTGACTCGCTTGACTGATTCAACCCCAGCAGCAACTGAAGCTTGTACTTCAGAAACGTCTCCCCGTACAATCACGGTTACGCGACCGCTACCAATTTTTTCGTAGCCAACTAAAGTCACGCGGGCGGCTTTCACCATCGCATCTGCTGCTTCTACTACCGCAGGAAACCCTAAAGTTTCTACCATTCCTACTGCAATTGACATAAGTTTAAATCCTTTGTTTTTAAGATTTGAATACAACCAAAGCTCAATACGACAACCCCAACAACAACTTCAGATTTTTCAAGCCGTCAGCACTTGGGCTGTTGGCTGAAAGCTTGATTCGTTCTTCAGTTGCTTTTTGCCGCTTAATCCAAGCCTTGCACTGAAGAATGAAAATCCAAAATTGCTAAGTACGGAACTGCTCCACGGCTTCGGTATAACGAATTGGCAGAACATATTCCAGGTTTTCGTGAGGACGGGCAATTATGTGAGTGGACAGCACCTCACCGCCATTCACTCTTCTAGCTGCTTCCACTCCAGCAGCAACAGAAGCTTGCACTTCAGAAACGTCTCCTCGGACAATCACAGTCACCCGAGCGCTACCGATTTTTTCATACCCTACTAGAGTAACGCGAGCGGCTTTCACCATCGCATCAGCAGCTTCAACGACTGCCGGAAACCCTTTTGTTTCAATCATTCCAACCGCAATTGGCATCGCATAACTCCCACAAATTTACTGCAATATGTACTCTCAGGTGGAAAATTTTCTACGGGGATGCTCATCTTGAGATCTAAAACCTTTTCCAAATTAAGCATAGAAAACCTTGGCGTCCCTGACAATATAAATTACCATAATAGTTTATAATAAAGTCAATTAATAAAAATTAATATTACCGGATAACGACAATTCTGCTCAACCGAACTTCACAGATTCCTAGAGCAGACACTTCTGTTTTATAATTTTTTTATACTATCTGCAGCAAACAGGTTCATAAAGGTGCAAATTCTGCCTCAAGAGGAATGACGCAAAACTTAAGGAGTGTTAGGACAGTTCTTCCTTGGCTGTTACTCTTTGTAAACACAATCAGAATAAAGTATATAATTTTTTATTATCTACCTGCTTAACTAGATGATTTGAATTATCAATTTTTGCTGTAAAAATAAAAACAAGTAAGGATAATAAAAAATAGATGAGTTCTATTAGGTTTTTGTTTGTGTTTGAGATACAAACAATGAAATAATTAATTGAATAAAAAAAATAATGTTTAAAAGTAGAGAGTAGGATGAATCATTTCCTAAACTGAAAAAGTAATTCTTGATCGGAGCTTAAAGGAATATTTTAATGAATCAGATTCTGTTTTCAACAAGTTGGTGTATACCTTTTTATGGGTTAATAGGTGCCCTGTTGACTTTACCGTGGGCAATAGGATTAATTCGGCGCACAGGACCAAGACCAGCCGCTTATATCAACTGGGTGGCAACCTTTTTGGCTTTTGTCCACAGCTTGTTCGTATTCGTTGATATTTGGAATACAGAATCACAAACTTTTTTGATTAACTGGTTCAAAGCTGGGGATTTTGACATATCCTTTGCTTTAGAAGTTTCGCCAATTACTGTAGGGACAACAGTTTTAATTACAGGGTTAAGTTTACTGGCATTAACTTACGCCCTTGGTTACATGGAAAAGGACTGGGCGATCGCGCGTTTCTTTGGGCTGATGGGATTTTTTGAAGCAGCACTGTGTGGCTTAGCCATCAGTGACTCTTTATTTCTCAGCTATGCCCTTCTTGAAATGTTGACTCTTTCGACTTACTTGCTGGTGGGTTTCTGGTATGCTCAACCGTTAGTCGTCACAGCAGCACGAGATGCATTTTGGACTAAGCGAGTGGGAGACTTGTTACTGCTGATGGCAGTTGTGACACTTTCCACCCTAGCAGGTAGCTTGAACTTTTCTGACTTGTATGAGTGGGCGCAGACGGCAGATTTAAATTCAACAACATCAACTTTATTAGGTTTAGGGCTGATTGCAGGACCTGCGGGTAAATGCGCTCAATTTCCGCTACATTTGTGGTTAGATGAGGCGATGGAAGGTCCCAACCCAGCTTCAGTGATGCGAAACTCTTTGGTGGTGGCTGGTGGGGCGTATGTGCTGTTTAAACTACAACCAATTTTAGCGCTGTCGCCAGTTGCATTAAATGCTTTAATCATCATGGGTACAGTCACCGCAATTGGTGCATCGTTAGTGGCGCTGGCTCAAATTGACATCAAGCGAGCAATGTCTCACTCCACAAGTGCATACATGGGGTTAGCGTTTTTGGCAGTTGGGATGCAACAAGGAGGAGTAGCTTTGATGCTGCTGCTAACTCATGCCATTGCCAAAGCACTCTTATTTATGAGTTCTGGAGCAGTTATATTTACAACCAATACTCAAGATTTAACCGAAATGGGGGGTCTGTGGTCAAGGATGCCAGCAACCACCACAGCTTTTGTTGTCGGTTCTGCTGGAATGGTGACACTGCTACCACTAGGAAGCTTTTGGGCGATGTTAGGATGGGCTGATGGCTTGGCTTTGGTTAGCCCTTGGGTCATTGGTGTGTTAGTGGTGGTCAATAGTTTGACGGCATTAAATTTGACACGCCTATTTCGCTTAATATTTTGGGGTCAGCCACAAGCAAAGACCCGTCGCACTCCAGAAGTCGGTTGGCAGATGGCATTGCCAATGGTAACGCTGACGGTAATGACCTTGTTATTACCCCTGATGCTACAACAATGGTATCTCTTACCTGATTGGGAAAGTATAAATTGGATTGTCGTGACATTGTTAGTATCCTCTGGAGTGCTGGGGATAGGGGTAGGGTCTAACATCTATCTGCACAAAGCTTGGTCGAGATCTAGAGTTCTTACTTGGAGATTTTTGCAAGACTTGTTGGGTTATGACTTTTACATTGACCGACTTTATAATGTGACAGTCGTTAGTATAGTCGCGGTGTTTTCTAAAATTTCAGCATGGAGCGATCGCTATCTGGTAGATGGTTTCATTAACTTAATTGGGTTTGCAACAATTTTTGGTGGACAAACCTTAAAGTACAGCATTTCTGGTCGTTCTCAAGGATACCTATTGACCATCCTTGTAGGCGTTAGTCTGTTAGGTTTTGTGGTTAGCTGGTCATTAGGCTTACTGAATATCTTGCCATTCTAATCCCTTGTTCTGTGTTCACCTTACCTACTTGTTGCCTATGCTCAGTATTTTGCTTTTGGTGCCGTTACTAGGTGCGGCTTTACTCGGTTTCTTGCCTTTTGGCATGACAGCAAAACTTTCTCGTAGAGTCGCTTTGGTTGTTGCGAGTATCGCTTTCTTGTGGACTGTTGTCATTGCAAGCCAGTTTAATCCTGGGGAAATGAATAAACAGTTTACCGAATTCCTACCTTGGATAGATGCGTTAGGATTAAATTATTATCTTGGAATAGACGGTCTGTCATTACCTTTGCTGCTATTAAATGGCTTGTTGACTTGGATCGCCATTGACAGCACTGACGAAAATATTTCGCGTCCTCGATTTTATTACAGTTTACTCCTGCTGTTAAACGCTGGCGTGACTGGAGCCTTC
This sequence comes from Brasilonema sp. CT11, assembly GCF_017982655.1. Taxonomy (GTDB): domain Bacteria; phylum Cyanobacteriota; class Cyanobacteriia; order Cyanobacteriales; family Nostocaceae; genus Brasilonema. The sequence goes on along the minus strand of NZ_JABXYX010000043.1, from coordinate 12,953 downwards.
ATGGCACAGGATTTACTGCTATTTTTCTTGTTTTACGAGATCGAACTGATTCCCCTGTATTTTCTGATTGCGATTTGGGGTGGAGAACGGCGCGGCTATGCAGCAACTAAATTTTTGATTTACACCGCTGTTTCCGGGATAATGATTTTAGCAAGTTTTCTAGGCATGGTTTGGCTGAGTGGGGCTTCTAGCTTTGCTTTGGATGCCTTGAATACGAGCGTTTTGTCTGTAGAGACACAAGTCTTACTCTTGCTGGGAATATTAATTGGTTTTGGCATCAAAATTCCCTTAGTTCCTCTGCATACTTGGTTACCAGATGCTCACGTTGAAGCTTCCACACCAATTTCTGTACTATTGGCTGGGGTACTGTTGAAGTTGGGAACTTACGGCTTACTCCGGTTTGGGATGAATTTGTTGCCGAATGGTTGGAGTTATGTAGCCCCCGTTTTAGCAACGTGGGCAGTTATCAGCGTGCTGTATGGTGCATCGTGTGCGATCGCCCAAAACGACATGAAAAAAATGGTAGCATACAGTTCCATTGGACACATGGGCTTTGTGCTTTTAGCCGCCGCTGCTGCAACACCTTTGAGTGTCTTGGGATGCATCATGCAAATGATTAGTCACGGGTTGATTTCAGCCCTGCTGTTTTTGCTGGTAGGGATTGTGTATAAAAAAACAGGAAGCCGTGATTTAGGAGTTCTTCAGGGACTTCTCAACCCAGAACGAGGTATGCCTGTGATTGGAAGCTTGATGGTTTTGGGAGTAATGGCTAGCGCTGGTATACCGGGAATGGTGGGATTTATTTCCGAATTTATCATTTTTAGGGGCAGTTTCGCAGTTTTCCCAGTCCAAACTCTGTTAGCGATGATAGGTACTGGCTTAACTGCTGTTTACTTCTTAATTCTCATGAATCGTGGCTTTTTCGGGCGTTTGTCTGCACAAGTCGTCAATTTGCCACGTGTCTCTTGGGGCGATCGCATTCCTGCTGTCGTTTTAGCTGTGTTGATTGTGATTTTTGGAATCCAACCCAATTGGCTAGTACGTTGGACTGAACCGACAATGACGACGATGGTTAATATACCAACCCCAGTGGCAACGGTATCGTTTGTTAAGGAAAAAACCAAAACTTAAAAGACTGTTCTTAGGTTTGTAAGATGTACCCAAATACATACTACAAACCTAACTTTTAAATATGTATTTTAAGTAGGAGATATAGCAATGGTAAACATAAAAGATAAACCTGTTAATTATCCATTATTTGAATATATCGAGCGATTAGAGTCAGGAGGGGCATTACTTCCTGATACCGAAGAAAATCTGATAGAAGTCGTCGGTATTCTGAAAAGTTACGGCATCGTTTTAGATGCTTACTCTAAAAATCTCATTTATGTTGCTGAACATCAATTTTTAGTGTTTTTCCAATTTTGGAAATACTTTAATGGAGACTTTTCTTTTAAGAAACTATTTCGGCATTGGTGGCATGACAGAATTAATTATGAATATGCCGAATATTGCATGAAAGGGATGATATGGCATGGTGGCGGTGGGTTGGATCAATACTTAGATTCAAAAGAATTTGAAGAAAGAGCGCAAGCTGTTATTGCAGCAAAATTTAAAAATAATCCTATCATCAAGGGAGTTAACCAACTTTTCCCTGATTTCTTAACGGAACAGTTGCGTCTCAGTTCTTACTCCACGGGTTTAGGTCAATTTTGGCGTGTGATGGCTGATATTTTCCTCACTTTATCAGACCGTTACGATCAAGGTGAAATAAAATCTATACCTGATGTTGTAGAACACGTCAAAGCAGGCTTGGTAGCAGATGCCAACAAGCCTATTACCTACGCCGTTAAAATTCGGGATAAAGTTTACGATCTCATTCCTAAATCTGCTGGTTTGACATTTCTTGCAGATACAGCAATCCCTTATGTAGAAGCAGTTTTCTTCCGGGGAACCGCTTTTCATGGCACAGTTTCATATAATGCCCAAGCTTATCAAATTCCCGCAGATCAATCTCGATTTCAATATGGTGCTTTGTATGCCGATCCTTTACCAATTGGCGGTGCGGGTATTCCTCCTACCTTGTTGATGCAAGATATGCGTCATTATCTTCCAGATTATTTGCACGAAGTTTATAAGCGCAGTCGTCGGGGAGAAGATGATTTGCGAGTTCAAATTTGTATCAGTTTTCAAAAGTCGATGTTCTGTGTGACTACAGCGACGATTTTAGGACTCATGCCTCATCCAGTGGATACTCAAAATCCAGATGAGCAAAAAATGAATCGAGTCTTTCTGCAAAAGTGGCTTGATAGGTTAAAAACTTCGCGTTTGGAACAGGTGAACGATCAGTCTAATTTTTGTCTTATCTCTGTACCCAAAATGATGTAAATTGCAAGAATTCGCTTTGGGGTTTAGAAACCGCAGATGGACGCAGATGGACGCAGATAACTTATCTGTGTTTATCTGCTGATCGTAATTCAGGTAGATTCTTCTCTATAAACTTCTCTACGATGACCAACTCTTATAACTGATATCAGTAAAATATCATCAAAAATCTCGTACAAAACGCGATAGCTACCCACGCGAATACGATAAGTATCATAATTTCCTTCTAGTTTTACAACCCCATTAGGACGGCGATTTTCAGCTAGTTATAGAATTTTTTTGTTAATCCTATCTCTAATATCATTGGGTAACTTTTTTAATTGCTTTGCTACCTTACTTTTAATTTCTATTTGATAGGTCACGATTCTAATTCTCGCTTATATTCTTCCCAACTAATACTAGTATCATTTTTAGCTTCTTTAATAGCATGAAAATCTTCTTCATCTTCAGCCTTGCGAATGTCTAACAGTTCTATGACATCTTCTAAAGTGTCTTCATAAGCCTGTTCTAATTTTTCGTAGATAGCTTTTAATAAGGCTTGTCTTTTAGTTGTGGTTTCCATCACAGCACCTGTTTTAATTGATATTGTTGATTACGATTTAGTGTAGGAGCGTTAATGATCAATGACTCAATTATTCTTCACCTAAGAAGTACTCAAGCCACAGGGATGATTTACCGCAGGCTTTCAGACATTAATGAAGTGATCAACACCCCCGATGATATATGCCCCGTCAACCTCGTCAACTCAAAGCTGGATATTGCTACCATATCACCTTTGGGATGGCTGGTGCCCAGAGTCTGAGATATTAGGAACATACAATTGAAACAATTCAGTAAATAGAGTAACCCGCCAAAAGCGCGGGTTTTTTGTTGGAAAGGAACCGTGGTTCCTTGTAAAAACCAAGCATTCTTGCCGAGGTGCATAAGCCGATCGCACTTGCCGCTAATAATGATGTAAGGACTATTTCCGTGGTGGCTGATGAATAGTTTGCGTGAAAAGCTTGCCGATTGGGGTAAATCTTTGGTTGTTAGGCGAAAGCTATTGATGCGAATTGCTATTTTATTTGCCCTAATTGGAGCGATTGCAGCTTTTGCAAAACTGTATCCCTTTGAGGGGATTGGCGAGTGGACTGGCATTGGGAAGGACTCAAATAAATCAGAAACTATAGAAGCGGAATTTAATCCCAAAACAAAAGAAATTATTAAGTTGACGTATAAGGAAACCGAGAACTTTCAATCTGCCAAGACATTGTGGGATTGGTTGCTGTTTGGTGGTGCGATCGCTATTCCTTTTGCATTATTTTATTTTGAGCGAAGGGAACAGAGGCGATCTGAGAAGCGTACCCAAGAAGAAGGAGAAATAGCAGACAACAATTTACGTGAGCAGGCACTAGAAGCATATATTGACCGAATGTCAGAACTGTTGATTGATAAGCAGTTAAAAGAGCTAATTAGTAAAGAACTAAAAGAAGAAAACCCCGAATACCAAAAGCGAGATGTAGCGATTGATATAGCGCGTGTCAGAACATTATCAGTGCTACGGAGATTGAATAAAGATGGAGAACGCAAGGGAAGCATTATTCGTTTTCTAATGGACGCAGAACTTATAAGTCATCTGGATTTGAATGGTGCCGACCTCGGCGATGCCAACCTCAGGGGTGTCAACCTCAGGAGTGCCAACCTCAGGGGTGCCAACCTCATCGGTGCCGACCTCAGCGGTGCCGACCTCAGCGGTGCCAACCTCTTCTATGCCAACCTCAGCGGTGCCAAACTCAGCAGTGCCGACCTCGGCGATGCCAACCTCAGCGGTGCCAACCTCAGCGGTGCCAAACTCAGGCTTGCCAAACTCAGGCTTGCCAAACTCAGCGGTGCCAAAAACTTAACTCCCGATCAAATTAAGTCTGCTGATAATTGGGAGAAAGCAAACTACAACAAGGAATTTCTTACTCAACTTGGGTTACCGCTGGAACTGGAGGATTAAATACTTTGCGATATATCCATGCAAACCCTAAAGCCGTCGGAATGCAACAGGGCTTTTTCTACGATTTCAGCAACTACGGCATTCATGACCGCTTAAATCATGGGTGAACCGCATGGCGATATTAAAGCTAATGGAAAAAAGGCGACATGGACGGCAAGTGCGCTATTCAGGGTAGAGAATGGAAAGCTAGCTGAGTTTATCAAGGACTGGAACAAGTTATCGATGTGGGAACAGTTCGGATGGCCAGTCGAGGAGTGCTTGACGAAGTAGTGGCAGTGCGGTCGCTTGGCGATCTGCGCCGAGTGCAGATCGCCATACATAATACTATTTTTGTCGATTTGTCTAACTCATGCTTTTAAGTGGAAAATATGCAAAGCCGTAGAAATTAGGGTTAGGAAAATCATAAAACCAATGGCGTCTAGCATCGTTGTCACTAAAGGTCCACTAACCAAGGCGGGATCAAGTTTTAGTCGCTTCAACCCCATTGGTAGTAAAGTTCCTAAAGTGACAGCCACAAGAGTATTCACAGCCATGACTGTTCCTGCAACTAACGACACCCAACGTTCTTGAGGTGGTGCCCAAATCAAGGAAAGCATAATCATAGTCAGTCCTAGTGCTACCGCTGTACCCAGTCCTGCTTGAAGTTCCTTACGGAGAATTTTGAAAGTATCCTGGGGTGTTAGTTCTCCAACACCAAGTCCACGAATTGTCACAGTTAAGGTTTGAATACCTACAGTACCGCCTGTGTTGGAGAAAAGCGGCATAATCACAGCCAGCACTGGCACCATTGAGATTGTTGATTGAAATGGGGCGATCGCACTAGACGCCCCAATATAAAGCAACATAACTCCAAACAGCCACGGTAAGCGCTTGCGAAGAGTTACCAAAGGAGGCGAAAAAGCCTGTTCATCACCGCCACTCACACCTGCGAGTTTTTGAAAGTCTTCTGTGGCTTCTTCTTCCAAAATATCGACCACATCATCAATCGTGACAATACCCACCAGTCTCTCTTCTCGATCAACCACAGGGACAGCGATTAAGTCGTATCGCTTCATGATTTGGGCAACTTCTTCCTGGGGCATTTCTGTTCTGACTTTGATGACGCGAGTGCTAGCGATATCTGTGATCAAAACCTCAGGAAAGGTAAACAGTAGCTGTCGTAGGGAGACAACACTCATCAGCGTGCGATTATCGTCCGTGACGTAGGCATAGTAAATCGTCTCCTTGTCTTCATCCTGACGGCGGATTTTACTCAAAGCCTCTCCAACAGTTAACCCATCTCGCAACCGCACGTATTCTGTTGTCATCACGCGTCCAGCGGTGCCTTCAGCATAGCCGAGAATCGTTGCTGTTGCTTGCCGTTCTTCTGGACTTAGTTCTTGCAACAAACGTTTGACAACCCCAGCCGGTAATTCATCAAACAATTCTGCGCGTTCATCCGGACTCATCGCCTCGATGATTTGTGCAACTTGAACATCATGCAGAGAATTTATGATTTCTTCCTGTACTTCCGCAGGCAGATATTCAAATACATCAATTGCTTGATGTTTATTGAGTAAACGGAATGCGATCGCCCTGTCTTGTTTGGGCAATTGTGTAATGTACTCTCCCACATCTACGGGTTGTGTACTATTCAAATCCAACTTGAGTTGGTTTAAGTCGCCAATGTCAAAAGCCGAATTGCGAACATCTTCTAAGAGCATGATAAAACCTCCAAATGCCTCCCCCGCGCTGGGAGACAAACTCGCCAGTTCAGAGGAGGTTAGTACTGTCGTCTTGTGGACTTTTGTCCATAAAATCTCAGAAATTCAACATCGATTACCAATAAAATGGCATCGCTAATTAATAATCCTAGCCTGGAACAGTGTAATCTGGTAGATATCAAAAGTCAGAAAAAGAAAGTTCTATTCCACTTGAGTTGAATTTTTCTCACCCTGATGCCTATTGATTTCTGTAGATTTTACTACTTTCAGTGTCTGTGTCAAGCGTACAAGTTTCTTTTAATGGAAATTTTTTCAAGTAAAAAGATTTACTTGCGGCTACTCATAATATGATTTGTCTGGCAAAAATTTTTACTTTTGGCTGTGATCGTAAAAACTGCATTTGCGTACTTTTTCCAGAGTCGAACTTGTTTTATTTTGTATTTATTGTTACATTATGCGCTCAATTTTAGAATTAGAAAATCACAAATTTTAGAACACCGATTCACTAATCCCAAAAACCCGGTTTCTGTTACTGGGAAGATTGAAGTTTCGTTAACTCAACAAGAAAAAACCGGGTTTTTTAGTCACAATTATGAATACTGAATCGGTATTATAGGACTCCTATTTGATTTTTGAACGACACGTAGGGGAGCCAGTACTTGATGAGGGTCTCCCGACAGAGGTATCTGGTGAGACCAGCGCTGCAGGAGGGTCTCCCTCCGTAGGCGACTGGCGAACCCGAAGGGCGTTGGGCAGTGCTTAGCAAAACCCGGATGTAGTCAGCAAAATACGGTAAGCACTGCCCACCCTACAATACTTAAGATTTTTCATAAATCATTTAGGATTGCTATATAGGGCGGGCATTGCTTATAAAAGCCTGTGTGATAGATATCTCTAAGTAGCCTCCTACAACCAAAGATTGTGCGAGGATGATCCTATGAGGAATACTAAATTTTAGTTTTTATACAACAATTTGCTGAAATGAGCTATTGGCATCTAACTCCACTGATATCAATTAAGTCAGGCAATTGACTTTCATTTGGAAGTAAACAACTATTACTAGTGGAGAAGTATTTTGCTTTTCAGGTATAAACAGAAATTAATTCCTTCTGAAAAAATCATAATTATATATCTGTTTTATGTTTTGAAAAACTACAATTTTTCTAGCGAATTCTTACATGTCCATGATCGTTCTGTAGAAGTTTATCCTTATGGAGTATTAAGAGAACTAATTTAAAAAATAAGAGAAAGTCGCCTAATAGCTGATAAATAGTTGAAAAAAATTGACATTTCGAGTATCTTTTTCTAAGAATGGAGAAGCTAACTTGTATCTTGACAGGAGACGGCAATTAATTTATCATTTCGATCCACAAAACAACTGCCTACTACAAAGGTAGTTTTGGCTTTGCTGACATAATTTACTTCACGATTTCAGGGTTGCATTCGGTGAAACAACGTAACAAATTAACTATGAAAACAGCCATTCAACTACAAGCTCGTCTTGAATGTTATTATCAGCAAATCAAGACAATTATCCTTACCCGTCAAAACCCAATTACAGGTTTGCTACCAGCAAGCACAGCGATAACTGCCCACGGAGATTACACTGATGCTTGGGTACGTGATAACGTTTACAGCATTCTGGGAGTTTGGGGGTTGGCGATCGCCTACCGCAAAGTTGATGATGACAAGGGACGCACATATGAGCTAGAACACAGCGTCGTTAAGTTGATGCGGGGTTTGTTATTTGCTATGATGCGCCAAAGCGCTAAATTAGAGCAATTCAAGCACACTCAATCTTCGTTGGATGCTTTACATGCCAAGTACAACACTGCTACAGGTGATATTGTTGTTGGTGATGACGAATGGGGACATTTGCAATTAGATGCCACATCAATATTTCTGCTAATATTGGCGCAAATGACTGCTTCAGGATTGCAGATCATTTACACATTTGACGAAGTGAATTTCGTCCAAAATTTAGTTTACTATATTGGACGAGCGTACCGTACTCCAGATTTCGGTATTTGGGAACGAGGTAATAAAATTAATCATGGCAATGCGGAATTGAATGCCAGTTCTGTAGGTATGGCAAAAGCTGCATTGGAAGCGATTAATGGTTTGGATTTATTTGGTGTACACGGTTGTCAAGCATCGGTGATTCATGCGCTGCCAGATGAAATCGCTCGTGCCAGGATTACACTAGAATCTCTATTACCTAGAGAATCGTCTTCAAAAGAAATCGATGCCGCGTTGTTGAGCGTTATTGGTTTTCCAGCATTTGCTGTAGAAGATGTAGATCTGCGGGAACGTACCCACAACGATATTATCAATAAACTCGAAGGAAAATACGGCTGCAAGCGCTTCCTGCGTGATGGACACCAAACAGTTTTAGAAGACAAAAACCGCTTACACTACGAACCATTAGAACTCAAACAATTCGAGCAAATTGAGTGTGAATGGCCTTTATTTTTCACTTATTTATTTCTAGATGGTTTGTTTCGCGGTGAACCAGAACAAGTGAAACATTACCAAGAGCGTTTAGAATCTTTATTGATTGAGCGTGATGGTTTGCATCTAGTTCCAGAACTTTATTATCTCTCCGAAGAATCTATAGAGGCAGAGAAGTTAGCACCTCAAACTCAGCCGCGTTTACCTAACGAAAATGTTCCGCTTGTATGGGCACAGAGTTTGTATTTTTTAGGTCAAATGTTAAGTGAAGGGTTGATAGCAGTTGGAGATATTGACCCTTTGGGAAGATATTTATGCGTCGGCAAAAACCAGCAAGCTGTCGTACAAATCGCTTTACTTGCAGAAGATGAAGATTTACAAGCCAAACTGGCAGTTCATGGAATTGAGACACAAACACCCAAACAAGTCGAACCAATTCAGGTTAGACTTGCAGAGGATCTTTCAGCTATTTATACCCAAGTTGGACGCAACGATAAACTTGGTTTAACAGGACGTCCAGTGCGACGTTTGAGAAGTCTCACAACATCTAAGATTTTTCGTATTCGTGGGGAGACAGTTGTTTTTCTGCCCTCGGTTTTGGACTCTCAAGTATTTTACCTAACTCTTGATTACCATTTTCTGGTTTATCAAATCAGAAGTGAACTTGCTTACATCCAAAAATATTGGATTGATTTAGGGCGTCCTATCCTGACTTTAATGTTGACTCATACCATGTTGGAAACAGGTAGTGAGGCATTACTTGCTCTGATGCAAGAACTGAAAGAAGGCGTTTGTAACGGTGTACGGGTCAAATTGGGGCGTCTTAATCAGTTGATGTTGACTGCTGGAACACAACGGATTGATTTTCTTCAAGATGATTTTGAATATTCTCTATCTTCCATCAAAGATACTGCGCCTCGCTGCTCGTATCTAATTTACAATCCAGAAGGAAATTGGCCCTTAAAACATACTCAAGAATTTCAAATGGAGTGCGAAACAACCTTAAAATTGTTGCTCTCCTCTTTGCGTTCATCGGAAAATCTCTACGAGCAAATAGAATTATTGCAGACTTTGGTTCGTTTGGAAGGATTAGAATTTGATACAGGCTTTGGCGGAGCAGAAAATCCCGTAACTGTGGCAGATTTGCTGGATGAAGTTTACACTAAAGCAGGCGATTCCGGCATTTGGGCAGTTGTGCGTCGTGCTGCAGAGTTGCGACAAATGACCGATATCGGCTTGTCGGACGTAGTGACAAGTATTGTGGTGCGGGGTAAGCAAATTGCTGTGGGTAAGTCTTACAGCGAAGATTCACTCATTACTCTTCCTCTGTCGCACAGCGAAATTGTTGAGAAAATAAATGACTATTGTCGGGAAGATATAAGCGATCGCGTTCTGACTCAAGAAGTTCTGATTTATCTGAGTGCTTTAATCAAGACAGAACCAGAACTGTTTAAAGGACTACTCACCCTCAGAATTGGTTACATGATTCTGTTGATTACCAGCGAACTGGTGCAAGAGTTAAACCTTACTCAGGATGAGGCTTATGAACACCTTATGCAACTGTCACCTTCGGAAGTTCAAACACGAGTACGTCAGGTATTATTTGAATACGTCAACTTGAGTCAGCTATTACGTCAGCAAGAATCTCTGCACCTCAAACAAAAAGAAAGTGACATAGATTGGATCGTGGTATCAGCTTCAGGAGATGAAATAGATGTACCATCAGGTGGTTGGCGACGGTTCCGCCAAGCCGAGGGAGCAACAGGACGTGTTCCAAAAGACTTTTTCAAGCAGGTTTGGCTGGTGATGGAACATTGCAAAGGTTTGGTGATTGGTGATAAGCTAGAACGCCGCAACCGTTTGGATAGCGAAGTTATTTTGTCAGAAATGACAGCAGGAGAAAAGAATTTTGCCTTGCAAGTAGAGCATTTGCTAAATAAAATTGAAGCTCCTGAGTACCGACAAGTTAATATTGAGGCGTTGACCGAATTAGCAGCAGTTGCATCTAACAACCCCAACTTACAAATTGAAGAATATATCGTGTTGGATGTGTTAATCGGTCACGCCGTGCGATTAGCATGGTTAGAAAGTCATCCGAAAAGGGGCGATCGCTATGATGAAGATAAAGCCAGTGCATGGCGATCATTTTACAATACCTCTCCCAGAGACTGCGCTAGTTATATTGTTAAAGCGTTCAGGTTCTTGATAGAGTTTGGGCAATATATAGCAGCTTAAGTTTGAAGTGGGTATAGGGTGCGTTACCGCTGCGGTAACGCACCTTCTAAAAGCAAAAGCTGTGAATTAAAGACTCTCCCTTGAAATAAACAAAAATATGAATCAACTAACAATAGAACAATTGGATTTACTCCAGAATGCTTTACGCCTTGCAGGGCAATTGTGAAACATACTACCTCAGCTACACTGACCAAATGCACCTGCGCAAGCTATAACATTAAGAGGGATTAAACCCAAGTTTTGGTATAAAATAATTTATCAAAAAATCTAAAAATTGTTTATCGTACCATACCTCTGTGAGGATGTTTGGAAAGTGTCGTCTTGTACCAAGATTTATCGGCGAGTTCCCTAAATCCCCGATACTTTGGGAGCATTCCAATCTTTTGAATTTAATGCGAGCTGGAAAGCTGGCTATAGTACACGAGCTTTCCGGCTCGCACTGCATTTAGGATGTTCCCGGATGCGGTTGGGAGGCAAAGGGAAATCTAAATGGTGTATTTGTTGACAACAATACTTCTCAAACATCCTGTTGTGAGATTGTGCCTGCTACATTTTGAAAGCTTTTCGTGATTTTCTTACCTAAATAAAATTACGAAAAAGATCGTTTGGGAATATTTTGCAAGCAATGGCAAATAATTTTTGTTCAAGGCTTGCCACTCATATAATTCTCAAAAACACTCTAGTTCTTGTTAATAAGATTAGGTGGACTGACTAATTTGCTCTGTGTGCCGGTGGAAATGAAAATGCAAAAAAAAAAGCGCCAGAAGAGTCAATATTTATTTCACAATCGCTGGATTGACAGACAACGAATTGTTCGCAACATGGAGGCTTTCCAAGACTTAATTGTGATTGTCCTGTGTTTGGGTTTGTTTGCCTACATGGTTATGCAACTGTGGGAGATATTTACCCAGCTTGCAGTGCCATTAAATCATCAACAAGTGACTGCCAAAATACTATTTTTGTTGATTTTGGTCGAATTATTCCGACTCCTAATGGTTTACTTGCAGGAGCATAGCATTGCTGTAGGAGTAGCAGTGGAGGTATCAATAGTATCTGTACTACGAGAAGTCATTGTTCACGGAGCACTGGAAATTTCTTGGGTTCAGGCTGCATCAATTTGTGGTTTACTGTTGATTCTGGGTGCGCTACTGCTAGTTTGTGCTAAGACACCACACATGGATTACATGATTACTAAGACTAACCATAGCGCTCTTAACCACAGTGATGATGAGGAACAGGATAATGGGAAGAAAATGTCACATTCAACTCAATATGAGGAGATTGTTAATTAGGTAGAAGCTATTTTTCTTTCATTTTCTTGTCTACCTAGGAATGGATGCTCACCGTGATTGTTGTTAGAGTTTCTTGCAAATAAGTTGACAGAATTCCAGACTATACTGCAAGGTATGTCTGGAATTTTCAAATTCATCTATGCGAAACTTGGTTAAAGTGTAAAAAATAGTACTTTTAAATTCTGAATAAACACTCTTGGGTAAGGGAGTGAGGAAGGTGTTGGTTTCATCAATAACGGGTTGCAATCCTGAGCAGTGGGGCGCTTTAAACAAACTTTAAGAAGATTAGACAATATTTTATTGATTATTCCTGGACAGTAACAATTTGGTTGTTTAGGTTAGATGTAGTATACTTAAGCATACGTAAGGCAAATAATGACAGATAATCATAACGAAGAACTGAAAGATAAAGTAGAAGGTACAGCATTAGTAGCTGGAGGAACTATAGCCGGTGTTGGTGTATCGGCAGTCGTTGGTGGTATGGGATTAGTTGGAGGTTTTGGAGGCGTAGCAATTGGCATGGCTCCTGTGACTGCTGCTGGTGCAGTTGTTGGCACAGCTGCTTATGGAGCTAAGAAGGCAATAGAAGAGGGAGACGCCGCAGCTATAGGTGCAGTCGCAGGAGGAGCAGCAGTTGGAGTCGGAGTTTCTGCTGTCGTTGGAGGTATGGGTTTAGCAGTTGGAGGAACTGCTGTCGCTATTGGTACTGCGCCGGTTGTAGCAGCTGGTGCAGTAGTTGGACTAGCAGCTTATGGTTTGAAAAAGCTGTTTGATAAGTAATATCATGTCCGCCTAATCGCTTATGATAAAAGCAGGCAGTGCAAATATGACCTATGCCAAAACGAATCAGTATAGCTCCGCATTCAAAGATTTCTGAATTAGAACAGCTTTACCGCCAAGCTAAAG
>NZ_JABXYX010000400.1 GCF_017982655.1 Brasilonema sp. CT11 | reverse complement strand
TAGACATCTCCGAAATATATGCATTCTGTGGTAAAAGAAGATTAAGTGATCTTTTTACTACACAAAAATGGCTAACATAGCAGGGTACATTGCGAACAATCCAGAAGAAGTACAGCGCTTATTAGGTCTCAAGTATGAACAATTACAGCAGATAATTCAAAATGCACTCATTATACATAATCAAAAGTTGGCAGAAACCGAAAAGCAAAAAATAAGAATTATTAAGGGAGGTGGAGGTCGGAAAGTCAAGCTGTCTGTGGAAGAGCAGATAATATGAACTTTAATTTACCTAAGACATTTGACGACATTTCAACTGTTGGGTATCCAATTTGGAGTAAGTGAGACTACAGCAAATGATACTTTTAACTATTGGTTTCCATTGTTAAGACAATTGTTACCTTCAAGTATGTTAGAACAAGTAAAAAAAACTCTAGTGACTACGAAATTGTTAAAGAAATTCTCACAGAATATGAATTAATAGTAGATAGCTGTGAACAGCCGAGGGAACGCCCTGGAGAGTATCAAGAGCAAAACAAGTATTATTCAGGTAAAAAGAAAAATCATACTTTAAAAAATCAACTAATAGTTTTACCTGAGGGTACAGACAAAGTTGGAAGTTGTAGCAGGTAAACCAGGCCCTAAAAGTGATATCAATCTGTTTAGAGAGCAACGAAAAGGTTTTGACCCAAGACAAAGATTTAACGGTGACAAAGGTTATGTGGGAGAACCGTCAATAAAAACTCCACAGAAGAAACAAAAAAATCAAGAATTAACTCCGGAACAAAAGAATAAGAATAAAGAGCTATCATCAGAAAGAATATTTGTTGAACACTTGATTCGTCTTGTCAAAATATTTCGGGTCGCCTCTGAAAGATTTCGGTTACAACCTCGAAAATATGAACAAATTGTTTTGACAATTTGTGGGTTAGTTCGGTTGCGAATTGGAGCATTAATATTACCTACTTAAAAGCTGCAGTTGACGAGAAATCATCTGATTGTACAATCATCTATTTTTGGCTCTATTGTCAACAGGAAACATCTCAAAGCTGGATTATATCGTTCAATCTGGTGAAATTTCAACAGATGCGTTAAGCGTAGCTCTGCCGTAGGCAATCGCTCTCTGTAAATTCAGTGTGGATATGGATTTACGGTTTTCGGAGATGTCTA
>NZ_JABXYX010000235.1 GCF_017982655.1 Brasilonema sp. CT11 | reverse complement strand
GATTGTTGTGAGCATCAATCACTTTTTGGCGCAGATCAGTGGAGTAAGCTTTCATGTCGATGCACTTGGTTATTGATATACTCCATCCTCCCACACTGTATTTCACTCAAGCGAGAACCGCTATATGCCCTGCGGGCACGCTTTGCGCTCCGCAGTCGCCTCTGTCGGGAAACAAGGACTGCTAAAAATTAGGCAGAGGAGAAGGTGACCCAGTCTAACACGAAAAAAATGGGCAGCACCGTATGCGCAAGCGCACGCCCAGAGGGCGAACGTGCAGCGTGTCTGTAAGGACTTAGGGCATAGATTTGAGTCTCCTCCACCAGACATAGTTTCGCGCTCTGCATTGCGGCAGATCGCGCTTTTAATTGGCAATCCGTATGCTTCTGGTATACCTACAAGCACAAGACATTAACCGCGTCAACAAAGGTGCACTGCCTGGGTTATTATTTATTGGATTTTAATCTGTTATAAAGCAAAAGAAAGTGACCTTCACGGAACCTAAAAAACCAAAAACGAACAGTGAAGGTCACTCAATGTATTAGATCCATGCACCCCAGCTAGATTTGTGCATCCCAGATATATAGTTTTATATACGAAATGGCTAATTTCTGTTAGGGGTTCATCCCCCTCAGTGCTATCTCCAGTAAAGCAGAGCGCGAAGCGGTGCTCCCAAGGGGATGAAGGCGATGGCGATCGCCTTCATCCCCTTCGCACAACATAACTGCATAAGTTAATTTCCTCAGCATCTAATAAATAGAAGAAAAAAAGATGCAAATTATCCCTTGCCAATTCTGGTGGGGGAATTTTTTAGATGCCAAGCCTAAAGGCCGCCAGGGTTGCGTCGCCAGGGAATCCCTTAAAGACAATTTATCCGTGCGATCGCCTTCATCTTCTCAGTGCGATCGCCATCGCCTTCATCCCTTCCACACAACACAACTGCATAAGTTAATTTCCCCAGCATCTAATTATATATAAGCAAAAAGATGCACATTATCCCTTGCCGATCCTGGTGAGGGATTTTTTTTTATGCCAAGCCTAAAGCCCACCAGGGTTCCGTATAGCCCTAGTTTTTTTTGCTTCAGTATATTCGCAAAAAATATTGAGTCCGATTTTGGCAATATATAAAACAATAATAGTGGCGTTAAGCGTTTGCGTAAGCGCAAGCGCACGCCAAGGGCTAACGCGTAGCGTGTCCCCTTGGGACTCAGCGCGCCCTATGCCTGCGGCACGGCTACGACGCCTATCGGCGCTAGCTCTGCCGTTTGCGCAGCGCCCCTTTTAGGGGCTAGGCAATCGCTGGATCAATAGGCAATCCATGTGCACCTGTTATACCTAAAAGCACAACACATTAACCCTGTCAACAAAGGCGCACTGCCAGGATTATTAGTGTATTCTTTTACCTTGCCGCGAAAACCATCATCACCGCAGAGTTCCTTACGCAGTTCACCAAGTGTGACTCGTCAGAGAGATTTTTTGCCAAAATTCAGGCGATAAGTTGGAATATCGAAATTTCCATGTCCATCAAAATGAACGATGTGATAAAATTCCTTATTAGCGTTAAGTTCCCGTTCAAACTGCTCAAAGCTGGGCGGACGCAGGACTTTTAGATTGACTTTTTTCCTAATATCTGACAGATCTGTTAGGAGAGGACGGGCAATAGTTTTGAAAGCAATATCTTGTTCATTGTAGGGACGAGCAATCACGAGCAAAATATTTAGCTTGTCGCTGGGTAGCTCACTCATTTCTGCTCTAACAGCGTATTCACTCAGACTACGAGACATTCCTGCAAGTGAAGGTGCAAGAAATTGGCGATCGCTTACCGAATAAAGCAACTCCCAAGGCAAATTCAGCACTTCTGGATTATCAGAAGTCACAACAAGTTCACACTTATCTAGCCCATCAAAAGTAGCAGCTTGAAAAAATTGCCGCGTTTGCTCGCTACTTCTAAACACCAGTTCAAATAACTGCTCTCCCCATATTTCCAATTTTTGCTCAATCTTGGCTGCATTGTCTGGATATATACCATAAGGAAAACTGAGATACTCTTCCAAATACCAGCGTAAATCTGTTAATGCCTGCTTCTCAAAGGGATGCTGAAATACTACCACTGGCGCAGAGCGAGGTGCAGCTTGTCCGCGTTGCCAAAAAACTTGAATCGAATCGTTCTCATGATGAATTCGCAAACAATTTCTCGCCATCTCTACTCTGCTTGGTACTGGTTAATACGCGCGTTGCATTCATACGTCTCACCTCACCCTCGCTTTTTGCGTAGCAAAAATCTTTCCCTCTCCTTAATAAGGAGAGCCAGTGCGTTGGGCGGCTTTGCCGACTTGAAGCAGCTGGCGTGAGGGATGCCCGACAGGGCAGGGTGAGGTTTTTGAACACAACTCGATATCAGTTGATACTTTGCTTACATTGGACTTCACGTACAAGCAGATACTTTCCGGATACATTTCATGTCGAAAAAATGTTGTTAAATTTTGTAGAGTGATGTAAATTTTTACTGTTGTTTTTCTGTCTTTTCAGGCTTTTCTTTCTGCTGGGAATCGTTTTCGTCAACTTTTTGGGTGTTACCTGCTTTTACCCAACCTTCTTGTTTACCAGCTTCTTTCTCGTCACCTTCAGCGCGAATTTTTTGCCAAGCTTTATCTTGGCTTTCTTGCAAAACGATAACTTTTGAATTAAACCCAACGCCACCAATACGTTCAGCTTCTTGCTTTGGTTCTCCTCGCAAAATTAAGCCTTGCTTCCAAGTGATACGCGCATGGTAAGCTCCGGGTGGTAATGATTTTGCAGATGGGGTAGGCTTGGGGGTTGGTTTGGCTGAGGCTTTAGGTTTAACCACCGCAACCGTAGAAGTTTCTTTGGTTCCTTTAGGCACAGCTTTTGGATTTTCTCCTTTCACAGAGGCGCTATCATTAACATAAATGGGTTTTGGGGGGATTATAGTAGTTCGATTTATGACATACAAAGCAGTCGCAAATCCGCCCCCAGCTAAAATAGCGATCGCCAATAAAATCCCAAGTGTGTATTTCAGTACGTTCACAATCACCATAGTCACAACCTCAGACTACAAATTTTGAATTATATAGCAGGGAACAGGGAACAGGGAATAGGGAACAGGGAGCAGGGAGCAGGGAGCAGGGAGCAGGGAGCAGGGAGCAGTGAAAACTGGTAACTGCTATAAATTATGAATTATGAAATTTATGATTCTTCATAATTCATAACTGCGAACTTATTATTGCGGCTGGCGTTGAATGCGATCGCTTAAAGGATTATGTTTGGAAGCTAAACGTGCTCTCCCAGCTGCCGCCCATTCTTGCAATTTCTGAATTTGTTCGACGGCAGTTCGTGCTAGTGGTATAATCTGACTGGCAGATTCTAAAACATCATCGGTGGTAAAGTCCCGATTTTGGCTAAATCCGATGTGCATCGCTTCAATCAAGGTTTGCTCAATTTCAGCGCCAGAAAAATCGGGTGTTTCGTAAGCTAATCTGTCAATATCGTAATTTTTTAAGTTATGAGCGCGCAGTCGAGATAAGTGTACATTAAAAATGGCTTTTCTTTCTTCTTGGCTGGGTAAACCAACAAAGAAAATTTCATCCAAGCGTCCTTTTCGTAACATTTCTGGTGGTAATGCTTGAATATCGTTCGCAGTTGCAACAACAAACACAGGTGAGGTTTTCTCGGCTAACCAGGTAATAAATGTACCGAAAACACGGCTCGTGGTTCCCGCATCACCTTTGCTACCAAGTCCGGAAAAGGCTTTGTCTATCTCATCTATCCACAAAACGCAAGGAGCAAGGGCTTCAGCAACTTGTATCATTTGTCGCGTGCGAGATTCCGACTCACCCACCAAACCGCCAAACAATCTTCCCACATCCAGACGCAACAAAGGTAAATGCCAGTGATGAGCGATCGCCTTTGCAGTTAACGATTTCCCAGTCCCCTGAATTCCCACCAACATTAAACCACGGGGATGCGGTAAACCATATTGTCGCGCCCTTTCGGTAAACGCACCACCCCGACGCAAAAGCCAATCTTTCAGGTTATCTAGTCCGCCAATATCAGAAATTTGCTCTGTGGCTGGGTAAAAGTCGAGGATTTGGGTTTGGCGAATCGTTTGGCGCTTTTCTTCCAAAACTAAGTCTACATCTTCTGGCTGCAATTCTCCGTGAGTGGCGATCGCTCTTGCTAAAACCCGACGAATGCGTTCCATCGAGAGTCCTTGACAAGAGCGCACCAAATCATCTAAGACTTTAGTAGGAAGAGAATGACCAGTTGCAGCTAACAAGCGTTCCACTTCTATTTTAATTTCGGCTGCTGCGGGTAAGGGAAATTCCAGAACTGTGAGAACTTCTGTTAAGTCGTCGGGAATCGCAATTCTTGGGGATAGTAAGACGATATTTTTTGGCTGAGACTTGAGGAGTCGGGCAAAGTTGCGGAGTTTGCGGGCGATCGCCACATCTTCTAAAAACCGATGGTAATCTCGTAAAATAAACACTGCAGGCGCAGAAGCCGGGAGTTTTTCCACCAATTCCAAAGCTTGTAGAGGGTTACGCCGACCAAAACCCGCATCATTCGGATTACCTTGGTAACCATCCACAAAATCCCAAGTATACACTGGACGACTACCCTGATTGGCGGCTTCTTCCCGGATAGCGCTTTCAACCCGTTCCTCTTCGTATGTTGGGATGTAAATCAAAGGGTAGCGGGCGCGTAGCAGTAGTTTAAATTCGTCACGGAAGCTCATAAGTAGATGTTAGGAGTTTGTTGTTAGTTCTTTCTCTCATTGTTAAGGGTTGTCATGCGTCTAACAAGTTTTTCAATCAGGGAACGCTTAACAGTGAACACTCAACAGTGAAGAAGCGGTGGACGAATCCGTTTCCTACCTACTTAACTGATAACTGATAACTGGTAACTGCTAACTGGTAACTGCTAGCTGAGTTGTGTTGCTTTAAGATTGGAGATTAATACAAAAACCGAAATTTTACGGAAAAGCAGAATATGATGTTGTATTAAAGTATATAAAAAACTTTAATATTAAGGAACTTACAGATATGACTGATCCTGTAACCTTTTCAGCAGCGCTTGCAATAGCAAAACTTGCTTGTCGTAAGTTCTTTGAGTCAAGTGGAGGCAAACTGGGGGAGAAATTTACGGAGGCTGCACTCAAGAAAATTGATGAGTTATATCGAATCATTCGTGAGAAACTCAGTGTAAATAGGAATACAGCTAGCACTTTAACTGCGATTGAGCAAGGTAAGGAAGAAGAACTACAAGGACTTGCAGTCTATAGAACCCATTTGACATCTAACAAGAGGCTGCAAGCCTCTTAATCATTAACCTGATGAAGCAGAGGTTGAGTTTGGCCGTAGCACCAGCCAGGGTTCGTTCAAAGTTCTTAACCAGAATTTTA
>NZ_JABXYX010000042.1 GCF_017982655.1 Brasilonema sp. CT11 | reverse complement strand
CTGCGTAATTTTTCTGGTTATACAGTTGTTTGACTCAGCATACGAGCAAGGCTGAGGTAGAAAAGTTTATATTCTTTTATTATTCGCGTACCTTATTCGCGAACACATTTTTTTGTCCAAAGTCCAATGTTTCACATATAGAGAAGAAAAATGACAAATTTTCAAGTCACCTGGAAATTCACCTACACTGAAAACATCGTTCCACCTCGTTGTCGCAAGCCAAGACCAGAAAAATTTGAGGGTGAGTACACAGTTGAAATACCAGCATTAAGCGACAAAGAAGCACCTGTGGCTATTATTGAAACTGACAATAATGCTGCTCCTGAAATCTTAGGAGATGAACGTCGTACTCGCATCCGTCAGTACCGTTGGTATAACAACCAATTGTGGTTTGATCATAAAATTGACCGTTTCAAAGATACTGAATTTGAGCCAATTCAGCCAGTTACTAAAGGTTACGGTAGTGACTACCAATCTTTATCTCAACATCAAGAACAGGCGTGTCTATGGGCTAAATCAAAAATTTTAGTTGATGGCATTGTTCATCAACCTCTAAGAGGAGAACCCCGATTATTAGTCAACCGCGACTACTTCAATCAAAAATTCTATGTGTCATTAGAGCGGCATTTTGACTACGATGTACCCAGGTTTAAATTCAGCGACTTCTACCGATTAGACCAGATTAACGAAGCAATTGCAAAATGTCACCGCTGGTTTGAACGATTTCAAAATGATAAGGATGAAGTAGAACTGATTATCCCTTACGAATTTGAAATTCTAATACCACAAGCCATCCAACTGAACCCACAAGCAGAACAAGCTGTTGCAGATGAAGAAAAGTTTCAAACTAACTTACAAAAACTGATTTCTGAAACGAAATCACTGTTTGCTGATGATTTACAGCGTTGTCGTGCCCTCAAAGAAGTTCTTGCTACATTTTAAATCTAAATTTCTCCGTTAAATCAATTCACTTTATGCCTGGAGTAAGTACGTATGCTATTACTCTAGGCGTATTTACCACAATGAACAGCCATGCCTTCTAATCAAGACAATGACAATCTTCTCACAGAAATGTTGACATGGAGAATAAATATCTTTGCCTGTGCGCCAGAACACATTGAGGCAGTCGCAGACGAATTTGAAATATTACTAAATACAGTAACACCCTTTCTTTCTGTTTATACAAAAGATAGAGATAAAAATCAACGTGGTGTGTTTCTGTTCCAAGAACCTCAAAAGATAGATAAGATTGCACCTTGTGAATTCCTAAACCTCGAAACTATTGCTGCCTTGTCTGAAAACCATTTCTTCTTCGGTGAAGATAATTTTCAATATGGAGGCATCATTAAAAAACTTCTACTAACAAGAGCGCAAACCTATCATTCCGAAATTAGCGCCGTTGTATTTTGGACTGTTCCTAACAAAATCGGTGTAGCTTTGTTGGAATTAAACTAAAACACAACGCTCAATGTACTTCAGTAAGTCCCTTGACACGTTTCAAACAATGGAAAACCCTACAGGTATTAGAATAATCGTCAAGTCCCAAGGAACTTACAAAGTCCTTGTTGATTCAGTCATTGAAGATGCAGAACTCATCAGTATTCGGTTCTTTCTCAAGTCTCCTGATGGAACTGATAAAGTTTTTGTACAAACTTCAATTGAAGATACTAATCTCAGCTTTGAAATGCAAGACCTACTCGAAAATTTATTAGGTAAAGGGAACTTCTACATCAAGAATGGACAACTGAAAATGATACTTGCTTGCCCTAGCTACAAAGAAGAACCAGAAGAAAAAATCTTGTCCAACTTGTAAAGAAATGGTTGCGCTGACACGCACTTAAACAATATGTGAGGGCGTTCGCGCCACCCCTCACACTCCCAGGCGTGCTGCTGGGTTCTTCATTATACGGGGCGAAGCCTTGGTCATGAAAAATTGGGTAGGTGTCGTCTTGAACAAAAACACCTCACCCAATTTTTCAGACGGCAAGAGTCGTAGGGCGACTTTCGCGGCATAAACACCCTGTAGGGCATTTATTCCACGTTCGCCCCACTCGCTTGCCGCGCAAAGTGCGGTACTCGAAATCTCTGTAGCGATTTCGACCGCACGCTTGCGTCAAGGCTTCTCCCCGTAAACCCCCAGCGTCAGCAGCAGTAAGAAGCTGTGGCTAAAAGTTGCTGCTGTGGCACAACTGTTCAAGAAGAAACAAGTGCAATCTCCTTACTGCTTTGGCTTGGAATGCACTGCTCTCTGGAGTAACCCATTTTACATAACTTACTGCCCTTGGAAGCATTTGATTTCTGGGGGCTTTTTCATCCCATTAGAAGAAAAAGTAAAAAAAATAAAAAGTAATAAATGGGGGTGAAAAATCAATTGTTTAATTCGGTTGAAAATATCAAGGAGAACTGAAATGCCTAAACCAAACCTTACCCGCAAATACGATCCTAAATGTTTACTAGTCGCTAAGAAATCAAGAGAAATTGAAGCTACTATCAAAAAGCTTCGTTATGAATTCAATGCTTACTATTACGGTGGATTGAAACTGTGGTGGGGCTTACGAAAGATGGAAATCAAAGCAGACCATTACGAATCAGGAGCTTATCAAGATTATCAAATCTGCAAAGGTAAATTTAATGCCACTGGGGAATGGATGAGAGCTACCTACGATGAGGAACGCCGCTTTGCTGAAGTCTGGAAGCCCGAATGGGAAGAATTTATCAAAATGTACTGGGAGAGCTTTGGAAATGGGATTATCTCCATTCCGGAAGTAGAAATTGAATTAGACACTGAAATCAACGTCCGTGGAAAGGGAGAAATAGACTTATTGCTGGAACGGACACAAGAAATCTTGGAATTCTTTGCTGAACAATTTGCTGACTTATTAGTGAACAAATCCTCTCGAATGAAAGCAACTGAACAGGTCAAGGAAGCATTGCGAAACTGGAACCGTAAGGAGAAGGAAGATGTTGCAGATGCCATTGAGGAAAGAGTTAGTCTTGAACACGCAGAAACGCTTATATCCAAACAATATGTAAAGGACACAGATGAAGACTCTTGTGACGATGAAGAGAATGAATTAACTAACTTAGATATTAAAGTTAAAACTCCTACAGGCAACTCAGAAATCGTTAAAATTATCCACAAGCAGACTGAAAAATTGACTGAATCGAACTCAGTATCAAAAGAAGTAAAAGTGAGTTCACATCCCACAACTGGTAGTTCTCAAAAGCGCCACAAGCAGTCCCGCTTTGCAAAAGAGACTTCAAGAGAAGCTTTTTTTAAGGAATATGGTCTCGACCCAGAAGGTGAAATTGAAGGAGTAAAAGTTGTAAATATCACTAAAAAGTCCCAAGAGGTAACTGAATTGAATTCAATAGCACAAAATCCCTTCTAATACTAAAGACAACCAAAAATGTAGCACTAGAGTTGGGAAGCACACCCGACTCTAGTTTTTTTTGATTACTATGAAACGCTGACAACAACGCTTGACCATTACACCAGTCGAAGACAGTCACTACACAAATGTAGCTGGTAAAATTTTAATTTGGGAACACTTTGTCCAATAAAAATGCATGGCAATTAATCTCCAAA
This sequence comes from Brasilonema sp. CT11, assembly GCF_017982655.1. Taxonomy (GTDB): domain Bacteria; phylum Cyanobacteriota; class Cyanobacteriia; order Cyanobacteriales; family Nostocaceae; genus Brasilonema. The sequence goes on along the minus strand of NZ_JABXYX010000042.1, from coordinate 54,157 downwards.
TCGACGAAGCTTTAATCCAAGAAGCTCTAGCTCTTGGTAATCAACAAACTGAACATGATGTGGTCGAAGAAGCCGCAGCGCGAATATGTGCAACGTTGCAAGCAATTAAAGGTGCTGGATTTGTTTGGGACAATAGACTACGACTCTGATTACAATTACAAACAGCAGCGACGGAAGCACTTGAGTTTGTCGTAGACACTTCCATCAATAGGTAAGTAGGTGAGCGCTAAAAAATACAACTAGATTAAGAAATGTAAATTGCTTAAAAGCCTATTTTAAAGCGTTTATGGCGCTTTACATAAGTTAAAGCTTCGGCTTCGCTCAGGGCTAAAGCTGAGCGAAGCCGAAGGGTTAATATAGTTCGGTTTAATCGTGCCTACCTGATTTGAAAATAAGGAACAGGGAACAGGCTAAGAGGTCTTTTCATGTGTTCTGGTGAGGCAGTGCGTTGGGGAGCCAGTACTTGATGAGGGTTTCCCTCACTTGGTATCTGGCGTCCGGGTTTCCCGACTTGTTGCAAGAACGTCTCCGCAGGAGTTAGCAACTGCCGTTAGCGCAGCGAGACCGGAGGTCTTCCCTTTCAAGGGTAGGTTTTTTGGAATCTCGAAAATAGTTGAGAAAATTCTCAGGTATTTAACGTAGTTTGGTCGTTTCAGGATTTAAGGGTCGGCTGAAATCGTCAAAAAATGACCAAATCCAAAATACCTACCTTTGTAAGGGAGGTCTTCCCCGATAGCCGTAAGGCGTGGCGTTAGCCATAGGGTGTACGCAGTTCATGATGGCTACTTATATTGACAAATGCATTATGACTTTAATCTGTCACCAATGCTTGAGCTTAAGCTATTTATGAACTGGTGAGTCACTGCGTTGGACGAGTTCCCCAGCTTGAAGAAAGTGGCGAACCCGAAGGGTTCTCTTAATTGACAAAGATAGGTATATTTTTTTAACTATAGATTGCTACACGCTTTATTTCATAAGCTTATCAGGCTATTTTGTCGCCCTTTCAGCCTTCCTGCACTATTTATCGGAAAGTACCTTTTCCAAGTAGGAACTATATTCAAAAATAAATGTGATTCAAAGTTTATATGACTAGAATCGTTAACGAATTTCTCGATTTGAGTAATTTTCAACGTGCTTGGGAAAAGGTGGCAGAAAATCGAGGTTGTGCAGGTGTGGATGGGGAAACTATTGATAATTTTGCTAGAAATCAAACGCTCAATATTTATAAATTGCGAGATACTGTTGCTCATGGCACTTATCAACCTCATCCTTGTAAGCAAGTGATTATTCCTAAAAAAAATACTGAGAAAACCCAAATTACTAATTTTGAGCATGGTTTTCGGTTTTTAGGTCATGGTTTTTTAGAAAATGCGATTTTTCCTGTGAATGTTGACGAGGGAAAGCTGAAATCTGCTATCGAAAAACAAAAGAAAGCTCAAAAGAGCGGTAAAAAAAAAGTCCAAAACCTACGGAAGTAAGCCAGGAAATTAAGGAAGATATCGTAGTATTAAATGCTGTTTCACCTTCTTCTCACGCAGAGTATGAGAACGCAGTTTGGGAGGTTTCACCTCCAAGTGACGAGAAGCAGAACGTCTCTGAAGTTGTTCCTAAGCTAGAGTCTGGGAACGAGGATATGGCATCTTTGAGAAGTATTGCGACTCTACATCAACCTTTTCTTGCAGAAATAGAAACAGAATCACCTCCTCAAACCGAAGAGGAGAACAGTCCTTTTCAAAAAAATATTTGGCATCGAGAAATGGCAGCTATTTATCTGATTGAACAAGGGACAAATATCTATAAAGACTATCAACGCTTTATCATTCACGTCTCAGAAAAGCCTAAGCTAGAAGTTCCCATTAGAGAAGTGCAGCAAATTCTCGTTTTTGGCAACATTCAACTATCAACTCCCGTGATTCAAGTTTGTTTACAAGAACAAATACCTGTCTTATTTCTCAGTCAAAGTGGTCAATATCACGGTCATTTATGGAGTGAAGAATCAACTAATTTAGATAATCAATTAATCCAAATTGAGAAACGCAATGATAATTATTTTCAATTAAGCGTCTCAAAAGCTATTGTTTTAGGGAAGTTAATGAATTCTAAGCAGCTACTAATGCGATTTAATCGTAAACGCAAACTAGAAGATGTAGAAAAGGCTATATATGGCATTAATCAAGATATTGATGCCTTAGAATATGTAGATAATTTGGATTCATTGCGTGGTTATGAAGGGATGACCGCAGCTAGATATTTCCCAGCTTTTGGGAAGTTGATTACTAATTCTGCTTTTAGTTTTTCCCAGAGATTTCGTCAACCTCCCATTGATGAGATAAATTCATTATTGAGTTTTGGTTATACGCTTCTATTTAATAATATGTTAAGTTTTATTATTGCAGAGGGACTTTCTCCATATATTGGTAATTTTCACTATGGAGAGAGGCAAAAGCCATATTTAGCCTTCGATTTAATGGAGGAATTTCGTTCCCCTATTGTTGATAGTTTGATTTTAAAAATTATTAATAATGGTGAATTTAAACCTAAAGATTTTGATGTAGTTGCAAGTACGGGAGGGATGTATTTAAGTCAATCTGCACGGAAAGTTTTTTTGAAAAAGTTTGAAAATCGGATGAATGAAGAAATTTCTCATCCAGATTTAATTTCTCCTGTTACATACAGACATGCAATTCAGTTGCAAGTGAGAAGATATAAACGTTGTTTATTATCTGGGGTTCCCTATGAATCTTTTCTGAGGGCAGGTTAAAGATTCTGGATTTTAGATTTTAGTTGACATTCCCACGGCTTGAAGGCGTGGGAATCTTGGTTGACGTTGTCTAACGGAGTTGCCTCATATCATGTCCGGCAAATTACTTGTGATATGTCCGCAGCGAGCGCAACGAAGTGTAGTGAAGCAATCGCAAGGGCTGGAGATTGCTACCCTGTAGGAAGCCCCTTACAAAGGTAGGTATTTTGGATTTGGTCATTTTTTGACGATTTCAGCCGACCCTTAAATCCTGAAACGACCAAACTACGTTAAATACCTGAGAATTTTCTCAACTATTTTCGAGATTCCAAAAAACCTACCCTTGAAAGGGGTGGTATAGTCCGTCTCTTGCCTTCCATTCCCAAGCAACACTCATTGGGTCGCGGTTACGGGACCAACTCAAAAATTCTTTGACGCTCTTGTTTTCTCTTTCAGCAACAAGACCTTGAGGGGTGACACCAAGTCTTTGAGCGAGACTTTCGTTTGTCCTGGGCTGTAGTTCAACTTGTGTTTGTTGGTAGGGATACGCAAATCTTCGCGGTTTAGTGTTGTGACCTAATTTTCCAGAGGCGATAGACCGTTCGATTAACTCTAGTTTCAACGTGATAACTTCTAGTTTTGTTTCTACCGAAGAGCCAAGAGCTGCAAGATGGGATTCCAGTTTCAAGAGCTTCTCCTCTAGCTGTTTGACTGATTTCTCGCCTGCTGTCACATCGATATCATTATTGATATCGAAATTTGACATTAGTTCCTCTAAGGCTTGCAGCAAGGCAATTGTATGACCCTGCCTGTGTAGTTTTGAGAGTCGCCGAACCACCCCAATGAGTGGAACGGGCACACGAATCATCTCGCTTGGTGGGGATTTTTGGTCTGGCATTTGATATCAATTTTGATATCGACAAGCTGATTGTAACATGGTACACGCTGGCTGAGATATGCCAAACTTGCGGAGATTCTACACAATATATTCAATAAGATAAAATTAATCAAGTTTCCACAACATGATTTGTATATAATTTGACACAACAATGAGCAGGAGTCGGTATCCATCTAATTGGAAAGAAATAGCCACCCAACTGAAGGAATCAGTCGGGTGGTGTTGTCAAAAATGCGGTAGACTTTGCTTAAAACCAGGAGAAAAAACTCCTGATTGGACTTTATCTCAACGCAGAGCTTATACTCTTCAAGTTCATCATTGGAACTTAAATCCAGCCGATAATCGAATAGAGAATCTTGCGCCTTTGTGCAGCAGCTGTCACCTCTACTATCATCGATTTGGACGGGGAAATATCTCCCCAGGTCAGTTGGAAATTGAATTGTCAATTAAAAATTAAACTTGATCTCTAGAAAATCAAAGTTCTAAAAGTGCTTCTCGCGCCCGACATTTCGGTATAGGGCGCACACCTGTTGACCTGGTTTGTTAACCTTAACTAAAGGTTCATTAGGCACTGTCCCTATTTGTCCTGTTTTGAATGAACGGTTCTAAAACGATAGCGGTATTTTGGCAATGGCGTCACCTAATTCCTTTGGCTCCAGCTTATACAGTCCACTTCCATACACCCATGTTCTAATCTACAACCAGTGCGCTTTGTTGCGCCATTACACCTGAGTTTCACGCTTTACATTACTCGTCATTTGTTTTGTCCTTCCTAAGTTTCAACGTTTTAATCCCGAAGAATTCCACACTAGTTGCGGGAACTAAGATTTAGACTGAGATGAAGATAAATAAATGCTTTCATGATAGCTAAGAAGAAGAAGAAATCTAAGAAAACAAGCTTCCCTTGGGTAATGAAGTCAAAAGATTTGTTCATCACCCCAACTGGTGATGCAATCATAACAGATGCTGGGTGGGAGAAAATTTCTTTTGAGGAAACTTGTAAATTTTTTAGTCCTGAAGAAATTCGAGATTGGTATGCATCCTATTGGGAAGGGGCTGATATTTCTGACTTATTTGCTGAATTTGATGTAGATGTGGATTTAGATGATGAAGGAGCTGTCGAAAAGTTTTTAGAGACCTATGACTGGACACCTAAAGAAATAAATGTAGTAGTTGCTAAAGCCGTTTATAAAAATCATGCTTGGGCAAGAGTTTTAATAATTTCTACGCCTGAACTTGAGGAATATTGCTTTCAAAATTATGAAATGGAAGCAATAAGACTGGGAGTTCAAATGCGAAAACATTTAGACTTAGATATTCCAGTTATCAACGACTCTTTAAATGCGGTGAGACATCTGTACGGAGAATACTCAAATATTGGTTGGCAACCAAGAAAATATGTTGGTAAAGCACATTCCTTAAAGATGTCCCAAGCAACCAAAATATATAATGAGCAATCCTGGGAAGCAGAGTGGTCCGAAGAATGGCAACAACAGGAGTGACGTTCTCCCCCGTTATAGCCCTTGGCTATAACGAGGGCGTGACTCAGAGTCACGCCGCCAAAGGCGGCAGTTATGTACAAGGCAGAGAAGCCACTGGGTTACGGTGAGGCAGCGCTTTTGGTAGTAGCGCGTCTAGTCTAATTTGTTGGGTAAAAATTAATCGGTTGATTAGTCTGTTTTCCTTATCCCTTGCGCCCGGTACAAAGCTGCCAAGAACTGCAGCCTCAACCCAACATTTTAGTGTGGACGCGCTAGTAGGGTTTCCCGACAATCGCGCAACTGTCCGTTGAGCCAGAAGGTTTCCCTCCGTAATACCATTTTGGATTTTAGATTTTGGAGCCAGTCGCACAGTCCGGGTCTCCCGACTTGTTAGCGCAGCGTCTCCGAAAGGAGAGCGAACTGGCGTGATTGTGAAAGACTTACTGGTAATCGCTTAATGCGTTCCATCTGTTAAATCATTTTTCCAATGGGTATAAGGAACTGGCGACAAGCGATCGCCCTCTGCCTTTGTTTGTGAAAACATGGTGTCTACTGTACCTTCAGGGAGCGGCTCATAATGCTCATGACCTCTCCCGGATTAGGGGTTGGTACTAAGGGACTCCACGCCACAGCATCAGCATAACCAATGAGTTGCAAGTAGTGAATTGTACTTTTCACAGCTTTGGGCGAACCAATCAGCATATGTTTGATGGGTTCTCTGTCTGGTGTTTGGGAGTCACCAAGACTTGCTTCGGGTGTATTTGGATCAGAGGCACTGGATAGAAAGCTTTGGATCATCATAGCTCACCTGTGTTGAGCGGGAATAACTGTAAACAAAATAAAGCCACTGTTGTCACTGGTGCAACTAAATAATGCACCAGTGACAACTAATCGTTACATTTTGTATCGTGTCGAATTTGCCACAAAAAATTGGGCAGGCTTCATACCCTACGAATTAATTAGGGGGCGACACGATCAACCAAAAAAGCCTGCCCAATTTTTCAGGATTAGGCTCCGTGTTTGCGATTGCGTTTTCTTGCCCAGATTTCTCTGAGGTGAGCAGGTTCGTTTTCAAATTGAGTCCAGAGTGCGTGAATTTCTGCCAAGCGGCGTTTGTCAGCCTCAGTTGGTTCTCTGCGATGTAAGCCGCTTGAAAACCAATGAGCTACCGTGCTTTTAGAGCGTCCGCACAATTCGGCAAGTTCTTCATAACTCACCGCCCAGTGTTTCAGGAACTCTTCGGGTTCCATTTTTTCAGCAACCTTAGCCTTATAAACCTCAAACAGTTCCCAGTGTCTTCTAGTAGGCGTTTTAGCTGCAATCATCTCAACCACTCCAATGATGCACGGGTGACAACATCTTGAGTGATCATACTGGAAAAAATTGACCCTTACGACGCTAGATCCAAAAATGCTATGCGGCACTATACTCTGAAGTAGCCAAACAAGATAGGACAGAACTGCTGCAAAAGCTAATGCTGTTGAAACTCTGGCAAATTATTTACGGCGCTTCTATGCAAAATGGGATTGAAGTCTATCACCTTTATCCCCCCATTTCCATGCCCACTGATTGTTTCTGCAATTGCCCAGAGCGCTCTGCTCTTAGCTGCTGCACAACCGCATAACGTGCCTGAAAATCCTTAACCTGCTCCCTTGTGAATGGCTTTTCCACCTTATCACCGTAAGCCTTCATCTGGAGGTTGCCTTCGATATCTCGAACTTGCAAATGTTTGCCAGATTCAATAATTTGTATACCTGCCTTCTCAGAAATAAAAGCGCGGCCTTGCATTTTCTCAATCTTTGCATTCTCTTTAGTGCCACCCACCCACGTCTCAATTGGCACCTTCCCTTCTTTACCGTACACATTTACCATGTCACGTAAAGGAGCAAGACTGTCCCGCGTCAGTTGCTTGCGCTCAATGTAATCAAAGTTGTCCAAGTCTTTGGTCAACAGACGGTTATGAGTCACTTCGTTTCCTTTTGCCTTGAAAACTCCATCAGGGCGGTAACTCTGCTCAATCTTTCCTGTATCGTGTCGCAGAAACGTTTGATTCGATTTGTCGATTGATAAATCACCCGTCGCCTCATTCTGAGTAATGCTATAGCCACTTACTGTCGCTGTCCTAACACCAGGGACAAGTTCTTTACCTTCTTGTTGGAGTGCCTTATGAGCAACCTGGATGACAAACTGCTCCGCTTTTTGAACTGCACCATCCCGTTCTGAACGCAGATTTTCTGGTACTGGAGCTTTACTTACCGCCAAATCCTGAATTGCCTCAACAGAGACTGAACCAGAGTAGACACCTTGCTTCTCCTCAATTTTGGACATCTGGAACCACTGCCAATTTTTCGAGTTCTCCTCTCGTTGAAGTTGAGCTTGCTGCTCCTTGTGTTCGATAAATTGTTTGGTGGAAGCACGAACGTGACTTTCTTCTCTTAATTGAGATGCTTCTACTTCCTTTTTTATTACCTCAAAAGGAGTTATGGACTCGAACGCCACGACTGCACTTTTCTCTTGGGAAACAACCTCCACTTCCTCTATTTGTGCTGGCTGTAAATTTGTGATTTCTGGTTCAATTAATTTACTCGAAAGGACTTGACCTTTCTCAAACCGAAACATTTCTTGGTCGTTCTTTTCAATTACAATCGCCTGTTTAATATTGGACGGTTCACCCTTTTGTCCAAGTGCAGGAGTATCCATATCAATTGCTGAGCGCAGCACTCCTACACGAGTATCTGTGAGCTTACTCATCTCTGGTTCCTGTCCAACAATACCCTCATAAACTGAGTTTTTACCCATCTGGATATTAATCTTTTCTCCAGATTTAGCATCCATTCGGCTTGCCAACTCTTTAATAAAATTCTGGGTTTGTTCTATCGATAAAAGTGCTCTTGTTGCAGCCATATGTCACTCCTACATGAAATATTTTTAGGAACTGTAAATTCTATTGGTGCTTACGCAGTCGCTTCAAAATCAACCAGCCATAATTCGTGACCAGAAATCTTTTCAATACGATTGAGAACTTCAACACCTTGAACTAAAATTAGCCCTGGTTCACCATCTACCTCAATTTCCACTACTTCAGGACGTGCAGTAGCTGTCAATAATAAATTGGGTATTGCATCAACTTGACCGTTGGATTTCCAACCAGCAACCCAGCAATCATCAAAGTAAACATTGACTTGTTGAGGATGGTACGAAGTTTCAAAATTAGAAAAGTCCCGATAAGTGTCAACAGATTCTCTTATTGAGGGATAATCTTTTAAAATTTCCTGCACAACTTCGGAAAACAAGTTATCTGCGGTCATGAGTAGATTTTTATTCATTATTTAACTTCCAGTAACTAATAGTTTCCAACTTATGAACTGTTATTCAGTTACAAATTATTTACATCCAGACTACTTCTATCAAAGAATTAGCTAGCCCGAAATGTTATAATTATCAAAATAATGGACTACAGAGAACATACAGGTCTGTCACAAGTCAGCACCAAATTAACATCTACCTTTTGACGTATTAAACATTCAAAAATTTAGACACGACAAATAAAGTTGAGGATTTCGCTGGGGAATGTGATCTGAACCTCTAATTATTAGACATTCAAAAATTTAGACACGACAAATAACATAGGGCAAACGCATCTTGTCAATAAGAAGAAATAAATCTCAATAAGTTGTAAAATAATTGCATTAAGACCTGCTTATTGAGAAGCTTTTCGGCGTTCGCTTTGACACGGGCGAAAATAAATTAAACGACCAGTTCTTCTTCTTGCAGAAATTCATAAACTGTTTGCTAACTAGGTGCTAGCTTTTAGCCGTTTTCTGACGACCAGTTCTTCTTCTTGCAGAAATTCATAAACCCAGGTTTTTGTCAAGAGTAATTTAGATGCGTTCGCCCTGACAAATAACCTTCGCGGACACGAGCCTTCCTCATTCGTAATGCTTGCCGATAAGTCCACATCGGTGTTGGTTTGAGGTTGGGAATATTAGCAAACTGTTTGTCAAACCGCTTTAATCCTGTGATAGAGCGAATGACCTTAGCAATGGTTTTGCAGCAAGAATCAGGATACAGAACAATTTGTGCTTCACTAAACCGAATAACTATCCAATTTCCCTCGATAAAATACTGATTCCGAATCATATCGTTGGGCTGGTTAACACAATGAGTGGGTTTTTTAGATTTATAATCATAAGGCTCATCAATTTCAACATCAATCGATAATCCAATCTCTTCAAAAATGATTGCAAAGTCAGTGCTGTAGGCGTATTCTTTACCATTAATTGTGACAGGGAATTTAAGTTGAGTTTGTACGCGTAGACAGCAAAAGTGCTGCTCTAAAACCGCCTGGAATTTCCGCTCACTCGCACCAACCGGAGCATCGCTTACCCCCACAGGTTGTCTTACTTTTTGGTAAAGTTTGAGTTTAAGTTGCTTGAGTCGATGCAGTTTTTTATTCTTATCATTCAGCGGTAAACTCTCTTTTTTTTGAAGATGACTGAAGCTTTCAGGTAATGTTGATTGAATGAATTTCTGTCCCTTTTGAGTCAAATGACTGTTAGGGACTTGACCGACTTGAGAATGAAAAACTAACCACAGTAGTATCGCTCCTCCCAACCCAAAAATAATTAGCACGAGCCATCCGTAATCACCAAAAATTCCTAAAATTACAAATCCTTTAATGACAGCCAATAACAAAATGATGCCAGGAAGCAATACCAGGGCGTGACGCACCTTTGTCCATGTTGGGATCGTCACAAATCCATAAATAAATTTATACAATTGCTTCCACAAATGTTGTGAATTGGGTTTGTCAGCAACTTTTAGGGATTGCTCTTTTATTTGAAGCCTATCCCCTACGTTGAAGTCACACGTTTCCCCTTGCTCCGACATAAAATTAAGCAATAGTAAAACATAGGGATAACTGCTCATATACGTCAATTCACAAACTTGCGCTCATTGGGAGGAACTGTCCATAAAATGCAAAACCCTGAAGACGCTTTCCTATTCCCTTGAGTCAGTGTCACCTTTAAACTTTGAGCGTCCTTCTGACACTCAAAGTTGTCCAAATATCCAGCATTCAATTTCATCAGGTTACGGGCAAACTCACCTTCATTTGACTCTGCCCAACGCAACGCCTCCAGTTGATTTATGGTGAGACGCTGCGGTTCGGAAAGTCCACCCTCTAACCAAGGAGGAATGCTCATACCAAGAATAATCCCCAAACCCAATATTGCTATGACAAGTCCTGTAGCGGGGACAATGGAGGTGAACAAGCGTTGTGCTTCTTGTTGTTCTGCTTTTTTTATTAAGTCAGCAACAGCACGAGCGATCGCTAACTTCTGACGTTCAATTGTTGCAGATTCAACCAACTCCAAATTCCGCGATATCTCTTTACTCCAGTTCTTAAACAATTGCTCTAGAGTATCTGGCGCATCTTCTAGCAGAACCTCCAACCTGCCCGTTGCTACCAGAACCAAAAACAACGGATCATCAGGCGTTAACCCAGATTTATCCACATAATCCCAAACTCGTTTTTTAAACTCCTCGCTCTTCCCCACCAAGGCTGCGGCTAATAACTCATCTATTGCAGTTATTTTTTTTTCACTTGTACCATTCATTGTACCAACCCTGTACCTTCAAATGTCTTATACGCCTCCTTCAAAAAGTTTTTGACTTTCTGTTTAGAAACAACGCCAAAATCCGAGTGACTGCAAGCTGATTCAAACTTGATTTGCAGCCTATCTACCATATTCTTTTCCCAATGAGCCAGCTTGGGAAAGTCCATCACCACAAAGTCATACTTGTTTTTGTTATCTTTGTATTGATCCAAATTCTCTATATAGCTCCATTCATCACACAAACCCTTATTTCTCACGAAAACATGAGTCAGACGATTCTCAAAGTGTTCCACAGATTGTAAGAAAAACTGCACTGAGTCATGTCCTCCCGTACACACGAACCACTTCACAAATCTAATTGCGTTTTGTTTACCCAAATCAATCAATCCATTATCGTCAATCCAATTTGTTACTTTGTCATACACTTGAGCAGGTAAATTTACTAAGACTGACTTCTTTAATGCCAACTCAAAAATCTGATCTGCTTCTTTGTATTTCTTCTCATCATCACTGAAAAATGCTTCAATGCATCCTGGATAAATCTTTGAGATATCCTTATTGGAAGGGTCAGCATCCACAAGAGCAAAATCCAATCCTTTGTACTGACAATACTCAATAAATGCTCTTGAAACAAAACTCTTTCCTGCCCCACCTTTTTCACCATCTACTAAGTGAATTGTGTGCGTTTCTATCGTTTTCGATGTGGTATTTATGGGTGATAACTTACTAGCTTCTTGATTGATGATTTCATCACTATTATCGGCAGTTGCATCACTTTTAGGGGACGGAGGATTCTCTTTTAGAACAACTGACAGGGTAAGAGTTTTATCAGGACTACTTTTTCTATCTTCCTCAAACTCAGAATTTTGTCCTGCTGTATTTGAAGCATCCGTGTTTGAGGCATTTGCAACATTTGATTCTTCCAGCGCCAAATCACTATCAACATGAACTGTTACGATTTGAGCATCGTTGTTTTCTGCTGCTTGCAATTCTGATTCCAATTCGCCTTCTGAACAGTCAACTTCCTTTGATTCGCTTCCAACTGAAGATGGTGGTTTGGGTGTTTTGCGGGGTCGTCCAGGTCCACGCTTTGTTGGTTCAGTTGGAGCTTCTGTCTTCAAGTTTTGCATGTTTGTTGTTGTCATAAAAATCCTCCGGAAAGTTTGGAAACCATGAACTTATATAGCTCAAAAGTTTTTTCTTACCACCCAGCTAGCCCTGAATCATCAAAATCGCCATCACCTGCAGCTGCAGATAGTTGCGATGCAGTTATTGGAACGTTTGACTGAATTTCCTTCAACGGAGTCGGCTGCTTTAGAAGCGCTAACGATGATGAACAGTGGTAAGCTCTTGGAGGTAACTCTAAACCCACTGCTACACACAAACTGTCTGCCTGTCGCAGCAGCGCATCTACACAACCTCGCGCTATCCGTTGTTTGTCCGCTTCCTCGTGATTGGGAGAATGTGCGATCGCCATTGGCAACCAAAACGAACGCAGTGCCGTTAGCATCACTTCTGTCACCGATAAAGCAGGATGCTGCTTGATGTACTTCAGCAACGCTTTATCTAACTCATTATTTGGCTGATACCGCCAACGGAAATTTGCCTGAGTCTTAGACGGCATACCTAATTCCCTCCTTACCAGACTTTGGCAGCGTTCTTAACTGTGCCTCTACAACCCCGTGAAAGTACAAAAACAAACTGTACACATCACAAAGCCTGCTTCCTAAACCTGAAATATCCACACTGGCAGGAATTTCTATTGAAGCATTCCACGATAAAGGGGTTCTTGGATAATGCTCGTTCAATTCTTTCATCAAGTAATCTGCTGTTCCTCCACAGAACACGATTTCATCTACAAAGTTGGGAAGAACATTGTCTAGCCATGAAGTTAGCATTGCTGTGTATTCTGCTTTTGCAGATGCGATCGCATTCCCTAGCTTCTGTATCTCTAAAGCTTGTCCTTCCTGAGTTTTCGAGCGCGTCAATTGTCGCAATATCCTTTGCTCTATGTCTACTCCCGCCGCTGCGATCGCAGGAGTTAACCGTTCCAACGTCTGACCTGACGTAGCAGCTACCACCTTCTCCACCATCCGCACCATGCCTAAATCTGAGGTCTTTCCTTCTTTGACTATCCCTCGATTGGAAATTAAGACGGAGGCATTCCGGTATCCAATCATAGTCAACGCACACACCCTTTGTTTGAGCGCGGCTCCTACTTTCTTTTCATGCATCAGGTAAATTCCTGCTCCTTCTGGCAAGCACTTAAACATTGCTAACTCCACGTTCATCTGTCCTGTTGGAGTTAAATAGTTCAACAGTGTGTTCTGCAATACTGCTTCAAACTGCTCTTTGTCCTCAAACTCTCCTGGTGGCAGTAAAACTGCGAGTGCGACTTGCAATCTTGGTGGCAATTGTAACTTTTCTTTAATTGCCCATACTGCCGCTAACGTTTTGTACACTCCTCGCTCGTACTTTAGTTCTTCTAACCCTGCGTTTGCATAATAGCTATCTTTTGCTAAATACCCGACCACTTGCACAGTTGGAGTTTTAGGTAGGTATATCCATGCCCGATTTTCTGGCTCTGTCGAACCCAGTGAATTTTTTCCGTAATTCTTTATCGACTCTACTGGTACAGTAGCTACCTCCGGCTCCATAACCAGTAATTTCACCTCTCCATCAGTATTTTCATAAATGACTTTTGTCGCACTTCCCCCAAAATCTAGTGCTGCTGTAATTAATGGTCTTTTAATTTTCTGAGCTTTTTGAGTAACTTTACTCATGACTTTTTCAAGACAATATACGTCAGATCAAGATTTAACAAGCTAACCTAAGCCTATTGATAAGTTGACTTTAGTGGTTTCCTTGCTTACTTTTGGCTTGTGATGGCTTACAGAACATTGACTCAATAAAAAAATGCCTTCAGTCCTTGTAAAATCCATCTACAGCCTTTTTCACTTTATCTTTGTCCCCACTACCCTTGTCTCATACTCTTAGTCAGAATTACTTCTAACTCAAACTTTTGGTAGATTAGTTGAATAATTGTCATTACCTGTAACTTCTACTGCAAATATTTTTTCGTGTAGTTCGTTGGTTTAATGAGGAACTCACTCCGCAATTTTTTCCCTGACGGGTCGGCTGATGCCTAAAAATTGCTGCGTTCGCCCACAGGGAACTGGCTTGGGAAACGCCAAGAAACAACAACACTTGTATTATTAATAAAACTTATTTAAAAGTAGCAATTATCAAACCAGACGAGCGCTACCAGTCGCTAGGTTGAAGAAATTGTATGTACGACCAATAGTAGATCCTTTATACACTCACTGTCGTGCGAAGATGCAAATGTGACCAAGAAAGAACTCATCAACCACAGAATAAGAACTTAGTATGAGTTATAGCTAGGCAGGCGGGAGTCTCCACACCATCATTTTTGATTTGGTGAGGGGGTATGTCACGCAAGCTTCTAATGTTCAGGTTTTCAAAAAGGGACATCGAATCCCTTCAATCGTCCCAATACCACTACCGCCAAGCAAATCTCTGGCGGGAGTCCCCTTGCGGAGGTATAAATGAACTTATGGTTCTTACACTAACCAAGACAGCAAAACGTCTCTGGCGGGAGTCTCCTTGCAGAGGTATAAATGGCTTACGCAGTTTGTAGAATTGAAAAAATTAAGAGTTGGGCACAACTAGGCAGTAGTGCTCTGCACAGCACCAGAGAGCGAGAAACACCCAACGCCAATCCCTCAGTAAATAACATTCGACTGATTGACAGTGCTGGTGAAAAAGACCTTTTGGCACTTTTCAAAGAAAGAATTGGTAACCAAAAGATTCGCTCCAATGCAGTTTTGGGAGTAGAAATGCTATTGAGCGCTAGTGCAGAATACTTCCGTCCAGACGATCCAACCGCTGCTGGAGTATATGACCAGAAACGGTTGGAAGACTTCACAACCGCCGCCACGCAGTGGTTACTAGCACAGCATAAAAACCTTGTAGTCAGAGCAGAGTTGCACTTAGATGAAGCTACTCCACACATCCACGCTTATATCGTGCCACTGGACAAGAAGGGTAAACTTAACTATCGGGCGCTGTATGGTGGCAGCAAAACCAGATTATCAGAACTCCAAACTAGCTTTGCTGCTGCTGTTCAACATTTGGGGATAGAACGAGGTATCAAAGGCAGTAAGGCTACTCATACAGATATTCAAGATTATTACACTGATGTCAACCGCGACTCCCTCAATCTTAACTTGGAACAAACTCTGCCCATACCAAAAAGCCAAGAGCCAGTGCAATTGTATCGGGAACGGGTAAAAGAAACTTTACAACCCCAGCTTGACATCATCAACCATCAGTTAAGCGATCGCCAATGGGCAATTAGAGCTTATCAGCAGATGGAGCAAAAGGCTCTTGCTTCCGAACAAGAAAGACAGAAGCTAGAGCAGCGCGTGCAAAATCTAGAATGGTCACAACAGTTGTGGAAAACAGAAGTTAACCTGCTGCGAGACTTGCCTTTAGAAGATGTGGCTTACCATCTAGGACTCTATCTAGATGATAAAGGCAAACACAGGTGGAAAGGTCATGGTCACATCATCAACATCAAAGGTTCTAAATTCTACGACTTTGCAGGTGAAGAACGTGGAGGTGGTGGTGCCATTGATTTGGTAATGCACGTATTGGACTCTAACTTTCGACAAGCTGTAGCTTGGCTATACGAGCAATTTGGGGAATCAGGAATGCAAAGAGCTGTTACTCATCATGCTCGCACTCAAGCGCAAGAAATTGCACAAAAAGAACCGACACCCCGGTTCGTTCCACCACAAGCAGATGAAAGTCGATGGCTTACTGTACAGCAATACCTAACAGTAACACGGAAACTACCACTCAATTTGGTTGATACTCTGCACTCATTAGGATTGATTTATGCTGACAACAGACAAAATGCCACATTCATAATGCGTTCTCTCAAGGGTGAAGTAACAGGTGCGTTTCTACGTGGAACTTATGACCAGGATAACTCCTTCATTGGATTTGCCAGAGGTACTAAGCGTACGAAAGGTTGGTTTCACTTAACTATAGGTGGAAATATTAGTGACTCAATTGGAAAAGCAGTGTTGGTTAAGTCTCCTATAGATGCACTATCCTTAGCAGTGTTAGACCAGTCAAAATCAGAAAGAACGTTGTACCTAGCAGCGGATAGCCCCCGCTGTCTACCTGTGGGATTTTTGAGTAAAATTCCAAGAGTAATTGCTGCTTACGATAACGACGCTGCTGGCAACGACACTTCTGTTGCAATCAAAGAAATTTTACCCCACACAACTAGACTCAAACCAAAAGCTAAAGATTGGAATGAACAGTTAACTCAGCATGGGTTTTATAATAGAAAATTGCAACACGACCAAGCCGAACCCTGACAGAAACACTCTCTTTTGAAAGAAACCAACACTATGTCTCGCTGGGATTTTGAACGGCTACAAATGCTCATAGGAGCGCATCAAGCGTCCCGAAATCCGTTGGGCTTTATATTTGGAGTGTTTGCAATTGGAATGTTTGGCGGTATATATCTTTGGCTACAATCAGTGTCAAATATTCCTGATAAACCAAAGGAACTAAAAACTGCCACTGATTACGTGGAGTGGGGGAACACATTAATTGCAAACAAAAAATTCAAGTTATCTCAAACTGAGCAGCAGCAAAGAAAAGCCAATTGTGCTAACGCGATATTGTACTTTGACAAAGCGCTCACCCTAGATCCAAAAACACCAGATGCTTATGAGGGACGTGGTAGTGCTTTGATTTGTCAAGGGAATTACCAAGCTGGGATTTCGGAGCTAAAAAAAGCTAAAAATCTTTATTTAGGCCAAGGAAACGAATCAAAAGCCAAATTGATGGATATTGTTATCAACACTCATAAAAAATTATATTCTGAGCCGATAAAATAACCCCTAATTCTGAACCTTAAGTAGAATCCTAGATTAGGCGTTAGGCGTAAGCCCTATGGCTGCGCCGTATGCGCAAGGCGCACGCCCGCCCTCTGGGCGTTAGCGTAAGCCCTATGGCTAACGCCACGGCTGCGCCGAACGGGCACGCGGCTTGGGCGTATGCGCTTTGCGCACGCCCAGAGGGCGTTAGCGCAGCGTCTCCGTAGGAGATACGCGCAGCGTGTCCCTTTGCGACTCAGCGTCTCTCTATAGAAGCAATTCAATTTTCTCCTCAGAACAGTATGCTCTAGCTACCTTTAAAAGATAAGATTGTTTTGGATGGGATGAAAGTAATACACACGGAGGTATGCCAATTCTGGCTAGAAAATCCAAATGATTTGGTGATTTACTAAAGTCGAAAAGCTATCAACTACTTAAGGCTACTTACATAGTCTTGTTCCGATGCGGTTAATGGTCGGTATAATGCCTGAAATTCATAGTATTAATATTCGCTCACGACACTCTTTCCATTCTCTATGATAAGAAAGCATATTCAGTAGATCACAAACTTTTGGAAACTGACGTAGTAGTGAGGGTAAGAGCCATTATGAATTAGAGGGAAAACAGCGTTCGTTTCAGGCGTTAAGCGTAGCTCTGCCGTAGGCAATCACTTTACTGGTAACTAACGGTATCGCCCGAAACCCCAATGAATCCGTTCTTTTCTGCTATGTAGGTGTTTTGTTGAAATGTCCATGTGACAAGGGTTCTAAAAAACTTTGTGATCTACTGATATTGCCACAAATCATATTTCTTACGGCTGTAGCACAGGATTGATTTTTAATTCCAACAAACACTCTTCAAGCGACAACCCTTGTAAAATCTCCCACCATTGTTCTGTATGCCTCATGTAAGCAACATTAAAACAATCTCTTCCTACATATTCCAATCG
This sequence comes from Brasilonema sp. CT11, assembly GCF_017982655.1. Taxonomy (GTDB): domain Bacteria; phylum Cyanobacteriota; class Cyanobacteriia; order Cyanobacteriales; family Nostocaceae; genus Brasilonema. Next base: position 36,553 of record NZ_JABXYX010000042.1, on the reverse strand, counting down.
AGCGAATCTTGATTCAAATGAAGGAGAAATGGCTCTAGAACTGGGACAATTAAAAATAGAACATAAGTAAAAATAATTGCGATACCACTTGCCAAAGATATCTACTCGATAATTCCAATCATTATCTGTAGGTGGAGATTCGATATATTTCGGCTTGAATTCAGTTTCAATTAACTCATTACATTTTTGCAAAACGAATTGCTTCTCATCTTCTGGAACTTGGGGCTTTGGCTTTTTAGTTGTAGAAGGAAGCCAAATTTTTTTGGCTTTTTTGGCCATGAGATTCACCTCATCGAAGATTATCAAAAGTTATTTTAGTTTTTGTTATTCGTTCACCTTACCATCAATTAATATTTCTATAGGAGCTAAAAGCAGCAATGCAATGACAAGGTAACGATCTGGTTGCCACACGAACTGCTCAGAATGCATTCATATTATGGACTTATTTGACCACCACTACCAACAACAAATACTAACAGAAGCCCCCCTGGCTGCGAGAATGCGTCCCCGCACCTTAGATGAATTTGTAGGACAAGACCACATCATTGCACCAGGACGCTTACTCCGTCGTGCCATTGCTGCTGACCAATTATCTTCATTAATCTTCTTTGGTCCCCCTGGCACAGGTAAAACAACCTTAGCTCGCATTATTGCCAATACGACTGTTGCACATTTTATCGCTATCAATGCTGTTCTTGCAGGTGTCAAAGATATTCGAGATGCCATCTCTACAGCAACTGAGAAACGAAAATACCACAATCAGCGCACGATTTTGTTTGTAGATGAAGTACACCGCTTCAACAAATCCCAACAGGATGCTCTGTTACCTTGGGTGGAAAATGGTACAGTGATTTTGATTGGTGCTACCACTGAAAATCCTTACTTCGAGGTCAACAAAGCTTTAGTGAGTCGTTCGCGGATTTTTCAACTCAAACCACTTGAGGAAAAAGACTTACGCCAGATTGTTACCCAGACACTGACAGACACCGAACGCGGTTATGGTCAATTGGCTGTGCAAATAGAACCAGACGCAGTGGAACACCTGGTTAATGTTGCGAATGGAGATGCGCGATCGCTACTTAATGCCTTAGAGTTAGCTGTAGAAACTACACCACCAGATGCTGCTGGAGTCATCCACATTAGTTTAAATGTAGCTGAAGAATCCATCCAACAAAGAGCAGTTCTCTATGACAAAGAAGGCGATGCTCACTTTGACACCATCAGTGCATATATCAAAAGTATACGTGGTTCTGACCCTGATGCTGCTCTCTACTGGCTGGCACGTATGCTTTATGCTGGAGAAGATCCACGCTTTATTCTACGTCGTCTGTTGATTCAAGCGAGTGAAGATATTGGACTAGCAGACCCTCAGGCTGTAGTAGTAATTAATGCCTGCGCTCAAGCCTTTGACCGCGTAGGAATGCCGGAGGGACGGTATCATCTTGCTCAAGCGACTCTTTATTTAGCTAATGCTCCTAAATCTAATAGTGTTATGGGTTTCTTTGATGCCTTAGCTACAGTGGAACGGGAGTTCCAAGCAGATATTCCCAATCATCTTAAAGATGCTAACCGAGATAAACAAGGCTTTGGACACGGCGCAGGCTACTTGTATCCCCACGCCTACCGGGATCATTGGGTAGAACAGCAATACCTACCCAAAAGTTTGCAGGGACAGGTATTTTACCAGCCCTCAGAGATGGGCAAAGAAGCAGAAATTAAAAATCAAGTGGCTCGTCGCCGCGAAGCACAACTCGCAGCTGTAGTGGAAGGACTAGAAGTTGCTGCCCAAGAAATGCTAACTTACGGCGAAACCAATCAAAGTACAGACCGATGGTTACAAAGAACCTTGGGACAAGTAGGGCAGCATCTTGCTTTATTACGCGATACAGTATTTCACATTGCTGCACCAGCGCGTCATCATATAATTCTAGATTTGAATGCAGTAAGCGGCTTATTCACTTGGGAAGCAGTGCGTCGAGTCCCCGAAGGAAGTGTTTATGCTTGTGTGCATAACCAAGCTGACGCCCAAGCTTTGGCACAACAAGCTGTAGCGCTTCCTGAACTGGTACGTCCAATTATTCTAAACACTTCTTTAAGCGAATTACCCAATTGTTTAGCAAATCTGACAGAAGAAGTAAAGTTTGACCGGATGATTGGACGCAATGTCTTGATGAAAGAAGTAGATAAATCTAGTCTTATTCAAGCCTTAGTTAAATGGCTAAATCAGGATGGAATGATTGTGTTGGCAGAAACTGTCTCTCGCCACAGTCAAAGACTTTATGATTTACTTAATCGAGCTTGGGTTAAACCAAATCTATATGAAAAGTTAGTCGCAGCAGAGGAAGCAATTTACTCTGTTGCTTCCGACTCTATGGTTAATTGGGATGTTGAGGATTTGAGGACAGCTTTTGAGAAAGCAGGTTTAGTGGTGGAGATAACACAAGAGCGAACTCAAACTCAAATGTACATCACATCTAATTTATTGAACCGTTGGTTTACAACTTCGGAGACGACTGCTCGCCCCAGTTATGCTACTTGGTTAGCCAAGAATTTGAAACAAGAGGAAGTGGAAACTGTAAAAAATTTATTTCATCGTTACTTGCTTAATCAAACTGTCAATTGGAACAACACAATTGCTATTGTGAAAGGTAATTTCGTCTAACAATTAGAGGAGTATGACAAACTGGAGTGTACAGCAAACGCACTTTGTGTAAGATGATATCCCTACTCGCTTAAGGAGTTTAGCAACTCACCTTGCCAGAATTCAGTCATTTTCTATTGATTCAACACATGATAATTTAGTCATCAACGTTATTAGAGAAAGTCAGTATTTTCTTGAATGGACAGTCCCATAAATGGATATTAATACCGCAGGAGAATTGGTGGATTTAGGGCGCACTTTATCTAGATGGAAATTTAACTGGGATAATATCTGGTCTGATACTATCACAAGAATGAATGTTGCTCAAATTGCCGGCGCTTGGTCATAACGGGTACAAACTATGTCCGGAAAATATCCTCCCCAATCAAGTAAGGGTCAAGCGTGAGGCGTATTTTAGAGTAAAAATTGAATAAGCGTCATCCAACTTTTGAGCGTTGCTCTCCGTAAGTTCACAGCCAAGATTCAACAGACAATGCTCTAACTTGTTGAATTCGGTTAAAGTCGCTATCAGCCGAGACAACCGTTAGATTGTGTTGCACAGCAATAGCAGCAATCCAGAGGTCATTCTCATCGAATCCTAAATCAGTAATTTTGGTTTTTCTCCGCTTACTTTTCTCTCGTGGACCAAACTGATTAAACAAAGCTGCTTTAAGTTTTCCGTATGTTTCTGCTGTAACTTCATCAATTCTGTAAACATATAAACCTTGAAGAAAACGCCTCACCAAAGCTAAGTTGCTTGAACTACGTTGTGAGCGCTCTGCCATGTCAATCAATTCTCCTTGGACAACAACACAAGTTGTCACTAAAGCATTTTCAGTTTCAGCAAGGCGACGTAAAATGTTCTCATCTGTTTGGATTGCACGACTACAATGATTTGTGTCCAATAAATACATTATTCAAAATGGTTATCATAGTTAAATTTGGCTTTGCCACGAGTTTCATAAACTACCTGGAGACATTCTTCCAAGTCATCTCCTTCCCAGCTACCAACAGTCTTCAAATGTTCCAAAAGCGAGCGACCTGTTGACTGCACTGTTGTTTGCTGTTCAGTTGCAGGGGTTTCTGTTACATCCACTACTGGCTGCGATTCACGCTGTTTAGTTTTGATAAACTGTAAGAAATCAAGTGTTTGTGCTAAGAGCGATTCTGGAGCGGATTCAATTTCTCGAAAAAGTTGTTCTTTAATAGTCATTGTTTTTGTTGATTTAACACTTTTTTAATAAATATATATTTCCATATATAGGACTACTATTTGATTTTTGACGAAGCTAGGTACACTTCAAGAGCCTTTTTTCCTGTTCCCTGTTAAGCGTTCCCTGTTAAGCGTTCCCTGTTCCCTCCCTACGCAAACAATTTCAGAAATCAAACCGGATTCCTATATTACTGTTTTTACTTTAACTTATCCAGACAAACAGAAAATCACTCTAATTTCTGGGACGACACTTGTACTAATTAAGATAAAAGAGATTTTAAACGAAAATTAAAATTATATGACATATTTTTTGATATAATAGTGTTCAATCTCCCCAATAACTCTTAATCGGCGGAGCATACTCGCTACAATCGGGAGAGCTAGCAGGCTGTGCAAATCCCCGTGCGCGATTTTCAATTGCTAAGATGCGGTCAGTATCTCGCATGTACAAAGGAACTATTGCATCTCGCTGTTGCAACAATATGGGTAAATTTATCACCATCGGTTTACCTGAATGGAAAAGCGATCGCGCTGCTTTCTCCACCATCCGCGCCAATTCTGCGCCAGTGCAATTCACCGTCTTATTGAGAAGAATCTTCCACTCTTGTTGGGTAAGGCTATCGCCACCATCCCTGTAACGCTCGTCAAATCGTGCAGCATGAAGCGAAATAATCTGCTTGCGCTCAAAAGCATTGGGAAAACCCACATAAAAAATCTCATCAAATCTTCCCACCCTCGTCAGTTCTGGTGGTAGGATATCTAACCTGTTGAGGGTGGCGACGACAAACACAGCACTGCGCTTGTCTTGCAACCAAGTGAGCAGAATTCCCAGAATGTGTCTGCTACCGCTATCTTCACCTGACACAGTTGCTGCGGTAAAAAGTTTATCCAATTCGTCAAAGTAAAGCACCACAGGAGCGCAAGCTTCTACCCTATTCAACAGGCGCTTGAGGTACGTTACTCCTCCCGCGACAACTACACCTGTATCAATGCTAACAAGGGGAAATCCCAATTCCCGCGCCGAGACGTTAGCTGCTAGGGTTTTACCCGTCCCCGGTGGTCCCACAAGCAAGCACCCTTTCGGTAGGGGAATATTTGCAGCGCGTGCATCAAGTTGGAAATCACGTTTTGCATCTTGAATAAAACGCTTAAGGTTATCCAGTCCACCGAAGTCATACACGTTCGGCTTTGGGACAAAGTTGAGATTGAAGGAACAAAACCGATTGATTTTGTAATCGAGAAGGGAACGCACTAAGGAGACATCATTCCCAGGAAAACCATCGCTGTCTAGCACCGCCTGCCGCAACCCTGCTTTGATATCCTCAGTATGTAGCCCTGCTGCCGTAGTTGCAAGACTTTCTACCAAATCAACACTCACAGCAGTACCAATTAGGGTAGGCAGGTATGTTGAGATTAAATTCTCTAGCTCACTGACATCAGGGTAAGGTAATTCTAAACTTTCAATTAACCCACTCAGGCTTGCAGGCAATTCTACTTCATCAGTCACAAGCAGAATCAAGAATTTAGAAGTTTTTTGTGCCGTAATATCTGAATAAATATTAATTAATAACTGTCTCAGAATTGCCCCCTCTCGTTCCTGGATACAAGAGGGTATATTCTCCAGAATGAAGACACCGTTAGTGTCAGAGTTTTTAATGGATTTTAAAGCTGCAAGTGCATTACTACCAGGAGTAACCTCTGCTGCTGCTCCTACTTCAAAGCCATCCAGTAGAACAACTCGTTCCTCGTCACTTGCTCCACATTCAATCGTTCTAAAATGTTCAGGATTTCCCAAATTCCACAAGTATACTGGCAATCTTAAATGAGAAGTCAATGTGTTGTATAAAAACTTAAGAATATTTTGGCGTTCTCGCACAGGAGCAACAATAGAAATCACTGCTTCTCCAGAATCAAGCAGCTTGTTCAATTTTGATAAATGATTCATCTTTCCCATTCAGATGAGTTTTGACTTTGAACAACACCCAGCTGAGATTTAGCACTAGCTTTTTTGGTTTCCACAGATGATTTAATCGATGATTGAACTGCTTCTAATTTGGGTAATATCTGCTCGAAATAAGCTAAATCCCGCTCACTCATTCGGCATTGTTGCAAGCCATTACCCACCGCTAGCAAAGCCCCGCGTCCGTCTTTCGCTGCTATCAAGACTCGACCATCAGGGGCAGCTCTCCATTTATAAGAAAATTGACCATCAATACTAACAGTTTTACCTTGTCTTTTGGCATAATCACTTAATGCTCGTGTGATTTTTTGAATTCTGGAAAACTCCTCGCTTTCTCTAGCACCCACAGGGCTAAATGCTCCTCTTAAACGTTCTCCTGAACACACTTGCTCACAGAGTGCAGTTAATTCTTTTTTGTGACGCTCATCAACCACTGGACTATCTTTTGGCAGCCTCACACCAAAGGGCGTATCCTGAAACTGCAAGATAGATTTACCACTAGCATCTTGCAACTGATAAGACCTACCAGAACGAGTAATAGTATATCCCACAGCATGATAAACGTTTGAGCCTGGAACAGCATGACTGGTGAATACTTGTTTAAGTGCTGCTGCTGTTTCACGGGTACGCGATCGCTCTCTAAATTCATTCCAAATCTGACTGGCAGTATTCCTGCATGATTGCCACCAACTTGGGTTATTCGGTTCTTGCAATCTTTGTTGAATCAGCTCTTCAAATTGCCGCTGTTGCAAAGCTAACTGTTGTTGATGCAACTGTCGCATCTCATAAATTTGTGCCATGAGGTACGCTTTCAATTCACCTTCAGGCAATACATCCACGGCTTCACTCACACGTTTCATACCCGAATTTGTGTTCTTATCCGTAGGAGTCAAATGTGACTCTTGCTCTTGTTGAATCTGCTGTGAAGGTTGATGAGGAAGCACAACTTTAATCGGTAATTCAGCTTGTTCTTCTAGTTGCTCAACTAACTTTTCTAGCTTGGAGTTATCAAAAATTTCTTCTTTGGTAAAAATTTGCTCTCCTGCCAATTCCAAATCTTTTTTCAAATATTCATTAACTACCACACTGCCATCAGCCTCAGATTGCAAAACAACTTTTCCATCCACTTTTAATGTTGAACTTTGCACTCCATCAACTTTGTCACCAACAGACGTATTTTGAATTTGTCCTAAATTTTTGACAATATCTGGGGTTAAGGAAGCAACAAGTTGGTTATCAACCCTTCCATAAACAAGCTTATTATCCACTCTAATCTCAACTTGCAAATTATTATCTTTGTTAACGTTATTTTGCTCCCTTTGTTTATCCAAAAACTTCCTTAACCAAGCTTCAATCACTTGCAGATACTGCTCGGTAAACGAAGATGAATCTCCAGGAGACACACCGGAAATAGACATTGTAATTCACCTAATTTTGATTAAAAATTGGTATGCGATTGACAATTACTTCACTTTCGATAGCAAATACGACCAACTCACCATCATATAACCACGCCATAAACTCACTTCTTACCCCAGCCTTTCTAGCAGCTGAATACACCGTTTCTCCCAACAAAACACCAAGCAGTAATCCCGATTGGTCAAAAATTTCCACTGATGAAGGAGCAAAGTCCAAGCGCACGGGGGGTTTGTGCAGCGCTTCATGCACTTGAACTAACCATCTGGGGTATTTTTGAAACACTTGCTGACAACGTTCACTCATCGATTCTTGTAGAGGCATAAATTTCCTTTAAAAAACACCTGCTAGTTCTTCCGCTGTTACCTTTTAATGCAAATACTAAAGCTGCTGTTATCAAGTTTTAAAAAACACCTGCTAATTCTTCCGCTGTTACCTCTAGAGGCTGGGTTGGTATCGGAAATAATTCTTCAGCCAATGCCAATCGCTCGCTGAATTGACGAGAGCGTTCTGCATCGGTGACAATACCTCCAGAGTTTTGAGCAACGAGTCGTAAGCGAATCACATCCCACTTACTCTCTGCCCAGTTCATTTCCTTGATGTCAGCTTTTGGAACCTTCACCGCTTGCAGCAACGGCACATAAGCTTCATTCCCACGAGTATAAGCTGGGTTGATAATGACAGCACGACCAGTTCCCAACTTCGCAAACTCCGCCGCCTCGAACAAATGCCGCTTTTGGTTTTGCTCTGCAAGTGAAGTAGACACCCCACCCTTACCCGTACTCCGAGACTTGGATTTAAAGTTAACCTCCATCTCACCTAAGTAGTCTGAGAATAATTTGGCACTCTCCGGGTCTTGCGGGTTAAATATAAACTTCGTCGCCGTACCTCCCAAAATTGCCCGCGCTAACTCTTTGCCGTAGGCTTTCTCCAACTGTGAAATGTTTTGGTAGCCCAAAATCCCCACAAATCCGTCTTCTCGGTTCTCGTTGAGCCAATTTACTAACGCTGGCAAATACAGGGTGGGTAATTCATCCAGTGACACCACCAGAGGGTCTTTACGAGGCACGGTGCGCGACACATTGCGCGATACTATCATGTGCAAGATTGCTGCTAAGAGTGGTCCTACGATATCGCGGTTATTCCGGTCTAGCCCAAATACAATCAGCTGCTTGCCATCCAAGTCTAAAGGGAGGGTTGTCTTGCCGCAGAATGCTCCAACAAAATCGCGTTTGAGGAAGCGCTGAAACATCCGTTGGGCAGTACCGATAATGGACGCAGCAGTTTTTTCCGAATCTTTTACACTGATTAGTTGAGAAAGCGGGCGAGTAGTCCACACCTTCAGCTTAGACTTTGATGCAGCTTCTAAGCGAGCTGGCAACTTCGGTAAGCTGAGAATGGCTTGGGCTGTCATCAAGTCGCAGTATTTGTCATCTCCGGTGAGGGTGGCGATCGCTTTCGTCACCAGCAAAATACCCTCCACAAGGGAATCGCCTGCTTCCTCAAAGAACTTGTCGCCACCACCGTCTGCGCCACCCTTGTTAAAGTTTTTAGATACCACTTGCGCTAATTGAGCAGCCGAAATTGCATCCTCTTCGTCTTTGATTAAGTCCAGGGGATTGCATACTTCTGACTCTGGGAATCCCGGCGCAAACACGCGCACCGTATAGCCCCGCTTCATCGCATAGGCAACGGCTCGTTTTGTTTGGGCAGGATATTTAAAGTCGTACAAACACACAGGAAAACCTTGGTCAAAGGCACTTCTGATTAAGGGGTCAATGACGCTGAAAGTCTTACCCGAACCTGCTGCACCGATAGCAGCAATTCCTCTTTGGGCATCAGGGACGTACAGTGTAGGGCAAGCACTGAGTGAGGGCAATGCGTAAGTCCTACAGGTAGGAAAAGAGGTTTTAAGCAACCCTTGAGAACGCCACTCTGACTCCAACTTTGAGCGCATTTGTTGAGGCGTACCTACATACAGCGCTACGTTGTTGCGAGTCGTCTTTTTCATCTGCTTTTTAGCTTTCTTTAAAGCAGCCGTTCGTTCTTTTGCACCACCCCAGTAACTCGTGGCAATCTTGCCTTTCTTTCTGGCACTGCTCATGGCAGAAAAAACACCTACCACTACCAAACAGCTTAGCAACATTAACCCAGACTGGGTTTTGAGCACGCTTTTTAACTGGTCGGTGATGCGAGATAAAGATTGTGAAGATGTTGGGGCGATGGCAACATATTGATATTTTAATGTACTATTCATAACGTCATTAATTTTAATTTAAACTCTGTTTCATTGGAGTTAGCTCCTCATAAACACGCACAAAACCTGTGCCTTGATAGCAATATTGGGTACGCGATACCATCAGAGGGGTTGTCGTTGTCTGCGTGATAACCAAACAAGAGAAACTATTGCGCACCACGTCATCTACTTTGAACAATGCTTCTCCTTTAGGCAATTTGGGGTTAGCGATCGCATTTAGCAACAGGCTACCCGACTCGTGGTAAACCGCATATAAGCAACCACCCGCGCCGCACAACTGCGGCGATTGAAAATCAAAGATGAATAATGCTCCTTTGCCTCGGTTGGGAACTTGCAAAACTTTCACCTTATTCGCATCGACACCACCAGTTGAGTTCTGAGTGATAGTCTTTTGAATAAGTGATGCGGGTACAATATCTTGAGCTGCTTTCCAAGTAAGCGCTATGTCACGATTCCTTGATGAAGTCACCCTAACGAACAAGGCAGGAACCACAAACAAACCCACACACGCCAACGCCAGTAGTACTCGATGGTATGGGGACTTAACAAGGGGAAAACGATTGATTATTGACTGCATAATTGCTCCTAACTGCACCCCATAAGTTGCATCGCACCCTGATAGGATGCAGCCGCCTTTTCGCCGTAACCCTTAACACTGAGCTTGCCTTGAATGTCGCTCATCCCGCCGTCAATGGATATTGCAGCGCCTCCAAAGTACATCTGTGCGGCTCGTTGAACTAATCGCTCTCCAGTAAAGGGTTGTCCCGTCGTTGGGTCAATTTCAGAAGCAGCAAGATCAAGCAAAGTAGTAGCATCCTTTGCAAACAACTCCTCCTGGTCACTAGCAGAGAAATACTGCACCATTTCTTCACCCGTTACCAGTTCACCCTTCTCCACACGAGTTAAAAATTCTGCACCACCATTTTTGGAGGTGATGATACTTCGCACATCTGGGCGGTAGGACATAAATTGCATTGTACCGAGTCCCCGACCACAATTACCAAAAGAATCGCACACGTAATTACCCACCGAATCATAGTTTCCCTCAATGCTTGATAAAGCAGCACTCAAAGCATTGATATTTGTACCCGATGAATGAAGTTTCTTACAATCTCCTTTAATTGCTGGCAGTAAATTAGATAACTTATTCAGCGATGCATTAGTGGAGTTTTTAAACCGAAATCCACTACTCTTCAACCCTGTAGGCGTGGAAACTGAACTTTCATCACCTCCGGTTATTAACCCTAAAAAGATGGGTTCTTTTTCTTTGTAAGTCATAAAGGGAACGGGACCTATAAAATAGGGTGTACAGCCCAAATCAACAAACTTGTTACGCATACAAACCCTGAAAAACAAAGCTTGGCTCATGATGCCATCTACTTCCGAAACATCCCATACCACAACCTTAAAAGCAGAACCAAAAGGATGACGACCTGTAGGTTCTTTGCCGCTATTAACTGAACCGATAAACCCTTTACCACCATTCACCAATTGATACTTACCACTGACCCATGCTTTACCCAAAACATTCGTCCCACCAGATAATTCAACGTGAGCGCAATCTTTATGACATGGGACAGCAAAGCCTTCTTTATGGCTACCTGAAATAGTGTATTCGCGTTGCTGTTCGTCTGTTCCAAAAGCAATATCCACCTTGCCAACTGTTCCTCCAACAGCATTAATGGGGTTGGGAAATTCATTGAATGGCACTTTATTCAATCCAGGGATATTTGAAATTTTTACCCCTTGCCAATCTTTAAAGGCAGCAATGGAGGTTTGTTCTAAACCTGGAATTGCATCAAGTCCATAACCATCCATTGGTAGAGACTTAAACTCTAAGTTTTGTAAATGGGGAGATTGCTTTAGTAATTGACCAATATTAATTGCAGGGTCAACAGGGCTTATTAATTGAGATTTTAGCAGGTCGAATACAGGTTGAATATCGGCTATTAGGACTTGATTAAGTGATGGAATTGCCTTAACTAAACTGCCTAAAGTTTGCAATTTTATCACTCCAAAACCATCTAACTTTACTTTACTTAAATCCAATCCAGTCAGACTGGAAATCTCACTCAAGCTAAAATTTTGAAGTTTGAAACTATCTTGGAAGTCCCCTAACATCATGTACTGGTCTGGTGTTTGACCAACACTCCAGGTACGTGAGGGGTCGTAGCCCAGTTGGTCTTGCACTCCCTCTGGAGCAATGAAACTGCCACTATCACTAATTCCTGGCATTTCATTAAAAGTAATGTTTACCCAATTTGGTAATTTTGCGCCGTTCCAAGTAGTGGTGGGAATAGAATCTAAAAGAGTTGGTTGACTTTTACTGTTGAGAATGGGTACAGTATTTGGTTGAGATAGGACGTTTTCTGGTATTATCCCAATCAAAACAAGGATTGAAATCGGTAGACAAAGACCAATTGTATTAAGAAATTTGAAAAGTTTCATCTTAACAAAATATCTGTTCTTTGTACTGAGGTATTGTTAACAGTTGAATTAAGGTTAGAGTTAGAGATATTACCGAATTCTTGCAACTTCGCTACCAGCTGCAGAGAAATTCCACTTGTTTGTGCTGCTTGTGAAAGTGGTTCACCTAAACGTACCTTTCCCAAAAAACTAACAATGCGATTCCACAGCACCGAGTTCTCATTGATTAAACGTCGGTTTAAAGCAACCATTAGCCCACGACGGATCTGATGAAAATCTCCTTGGGCACCAATCACTGAAGGTAATGGCGTTGGTGTTGATGGTGAGGATGCAGCGTCTGGGAAAACTTCGACCGTATGGACGTGATTTCTTGCAGAAGCGGTGTCAGCCACGACGACTCGAAACAAGTACACCCTGCGCCCATCTGAACCGTTAGTAATTACCGTGAGCAGTGAGCTATTTGTCTTGCGTAAACCTGGAATATTCATAGGTTTTATCGAGCGCAGGTGTAGCACGCTTGCTCCTTCTTGTTCGCACTCACGCCCTAACCCCTCAAGACAACCTTCAACATCAAGTGAGGCGATGGCTGGGTTATCAAACCACACCTTCTGCACTGTTTCTCCAGTGGGGATGAAAGATAAGTTAACGCCATACCCCGGCAATAATTCAATCGTGGTTAGCTTTTCACCTGTTTGATCCGTTGCTACCGATACTGATACCCGCCGCACCATTCCCGGTTCTTGAGTGTCAGCTGCCATAGACACCAGATCAGCAGTGCCTCCAGCAATTAGAATAGTGAAAATAAAAGCGCCAAAAGTAAATCGTCTAAAGGAATTTTTCATAAGCCTCTAGCTCATTTTTGTACGTACATACACAGAGGTTATTTACAATTCAAATGATTGGTTAACCACAATTTGAACATCAGTACCTGCGCGGACGAACCAAACATCTTCTCGCTTGGTAATCTCTGCCAGCGCTGCCTGATTACGAGCTAATATCTCCTGTGTCAGTGGAGTAAACCCACCTTCCAACACTGCACCCAACAAGTTAGATTTGTTACCTTTAATTGAAGTTGTGCTGGTAGAGCCGCCAATTCCCACACTCGCAAAAGAGGACGTTTCATCAGGTTCATTTAGGACTTTACCGACTTTGGCAAGGGAACCAAAGACAAACGCCGTAGCATCTCTAGAAGCAATCTCCGCGCCTTTATCGCCGTAACGAGATGCTATGAGGGGATTACCACCTTTTCCAGTAATAGCGATCGCGCCCTTTGGCAGGACATACTCTCGACCATCCACCACCAGGCGGGTTGCTTGCACAGTTGTATAACCCGATTGATGAACACCTTGCACGGTGCAAACAATCTCGCTACCAGCTGGGAAAATTTCGTACCCTTCATCGTCAACGATAGGTTGAGTTAAACGCACCACGAAATTTTCTTCTCCTTGGCTGCGTCCATCGGATTTAGTTTGAGTAGTACTAGGGTTAACCCATACCATTGGGGTAGCGATTTTACCTCTTGCAGTCATCCCCACTCTTAACTGCTGCACCGTCGTTCTTTCATTTAATATTTGAGATTCCGAATCATTTATTGCGGTCATTCCCACTCTTAACTGCTGCACCGTCGTTCTTTCATCTAATATTTGAGATTCCGAATCATTTATTGCGGTCATTCCCACTCTTAACTGCTGCACGGGGTTACCAGTCAAAATGTTTTTTTCTAGATTTGGATCTGGAAGCAATGGGGGAGCAGAGGGACTTTGAGGAGCAACTACATCCCTAGCACCCTCACTAGCGAACACCACAGGCGTTGCTTTAGGCGCAACGACAACAAGTTCCTGGGGGAACGACTGTACATTTGATGCAGAGGGAAATTCACTTTGCGGTCGTGTTGCAGTTGCAAGGCTTGTCTGCAACTGCTTCTTACCACTACCGTAACTCCCTAAGCGGCTCATCGCCACCCACTGTTCTAATAGCCTTTCGGGCATATGCTTCGCAAACGGGTCAGCTTGTTGCACATTTGGGGATTTTTTACTTGAAGTTATGGGTAGTTCATTGTTAAAAGCAGAACGAACTGGTTTCAAGGCAACGTTTTCCACTGGAGGAAGCAACCGGCGAACTGGAAAACTACGCTCTGATACATCATGTGAAGGTGGGTTACGAGGGGGTATGAATTGAACTGCTGGATCTGGACGTTGGAGGTGCGGAGTTGGACTGGGTTTGTTGATAGGGATAGTGCGTTTGGGCAGTGTCTCCTTCGGAGACTCGTTTATTGTAGACTTCGGTGACTTTGCAGCCTCCACCGCTTTAATTTGTTCGGCTTGCTTGCCTAGAGCAAGTTGTGCCTTCAGCTTCCCAGTTTCTGCTTTGTCTTCTTTTTTCTCTAGTGCAACAATTTCAGGTTTCGGCGTAGTCTTCACCATTTCTGGCGCAGCCTTCGGCTTTCCCTTCATCACTGTGTTGAGAAAAAACGCAGCCGTGACAAACACTACCCCCAAACCCAAACCCACTGTGCCAAACTTGGCAAAGGGATTACCCGCCAAAGTAGGCTGTGTTTTACCTGCATGAGGATCATCAAATAACTCAGATTGAGTGATGACGTTAGTGTTCGCATTCGCTGTTTGAGTTTGTAGGGACTGCGCTACTTCAGCAGTAACGACTGTCGAACCAGGATTACTATCGTCGTCAAAATCCAATAACTTGGCAAGTGTCCCTTCATCCCAATCAATCTCGAACTCAGCATCACTTTCGCTGAATCTGCGCCAAACCTCATCATCCAATTCAGATTCATCAATTATTTTTTTTACTGCACCATTGAGTTGTTCACTCATTACAAATTCTCCTCACTTGTATCCCGAATCGCATAAATTTCTAACCCAGAACTTCGCACTCCATAAATTACTGCTGTCAATCCCGTCATTTGCACTGGTGGATCGGGAGCTTCAACTGCCTGGACAAAAATTTCTTTATTGAATGGGATAATTTCACCTAAATTATTTCTCCGGTCAAACACAGTTAAATTTGCAACCATTTTGACCTTCCACTTACCTTCAGCAATTTTTACAGGGGGTTGAATCGAAAGGGGCGTTAACACCATTTGAGTTGTACCTTTGAACACCCCTTGAGGAGTCGTATCAGCAAGCAGTTTCAAGAATTCTTTCCTAAAGTCTTCGGATAAAGCGGCAGAAGCTTGCCACGCAGCAGTCGTAACTTTACTTCGTCCATTTCCGACGGCACGGATATCAACACCTGAATCTATCTTGGGTTCACGCGCTTCTTCTGGTGTAGTTGCAGGCAAGCTTCCACTCGCATTCATCATTAAGATCATAGTGTCATTTATAAAGCGCGTCACGACTTGAGGAGTGCGCTCCCGACTTCCCAAGGGAATTGCTTTGATTGATTTACCGTCTTGTAATTGCACTAATGAGGGAGGTTCTTTTTTACTCAGCGTGGAGTACGCACCATACAACAACACCAACAGAAAAAAGGTGAGAAGGTGCAAAGCGAATGTCCCTAATGCAAATAAAGCTAAAGCATCAGGTGTAGAAAATTTGAGTTGCTGTCTGTTGAGAAATTTTAAGCGTTTTTGAGTAGCTGAGTCTGTCATACATTGTTATTTATTAAGAGATTAACATTCATCAATTCTTGCTTATGAAGAGATTAGACAATCCAAATGTGGCAACTCTAGACAAGCTGTTAAGAACCGCCATTCCTCCACCAGCAGCTAAAGCCAAGGATAAAATCGGGGCGATTAGTCCAGTGGCGAAGGCGAAAATGAGCGGGTCATTTGCTTCGGCATTTAATACAAGTGTTGCGACTAAACCGCAAATAATGTTGAAACAAAGCTTGACCATACCTACACTAAAAAAGCCCGTTAGCCACGCAAATATTGCTTTTTGACCAACGGGCAGCAATGATCCACCTACTGCTAAGGGACCGAGTAAACCCGTGAGCAATAATGAAATTTCAGTCACCCATTGAAAGGCGATGCTAAAAGCAATTAACCAGCCTCTTACCGCCAGCTGAAGAGGGTTTGTACTGAAAAATTCAGTCAGCCCAAAGTCAGGAAACCACCCACCTTTTTTCTCACCATTGGTTTGATCTGCAATTTCTTGCGCTTGATCTGCGGCATTTTTCAAACATTCCGTTTGTTGTTGGGGATCTGCGATCGCATTACACTGAGTCATCAAGCCACGCACGGCACTTTCAGCACCACTCTGCTGCATCACCTGTTGATACGCTTCTTGCAAACGAATTGAACTGGAGGTGGAAGTTAGCAAGGTTTGATTCGTTTGGTTAATCATTTCCCTAAGTCCTCTGGTACATTCAGCTAGAACAGTCGCGTTGTTGGCTAAGAGGACAATCACAACGATGGGCCAGATAAGTTCAGTGAAAGGTTTGGAATTGTCACCATCCACCATGTCTTTTGTCCACTGCACGATGAATACAAGCAAGGTGCCAATGGCAAAAAACATCCCTAGCCGTGCGATCGCAGCATATAAACCACTACTGAGTACGTCATCCCAAAGTCCATCCATTGCAGATGCAATAGCAACGCTAGCAGCAGCGCCATCTTCCGTAATCTTGGAAACCGCTTCACCAACTTTTTGAGTTTGGGCAAGAATTAATCTAGTAGACAGCAGTGCAAAGTACATCATGGCGGCGCACTCCCCTTTTCCTCAAAACAACCACGCTCTAGCAGCAGTGCGATAATTCTCAAAACCTTGACCCACTGTTTCGCGGACTTTGGCTTGATTTTGACCGTCAACAGCACGAGAAATATTAGTTAGGTTGGTGTTTGCCAAATCTTGGGATTGTTGCAGCCGCAAGCCATCCGCCCGCATCGCCCCTAAAATTGCAGCAGTTTGGGCGTTCTGAGCAGCAATTTGCTTCATGACATTCTGCGTCACCACTTCTCCTTGAGCAGCTTGAGCGTGTACCACGACTTGTTGAATTGAACTTTGTGTTTTCTCCACTTGCTCTTTGGTACGCTGCTGACCTAGCTTGCCAAGTGTCGCATCAGCCACAGCACGAGTAATCTGGCGGTCTACCTCGTTTGTGGCTCGTTCAGCACCATTGATGGGCGTAGTGGAACCTGCTGCAATCTTTTCCACTTCTTTCCTCGTCTGGGTAGGGTCGGGTAAACCCAATGCGCCCATCGCCTCATTAATCGCAGCTTGCAAATCTCCTCCCAAAGATTTAGTAAGAGGTTGAAGTTTGTCAGAAAGAATTGAGGAAACATAAGCATTCCAAGAGTTCAATTGCTGTTGCAATGGCTCAAAAACTTTTGCTAGAGGGCTATCCCCAATGAGTGGTAGTTCCACTGCACCAGCTGCCAGTCCAATTACAGAGATAGCAATCGTACCTAGACCTCCAGCAATCATCTGTTTAACTTTCTTCATAAATCAGTCCTGTTCATCGTTCAAAAATTACCTCGTTGCGTTGGCAACAAGTTGTTTAGAAAACTCAGTTAAGCCAACAAACTTATCGCGGTGTTGCTGCATTGCTGCTGTGCGCTGTGCTTGTTCGTCCGGATTATTCGCTACAGCTGCCAACAAATTAAAGGCGGGATAATACCGACAAAAGGTGAATATGCCGTTGTCGTCCAGAAGCCACTGAGAGTAGAAACCTGACTTTTTGGGAAAAAAACTCTCAGTCGCATTGTAATCGATAATCTCTCTAGGGTACTTGAGAATTTGCACGAAACTATCAACTGCCGAAGGTTGAATGCGACCGATGAGGCGAGTCGTTAAGTTTTGAAAAATCTTTGCCCCACTTGGAGAAGCTGCAATGGTGTCAGGGTCTTGTGCTGATAAAATGACTCGTATCCCAGCTTTAGCACCGTTGGCACATAGTCTGCCGACAAGCGCTGCAATCGAATCGTATTCAAAAAGGATTGGACTTTCATCAATAAAAAATACACTTGCTGGGACAGCTAGCGCCCGACGGAGCGCTGCACTGTACGCACTCAAACTCAAGATTGCGGCATCTTCATCATTGGATAGGTTACGCAGTGCAAAAATAAGTAACCTGGCATCGCTGTTAAAAGTAGAAGGTTGGGAAATTGCCTTGCCCACTCGCGAAGAGAGCCAGAAGCGCAAGCGCAACTTCACTTGCTCTAAGCTAGCTTTAGTAGCTGCGGTAAGTGGTTCAAGTCTGAGTCGTTCATAAGAGCAATAGCTCAAGAAGTCTGTGAGGGTAGGCATATTCTGCCATTCTGGTGAGCCGAAGCCACAAGTGAAAGCTGCGGCGTAGCGATCGCGTATTTGGTCGTCACCGAAAAATGCTTTAATTGCCAATGCCAGGATTGACCGCACTGTATCGGTCATCATCCTTTCTTGCAGTCCCAACTCCCCACGTTTGGAGCCGACAACCATTGCCAATAGTGCAGTCTGCAAGAAATCTTTGTAATCTTCAAAGCGTTCTTGCTGTAATTTCGGATCTAAGCGTGCAAGATTTGGTAGCTCAAATAAATTTGAACTTTCTTTTCCAATGTCGAAGTAAGCACCATCACTACCCATAAATTGAGTGTAGTCTGTAAACGTGCTACTGCCATCAGGTTTCGGATAATCCATTGCCACAACGGGCATTCCATGAGCTAGTGCATAAGTGAGAATCCCCGCTGCTGCTACCGATTTTCCACTCCGAGTCGTGCCGAATAATCCCAAATTCTTGTGCTGGGTGTAGAGATTGAGAAATGTAGGTGTCCCGCCTTCTGAGGCAATGAGTTCAAAACCCGTATTGTCACCGCTTTTGGTGCGTACTAGGGGCATCAGTCCGGGTACTTCAGGACTGAGGTAAACCAGCCGTCGATTATAGGGAACTGCCATTAGGCGTTCCCAGGTAATTGGGAAAGTCTGTAACCACACCCGCCACTGGTATTCAATCTCCCGCACTACCCAGGCAGGACGCAAAAAACAAGATTGCAGATAGCGACAAGCTTCATCCAGTTGTTCCCTGGTAGAGCGATACACCAAAAATACAACAGATGTGTGGATGGGAACTGCTCCCTCGTACAATTCCTCCTGAGCGGCAACACTTTTCTTAATGTTAAGCATTGCCTTGACATCAATCGAGTTCCCCTGCGCTGCAATCTGAGATGCCGTTTGCGATTGTTTGGTAAGGCGCTGCATGTTAGTTTTAACGAGTGTCTCGTTCGCCCGCGTTAACTGTGCGTAAATCTCGGTGTCATAAATCCGCTCTCTGCTGATAACTTCCCAGAGGTAACGCAACTGACGTTCTTTGTCTGTCCAACCACCAGGCTTATCCGCAAAAGTGAGCGCTCCAATGTACTTCCCTTTGATGTGTACCCAACGCCTGTCAGCAACGGGAATTGATGACTCGCTCTCCATCAGCAAAGAGGTAGGATGAACTTCTGAGTACACCTCCTCACGCAACCCATCTTCATCTAGAACCAGCAGTTGGGGGACTGGGCGTGGTGGCGTGTCATTGAACCGCTGCCAGAGAATTGCCCAAAGTTCCTCAGCCGTTAAGGGGCGGATATCCAAGCCCATTTTGTTCGTGAGTAACTGTTCCCACAGCTGATAGCCATCAGTAAAAGATGTGTAAAGTAGGCTTTCAATCTGGGTAAATTGAATTTCGTCGAGTTCGCCGATAAAAGACTTCCAAGTACGTTCGAGCTTGGTGATGAGCTTTTCTATTGCGTCGGTTGTACCCTGAGTTTCCGGCTCTAGCGTGTAGGAGCAGTAAAGCCTCAATTGTTTGGGTTTGCGAATGCCTTGAAGCGTTAATTGTTTTACGCGCAAGCGATCGCCCATCAGAAGATATTGCAATTCTTTGTTAGGTGATTGTTTTATGAGTTCTTTCAACTGTTTTTGGCGTACAGCGTCGTCAGTGAAGGAACTTAAATGAATGGTGAGGCGCTCAAATTGTGGTAAATCTTTTAGCCCCGACTCGATAGCATCAAAAACGGGGTCAATCTGGTCGCTCTGCAAGGTTGAATGAATTCCTCGGCACTCAAACCCAAAGTGAATTAGGTAGTTATTAACGCCTTTGCGAAGTACATATGCACCTACCAAACGTCCTTGCAGTTTAATTTGCAGCATCGACACCAAACTAAAGGCATCTTCTAGAGGAGTAAGCCGTACTTTGCGCTCTCCGTTGTCAACTATTCGCTTACCTTGTTTGTTGGGTTGGCGAGTCGCGCTCATGAGGATTTGCGTCTCCTTGATTTAGATGGAGAAGTATAAATTCGTTGATAAGGTACTCGTACTCGTGTCCAATTGGGGGTAATAATAAACTTGGATAAAATGCGCCAATGTCCATTTGCGGTTAGTACCCACCAAGTAGAAATTAACCAGATAGCGATCGCACCCGTCCAAATCCAATTGAGTCGGAACAAGCCGTGACACAAGTAGTAAGAAATCCCTGCAATGATTGCCCACGGTACAAGTTGATCGGCGGGAAACGGTCCAATATTGGGTTGCTTTCCTAGAGTGCTATTGACGGGGCGTGAGCGTGACATAGTAATTTTGATTGAAGTTCAGTCATGGTGGTTGATGATGAGAGTTGAAGACAAGACTGCAACGCACTGCCTCCTCTGGCAAAAGGTCAAGGTGTTTAATCCTGAGATCAAAGAAAGTTGAAGACAAGACTGCAACGCACTGCCTCCCTTACTTCCAAAGCTCAAGAACTGCTACCATAATGCGTAATCTTTAAGTAGAAAGGGAGTAAGACACTGTGGTTCGTGAAAAATCCTTAACCACCAGTTCCCCCAATAATCAAGTTTGCTAGAACATCGCCCATCGTCATTGCAATCAAAATAATCATTGGTGTCCGAGCTAAATTCTGCCAATCTTCATCCTGACGAGCTGCTTGGATGACTTTAACCAAAGAAATCCCTAAGTAAAGCAAAAACAATCCCCGCAACACGTTGAATACTAAAGTAATCGCCTCCCCAGTACCTGAAAATTGCGAAGTCATCCATGTTTCCGCATTTTTGAAAAACTGAGCAGAAGCAGGTTGTGAGAGGGCATCGATTATGAAAAAACTTCCGACTAAAGCAAATAAACGCAAATTTATAGCGACGATTAAACCTTGAAATCCACTTGAATACCAGGTCTAATTCAAAACGCCATAGAAACGCACTAAAACCTAAAACACTAAAACCAAAAGTTGCAAAATTCACTAAACTGCCATTTAATCTTATATCCAGCAACATTGCGGCTGTTGCTCCAATCATTAAGGGATCTATGCCAGTTATAAGCTTTTGCTGACGGAGTTGATCACGAAAATACCGCAAATCAGAAACTCCAAATTTTCTGTGTAAAAAGCTCCTGATTTTCATGCCTCAATCACCTACTTTTCAAAATTTACATCTCAATTACTACTTGATAGCAAACATATTAAAAAAGCGACTATCCCTCAAGAGCAAGAAAAAAACTCGTTTCTGACTAAAGAATGATTATAAATATTTAATTAACTTCAAAAAGAGAATTTTTATGACTTCCAATCATTAATGTAATAAAAATAACTAACAAAAATTGAAAATATATAGTTGGCAAGCTTTGTTTATATGAAAATTACTCTAAATTTTTACGTGTATATTATAAAAATAATGTATATAAAAATTTATTTACAAGTTATGTCATACATAAATCTGATATCAAACTAAAGTAAGATAAAGAAGCTAAACCAATAGTTTACGCCAAAAGCCAAAATAGTTTGGATCATCAAAAATTAAGTGAAATAATTAGCACTCGTATGTGAGTAAGTATGATGAAAGTAGCCAAGACGATCAAGCTAAAGTTTGTTAACCTTAACCGCGTAAAAGCAAATATGTTCGAGGAAATGACAGTTGAGGCAATAGAGTTAGTTAATTAACTACTAAGTGCCGAAACGTCATAAATTGACAACGGCAAAAGTTTCTACTCGCCTCATGTCTGAAGATTGCAAATCAGATAATTCGGCATACCACTTTTGATCCCTCTTTTATTATTACCGGGAGAGTATATTCAGAAATGAAACCGGAAACAGTAAGTAATTATGATGGTTACGGCACGCAGAACGGCGGTTAACATAGTCACTTTTATAGATAATTATTGCCAGCACTATTCTCAATTATTTGAGGATATGAGACATTTTGAAGCTTTCAAATTTTTACATTTGGGAATGCTGTCAGAAATACCAAGGAAACTTTCATTTACGCTGTCCTGCATTAAGTTTTTATCAAGATATGAAATTTATATTCCAAATTTTAATCTCACTAAATTTAAGTGAGATTAAAAATATACAATAGTTTTTAACAAAACAATTCTTATATGCTTTGAAAATTTATTTATCTAATAAATGTAACTATTATTAGCTCACGCTCGCTTAGCTAAAAACGCTACACTTACAGAAATTACCTCCGCAATATCTAACGGATCAAGTGAATAAATCTTTGCCAAAACCTCTTTTTTAATCATCTCAGAAGTCAAGGTTTTGCTGATTTTTACTTTCTCCACTAGTGTTCTCTCCAAACCTTCACGGTATGCTGATAGAGAAATTTCCCCATCCAAATAAAGTTGCAGCGTTTTGCTGTCGCCACCACTTAGCTGTGCCAATTGCTGAAAGTTTTTGGAGTCAATTTCGGGAATAGTTTTACCCTTCAACCACCGATACACAGTTGAGAAATCTACACCAATAACTTCGGATAAAGTAGTTCGAGTCCAACCGTCTTTTAGTAGCTGCTCAATCAAATGAATCAGCCGCTCTTGGCGTTTCTGGATGGTAGAAGACCCAGAATCATCATTCATCAAAGTTACTTTACGGGTCATATTTGGGTGAACTACTTTAGTCTTTAATTCCATTGTGTCTTAACCTTCGCCAAAAGATCCGGTTAGGGTCTGACGTTGTGGAGTTTAATAATTGGCCATATGGTACTACTTTATAACCAAAACTCTTACATTTACAAGGGTTTTAGGAACTTTTCACAAGATGTTTTACTATATATATCTATAATTTTATGTTATTTAAGTAACGAAATTAAATAATTAAGAAATTTTAAGCATTGATGTCATCGGCATTGCATTGTGCAAGGCTTAATATTGCATGGTGCAAATCTTGTTGGTGTGTACAAAAGCATCAGTCAAGCATGGAACATTTAGGTAACTTTCATAGGACAAAAGACTTTTAACCTTGTCTAGGGAGAAAACATATCAATGTCATTCTCTGACTCTACTGTTGATTTAGATACACTTAACCCTACTCTCACTCACGATATTGAGCAAGTAGAGTTAAATAGAGACTGTAAGCAAAACAAGGCTAATGGTCAAAACCTGTCGAGTATAGAAAATACGCTCAGCGAGGCTGAGGCACAAGAACTAAGGAGGTTGGAAGCCACAGTTGAACGTTGTTTAAAAGCTTTTTGGCAGATAGGACAAGCCCTAAGAGAGATTCGAGATAAACGTCTGTATCGAGAATACTACAGTACTTTTGAGGAATATTGTATGACTCGCTGGGAGATGTCTCGGCGTTCGGCTTATCAGTTGATTTCGGCAGCCTCGGTTTATGAAAATGTGCGCCATGGCGCACAAATTCTTCCGGCCAATGAGCGCCAAGCTCGTCCTCTGGTTGCACTCCCTCCCGAACAACAACGAGAAGCATGGGCGAAAGCGGTTTCTACAGCTCCAAGTGGCAAAGTCACAGCTGTTCACATTACCCAAGTTGCTAAAGAGTATCAGCAAGGGAGTGTAGCAACCAAATTCAGGAAGAAGAAAACTCCTGACAAACAACAATCAACTAACAACTCTATACAGTCAGTTGCCCGCAGCTGCTGGAACTGCACTCATTGCAGCCGAGAGTTTGTTGATGATCCCCAAAGCTTTTATTGCTACCAGTTGGGGAAATTAAGCTTTATCGAAAAGGACGGTAATCAACGGGGGCAAAGCTGCGAATTCTGGACTTATCGAGGGGAAGAGTCAGATGAAATCAAAAAGGCTCGGCCACCATTACAAGAAACCTTTACCTTAACTCTACAACTGCCTGCATACTTACAACCATTGATACAAGACGCTGCCAAAGAGTCTGGTTTGGTTGCAGTAGACTGGGCGGCAAAGCTTTTGCAAGAGGCGGTTTCCAAAAGGAATGCATCTAAAAATACGCAGATTCATCAGGATTTTATCGATATTTCAGTGTCAGAAGTTGCCTGAGAAGAGGTAAATGCTGACGAAAGAACTATTGCTTGAGAAAGGCGATCGCCATGCATGGCGACTCCAGAAGAGCATCACAAGCACGTCTTCGCTTGCTGTAGTGCAAACCAGAAATTGTTGCCGTAGATCCTTAAATACCCGAAAGCTAGCTTCTCGTAGAGTAACGGTTTCGGTACCCGTAGGTAAGCTTAGGCGCTTCCCTAGACGTGCAGAGTGCAGCTTATAGAAGAATCAGGTATTCGATTAGTGTTACACAAACTTGGTAATTACCGCCATGTGACGGCACAAACTTCGGTGTCTGCTTTTTCTTTGACAAATCACATTATTTTGGCTTCGTCTATGAGCAAACAACCAGGAATTCCTAAATACAACTCAAACAATTTACAACCGTTGGCATTAATAGCAGTCTGGCTCAATGCTTCAGATAATGCCCTAAAAATTATCCCGACATTCACCCTTCACCACAACACTAAGTCGCATATTCCGCGTCATGGAGGAGAGCAACCCTGATGTCGGTCAAACAGAATAGAATAGAGTATGCTAACCCGCAATCACCAGTCTATCAACAGGTAATTTCCGGCTTAGAAATATCGCAAACAGCAAAAACTTACAAGCGTCTTAGGAAACCGAAAAACCTTCCTTTCACAAAACCACCGCTGTTTACAAGCAAAAACTACGAGATGACGGCAACATGCGCACCAATTGTCAGTGCTACTCAAGCATACCTTAAGCATCCAGACTGGAGTGAGTACAGTAATGGCAGCCTTTAGGTATTGAGTTAGGTCGAGGGGGAGATAATACTCCCCCTCGACCTAACTCAATGCCCATTTGTATGAAGGTGCAACACAACTGTTGATTACAGCAGACTGTGGTGGTAGCAACGGGTATCGACTGCGGTTATGGAAGACCCAACTTCAGGAACTTGCCAACGAATTTGGATTGACAATTCAGGTTGCACACTTCCCACCTGGTACAAGTAAGTGGAATAAGATAGAACATCGTATGTTCTGTCATATTACTGAAAATTGGCGAGGCAGACCGCTTACAAGTAAAGAAGTAGTGATTAACCTCATTGGTAACACTACTACCAAAAAAGGACTGAAAATTCAAGCTACTCTTGACGAAAACCAGTACCAAAAGGGCATTAAGGTAAGTGACAAAGAACTTTCAAGCGTCTGCTTAGAAAGGTCTGAATTTCATGGAGACTGGAACTATCGGATTATACCTCAAAATAGTATTACTCTCTCTTCCTCTTCAGAGAATGGGTAAGTTATTTCTGCGCAGTTCCTAATTGCTTGACGGGTCACACCTGCTAAGCTAGCCAATTCTTGCTGACTCATGCCTAAGCGGGTTCTGATGGACTTCAAGTTGTTACGAAGGTCGCTATCAGTCTTCATTTGGCTCTATCTCTTGGTGACAAAAAGCGTAGCAAGTTGAAGCGGATTTACCAGAGTAATAGACCAAGGTTGAAATAATCTTAATTTCCCCTTAAGGTTTTTGCGATGCGCGTTTTTTAGATTCCTATAGATAAGCTTAGCATAGATATCGCTAATTTATTTGCTAATGGAAAATTTATTTGCTCACTCCTAAATACTCGCTACAACTTCTCCTATCTTGCTGATGTCATAGCCACCGAGAACCTCTAATTGGGATTGGACTAGCCGATGTCCCAAAGTACTAAGCAACTGCTGTACTGGTGCTTCTTCCAAGTATTCTTTAAGAATTACCAAGTCGTATCGTGCACGATGGAGGGGAACAAATCCCAACCCAAAGGCAGTAGCTATAGATGCTGTACTAACACCTGCATCAGCAATTCCTGAGACTATGGATAAAGCAACATCTTTATGGCTATGGACGATATGGTCAAATCCTTTGAGGGTGTGGAATGGCACTTGTTTGTCTTGGAGTTTTTGTTCTAAAAGCATCCGACTGCCAGAACCTGGTTCACGGTTAACAATAGTTGCTCCTAAATCCACCAAATCAGGAACTGTCTTAATTCCCATTGGGTTTCCCTGTGGAACTAGTAATCCCTCTTCCCAAATTCCAATGGTAATCAAGACAGCATTTTTACCTCCTAAAGCTTTCCGGACAAAGGGAATGTTATATTCCCCGGTTTGTGGATCGTACAGATGCATCCCTGCAATATGTACTTCACCTCGGTCTAGACTACGCAATGCTGCCATGCTGTTAGCAAAGTTGTAATGGACTCGCAACTGGGGATGCCAACGTTCGGTGGCTTTCGCCCACAGGGAAATCACAGGTGTACAACCAGCTATCACGACTGTATTGTGTAGTTTGTCCATGTCATCTAAAAGCCTGACTTGGACTTTATTTATACCTGTCTTACTTTGTGCCTCACCCGGAGGGTGAGGCTGTTTGCTTTTGACGGGGGACCCCTTCGGGTATGCCTGAGCCTTCGGCACAGCTAGCGCCGATAGCGGAAGCGTGTCGTTAGGCATAGGGCGCGCTTCGCAAACGCCCTTCGGCACGTTTGAGTCCTTCGGCACATCTTCGACGAACGCAGTCCCCGGAGGAGGAGCAACAGGATCGCGAACCGCAACTGCCTCACCATCCGCTGGAATCATTTCGATACGAAAAGCATCGTTTCCAACGAGGGGATAAGCTATCCATTGACCCCCAACCCGTGCTAGACTAACTCGCAATTGCTGTCCACTCTTGACTGGTTTAGTCAGAATTGCCTCAATTTCCGGCAAATCTTCCTCAAACCAGAATAAGTTCTCGACTTGGCAGCCAAGCGCTTTAGCTAAACGCAGTGACACAGCAACTGAAGGAGCATATTGTCCCGATTCCACACCACTAATAGTCTGACGAGTCACGCCAGCTATATTAGCCAGATCTTGCTGACTCATGCCCAAGCGAGTTCTAATTGACTTCAGATTGTTGCAAAGACTGCCGTCCTGCTTCATGAGGCTGTATCTCTCCGTTACAAAAAGCCGCAGTGGACAAACTTTATCTACCGAGGCAATAGCAAGGTCTTAAGCGTGTATGCTACTTTGTGTTGGAAGACCTGCTAATGATTTTACAATTTAAATTATCCTACTGCAAGTATAGCATACATTTAGCAGAAATACTTGCCATTTTTTTATTCACTTGTAGCAAGAATAGTATACTAATTGCTAAAATACTTGTCGAATTTTTGCTTTTTACAGTAAATCAATTGGACATTTTGTTAGTTGATGTTGAAGTTGAAAAAGAAGGGAAAAACGAGGTTGGATTATTATTTGATACCTAAAGAAATAACACAGGGATTAATCAGCGCATAAGCTTCTGTTCCCTCGTGTAACTCCAATTCATCTGCTGAGGTAGTGGCAATAATCGAAGTTAAATCTACTTCCTGAACAACCTTTAAAGTTACCTGAGTACTTACTTCTGTGCGAATAACTTGTGTGACTACACCTTGAAGAATATTATGGGAGCTAATTTTCAGAGGTTTTTTGGAACTAGTGATATCTATATAGTGAGTATCAGCGTTTTTTTCTGATTGCTTTTTGGTTGGTATTGATTGTGGCGATGCTCCAGCAGGGAGCCGCCCAAAGGGCGATAAGCCGGAGGCTTGACGCTTCGCGTATCGCCAAGAATTGAATTCAAGTCCGCGTATTAATTCCCGAAGAATTGCCGTTTTAGTGCATTGCAACTTTTTAGATAATTCGTCCAGAATTTTTCGCTCTTGATCTGAGACTTGAAATGTGATCCATCCTTGATTTTTTCTTGGCATATATTGTTACTTCGGTAATCTTATACTAACTGTTAATTTTCGGCAAAATAATTATTTAAGCACAAATGACTGTTCAAAAGAAAACAATTTTTTAATTTTCTTGGAATTGGAGTAACTATTTTTTTAAGTAACAATCTATACTTTATTGAGATAACGCTGTCAGGCGCTTCTCTAGGATAGGGGCTTCTTGAAGAGTAGAGTAGGCGTTTGTAGGATAAGAAGCTCGTATCCTACAAGCTAGAGCGTAATTATAAGACATGTGCAGGCAAAGTATCTGTGTTAACGCAATTATTTTAGCATTCTGTGTACTATGCTTGCTACAGAATCCAGCTTTAGTAAGTATTTTTGCTAAATAGATAATATGGTCGCCGCAAAAAAATTTAAAAAAAGCAAATACTTTTGCAAGATGTATGCTATGCTTGCAGCAAGGGGATAAAAAAAGCGAAAGCATTCTTCTGGTCTTCCTACGGAAACAGGAA
This sequence comes from Brasilonema sp. CT11, assembly GCF_017982655.1. Classification (GTDB taxonomy): domain Bacteria; phylum Cyanobacteriota; class Cyanobacteriia; order Cyanobacteriales; family Nostocaceae; genus Brasilonema. The sequence goes on along the minus strand of NZ_JABXYX010000042.1, from coordinate 8,272 downwards.
CAATTAGAAGGCTTTGTTGCTTTTATGGAAGGTGCTATTAAGTTTAGTTACGATTTTGTGTAAATCTATTTTTGGCGTATTCGACAGATCATAGTTCCTGATGAAGAGAAAAGTTTTACCTTTTTATAGCTCGTCTGTGATCTTGGAAAATCGCAACATCTTAGGCAACTTCAACTACTGCAATTTATTTCATCTGACATTGAAAAGTTTTGTTTTGCTTGATGAAACAATTAGTTTTGTGACTTCTCACTAAATATAAAAGTTTGCTGGATGAGGTGCATCTAACTCTGTTGGGTTAGGTGTATCCAACTGGGGGGAAGGGAATTTTCCCTTTCCTATTTCCTCTAATTCTCACACTCAGAGAAAAACTGATCGACATATAAAAGCTTGCTGGATGAGGCGCATCTAACTCTGTTGGGTTAGGTGTATCCAACTGGGGGGAAGGGAATTTCCCTTTCCCATTTCCTCTAATTCTCACACTCAGAGAAAAAACTGATCGACAGTGTGTTTTCCCAAGAGTTGAAAATTGCTATTTGACAGGTTTTCTGCCGATAGGGGGATGTGGGGTAAATACGCTATAGAATACCTTCTGGCTCTCCCATCTGGTTACTCCTTTTACTACCACTCCCCTATCTTTCCTCTTCACATTAAAAACGCAGAAGGACGGCAGTGGCTACAACACAGTTCTTGATGGCATCGCCTTTTTATTTACAACACAAAAATCCATTTATTTAATCGTAGTAAATAGTCTAATGCGATGCCATTTAATCTTAAAAAGAGGTGTATTTATGGGGATATCGATACAGTTCAATGAGAAACAACAAATCCTTTGGAATCAAGATTATCAGACTTCAGTTACCCTATACACGTCTGGTACTTTAAAAGGTGCTATCTCAGAAATTGCACAAGCTTTTGCTAGAGAACACAACATTTCTATAAAGATTGAATTTGACCATTCTGCCTTGCTGCAAAAACGTCTTTTGAGTGGGGAACATAGCGATATATTTGTTAGCGTTAATATGGAAATTCCGACTGTTTTGCTCAAAGCTAATAAAAGCAGTCCTGTAGTGAATTTCATCAGGAATAAAATGTGTGCAATTGTCAAACCCAGTTTCAAGGTGACGCCAAATAATCTTTTAGATTGGATGTTAAATCCAGAAATCAGATTAGGAACATCAACACCAAATGAAGATGCTTCTGGGGACTACGCACAGGAGATATTTCGTAAAGCTGAAAAAGTACAACTAGGTAGCTTTCACGAGCTAAATCAGAAAGCACTGCGCTTGATAGGTGGGCGTAATTCTCCTGTTGTTCCCAAGGGAAAGAACGAAATTGCATACTTCATTACTGAAACACAACAGGTAGATATCTTTTTAAGCTACCGTACCGATGCTAGGTTAGCTGTTTTAGCTTCCCCGAGTATGCAAATAGTGGAATTACCAGAACATCTGGTAGTAAATGCTAATTATGGTATGACTTTGATGAAGAATGCCCGCAGTTATGCAGTGATGTTGGCTATGTATATTCTTTCCCAAAATGGACAACAAATCTTGACGAAATATGGGTTTGACTCACCTTTAATTTTGGAGAACTAAGTGAAGATGGCGGAAATAAACAAGAACTATATATAAAAGTATTGAAAAGCCTTTTATTCCATTTAATAACTGAGTAGTTATAAGTAATTAAATTTATAGTTTGCACTAAAACGAAATTACCGTCACTAAGGAGGAATTTTTTTTAAATTGGCACAAGATGTCAATCAAGATCTAAAGAAATAATATAGCACATTACAAGTAAATGAAGTACAACACTGAGGTCTAAAATGCAGGACGCTTCTATTCTGCTGTAAGTATTTTACTTATTCCTCATTCCTTCTTTGTTCACCTCATCCTATTCAACGCAAGGAAAGACATGAAAAACACTCAAGTACAAATCAACAAACAACTCAACGAAACAGCCTGCGAAGATAACCAGAATAAATTGGAGGGCAAGAAAAAGAAACCTTGCAAAAAACCACCACAACCGGGTGCAGCCCAAGGAAATTGCGCTTTTGAGGGGGCGACGGTTGCTCTTGTACCAATAACTGATGTTGCTCATTTAATACATGGTCCAGCTGCCTGCACTCGCAACCCCTGGGGAAATCGTGGTAGCCTTTCTTCGGGATCTGAATTATACAAAATAGGTTTCAGCACTGACTTGAGTGAGAATGATGTCATTTTTGGTGGTGAAAAGAAGCTTCATCAAGGTATTCTCGATATCGCTCAACGCTACAATCCTGCGGCTGTTTTTGTCTATGCTACCTGTGTCACCGCTTTGATTGGTGATGATATGGATAGTATCTGTAAAGCAGCTGCAAAAAAAATTGGTATTCCGGTTGTCTATATAAATGCACCTGGATTTATTGGTAGTAAAAATGTAGGTAACCGCGTCGGTGGTAAAGCTTTATTGGAACATGTAGTTGGAACTGCAGAACCAGAAGTTACTACACCATTCGATATCAATATCATTGGTGAATACAACGTTGCTGGTGAAATGTGGAATGTTTTGCCACTGTTCAATAGATTGGGTATTCGTGTTCTCTCCAAAATGACGGGTGATGCTCGCTATCAAGAAATTTGCTATGCTCATCGTGCCAAGTTGAATGTAGTGATTTGCTCGAATGTATCACTAGGAATTGCAAAAACAATGCAGGAACGTTATGGAATTCCTTTCATTGAAGAATCTTTCTACGGTGTGGAAAACATAAATCGTTGCTTACGGAATATTGCAGCAACATTAAGCGAATCTCTTGGGGATAACTTCACTTCACGCTATCTTCAAGAACGCACAGAATGGCTTATTGCAGAAGAAACCGCAGCCCTAGATATTGCCCTGACTCCTTACCGTTCCCAGTTAAAAGGTAAGCGCATTGTTCTTTATAGTGGTGGCGTAAAAAGTTGGTCGATTATTTTAGCAGCCAGAGATTTAGGAATGGAAGTTGTTGCTACCAGTGATAGAAAGAGTACACCAGACGAGAAAGCCAAAATTAAGCAATTGCTCGGTCAAGATGGCATGGTTTTGTCAAAGGGAAGCCCCAATGTATTACTACAGGTACTGAAAGATACAAAAGCTGATATGTTAGTTGGCGGGGCTAGCAATCAATACACAGCACTAAAAGCAAAGATTCCTTTTTTGGATCTTAACCATGAACGTCATCATGCCTACGCTGGTTATGCAGGGATGCTGAAAATGGCACAGGAATTGTATAAAGCCTTGTATAGTCCTGTGTGGGAACAAGTCAGAAAACCTGCTCCTTGGTGGAATGAAAAAATCGACCAAGCCCCTAGCCCTTTCAGGGCGGCTGCGCCAACAGGGCAGGTGTAGGGGTATAGAGGGACAAGGGAAAGAAAGAGTTAATTTCCCTTATACCATTTCACGAAATCCCTGATACAAATGATTGGTTTCTAATTCTTTCCCCCTACTCCCTGCCCCCCATTTGTATCAACCTTAAAGTGAAACGGTATTACACCCTTACACCCCTATACCCCTACACCCTTGTTCCTATGACCATGATTAATTCGTCATAAGTCTTGGTTAGCGACAAATGACAAAGTACAAACAACAATTACCAAATTTCTGGAGTCAATAAATGAAAGTAGCCTTTACGACAAGCGACGGAACCCTTATTAACACTCACTTTGGCTTGGCAAAAGATATTGATGTGTATGAAGTCTCTAAAGATGGATTTAAATTCGTTGAGACTTTAACCTTTGAAGGCGACTTAGAAGAAGCTGCCCATGAGGATAAGATTACACCAAAAATGAAAGCAGTTCTTGACTGCAGAATTGTATATGTTAAAGCTATTGGCAAACCAGCAGGAAACAAGTTGATGAAGGAGGGTGTAACTCCTATTAGAGCACAAGAATATGATACAATCCCCAATATTCTATATATGCTAGTACAAAGTTTAAACGGTGATGCCCCACCAATGTTACGTAAAGCCCTGCAACTGGAAGAGAATGAGTTAGCATATTCCCATGATGAAGAATAATGGAATTTTGAATCTAGGGTTGTCTTGCATCTTTTTTGTACCCATTGAACGCTTCAAAAAGTTGGATGCAATTAAGAAAAACTAGAAATGGAATGATTGACGACAGTCCTCAATCTTTGGTAAAGAAGAAGATTAACCAAGATTATCGACTTTGATAGCAATTCTATCTGATTTACAATAATTGAAAAACCTAGAACCCCCGACTTATATAAGAAGTCGGGGGTTTTGTTTATCAAAAATGATTTATAATCGTTATATGAGAAGTCAAGAATATTTCTCATTAAAGAATTTATGTAGAATATTATGTCTAATCATCCAAACATTTTTATCTAAAAAAATAGAGTATTTAATAGACAGATATGTCTATTATTTAAGGAGATTTTTATTTGAATTTTGTTGACATTTTGTTATCAAATTGACGTTAAACATGTCTGATTGTAGTTAGTATTTAAAAAGAGAAAAGAGAAAAGAATCTTTCTTCTCAAAGAACTGAAGAAAAAAAGCTTAGTTCAAGTCTTGAGATTGCATAAGGAGCAATGACAGCATGCCATTGAAATTATTGAAATGCGATGAAAGCATACCCGAACGTGAAAAGCACGTTTATATCAAAGAAAAAGGAGAAGATACAACCCAATTTCTGCCAAGTTCCAACGTAGAAACAATACCCGGCTCACTCTCAGAACGAGGATGCAGCTACTGTGGAGCTAAGCTGGTGATTGGTGGTGCCCTCAAAGATACCATCCAATTGATTCACGGACCAATCGGTTGTGCTTACGACACCTGGCACACCAAACGCTATCCCAGTGACAACGGCAACTTCCAACTCAAGTATGTCTGGTCATCGGACATGAAAGAGTCCCACGTTGTCTTCGGTGGTGAAAAGCAGCTCAAGAAATCAATCATCGAAGCCTTTAAAGAATTTCCTGACATCAAACGGATGATTGTCTACAGCACCTGCGCCACAGCACTGATTGGAGATGACATCAAAGCCGTTGTCAAAAGCGCCGAAAAAGAACTTGGTGATGTAGACATCTTCTGCGTAGAGTGTCCAGGTTTTGCCGGTGTGAGTCAATCTAAAGGTCACCACGTTCTCAACATTGGCTGGGTGAATGAGAAGGTGGGAACATTTGAGCCAGAAATCACTTCTGATTATACCGTCAATGTGATCGGCGACTACAACATTCAAGGTGATAGCTTTGTCCTAGAGAAGTACATGCACAAAATGGGTGTGCAAATCATCGCCCATTTTACCGGTAACGGTACCTATGACTCGTTGCGAGGCATGCACAGAGCGCAGTTAAATGTCACCAACTGTGCGCGTTCTGCTGGATACATTGCCAATGAGTTGAAGAAAAGATATGGTATTCCCCGTCTAGACGTGGATACTTGGGGCTTTGACTATGCAAAAGAAGGGTTGCGCAAAATCGGTGCTTTCTTTGGTATTGAAGACAGAGCCGAAGCTGTGATTGCCGAAGAACTCGCCAAATATGAATCCAAGTTGGCGTGGTATAAAGAACGCTTGACAGGTAAAAAAGTCTGTATCTGGACAGGTGGACCAAGATTGTGGCACTGGACCAAAGCCCTGGAAGATGATTTGGGTATGAGAGTTGTTGCCATGTCTTCCAAGTTTGGTCACCAAGAAGACTTTGAAAAGGTGATTGCTAGAGGTCAAGAAGGTACTATCTATATTGACGATAGCAACGAACTCGAATTTTTCGAGGTCCTAGACATGGTCAAACCCGATTTGATTCTAACTGGACCACGGGTGGGAGCATTGGTCAAGAAATTACACCTGCCTTATGTCAACGGACATGGATATCACAATGGTCCGTACATGGGTTTTGAAGGTGCTGTGAATATGGCACGCGATATGTACAATGCCATTTACTCGCCTTTGATGAAATTGGCTGCACTCGATGTCCGTAAAGACCCTACCGAAGAAGATACATCCAGTGGTGAAAACAATGAAACTTTGAAGGAGAAATCTGACGAAATCGCAGCCTACATTAAAGAGCGAACAGAGGAAATCACAGCCTATATTCAAGAGCGGTGTTTGTGGCAGTTCCACTCTCGTTCATGGGATAGAGAAGACAACATCAATGGTGTGATCAACACAGCCATCAAAATCTTCACTGGAGAACAGGTAGCTACTGAAACACCTAATGACAAGCTTTATTATGCAGACGCAAAGATCCTTGTAGTTGAGCTCAAAGTTAAGTTCTCATGGTTAGCCACCATGGAGCACGCACACATAAAGGCAGTACTGGAGTTAGTTAGACAAAAACTGACCGGTATCGCCATCACTGGTTCGCTCAATGGTGAATTGCACCATTCTCTTTATTAAAGAGGAGTTCCCTAGCATTCCCTAGCATAAGGGGTGTGAGTTTGTAGTTAGCAATATGCGTGTTTAAATAAGCGATAAATCGCTAACTACAAACCTCGTAAATTTAGTTTGGTGGATTATGAGCAATTTATCTAAGTGCCAATTCCACCAAACTCACACAATCACCAACAAAGAATTCAGGCAAAATTCAATTCTGTACGATCGGGTGGCAAGTTGAGTCCAACCCCCACCGACAAATCTACAGAGTGTTCTAAGTTCTAGTCAAATTTCTGCTCAAAATTTCTACACTATTTAGGAGACAATTAAGATGTCTTTATCTGTCAAAAAGAAACAACGCAGTGGTGTCATCAATCCCATATTTACCTGTCAGCCTGCTGGAGCAGAATATGCCTCAATTGGTATCAAAGATTGTATCCCCATGGTACATGGGGGACAGGGTTGTAGCATGTTTGTTCGACTCATCTTTGCTCAGCATTTGAAGGAAAATTTTGACATTGCTTCTTCTTCACTCCATGAAGCTAGCGCTGTTTTTGGAGGTATGCCACGGATTGAGGAAGGGGTAAAGACACTGGTGCAACGATATCCTGATCTGCGGATTATTCCCATTATTACGACTTGTTCAACCGAGACAATTGGGGACGATGTCGAAGGAACCATTACCAAGGTCAACAAATATTTAAAGGAAGAGTTTCCCGATCGCGAGGTTCTTCTTATTCCTGTACATACTCCCAGTTACCGAGGTAGTCAGGTAACTGGCTATGATGTCGGGGTACAGGCGCTTGTTACTAGTCTGGCAAAGAAAGGCGAACCAAATGGTAAGTTGAATATCATTACCGGATGGGTTAACCCTGGAGATGTCACTGAAATCAAGCACATCTTACAAGAGATGGAAGTTGAAGGCAACATCTTATTTGATACCGAAACCTTCAATTCGGCAACTATGCCGGATAAGTCCAGCTTTACCTATGGTAATACCACCATCGAAGATATTGCTGATTCTGCCAATGCGATCGGCACCATTGCCCTATGCAAATATGAAGGCGGTAACGCAGCTAACTTTTTGGAAAGAGAGTTTGGTGTTCCTGCAGTTGTCGGTCCTACACCAATTGGCCTCAAAAATACTGACACCTGGCTGCAAAATATCCAGAAACTAACTGGTAAACCAATACCGGAATCCTTGGTAGTAGAACGAGGCAAAGCGATCGACTCCTTAGCTGACCTTGCTCATATGTACTTTGCAAACAAGAGAGTAGCTATCTACGGAGATCCCGATTTGGTCATTGGGTTAGCAGAGTTTTGTCTTGAAGTTGAGTTAGAGCCAGTGCTGCTCTTGTTGGGAGATGATAACAAAGCTCCTTCCAAAGACCCCAGACTTGCCGAGTTGGAGAAGAGAGCAAACCACGCTGAGTACGACATCGAAGTGATCTGGAATGCGGATTTGTGGGAACTAGAAAGCCGCGTCAAGGAAAAAGGCGATATCGACTTGATTCTGGGTCATTCTAAAGGTCGATACATTGCAATCGATAACAAAATTCCAATGGTTCGAGTGGGCTTTCCTACCTTTGACCGCTCAGGTTTGTGGAAAAACCCCGTCATTGGCTATAGAGGTGCAGAATGGCTGGGAGATGCGATCGCTAACGCCATGTTTGTAGATATGGAGTACAAGCTCGATCGCGAGTGGATCTTAAACGTCTGGTAATATCAAGTTCGCTTAATCACTTATAAATCCCGAAATACCCCACCCGCCCTATCGGGCACCCTCCCCTTAGCAACTTACAAAGGTAGGTATTTTGGATTTGGTCATTTTTTGACGATTTCAGCCGACCCTTAAATCCTGAAACGACCAAACTACGTTAAATACCTGAGAATTTTCTCAACTATTTTCGAGATTCCAAAAA
>NZ_JABXYX010000399.1 GCF_017982655.1 Brasilonema sp. CT11 | reverse complement strand
CCCTCGAAGGCTCCTACTAAGCCCACTAGAGCTGCGTCAGCAGCGCACATTACCACCGGAGTTTTCGCCCTCATTGTGCGTGTGGCGATCGCTTTGTAAGGATATCAATGATAGAGGCCTATCATTAAAGCTTTAAGCATTACAATACCTCGTACACTTGCATTCCTCCTTCAATGGTTGTGGACGATCCATATCTTTTTATTTTCAAATCAGAAAATTTCCAGGAGCATCAAACATCGGTCATATTTATTACATAGAACTCCATAGGGTGACTACGCTGGGAGTTTTAATTTTAGCTAATTTTGTGCGTTTAATTAATTTTTTATTCAATTGTGAGCTTCTCTTCAGGAGATTGAATTATATATCTACAGAATAAGGCTAATAGAAGCCATAGCAAGACCAATAACTGACGCAACCATGGCAGATCCGTCGCTTGACACGCCACCGGAAAGATCGATCGCACCTTCAACCGTCAGATCGTCTACCAACAAGCAACTGCCGTCGTATTTAGGCTTGTATTTACGGCCGACACTACGGCGAGTGTTTGGCTTGTTGGTAGCTAGCAAACTGTTTCCGCATGCGATAATGTCGAAGATATCCTCGTCAGTAATGGTTTGGTGGAAGACACCGACGGGCTCTGGAGGATTGTAGTTGTTGTTAATGAAGACTTCGCTAGAATCAATAAGAACAGGGGCAAAGCTGTATTCTCCTATGGGCATCTCTGGATACTCTATGACGATCTTGGGAGCTTTCTTTCGCAGACGGACCTCGTCAATATTGGGAGTGTCAGGGTGGTATAATATAAAGTCAATGGAGACGTTGGTTTCGCTCCATCGATACCAGCGACCCTTGAAGCGATCGGGATTTGGCATGGAAAGATCGTCAGGAATCACAAACGGAGATGTGTTGAAGAGTTGTTGACCTTCGGGGCCAGGAATAGGACCAGTAAGACCAAGAGTGTATGCGTATCCGTTCTCAGCAACGAATCTTCTTTCTGCTATTTTCGTACCAGATGCAGCCTCTACAAAAGTAACCTCGATCTCTTCTTCTGGAGGGAAAAATGCAACATAACCTGATGATCTGCAGAAAGGAGTCTCTTCAATAAGCAATTGACCATTCACTAATACGTTGACAGGAGTTGGTGCATCCGGATTGTGGTTGTTAATGAAACGAAGAA
>NZ_JABXYX010000234.1 GCF_017982655.1 Brasilonema sp. CT11 | reverse complement strand
GTTATTAATGGGGTTAAGGCAAGGGGAGAAAGAGGAAACTATAATACTCAACGTGTAAAATTTAACTCCAATTGCTCTGGTTAACTTTTTGTTACATACCTATAAATTTTCTCGCCTACCTACTTAGAGGAGTTAGCTGAGGCGCTGTTGGATTTCTCTAATCCCAGCGATTTAGTCAATTACCTCACAAATATTTCTTCACCTCAACTTAATCCGCGAGATTAACAGCGAGCATCGCAAATGTTCGCTCTTTATGCCAAACGCAGTGCGAGCATCTTGCTCGCTTGTTAAGCTGAAAATCTTACAATTTGCACACCGTATTTAAATGAAACTCTTGTGGAGTCGGCATCTTGCCCGCCCAAATTGTGCAAATTAAAGGCACAACAGCTTATCATACGCGAGCAAGATGCTCGCACTATTACTTTCACAGGCATTAGGATGTCCATTTTTGCTCAAGGGGAGTACTCAACCCTACAGGCACGAGAAAAAAGATCCCCGACTTCTCATCAGAAATCGCTGATCTTTTTTCAATTTCCGATGGGAATACTAAATAAGGTTCTTTGCTTCCTATAGTTGGTTAACCAAAATCCGAGTAAATTATTCCCCTACATCTGTCAACACTTGATTACTAATCCTGTGTTTGCCGGTACAGATGTGGGGGATTTTTTTGTAATAATTTGTTAAAAATTATTACAAAAATTTGCCCAACTCTATTGGTAAGACGCTTAAATCAGTGAACAGTGAACAATGAACAACAATTGATAAGTGTGAATTTAGCTTTTCAGTTGAAATATTGCTTTTCTTTACTCTTGCGTAAATAACATACCTTGGAACGATATGTATGTAGCAGCGTTCTTCACTGGGGATTTCATATGAGGCGCACCAACCACAATCTAGACGATTTAGCTTTAACCTTGCCTATTACTCAAGCAGCGTGTAGAACTGCCCAGCAGTTCGCCAATCAGCAACCAACTCCTGAAAAGGCCGAACAAGTCCGACTAAATACACTTTGTGTATGGGTGGTAAATGAATACTTGGAAATGATGGATATTCCCACTCAGTTAACACAATGTGACAGTTGGAACTCTATTATCCGTTTATGTAGTGATGTAGCAGACTTAGAGTTGCCAGGAATCGGACGTTTAGAGTGTCGTCCCGTGCGTTTGGGGCAAGAAACATGTTACATTCCCCCAGAAACTTGGGAAGAACGAGTGGGTTATGTCGTCGTCCAAATAGATCAATCGCTTCAGCAAGCAAAGTTGCTAGGGTTTGTTCGTAATGTGGCAACTGAAGAATTACCTTTAAGTCAACTGCAACCCTTAGAAGATTTTATCGAATATATCGCACAGCTGCGACAAACACCGATCAGGACATTGGTGAATTTGAGCCAGTGGTTGGTTGGAATCTTCGATGCTAGTTGGCAAACAGTTGAATCTTTGTGGAATCAGCCGGAAATTAGACCAGGTTATGCTTTTCGCAATGGTGAGACGCTTGTGCAAAACGATCCTAACAAAACACAAGCATTTACCAAACGCGCAAAGTTGATTGATTTAGGAATCCAAATTGCTAATCAACCCGTCATATTAATTGTCGAAATTCGACCGAAAACTGACCAACAAACTGGCGTTCGTCTTCAGTTGCATCCTACCGGTAATAAAATTTACCTTATACCAGGAGTACAACTGACGGTGCTAGATCAGTCTGGAACCGTTTTTCTGGAAACTCAAGCCAGAAGTGCAGATAATTACCTGCAATTACAGTTTAGAGGCGAACCTACAGAGCAGTTTAGCGTTAAAGTATCATTGAATGATGCAAGTGTCACACAGAACTTTATCATTTAGTTAAAGCTCAAGAGTCAACACTTAAGACTTCAATTGTTAAAAGTTATTCTGCTTCCCAACTTCGTGTATTTTTGCTTTAATTATGGGCAAGCTTGTGGTTCTGAAATTTGCAGATGGTAGCTTTGAGCAGGGGTTTGCCGTAACGCTACAAATCGGTGAAGAAGGTGAGCGTCCCTCAACTGAAATCACGGGTAAGTTACCTGCAGCAGGAGAAATGCCACTGTACTATAGCCACTGGCAGTCTAGCTATCTCAGATTGGGTAATAGTTATCGTTTGTCTGCTGATAAAATGCAGGTGACAAATGTGTCCATCACCCAAGACTGTGACAATATTGCTCATATTTTGCGATCGCGCTTCAACACGTGGCTACGAACAGAAGAATTTCGCCCCATCCGCGAGAAATGGCTAGAAAAATTATTGCCTACAGATGAAGTACGGGTGATTTTACAAACTGAGAATACCCAGTTACAACGTTTACCTTGGCATTTGTGGGATTTACTAGAACGATATCCAAAAGCTGAATTTGCGTTAGCATCGCCTACATACGAAAAGATCTCTTCCCAGAAAACACTTAATAACAAAGTTCGTATTTTAGCCATTGTTGGCAATAGTCAGGGGATTGACACAGAAGTTGACCGTGCTTTACTCCAAGAGCTAACAGATGCAGATGTCACCTTTTTGGTGGAACCTCAACGCAAAGAATTAACTGACTTTCTGTGGGGTAACAGCTGGGATATTCTTTTCTTTGCTGGACACAGTTCGAGTCATGGCAAAGATGGATCTGGGCGAATCTACCTGAATAAAACCGATAGTCTCACCATCAGCGAATTACGCTATGCTCTGAGAAAAACTGTGGAACGTGGACTGCAACTGGCAATCTTCAACTCCTGCGATGGGCTGGGACTGGCGCGAGAACTGGCTGATTTGCAAATTCCGCAGATGATTGTTATGCGCGAACCTGTTCCAGACTTAGTTGCACAGGAATTTTTGAAGTATTTTCTACAAGGGTTTGCTGGGGGTGAGTCCTTTTATCAAGCAGTGCGGGAAGCACGGGAACGGTTGCAAGGTCTTGAGGACAAGTTTCCCTGCGCGACTTGGTTACCAGTCATTTGTCAAAATCTCGCACAAATTCCTCCTACTTGGCTCAAGATTACGGGTAAGGTTGAGGTGGAAGTAGGCACACCATTAGAGCGGTCGCCTCTTCCCCCAACGCTTCCACCCAGATTTGCACTAGCATTTTTCTCCTCAGTGGTGATCACTGCCCTAGTTTGTGCACTAAGGTTTTTGGGGTTACTGCAAATGAGTGAACTCCAAGCTTTTGACCAGATGATGCGTCTGCGTTCCCTCATCTTCCACGAGGAAAGCGATCCACGCCTGCTGGTGGTAGCAATTGATGATGCAGATATTGATGCTCAACGGCAAAGGGGCGAGGATGTAAATGGAAAATCCCTCTCAGATATCTCTCTCAATAAACTTTTGGAGAAACTTCAGCAGTACGAACCCCGCGCTATTGGCTTGGATATCTATCGAGATTTTAAAGCGCAAGACCCAAATTTAATTCCTCGTCTCAAACAAACTGAAAATTTGATTGGGGTTTGTAAGCACAGTGATGCTGCAATACCTGTTAAGAGTATTACGCCGCCACCGGAAATCCCAAAAGAACGCCTGGGATTTAGCGACTTTATTCATGATTCTGATGGCGTGGTACGGCGACATCTGTTGTTTATGGAACAAGAGGCTGTCTCTGCCTGTACTGCTGATTATGCATTCAGTACACAGCTAGCATTTCGTTATTTGCTTGCCGATAAGGGAATTCAACCAAAGTTCACCACACAAGGGGATTTGCAGCTTGGCAATACTGTTTTTCCTGGTTTGACCTGTCACAGTGGCGGATATCAAGGCATTGATGCCAATGGTGGTCAAATTTTGCTGAACTATCGTTCCTCAGAGAACATCGCTGAACAAGTGACGCTAACACAAGTTTTATCAAATCAGGTTAATCCAGATGCCATCAAAAACCGAATTGTCTTAATTGGTGTTGTATCTAAAGGAGAGTCTCGTGACTATTGGGGCACACCATATGAAAATCAGTTTGATCAGCGAACGTCAGGATTGCTTGTACAAGCACAAATGGTCAGTCAACTCCTCAGCGCTGTCCTTGATAAACGTCCTTTGTTGCAAGTTTGGTCATTGTGGGGTGAGGTGATCTGGATTTGCAGTGCTTCTGTGGTAGGAGCAGTTCTGGCTTGGCGGGTGCGTTTACTCCCCAGATTGACACTTTTTGTCTTTGTCTGTTGTGGAATTCTCTACATCTTGTGTTTTGGTCTACTCATCCAAGGATATTGGGTGCCGTTTGTACCTTCAGCGTTGGCACTTGTCGGAACAATGAGTATCGTTTTGTTTCAAAATTCGAAATTATTCATAGTTAACAGCTAACAGTTAACACTCGATAGTTAACAGTGATTTATGAAAATGATTTTACAACCGATGAAACTGTTGTTGGCAGTTGTGCTGGGGTACCTAAGTTTGCTCCCTAGCACAACATCGGCGATCACTCAGTCTGCATCACAATCAAAACCCTTAACAACGACATCTTCTGGCAAGCAGCCTCTGCGCCTTGTCCTACCTCCACTTCCGCCAGGACAACCTCCTGGTGGTCGTCGGTATGGGGGAGCCAGTCGGGGTCAATGTCCAGTTCCTAAACCTGGACTCACGGCTTTAGTTCCTTTGATTGAGCAACCAACATCGGTGATGAATGTTTGGGGACAAACCACAGCAGAACGCCCAACTTTCTGGTTCTACACACCTTATGTCAAAGGTTCTGGCTACCCCGCTAATTTTGTATTGCTTGATCCAGAATCAAATCTAGTCTACCGACAGGATATTACCTTACCAAGTGAACCTGGAGTCATGAGCGTTTCTTTACCTGCTAGTGTTTCCCCACTAACTACAGGCAAACAGTATCGGTGGTTTATGAATGTATACTGCGATAGCCAAAAGCAACAAAGCCCAGTTTATGTTGAAGGAGTCATACAACGAGTTAACTTAAAGGCGGCGATCGTCCAACAAATCAAGCAGGCGCAGCCAAGACAGCAAGTTGCTATCTATGCGAGCAATGGAATATGGTATGAAGCATTAACAACAGTGGCACAATTGCGTCAAAAAAATCCCCAAGATGTGACTCTTGAGCAAGAGTGGCAGGATTTGCTTTCTAGTATCGGCTTAGGTGATTTTGCTAGCAAACCGCTGATTTCCAACTAATTTTAGTATGATTTACGCACGCGCTACTAAAAACAGTAGGTTGCGATCTGCGCTTTGCGCAGCAGCGTTTGCGCAGCGCCCCCTTAGGGGCTAGCTATCGCTTCGGAGGAGGTCACAATGACTAAGCTGTTCCACATTTAAATTGCATAATGAAGGGAGACCAGATACCCACCCCATAAGAGTTACAAGAATTTTCAATATGCAAACTAGATGTGGTTTAGCTTATAATATCATGTCCGGTGGCATAGTAAGTGTATAATTTCTCTAAAAAAAACAATTGCTGGTATATGCCAAAACGTTTAACGCTACAACCACATCTAAGTATCGCAGAACTGGAGCATCGTTACCGTCAGGCGATCGATCCAATCGAACGGACTCGCAACCAAATAATTTGGTTGTTAG
>NZ_JABXYX010000398.1 GCF_017982655.1 Brasilonema sp. CT11 | reverse complement strand
CTGCATTCACCCTCCTACACCCTGGATTATCCTCTGCTTTTGCCTTGGATATTTCTGCGGACTTCCATCAGATAAGTATTTTACCTGCTTCTCTATGCCTTTCTTAAATACCTACCCTTGAAAGCCTGCTGCACCTCCGATACTCGCAGGTAATCCCAGTAGCAAAGTGTATTCCAGCCAAATTGTCCAGGGGTCGCTAAAGGTTACCTTTTGAAAGAACCACAGCATAAAAGCTGCTGCTAGTAGCGACACTAAGTATGCCATAATAGTTTCGCTAGATGGTCTTTGGAAAATTCCTTGTTGCTGCCTGCGCTTTTGCTGATCTGAAAAACCTGCCTGAAACACAACGCCATAGGAAATAAGTATAGATGTAGCAATAATTGCTAAAAGCCAGGGTGGTGTTATGGCTGCTGCTAGCATAGGAATTTCGTCTGTTGGCGCGATGTTAAATGCAATGACAGTTGCACCAATCAGGGTTGCACCTATATCGGCAAAGGTAGCGTGTAACTCATCAGGTTTCCTTCCGCTTTCGTCGCTTGCTTGATAACCCGTTCGCCCTTGCCCATCAGCATCACGAGTGTCTCCTAATAACTGGTTTGCTAATGCCACGCCTAAGGTAAATGGTACACCTTCAAAGACGATTTTACCCAAAGCTTCCTTCATCGAAGTTTCAGGTGTTAGTTCTTGCATTAACAGCAGCATGAAGGCGGAGCAAACCAATCCAATTCCCATTGCTTCTATAGTATCTGTGAGTGATCCATAGGGTGGAGAGTTTCGTTTGCTTCTACGAAAACCTTCTGTCCGGTTCAGCAAGAAAACTACCAGAAACATCAACGCGATCGCCAACATAATCATTGATGGTTTTGCTAGTGATCCTATCCACCAAACCTCCATTGTGTAGAGCAAAGGGATACCAAATAAAAAGCCTCCACAAGCACCCCGAATAATGTCATTGATCTCGTGTATCCAGACATTTTTCCGGCGCTTTCTTGCGATACTCATAGTTTGTTAGTCATAAATACTTGACTGAATACTTTTATTTTGATGTAGATATAGGATTGGACTTTGGACAAAAAAGTGAGTTCGCGGATATTATTCGCGAACTTAATGAATGAATGATTAGTCTTATTTATATTTTTCAGCTTCGTCTATCAAATCGGCTGACCCTTGCAGTAAAGTAT